>DEWK01000004.1:0-59412 GCA_002363615.1 Lachnospira sp. UBA3212 | reverse complement strand
CCATAACTACGTCTGAGAACATCTGAATGAAACGTCTATATGAATCATATACGAATCTCTCAAATGCTGGATCTGGGTTACCAGCGATCATAGCAGCTACTACTTCGTCATTTAAACCAAGGTTAAGAATGGTATCCATCATACCAGGCATAGAAGCTCTAGCACCTGAACGTACAGATACGAGAAGTGGGTTCTCCTTAGAACCGAACTTCTTACCGTTGATCTCTTCCATCTTCTTAACGCCTTCCATAGCCTGAGCCATGATCTCGTCATTGATCTTACGACCATCTTCATAGTACTGTGTACAAGCCTCTGTTGTAACAGTAAATCCCTGTGGTACAGGAAGACCAATCTTTGTCATCTCTGCAAGGTTACAACCCTTACCACCGAGAAGATTACGCATGGTCATGTCGCCTTCACTAAACATATAGACCCATTTGTTTGCCATCTGTTTAATACCTCCTAAGTATAATTAAATCAATTCAGTAGCGTGTGTCCCATTTTAGGGCGCAAAAAAAAACACGCAATTACCGTCTTTTTCATTATAACATATCTTTCTATCAAGTCAAACATTTTTAGCCTTAAAATGCCCTGTATACTAGAAAAACCAAAGATTCATTTATGCCTTATTGCCGGTTTTGATCCACTTTAAGTAGGCACTGATAAATGGATCCAGATTCCCATCCATCACAGACTGGATATTTCCAACTTCCATGCTGGTTCGCAGGTCTTTTACTAAGGTGTAAGGTTGCATAACATAGGACCGAATCTGGCTACCAAAGCCATTTTCCATGACCTCGCCGCGGATTCCATCTCTCTTCTCTTCCTCTTCCTGCTTTCTCTTCAAATAAAGTTTTGCCTTTAACATTTTCATGGCCTTGTCCTTGTTTTGAAGCTGAGAACGCTCATTTTGACACTGAACCACAATCCCTGTAGGAAGATGAGTGATTCGGATGGCCGATGAGGTCTTGTTAATGTGCTGACCACCGGCACCGGAAGAACGATAGGTGTCTATACGAATCTCATCATCCTTAACTTCCACATCCAGGTCCTCTTCAATGTCCGGCATAACATCGCAAGAAGCAAAGGAGGTTTGTCTTTTTCCATTGGCATTAAATGGGGAAATGCGCACCAGACGATGAACGCCACGCTCCGATTTCAAGTAACCGTAGGCATTTTCCCCGTTGATTTGTAAGGTAACGCTCTTAAAGCCTGCTTCTTCTCCATCTAAAAAGTCTAGCAGTTCTACAGAGTAACCCTTACTTTCTGCCCAACGGCTGTACATACGATATAGCATATTCGTCCAGTCGCAAGCCTCTGTTCCACCCGCTCCTGCATGAAGGGTAAGAATGGCATTTTCCTTGTCATACTCCCCGTCTAAGAGGGTGGATACCTTAGCTTCCTCTAAGGCTGCAATCAACTTTCCATTGGCCTCCTCAATTTCAGGCACCATGGAGGTGTCATTCTCCTCTTCTGCCATTTCAATTAAAACCGTCAGGTCTTCGTACTGTTCCTGTAACTTGTTAAATCTTCCAATGGTTCCCTTTAAAGCATTAGCCGCCTGCATGGTTTTCTGGGCACTTTTCATATCATCCCAAAAATCTCCAGCTTCCATCTTCTTGTTTAATTCATCTAGTTTCGCCTGTTTGCTTGGAAGGTCCAAGGATTCCCGAATTTCCTCCAAGGTTTTTACATGGCTGTTATTCAGTTCATACTTTAACTGGTCTAATTCAATCATTCGCTTCCCTTTCCGATTCAATTTCTTTTGTTTTCTGATAACTTGCTACCAGGGCTTCCTTTTGTTTTCGCGAAAGCCGTTTGATATGCCACTCCCGGCTCATAGCCTCATTTTTAGTTGGAGACTCTTCTAAGTAAACCAAGCGGACCGGTCTTCTGGTTCTGGTATATTTGCTTCCGCTTCCATCGTTGTGGGCCTTTAACCGCTTTTTCATATCATTTGTCCAGCCGCAATAGTAAGAGCCATCCCCGCAAAGCAGTAGATAAGTATAATTCTTTTTTTCCATTCTTCCACCGCCTCCAATGAAAAAACGGGTATCTGTGAAACAGACTGCCCGCTTTTTCTCATCCTCTTTATAAATTTGCCGCACCGTGACAGTTTTTATACTTCTTTCCACTTCCGCATGGACATGGATCGTTTGGATAAATTTTCTTTTCTGCACGTGTCTTAGGCTTCTTTACGCCAGTATCATCCTTGTTGGTTCCGGTTACCTTGGCAACCTGCTCACGCTCAATCTTCTGCTCTACCTTAATGTGGAGAAGAAGTTTTACCGTATCTTCGTAAATAGCACTAATCATGTCGTTAAACATATCAAATCCACTCATACGATACTCAACAACCGGATCCTTCTGTCCATAGGCCTGAAGTCCAATTCCTTCACGAAGCTGATCCATATCATCAATGTGATCCATCCACTTACGATCGATGGTACGAAGTAAGAATACACGCTCTGCTTCACGCATATCTGCTCCAGCCTCGGTCACCTCAGCTTCCTTGGCGTCATAGAGTTTGTGACCTTCTTCCTGGATATATTCCACAAGATCCTTCTTCTTCCAGTTCTTTTTATCATCGGTAAGTGTTATCTTAGCAATAGGAATAATTGGCTCAAGAAGACCATTTAACTCCTCGAAGTTCCAGTCCTCAATTCTCTGATCATCACGAATCACGGTATTCACGCAATCCTCTGCAACCTGATCCATCATCTTAAGGATGGATTCCTTCATATTTTCGCCTTCCAATACACGACGTCTTTCTGCGTAAATAACTTCTCTCTGGTCATTATTTACACGATCATATTCAAGAAGGTTTTTACGAATACCAAAGTTATTATCCTCGATCTTCTTCTGAGCCCTCTCAATTGCTGAACTTAACATCTTGTGCTCAATCTGCTCATCATCCGGAACTCCTAAAGAATTGAAGATTCCCATTAATCGTTCAGAGCCAAAGAGTCTCATAATATCATCCTCTAAAGATAGATAAAATCTTGACTCACCCGGATCTCCCTGACGTCCGGAACGTCCACGGAGCTGATTATCGATTCGTCTTGATTCATGACGCTCGGTACCAATGATCTTAAGACCACCAGCCGCCTTTGCCTCATCATCAAGCTTAATATCGGTTCCTCGACCTGCCATGTTTGTAGCAATGGTAACTGCACCGTGCTGACCTGCATTAGCTACAATCTCTGCTTCTAACTCATGGTATTTTGCATTTAATACCTTATGTGGAATTCCTTCTTTCTTTAATAAGGCACTCAGTAATTCCGAAGTATCAATGTTAATGGTACCAATCAAAACCGGCTGGCCTGTTTCGTAAGCCGCTTTAGCCTCACGAACAACGGCACGATACTTTTCCTTCTTTGTCTTATAAACTGCATCCTGATGATCCTTACGAGCAATCGGTCTGTTGGTAGGGATTTCTACAACGTCCATCCCGTAAATATCACGGAACTCCTGCTCCTCTGTTAAAGCAGTACCGGTCATACCACACTTCTTGGCATATTTATTAAAGAAGTTCTGGAAGGTAATGGTAGCAAGAGTCTTGCTTTCACGATTTACCTTTACATGCTCCTTCGCCTCAATGGCCTGATGAAGACCATCCGAATAACGACGACCTGGCATAATACGTCCGGTAAACTCATCTACAATTAAGATTTCGTTATCCTTCACTACATAATCCTGATCCTTATGCATCAAATAGTGTGCACGAAGGGCAAGGATCGTATTGTGCTGAATTTCAAGATTTTCCGGATCTGCAAGGTTTGCAATGTGGAAGAATTTCTCAACCTTATGAACACCCTGCTCGGTAAGATTTACTACCTTATCCTTTTCATTGACAATGAAGTCTCCGGACTCTTCTACTTCTTCACCCATCATCAGGTCCATCTTAGAAAGTTCCTTGGATTCCTCACCTCTTACTAACTGTTTTGCAAGAATATCACATGCTTCATAAAGTTTCGTCGACTTATCGCTCTGTCCGGAAATAATCAATGGAGTTCTGGCTTCATCGATTAATACCGAATCCACCTCATCGATAATGGCATAGTGAAGTTCTCTCTGTACCAAGTCTTTTTCGTAAATAACCATGTTATCACGAAGATAATCGAACCCTAATTCGTTATTGGTGATATAGGTAATATCGCAGTTATACGCTGCACGACGTTCTTCCTGACTCATGTCATTTAAGACACATCCAACGCTTAAACCAAGAAATCTGTGAACCTGTCCCATCCACTCAGCATCTCGACTAGCAAGATACTCGTTAACGGTTACGACATGTACACCCTTGCCCTCTAAGGCGTTTAAGTAGGCCGGTAAAAGACAGGTCTGGGTCTTACCTTCACCGGTCTTCATCTCAGCAATACGTCCCTGATGTAGAATAATGCCACCAATTAACTGTACTTCATAATGCTCGGTATTTAAAACTCGTCTCGCTGCTTCCCTTACTACCGCATATGCTTCCGGAAGGATATCATCTAGGGTCTTTCCATTGGCAAGCTGATCCTTAAAATACTGGGTCTTTGCAGTAAGTTCCTCATCTGAAAGCGCCATCATCGCCTCACGATATCCTAAAATTTTATTCAGGATTGGACGGATACGCTTTATCTCACGCTCGCTGTGAGTTCCAAACATTTTTTCTAAAATATGCATGTTTCAAATTCTCCTAAATCTATTTTCTCTCATTACTGAATAGTTTTCTATTTAGCCACTTAAGCACTTATTTTACCATTATGCAAGAGATTATTCAACCCTTTTTCCCTATGCATGAACAATCAAAACTCATCTGGATTTGTCATTTTTTAAAATGTTCTTTCGAATATAGGAAAAAGTTTCTTCCTCTCCTTTTTGGGCAAGCATTTTTAGCAAATGATGTAAAAGGCGCTGGGTTTTAGGATTCATTAAGTAATGATCTTTTCCTTTTTCAAAATATTCCAAAGGATGTTTGTCTGTATAGGCATCTCCGTTATAGATTTTCCCTGCAGCCACTCGGTCACAAAACATCTCCACCACATAACGCTTTGGCATCTGCATGCCCACCATCTTTCCCCGGCCGTCATTTAAGCCTTTGCAAGGATAATCTACCCAATATTCAAAATGGTGCTTATTTCTTCCTTTATGGTGAAGCCAGGCAGTGGAGGCCCCTTCCATCTCTCTTTGGGCATTATTGGGACTTCGATAGCCCTGATAGTACTTTACTCCCGGAATAAATTCATCCGGTGAATACTTTGATAAATCATGAAGTAGACCTTGTTTATATAAACCCGCCTTAAAGCAAAGTTTCATCACTTCTTTTTTATGTCTGTTGATGGTTTGCCAATGACCTTTCATTTTTTTAAATACAGACAGTTCTTTTTCTTCCTGCATAATGCCCTCCTTTTCTTATTACGTGAAATTATACTTCATTTTCTAAAAAATGCATACCCAAAAAGACAACAAAAAAAAGAGCTTCCACCAAAGTAACCACTCTAGTGAAAGCTCTTTCCTAATTATGGTACTACTACCATAATTTAAAACTCAGGTTCAATCAGCCCGTAGGTGTTGTCTTTTCTCTTATATACAACATTCACCTCATCCGTTTCTGAATTACGGAATACATAGAAGTTATGTCCAAGCAATTCCATCTGTAAGCAAGCCTCTTCAGGATCTACTGGTTTAACAGCAAACTTCTTGGTACGAATGATATTAACGCTGCCATCTTCATCGTAGTCGTTCTCCATATATTCGTCTGTGAAGTTTTCTCCTGTGTGCTTCTTATCGATAATTCTAGTCTTATATCTTCTTAACTGTCTTTCAATAATCTCCTCTACAAGATCAATCGAAACATACATATCACTGCTTGTCTCTTCTGCTCTAACAATTCGTCCCTTCAATGGAATTGTTACCTCGATCTTCTGACGATCCTTTTCTACCCCCAATGTTACATGTACCTCGGTATCCGGGGTGAAGTATCTTTCAAGCTTTCCGATCTTCTCGTGTACCGCTGCCTTTAATCCCTCTGTTACATCAATATTTCTACCTGTAATTACATAACGCATGTTGTCCACAACTCCTTTTCTTTTAGAATTGAGTTTACTGTTCCGTATAAGCCATCCCTCCTAGATGACTTTGTAATTATTATTTTAAACTCATTTATATTATAACCCCTTAGTTTACGAAAATCAAATTTACAGAGGATATTTTTATTTTTATTTTCGTTTGCAAAAAAAATCGGCTGGTAACCTATGTTACCAACCGATTGATTCTCTAATTATAAAATTCTTCTTGCACAAATTGGTGTGCTTCCGTAATACATACTTGAAATGATGATTCCGGTAGAAGGTGTACTTGCGTGAATAATCTGTCCACCGCCAATATAGATTGCTACGTGGCCGCTGTAACAAATCAAATCACCTGCCTGTAATTCACTAAAGGATACTGCTCTACCAGCACTTCTCTGAGCTGCTGATGAATGGCTTAAGTAATAGCCAAAATGAGCATATACAGACATTGTAAATCCTGAACAGTCTGTACCATTGGTAAGACTTGAACCACCGTATACATATGGATTGCCAAGGAATCTCTTAGCGTAAGCTACGACTGAAGCTCCTGAACCAGAAGATGTGGTTGAATCGCTATATGTACTTGTAGATGCAGATGACTCTGCCGCTTTTGTGGTTGAGGTTGTGTTATTAGAATAACTATTGTAAGAAGCTGCCTGCTGCTGTACAATTGCTGCTGCCTGTGCCTTGCTTTCTGCCTCAGCCGCTGCCTGTGCTGCTGCCTGCTCTGCCGCAATGGATTCTGAGATTGACTCAGCCTCTGCTGCCGCTCTTGAAGCTTCTTCCTTCGCAATTTCTTCTTCTTCCTTTAAGGTTACAGCCTTATCAAGATAAGCTGTAATCTTTACATACTTTAGGGATACCCAACCGGTAGTTCCTTCGTCATCTAGAACCACCTGAGCCCAATATTCAGACTGATCAACAACTGCATACTTCTGACCGGCATTTAACTGGGTTAAAATCTTCGCCTTCGTTGATCTCTTTGCTCGAACATATAAGCCGTCTTCGGTACAGGTTGCAAGCATATATCCATTCTTAAATACATACTCTTCTGCTTCATCACCAGTCTTGAAATAAGAAGCATTAATATAACCTTCTACATTACCTGACTGAATCTTGTACCAACCATCATCGGTAGTCTCTAAAATTTTTGCACCACAGTTGCCATAAATGTGTCCTACAATCTTGCTATCTGTATTTGGCTTCTTTCGAACATTCACGTAGGTATCAACCACAGCTACTGCTAATGAATCAAAATATCTTTGTGTTCTTCTCTTATACTTTGGAAGTGCTTCTGTTGTTGTTTCTTCTTCAACAACACTTGTCTCCTCTTCCGGAACGAGATTTGAAAGTCCCTCGCTATTAGATGCATAGTAGTTATCTAATAATACTGAAATACCTGCTACAGCCATCTCAGTCTGCTCTGCTTCCTTCTCTTCCTCTGTTTCCTCTGATGAAGTTTCACTGGCTTCCTCTTCAGTTACCTCTTCGATCGAAGTAGTTGCTTCTTCTGAAGTTGCTTCAGAAGAAATTTCTTCAGTTGCTGTTGTTTCCTCAGCACTTGTTTCCATAACAGTTGCTTCTGTTTCAACGGCGGCCACGGTGGTTTCTGCAACTGTCTCTGCAGCTGTAGTAGCCTCTTCAGCACGAACTGAAGTTGCGTTATTCGTGAGCATCATAGAACTGACCAGTCCTAACGCAATCATCTTCGTTAATTTGGTATTCATCGAATTCCTCCATTAAAATGATCTGCAAAATATTACAAATTTATTAATTCCTGTTGAAGTTTATCATTTTACACAAAAAAAGTCAATAATATCTTGGGGTCCTTGTTGCAACTTTCACATACCGAACACATTTTTACACGAAAAACAAAAAAATAGTTTCCGCCTCTGGTTTTACATGACAAACATCGTCCCTCCATAATTCCTTGTATTTCTTGGGGAGAGACGATGTTAACTATTTTTACTAAATCTTATTCATTTTTATCCAACATAAATTGTTTCCATTTTGTAATTTTCATTTCTTTTTAACTTTTTTTCACTTTTTCAAGAGAGTTTTATTGCAATGCGTATCGATTAATGAAGATATTCTTCAATGGATGTGATGGCATTGGCTCCATCCGCTACCGCTGTAATAACCTGTCTAAGCTGTTTGGTTCTAACATCTCCTACCGCATAAAAGCCCGGAAGGCTTGTTTTGCAGGTCTCATCCCCACAAATATAGCCATGATCGCAATCAACCAGGTTTGTGACAAGTTCAGACTGTGGCAACATTCCTACGGCAATAAAAACTCCATCTACGGTAACTTCCCCCTTTTCTCCACTTACCGTATCCACATAGGAAAGGCCCTTCACCTTACGGTCCTCATTTCCAAGGATTTCTTCTGGTCTTGCGTTCCAGATCACGGTAATCTTGTCATTTGCAAGAACCTTGTCCTGAATAACCTTAGCTGCCCGGAACTGGTCACGACGATGCATCAAATAAACCTTGTTGCAAAGTTTTGAAAGATAGAGAGCATCCTCAAGGGCCACATCTCCACCGCCCACAACAATGGTGTCCTTTCCACGGTAAAAAGCTCCATCGCAGGTGGCACAATAGGATACTCCACGACCGCCGTATTCCTGTTCCCCCGGAATACCTAAGAGGCGATGCTTGGCACCCATGGCATAGACAAGGGTCTTTGACTGGTATTCCCCTTGAGAGGTGGAAACCTTAAAAAGGTCTCCTTCTTTTTTTATGTCCTCAATGGTTCCTGTCACCTTGTCCGGTTCAAAACTTGCCACATGCTCTGAAAATTTCATTCCCATCTCGTAACCGTTGATTCCGGGAAGTCCCAGGTAGTTATCTACAGAATCGGTACTTAAAATTTGACCTCCGTCAAATTCCTTTTCAATTAAAAGGGTATCCAGCATGGCTCTTCTGGCATAAAGAGTTGCTCCCAGTCCTGCCGGACCAGCCCCAGCTACAATTACATCATATATTTTTTCACTCATGGTCTTCTCCCTTCAATCCTGACAGAAAAGCATACAATCCCTCATACAAAACCTTTGCCTGGTCCTTTTTTAGTTTCACGCAAGAACCCACATGGGCAGGTATTTCTAAGCACTTCTCCCTCAGGTTCATTCCCTCTTGGGAAATGGTTACATGAACGACTCGCTCATCTTTTTGATCTCTTGTCCGTCTTACCAAGCCATGGGCTTCCATCTTTTTTAAAAGCGGGGTCAGGGTACCGGAATCCAGGTAAAGGCAGGCTCCCAGTTCACTTACCGTAATGGTTTGTTTTTCCCAAAGAACCATTAAAACCAAATACTGGGTATAGGTAAGATCTAATTTCTTCAAATAAGGAGTATACTGTCTAACAATCTGTCTGGCTGCTGCATACATAGGAAAGCAAAGCTGGTTTTCCAGTTTTAAAGCCTCGTATTTTTTTTCATCCGTCATTCTCTACTCTCCTTTATTTTCTTAGATTAGAGAAGCAATGTACTCTCTAACCTTCTTCATATCTTCGGTTGGCTCAAATCTCGCCACCACATTTCCTTGACGATCTACTACAAACTTGGTAAAGTTCCACTTAATCTCAGGGTTATTCTTGTAATCCTTATCGATTTTCTTTAATAATGCTCCCATAGCAAGGGCCTTAGGTCCCTTTCCAAAGCCTTCAAATCCCTTCTGTTCCTTTAAATACTTATAAAGGTCTAAGGCATTTGGTCCGTTTACTTCAGACTTTTTCATCTGTGGGAACTGGGTATTATACTTCAAAGTACAAAACTCATGGATTTCCTCGTCGGTACCAGGAGTCTGGCCTGCAAACTGGTTACAAGGGATGTCAAGGATTTCTAATCCCTGCTCATGGAATTCCTCATACATAGCCTCTAAATCCTTGTAGTGTGGGGTAAATCCACATCCTGTAGCGGTATTAACAACTAAAACCACCTTACCCTCAAACTCCTTCATTGAAACTTCCTGGCCGTCTGACTTTGCTACACTGTAATCATAAAAACTCATAAAAAACCACCTTTCGAAATATTTTATAAAATTAGATTGTATCAAATTTAATTACAGGATAACATCAAAAGATGGCTTTGTCAATGGTTTTCAAAACTTATTTTTTCAAATTCATCATCATAGCAAATAATTCCAAGTCCTCTTGCTGCACCTTCATATTCGTTGAAATCGTCTGGCCATTGGGATCGGTAATTGACATCTCAAGGACACTTCCCTGAATAATTTTTCCCTTAGCCGCATCGGTAAAAGATACGACCTTAGGATGTCTTGCCTTAAACCCCTGAAACAATTTGCTTATCTTCATCATATCCATTGGATTCATAGGCACTACTCCTCAAAATCAAGACAGGTACGGCTCTTAGTATTTGGCTTTACCACGCCTATTGCTACTGCTACATGTTTGGGATGGTTTGCATACACTGCTAAATCCTCTGCTGTTTTAAAACTGGAATCAAGCATCACATCTGCATTAGAGGTTTCTAATCCATTAATATTTACCTTAATCTGGCAGATTTCAGGAATCTGATCCTTTAAGCCTTCTAAGCCTTCCTTAATCGCCTTCTTTGCTGCTTCCTTTTCTTCTGCAGATAACTCATCCTTTAACTGCCATAAAATAATATGCTTTACCATATGTACATATCCTCCTTTTCTTTTTATTACGTAAAATGCCTTGTTATTATATCACACTTTTCCTTCCTAGAAAACAAGTCCATACCAACTTTCCCATTCAAAAACAGCCGGTGACCCAAGGGTTACCAGCTGTTTTTTCTTCCAATGATTATTTTAATTTAAATAGTTTTTTATACTTTTTCAACTTACTCTTTGGTAACTTGAACTTAGCGTTTTTGTTGATCTTCTTAAAGGCATTCTTTCCTACCTTCTTAATTCCCTTTGCATTTACTTTGACAGTCTTTAATGACTTGCACTTATAAAATGCTTCCTTACCGATCGTCTTAACATTTGTTCCAATGGTGACTGACTTTAACTTCTTGCAGTTCTTTCCTGCCTTTGCCTCAATGGAAGTAACCTTATACTTCACTCCTTGGATGGTTAAATAATCATAAATCACAATCTTCTTTGCCTTCTTGTTAATCTTCTTTACGGTAAGCTGCTTATTAGCCTTTACCACATAAGTTACGTTCTTATATTTAATTACAGAACCCACACCAGGAACACTTGTTGTTGTAGCTGTAGATGTAGATGTAGCTGTAGTGGTAGCAGTTGTACTTGTTGTCTGAGATTCCACATTAGATACTACTGTATCCTGCTTAATGACTGTGGTTGCCTCTTCTACCTTCTTTGTAGTAGTTGCTTCTTCTGCCGTTTTCTTTGATGCCTCTTCTGCGGCTACTTTAGAACTTGCTTCCTCTGCTGCCTTGGAAGACTCTTCCTCTGCTAATCTGCTGGCTTCTTCTGCTGCCGCCTTGGAAGATTCTTCCTCTGCTAATCTGCTGGCTTCTTCTGCGGCTTTCTTTGATGCCTCTTCTGCAGCTGCCTTTAAAGATTCTTCCTCTGCTAATCTGCTGGCTTCTTCTGCGGCTTTCTTTGATGCCTCTTCTGCGGCTGCCTTTGAGGATTCATCCTCTGTGGTTGTTTCTTCCTGAGTAGTAGTCTCTTCTTCCTTACTCGTATCGGTAGCATTCTCTAAATCCTGAAGGGCACGACAGGTGTTAATTAACCAATAACCGGTAGGTGCAAGATCGCTTTCTGTCCAGTTACTTGTTTTTGAAGAACCGTTTGAAATATAAGAAGCAGATTCGTTCTTGTTACATAAACTCCAACATGCAAATGAAATGCCATTGTCTGTTAAAAGATTGATCCATGCACTTGCATTATCAAAATCATAAGAACCATTACCAGATGCATCACAGGTACCAAACTCACTTACAAAGATTGGAGTACCTGCTTCAATGGCAGTCTTTAATTTCTTCTTTAAATCATCATAGTGAGATGCAGCATAGAAATGTAAGGTATATAAAACATTGGTATAGCCATCTGCTGAAAGAGGCTTACTTGCTACCTCCTGTACATCCTGAGACCAGTTATTGGTTCCGCAGATTACCAAGGCGTCGGTATACTTGCGGATAATGCCAGTAAGGGTCTTAGCATAAGTGTAAAGATCTTTACCACTTCCGTTGTACCAAGAACAACCGGTTGGCTCATTTCCAATCTCAAATAAAACGTTGCCATAATCTGCGTACTTGCTTGCGTACTTCTCAAAGAAGGTTTCCGCCTGAGATTCTGTATCCCATGGGTTATACGAAAGTACGTGCCAGTCAATAATCACATACATACCAAGTTCGGTCGCATATGAAACACCGTTTTCAATTAAGGTGTCAAGGACTGACTGTTTTCCCTCGGTATAACCACCTTCCTTAGGATAGATGGCAAGACGGATACAGTTGATTCCCCATTCGTCACGAAGAGACTGGAAACCGTCTTTATTTACAAATGGACTCATCTCTGGCCAATGAAGACCATGGGTAGAAGCTCCACGAAGAATCATAGGATTTCCAGCTTCATCCACAATGATTGGCTGTGAATAACCGGATACGGTTGCAAGCTTTAAATCACCATGCTTTCCGTATGGTGTCTCGCTATAGGCAAGATCTGTATTATTACCGGTGATTTCATAATCCAAGGAATATCCGCTAACTCCACTGCCAGCTGGTGCTGAACAGTTAATTGCAATCACAGATGGAGTTCCAACATAATTATCACTTGCTACAAATCCACATTTTACATCTTCACTATAGTAGGTACTTCCGTTTGGAATGGAACCTGCATAATAGAAGATAATACCTCCCTGCTCTGAATCGTAAACAGCGGTAGCTCCCCAAGCCTGCACGTTGCTTGCTGTATTAACAGGGATTAAAATCTGAACTCCTGTAATGGTAGAACCGGTATTATTGGTAATTCCAAAAACCTTTTCATAGTAATTCCCATTTGCACCGGAACCGTCTGTTACGGTAATGCTTACGCCTGATACATCCGAATCTGCCGATGTAGAGCCGGAAGAAGTGCTTGACTTTGCAGTTCCTGCTCCGGTAAGACGTACTCCTGTAATCTGATAGCTAACGGTTCCTGTTACATTGGTAACCTGGAAACCAAAATGATCAATGTTAGAGGTATCTGTAGTACTAATAGCCCCCAAATCCAATGTAGCACTACCACTTCCTGTTGAAGTAAGATCATACCACTTACCCTTCCAAGTATTACCATATACAACAAATGGCTGCACCCCTGGGTTTCCACTTGCCGTATAAGATGTAATGGTATAGTCCACCTCTAAAGCACTATAGCCCACATCAGCCAAAGCCTTTAAGGTGTTGTAAGTGTTGGAACCAGCAAAATGAATTTCTGTGGTGGTTGCATCACTTAAGGTTACTGTTTGAACGCTGGAATCAAAAGATAATTCCAGATCAGCAATGGAAGATTCTGCTCCATAGGCGGTGATTGCCTTTTGAGGAATCTCATAGCTATTCACTAAAGCCAGTGAAAGCGCCAAAGCCAGTGCTTTTTTCAATTTTCTAACTTTGTTCAAAAATTTGTCCTCCTGTCCCAATTTTTTCGCCTTTTCGTCATGCTAAAAACGTTTCGCCGTATAATATAACGAAAAAGGGAAATATATTTATACATTATGTCGATTATAAAAAAAGAACCCTTTTTTTTCCTGACATTTGTCATAAATGCCTTTATAGTTTCAAAATATCACTAAAAATGCAAGATATATTCGATAATATCGTTCCATTCAAATGAATGGCCTTTTGATAGATTTCCTTGTAATACGATACTTCTTGGGAAATCATTGCATCTACCAGATTATATTACTGCTTCAACGGTTTCTACCATTTTCTTTACATACTCATAGATGTATGGACCAGCGTCTGCTCCATGCTCAGCTACGATTTTTACAATTGCAGAACCTACAATTACGCCATCTGCTACCCTGGCATACTTGTCTGCCTGCTCAGGAGTACTGATTCCAAATCCGATACAAGCAGGTGTATCTGTTACTTCTTTGATCTGCTTTACAATTTCACCCAGGTCTGTGGTGATTTCGCTACGAACGCCGGTTACCCCAAGGGAAGATACCACATAAATATAGCCGGTAGCTTCCTTTGCGATCATCTGAATTCGATCCTTTGAAGTTGGAGCAATCATGCTAATAACATCAATGCCTGCCGCTTTAGCTGCCGGAAGGATTTCCTCCTTCTCCTCATATGGCATGTCAGGAATAATGATTCCTGAGATTCCAACCTCCTTACAACGATTGCAGAATCTTTCCGGTCCATATACGTAAACCGGATTTAAGTAAGTCAAAAAAACCATTGGTACATCTACCTTCTTGCTTACTCTCTCTACCATTTCAAAAACCTGATCTGTGGTGCAACCATCCGGATTCGAAAGAGCACGCACATTGGCATCCATAATCACAGGTCCCTCTGCAATCGGATCTGAAAATGGAATTCCTATTTCAATCAGCCCAGCACCTGCTTCTGCCATTTTAATAATAAATTCTTCGGTTTTATCTAAAGAAGGATCTCCCGCTGTAATAAACGGAACAAAGCTCTTCTTTCCCATTAATGTCTCTTTGATCTTATTCATGTAAATCCACTCCTCTATATCTTGCAATTGCAGCTACATCCTTGTCTCCACGTCCCGATAAACAGCAGATAATAATCTGATCCTTATCCATGGTAGGTGCAAGCTTCATCAGATGAGCGATGGCATGTGAACTCTCGATTGCAGCAATGATTCCCTCTGTCCTTGCAATATATTCAAATGCCTCTACTGCTTCTTCATCGGTGACCGGTACATACTGAGCACGGCCAGTATCGTGAAGGTTGGCATGCTCTGGACCAACTCCGGGATAATCCAATCCGGCAGAGATCGAATAAACCGGTGCAATCTGACCATATTCATTTTGACAAAAATACGATTTCATTCCATGGAAAATTCCAAGCTTACCAGTTGCCATGGTAGCAGCAGTACGATCTGTATCAACGCCAAGCCCTGCCGCCTCACAACCGATTAATTTGACGCTTTCGTCTGGAATAAATTCACGGAACATGCCCATGGCATTACTTCCACCACCCACACAAGCCATGACCACGTCAGGAAGTCTGCCTTCCTTCTCAAGAATCTGAGCACGTGCCTCACGGCTAATTACTGACTGGAAATCTCCAACCATCTGTGGGAATGGGTGTGGTCCCATAACAGAACCAAGACAGTAAAGCGTGTCATCTACTCGGTTGGTCCACTCCTTCATACATTCATTCACTGCATCCTTCAAGGTACCGGTTCCAGTGGTAACCGGATGAACAGACGCACCAAGAAGTTTCATACGGTATACGTTTAAGGCCTGACGCTCACAATCCAGGGCTCCCATATAAATTTCACATTCTAAATCTAAAAGAGCTGCTACAGTTGCAGTTGCAACACCATGCTGTCCTGCTCCTGTCTCCGCAATCAATCTGGTCTTTCCCATCTTCTTTGCCAAAAGAGCCTGTCCCAAAACATTGTTAATCTTATGAGCACCGGTATGGTTTAAATCTTCTCTCTTCAGATAAATCTTTGCTCCACCCAAATCCTTTGTCATCTTTTCTGCGTAATACAAAAGAGATGGTCTACCTGCATACTCTCTTAAAAGAGTATTCAATTCCTCATTAAATGCAGGGTCCTTCTTATAGAACTCATACGCTTCCTCCAACTTGTGAATCTCATTCATCAGGGTCTCCGGAATATACTGACCACCGTGAATTCCAAATCTTCCTTTAGACATAGTTACCTCCATTTTAGCATCTTGCCATGCCAATCTATTACTTACGCTCTGAAAGAATCCAGTGTTGCTTTCTTATCACTGCTTCTCATCAGGGTTTCACCAATTAAAACTGCATCGGTTTTATTCTCATATAAAAATTGAACATCTGCCCCTGTCTTTACACCGCTTTCCGATACAAATGCGATTTCTTCCGGAACTAAATTCCTTAAGCGAACCGAATTATTAATATCCACGGTGAAGTCCTTCAGGTTACGATTATTGACACCAATGATCTTTGCATCCACCCTGATTGCACGGTCCACTTCCTCTTCATCGTGGCACTCCACCAAGACAGATAAGCCTAAACTTTTTGCCATACTACTATATTCGATTAAAGCCGAATCGTCAAGTAAACTTACAATCAATAAAATAGCAGAAGCCCCTAAAAGTTTTGCTTCAAAAATCTGATAGGGATCTACGGTAAAGTCCTTACGAAGGACCGGAATAGATACCTGATCTGTAATCTCTTTTAAATACTGGTCCGAGCCCAGAAAATAATGTGGCTCCGTTAAACAGGAAATAGCAGCAGCTCCAATGGTCTCATATTCCTTCGCAATTTCCAGGTAAGGAAAATCCGGGGCGATTAATCCTTTCGAAGGAGACGCCTTTTTCACCTCGCAGATAAAACTCATGGATGGTTTTTTCAAGGCCCGATAAAAAGGAAAGGAAAACTCTCCCTCCTTCGCTGCAAGGGCCTCTGCCTCCTGTCTTACCTGGGCAAAGGTAATCTCTCTTCTTCTTGCCTCATAGTCCTGTCTTCTTTTTCCTGCAATCTCTTCTAAGATATTCATGAATTCCCCTTCTTTTATCGGTTGGTTGCTGCTACAAATGCATTTAACTGTGCCATAGCCTTTCCACTGGCAATCGCCTCTTTTGCCAACTCAATTCCTTCCTGAATGCTATATTCCGGCTTTGCAATATGAATTGCTGCACCAGCATTTAAAAGACAAACATCCTTCTTTGGTCCTTCTAACTTTCCTGAAAGGATATCTCTTGCAATAGCCGCATTTTCCGCAGGACTACCACCAACTAAATCCGACTTTTCACATCTCTTAAAGCCAAAGTCCTCCGGCTTAATGACATAACTCTCGAAGTTTCCATCCTTGATTTCACATACCGTAGTAGGAGCCGAAAGAGAAATCTCATCCATCACATCCTGACCATAAACAGTCATTCCACGCTTTACCCCAAGGTTAGATAATACTCTTGAAAGTGGCTCAACAATTTCTTCTGTATAAACACCAAAGAGTTGAAGATTTGCACCTGCCGGATTAGCAAGAGGACCAAGGATATTAAACATGGTACGAATTCCAATCTCTCTACGAACACCACCAACAAATCTCATGGCTGGATGATACTTCTGTGCAAATAAGAAGCACATGTTTTCTTCCCTTAAAATTTCTGCAGACTTTTCTGCCTCCACCATTAAGTTAACTCCCAAGGCCTCTAAGCAATCTGCGGTTCCACACTTACTTGATGCCGCACGATTTCCGTGCTTTGCCACATTGATTCCCAAAGAAGAAACAATAATGGAAGTAATGGTTGAAATATTAATAGAATTGGACTTATCTCCACCTGTACCTACAATTTCCAGTACATCTCCCTCAAATGGAAAACGCTCACTGTGCTGTCTCATGGTTTTTGCAGCAGTCGTAATTTCCTCAATGGTCTCACCCTTAATAGCAAGAGCGGTAAGGAATGCTGACTTCTGTGCATCCGTTGCCTCACCATTCATGATTTCATCCATTACTGCTGACATCGTCATGGAATCTAAATCCTTACCTGCTACCAATAAACTAATTGCCTCTACGATCATATTATTTACCTCCCTTTATTCAAATACTTTCGATCAAAACTAGTTCGGAGCTTGTACTCCGACCGAATATCCTCTACTGAGCTAAAAAATTCTCCATCATCTCATGTCCTCGACTGGTTAAAATAGATTCCGGATGGAACTGTAATCCATACACCCGATTGGCCCGGTCCTCTACTGCCATAATATCTCCTTCTTTGGTCGTGGCTGTAATCTTTAGAGGAGCCTCAATGGTTCCCGACTTAGCCGCTAAAGAATGATACCTTGCCACATCTACACTGCAAGGAAGTCCCTTAAAAATCGGACTGGTTAAATCAAGCAGGGTGGATGATTTCTTTCCATGCATCAGCTTGCTGGCATAGGTAACGGTAGCCCCGTAAACCTCACAAATCGCCTGATGTCCCAGGCATACACCAAGGATTGGAATCTTTCCACGAAAATTTTTTACTACCTCTTCGCAAATGCCTGCATCACTTGGTTTTCCCGGTCCAGGAGACAGGATAATGTGAGAAGGATTCATAGCCTCAATCTCCGAAATATTTTTTTCATCATTACGAATGACCACAATGTCCGGATTGATTTCTCCTACCAACTGAAAGAGGTTATAGGAAAAACTATCATAATTATCAATTAATAAAATCATTATAATTCCTCCCCTCCTGCTTCAATCGCTCTTACTACGGCTGCTGCCTTATTAATACATTCCTGATATTCCTTTTCAGGCACCGAATCTGCTACGATTCCGGCACCGGAACGAACAAAAACCTTTCCATTTTTCTTAAAGGCCAGGCGAATCGCGATACAAGTATCTAGATTACCACTAAAATCGATGTAACCAATGGCACCACCATACACTCCACGTTTGTTATCCTCTAACTCATTAATAATCTCCATGGCTCTAAGCTTTGGTGCCCCTGATAAGGTTCCTGCCGGCAAAATGCTATCTACGGCATCCATCGCATCCTTGTCCTCTCGAATCCGGCCTACTACATTGGAAGCAATATGCATAACGTGAGAGTAACGCACAATGTTCATATATTTCTCAACGTGAACACTTCCAAACTGACTGATTCTTCCCAAATCATTTCTTCCTAAATCCACAAGCATGTTGTGTTCTGAAAGTTCCTTTTCATCTCCTAAAAGATCCTTTTCCAATTTCAGATCTTCCTGGTCGTTTTTTCCTCTTGGTCTGGTTCCCGCCAAAGGATAGGTGCGAAGGGTTCCATCCTCAAGCTTCACTAAGGTTTCTGGAGAAGCACCTGCCAGCTCAATATCATCCGAACTGAAATAGAACATATAAGGAGAAGGATTAATACTTCGAAGTACCCGGTAGCAATTTAACAAGCTCCCCTCGTAATCCGCATCTAATCGATTGGATAAGACCACCTGGAAAATATCTCCCTCATAGATATAATTCTTAGCCTTTTCCACCATCCGGCAGTAAGCCTTCTCATCAAATAATTTGCGTACCGGAGATGTCAAATGTCCCGGCACAATTTCCTCCATTTCACCATAACGAATCAAATCGATGGTCTGGTCAATGTCTTCCATGCCCTTTTTGTATTCATTCTCAATGTTTTTGGTCTTAATATTTACGATAATCACAATCTTTTGCCTAATGTTATCAAAGGCAATTACCTTATCAAATAACATAAGATCCACATCCTTAAAGCCCTCTTCATCCTTGGCAGAAAGGTTTAGGCTTGGCTCCGCATATTTCAAATAATCATAAGAAAAATAGCCCACCAGACCACCGGTAAAAGATGGAAGTCCTTCTACCTTTGGAGAAGAATATTCTTTTAAGATCTTACGAATCAAGTCTCTTGGATGAGAAAGCTCTTTGATTTCTTCCTTTCCACTGGCATCTTTGATTTTCGCCTGGCCATTCACACAGGTAATCTCAAGCTTTGGATCATAGCCTAGGAAGGTATATCTTCCAAGACGCTCCTGATTCTCCACACTTTCTAAGATATAACAATGCCTGCTTTTTTTCTTTAAAATACGAAGTACCTGCATAGGAGTTTTAATATCACTTAGGATTTCCTTAGCGATGGGAACTCTTTCATATCCCTTAGCTAACTCCTTTACTTCTTCTAATGAAATCATAAAATCCTCCTTTTCTATTTGGAACGGTTACATGATTGCCTTCTCTACTTTTTTATAAAAAAAGTCCTTGCCTGAACATTGTTCAGGCAAGGACGATAATATTTTTCATTACCGCGGTACCACCTTGCGTTTGTGAAAACCACACTCTCTGTAGATACTAACATATCCTGACAAACTAACGCCTTGTCTTACGTCATGGAATACTCGAATTACTTCTTTGACCACGCCCTCAGCGGTCCATTTAATATACAGCTGCTACGGTTTCCCATCATCCCCGCTCTCTGTGAGTGCCTCTTATATTTTTATCTCCGCCTCATCGGTTTATTATTTAATTACTTTGTCATTATACTACAGGATTTTAATTTGTCAAAGTGTTTTTTCATACTTTAAAAGCTGACAATTGTGAATTCGGAAATTGGTAAACTCTTCATTTTCCATATCTGAATAATAGGATTCCACAAATCTTGCGATTCCATTGTGGGCCACTATAAGATAGATATGGTCAACATCCTTGCTTACCTCGTCTAATACCGTGTAAATTCTTTGGGCCATGCGAAGCATGCTTTCCCCACCACCATAGGAATGAATAAAATTTAATTTATCTTTGGCAAACTCCTTGCCATCTCTTGGCGTGCCCTCATAGCGACCAAAGTTTTGCTCCCGAAGCCCCTCTTCGATTCTCATGGGAATACCGGTTTCCTCAGAAATGATTCTAGCAGTTTCCCTGGCCCGAATCAAGGGACTGGTAAGGATATAATCAATCGCAATCTTTTCTTCCCGAATCTTTTTTCCCAGGTCTCTTGCCTGCTTTATGCCTCTCTCGGTAAGTTTGACATCGGTACTGCCACAAATCTTATTCGCTACATTCCAAACCGTTTCACCGTGTCTTGTAAAATACAATGTTCCCATAAATCCTCCTTATTACTTGCTCTTTGCTAAGGGATCAATCACTTCTTTTCGAACCTTCTTGTAATAGTAGTAAGACAGGCAAAAGGAAGTTACTTCCGCGATTGGAAAAGCCAACCATACAAGTTTCAAATTTCCACTTAATGACAGTAAGTAAGCTGCCGGAATCAAAACTACTAATTGTCTTCCCAAGGAGACAAAGAGAGAATAGGTACTTTTAGCAAAGGCCTGAAAAACAGAGCCTAACACGATACAAAGGGCTGCAATCGGAAAATGCACGCCAATAATTCGAAGAGCTGGTATTCCAATTTCCTTCATGTGGCCGGAAGCCTGGAAAATGGTAAGTAAAGGTCCCGGAATCAACTCAAAGACAATGCTTCCAAGAAGCATAATGTAAAAGGCAATTCGAAGGGCAAAACTTAAGGCCTCGTCGATTCGCTCCTTTTTTCTTGCTCCATAATTGTATGAAAGAACTGGAATCAATCCATTGTTTAAACCAAACACAGGCATAAAGAAGAAGGACTGAAGTTTAAAGTAAACACCAAAGACCGCTACCGCCGTAGAAGAGAAGGTATTTAAAATCTGGTTTAAGAGATAATTCATCAAGGAACCAATGGACATCATCAGGATGGATGGAAATCCTACTCCATAAATTGCCTTTACCACCTCTAACTTTGGCTTAAAAATTCCTTTCAAGGAATAATGAATATCGGTATTCTTCTTTAAATTTAAGGTCAGACCCACACAGGCTGCTACGGTTTGGCCGATTACTGTAGCAAGGGCTGCACCGGTTACTCCCAGCTTCGGTGCACCTAAAAGTCCAAAGATTAAGATTGGATCTAAAACGGTATTTACAATGGCACCGGTCATCTGAGAAATCATACTTAGGACGGTACGTCCGGTAGCCTGAAGCAAACGCTCAAAGGTAATCTGGAAGAAAATACCAAAGGACCAACCACAGACCACTCTTAAATAGTTCATTCCATCCCGAAGGATTTCCGGATCCTTGGTTTGGGTGGTCATAAATCCTTTTACCCCAAAGAAGGCCACTAAAACAAAGATCAAAGCGCTGCAAAAAGCCAACAACAAGCCGGTATTTGCCGCTGCATCCGATTTTTTATAATTTCTTTGTCCCAAAGACCTGGATAAAAGTGCGTTGATACCTACTCCCGTACCGGCTCCCACCGCCAACATAAGGTTTTGCACCGGAAAGGCGTAG
Source organism: Lachnospira sp. UBA3212 (assembly GCA_002363615.1). Lineage (GTDB taxonomy): Bacteria > Bacillota > Clostridia > Lachnospirales > Lachnospiraceae > UBA3212. The sequence continues at coordinate 37,480 of DEWK01000004.1, read as the reverse complement.
GTTACTGCTGCCAAAGCATCTTCACTGATTCTTGAAACAAAGATACTATCTACAATGTTATATAAGGCCTGAACCAACATGGAAACCATCATAGGAAGGGACATAGAGATAATCAACTTCTTTACCGGAAGAATCCCCATCTTGTTCTGGTCTCTTTGGTCTACTGTCTGCTTTTCTTCATCCATAAAAAAGAACTCCTTTCAAAGATAAATCAGGAACTATTCTACACGTTTCCAATATTTATCGCAAGGAGTTCTTTCATCTAATTCATAAAACCGGCAATTCTTCTAATCACCGACTCGTCTACCGCAAATGGCACAGCCGCCAACTTCTTTTCATTCGCCTTTACTTCTGAAACAGCAATTTCAAGGACCTCTTCTGAGATTTTTTCCGGCTGACAAAGGGTAAGGAAGAATTCATGCATCTGGTCTGGATCTGTAAATCCTGAAGCAAGTAGCAGTCGATCTCTGTCCTCTTTCTTCGCTTCCTTTAAGTAGGCTGCCTGGAAATAAGAAACCGCCTTACCATGCGGAATCCCAAGACGAATGGTTACCGGATAGCTTAAACTATGAGGAATGGTGGTTCCCGTCTGGGCAATGGTCATACCTGCCATGGTAGATGCATCCATCAGTCTCTGGTAGTCTGCATCCTCTCCCTCTCTCTTTCCTAAAAGAAAATCCTTATTCTTCTTCCAAAGTTCTAAGCCAGTCTTAGCACAAAGCCAGGTGTAATCCGTTGCCTTGCTATGAAGCACACCTTCATACATATGAGCTAAGGCATCCATAGCCGTATTGTTAAGAATGGACTTTGGTGCCGACTTTAAGTATTTTCCATCGATAAAAGACATGGTTGGAAATAACTTGTGAACACTGGACTTTTTGGTTAATAAATCGGTTCTTGTTAACACTGAAACAGCAGTTGCCTCAGAACCGGTTCCACAGGTAGTTGGAATACAAACGATTGGTAAAGTGTCTGAAGCCGCCTTACTATCATAAAGATATTCCCAGCCTGCCTCTTTGTGTTTCATCATAAGGGCAATGGCCTTAGCCGCATCCATAGGGGAACCTCCACCAATTCCAATGACAAAGTCACATCCCTCAAGAAGACCGAAGTCTCTGGCCTTCATAACGGTTTCGATACTTGGGTTCTCTTCAATCTGGTTAAAGACCTCAAAGGTTTTATTCAAAGACTCTAAAACCTCTACCACATCCTTCTGAGACCCATTTTTTAAGGCAGAACTTTTTCCCGTCACTAAAAGAGCCTTCTTTCCTAATCCCTCAAGAGCCTTGGCGTTCTTCTTTAAGCAATCAATTCCTGTGTATAATCTACTTGGCATATAAAACATAGAGTGCCCTCCTTTTTTCTCAAAAATTCTTTTTTATTTTCTCATGGAAGCAGGGAAAAGTCAATTCAAGCACAAAAAAGAACCCCTGTAAATACAGAGGTTCTATTATTCCAAAATCATGACCAATTCATTCTTACTCTAGCAGCTAACCAACAAGTACCGAGCGATCCAACCCGCTTAATGCTTCCTGACAAATTCGTACAACCGCAAATGCAATGGTGGTACACACCTGCATAATGTAAGCAATATCCAAACGAATGGTATGCTCCTCTTTTGAAACATATTCACGGTGCTTTGTCTTAAGATATTCTAAGATATCTGCTGTACAGGTTAATTGATTCGACTCATAGTACTTAAATCTCTCAGTGAGCATGTCAGCTTCATTCGCGCGGATACCGCGGATATGAGCTTTTAACTCATCCTTTAAAATTCCTTCGTAAACACAATGGTCCTTCATCGTTCCGGGATACTCACGATTATGTGGGAAGGTAAAATAATCTGCGATGTAATGAATCACCTCTCCTAATCGCTCAAAATACATAGTGGAAATTTTTTTTATTGCGTCCTTCTCAGCTGTTAACTTTTCAATCATTCTTGCCACATAATCTATGGTTCCATAATACTCATGTCTCTTTGTTATAAATGAAGGCTTGCAGTCCGGCATAATATTGCCGATGGCAAACGCCAAACGATGTTGATAAACCTCCTGATCTGCTGATACATGAGAAATGTATCCAGCTAAACAAAGATGGGATTTTTTGCGCAACTTCTTGCTCCTTTCCGGTTATGATTTCACATACTATACCAACAATCACACTGCTCTTGAAAGAATGATCTGTTTACTGACTATATTATAGCATGCTTTTTTTATTTGGAAAAGTACTTACCTCCTAATAAGCTTATTTTCTAAAAAATGAACAGCAAACGGAAGGATATTAACCAAGATGTACAAAGGTTTTAGAATAGTTGTATACCAAATACGAAATAAGGAATCGTCCCGGCCTGCGATTTTTATTTCTTTTCTAATTGATAAGCATGCTGATAATCTTCCCGGACACCGGTTTCCTGAATCTTTTTAACACAATAGATACAGGTTGGGATGATATAGGCCACGGCCGAAATCCATGCGGCTTGATCGGTAAAACAAATTCCCCAAAATCCCGTGTGAGGCACTACAAAAACAGACATAAAAATTCTTGCCACCATCTCTGTTACTCCGGAAAAGATTGCCCGATTGGTAAAACCAAGTCCCTGAACCGCTAGTCTTGTTACGTTTAGAATACCGATGCACCAATAGAAATAACCAAGACAAGCTAGGTAGCGGGAAGCATATTTTAACACCTGGGTATGTTTTCCTGATACAAACATCATGGTCAGTGGTCGACCAAAGAAGATCAAAACCAAACCTACAAAAATACCAAGACCAATTCCCACAATGGTTCCCTTTAAGATTCCTTCCTTTACACGGTCAAACTTCTTAGCCCCGTAGTTTTGGCTGGCAAAGGTGGAAACACCGGTTGCCAGGGCATCGAACGGACTCATGGCAAACTGCTTTAATCTTGCCGCAGCTCCAAAAGCATCCACGTAAAGCTGTCCTAAGCTGTTATTCGCTCCCTGCATAACCATAGAGCCGATGGCTGTAATGGAAAACTGGAAGCCCATAGGAAATCCCATGCCCATTAGCTTTCTGGCATAGATTGGTCGAAACTCTCTTTCTTCCCTCTTTGCAAATAACATCTGATATTTTATTTTCATATAGAACAAGCAAAGAATTCCACTAATAGCCTGGGCCAGGATGGTGGCAAGGGCGGCACCCATACAAGCTAAATGAAAGACCATAATGCATAAAAGGTCTAGGCCAACATTCAAACAGGTGGAGATCACCAAAAATAGAAAGGGAGTTTTACTGTCTCCCACCGCACGAAGAATGCTGGATAAAAGGTTATATAAAAGGGTAAATGGGATACCTAGGAAAATCACAAAAAGATAATCATAAGCGTCCCGGAAACTTTCCTTTGGCGTTTGGAGAAGGTGAAGAATCTGGCCGGTTAACAAGGCTGTGATCAAGGTCAGAACCACCGCAATTACCGCAGTAAGTATCAGACTGTGATGAACATAGCGTCTCATCTTTTCCTCGTCCTTGGCTCCAAATTTTTGGGCAACCGGAACAGCGAACCCACTGGTACAGCCTATACAAAATCCCAACACAAGAAATTGCACAGAAGCGGAAGCATTGACGGCACCCAAGGCATTGGGACCTAAGGATCGTCCTACAATCATAGCATCCACCAAATTGTACATTTGCTGAAAAATATTTCCGGCAAGCAGAGGTAATGAAAATTTTAAAATTAGCGGTAGGGCCTTTCCCTCCGTCATGGAATGTGCACGAGCCATAATCCACTCTCCTTTCAACTTCACACATTATAGTCACTTGTTTCTTAAAAATCCAGCCCTTTTTTAGAATTCGGAAATTTTAACAAGGAAGTCGGAAATAAATGCAAAAAGTGAGAAATTTATCATCTAACTATTGAAAAATCATCAAGTCGAGGATAAACTAAGTAAGTAGCGCTTTCAAAGCGGAAAATGAAAAGGAGTATTATATGGATCGACGTATCAAAAAAACAAAGGCATCCGTCCGGACTGCTTATCTGAATTTATTAAAGGAAAAACCGGCAGAGAAAATCACCATCTCCGAAATTGCAAGGAATGCAAACATTGACCGTAAAACTTTTTACCTTCACTACTCATCGGTAAATGATTTGGTAAATAGCATTTTCCAAGAAGGATTTGATGAATTTTATGAATATATTGGTGAACAGGGAATCCACGAAAATCCTTTCAATGCGGAGATTATTTTAGAGGGAATTAATCACCTTGTAAGTCACCAATTGTCCTTTTATCAGGAAATCAGTAAGAACAGTAATAGCGATTTCTTCTGGAGCCGCATTCGGGAGTTACTTTCGAATGAAATTCAAAATCACTACCGTGAAAAAATCCAAACCTACAAATGCCTTAAAGTGGATGCAGAATTCTTTTCTTCTGCTATTATAGGAGCATACAGTTCCTGGTTACGAGGGGAATGCTCTTTAACCATCGAAGAATTAAAGGAACATGTCAGTGATATTCTTGGACACGGGATGCAAATCATCCACAAGGCCAACGGAAATTAAGGAGGAACTATGTTTTTGAAACACCTATTGGGAATATATGCCTATGCCGATGAACTAGAAAGCACCAGTGCCCTAGAGGAAGCGACTAGTCAGGCGACCACCGAAGCCACCAAGTCAGCCGGTGAAACCGCCAGCCAGATGGCCAGCCAGGCAAGCGAGGAACTCTCACAAAAGTCCAATGAGATTATCGATACCATAAAATCTTATGGACCAAAGGCAGTATCCTTTGCGGTGGATGTCTTAATCGGATTAATCATCCTCTTGATTGGTCATTTGATTATTAAGATGATTTTACGAACCACCAAGCGAATTTTTGACAAGAGTAAGCTTGATTCCTCGGTGGCAAGATTTTTACAGAAGTTGATTTCCGTTGTTCTTTACATCGTACTTTTCATCTCGGTACTTGGAACCGTGGGAATCAAGACCACTTCCTTTATTGCCCTACTTTCCACCGGTGCAGTAGCCATTGGTCTTGCTCTTCAGGGTGCCTTGTCTAATGTGGCAGGCGGAGTATTAATCCTGGTTATAAAACCATTTACCATAGGAGACTATATCGTAGAAAATGGAAGTAACGGTGTGGAAGGCACCGTAGACCGCATCGATATTTTCTATACCCATTTGACTACCATAGATAATAAAAATATCCTGATTCCCAACGGAACCTTAATCAACAGCCGAATCACCAACATCACCCAACATGAAAAGCGTCGAATCGATTTATCCGTTGGCATTTCTTACCAGGCTGACATTAAAAAAGCCAAGGAATTAATGATCCAGGCAGGAAAAGAAACCGGTGATTTAATTACCGGCGAGTCAAACCAGGTAAATGTAAAAGAACTGGCAGAATCTTCCGTGGTACTTGAGGTTCGTTTCTGGGTTCCTACCGACAAGTATTGGAAGGATTACTACTTCTTAAACGAGCGAATCAAGGAACTATTTGATGAAAATGGAATTGAAATCCCATACAATCAGTTGGATGTTCATTTGATTGAAAAATAAAAATAGCGTCGACTCTTAAAAGAGTCGACGTTATTTTTATGCTTTCTTAACTTCCCCAAGATCTGAGACATAAATCCAATCCCCAAGGTCAATCCCCAATTCTGCAATTCTCTTTTCTGACAATTCCAGTGGCAGGTCCCTTCCTTCCAGATAAAGAAGGGCATGAGGGCCATCACAAGGTGGTTCCTCGCAACCATAAAAAGCCTCAGTAATATCTTTAATCTGATACTTCATAATCATCCTTTCGTCTAAATAACCATGTTTTGCTTTGATAATCTCCATACAGACTTACCACCAAACCCAGTTCCATTAATTCCCCGCCGGAATAAATTTCTCCATTTTCCTCATCCAAGTAAAAGGCACTAGCATCTAATCCCTTTAACTTCAGGCGGCAAATGCCGGGATTTGGTTTGGAAAGTACCTGAAAATACGCTGCAAAGATTCTTTGTCCATCCTTTGAGACCACCTGCCATGCGGTGTCGCCTCCCTGATAAGGGCTTAAGAGGCGATAAAAATCCCCAAAAGGCAAAAAGCTTCGCAAGCCCTTGGCCAAAGCAATACTTTCCTTCATGGCTGCCAAGTCTTCCTCCGACTGCTTGGATAAATCCAACTCAAATCCATAATTCCCACTCATGGCCACATCCATACGTAGTTTTAAAGGAGTTACCCTGCCGGTTTGATGGTTTGGAACCGCCGACACATGGCTTCCCATAGCTGACAAGGGATATGCAAATGAACTTCCATATTGAATCTTTAAACGCTCGATTCCATCGGTATCATCACTGGTCCATGCCTGTGGCATATAGTACAAAAGACCCGGATCAAACCTTCCCCCACCACCGGAACAGCTTTCAAATAAAATATCCGGATGGCTTTGGGTAATGGCCTCCATGATTTTATATAATCCTAACATATATCGGTGAGGAAGTTCCTTTTGCCTGTCACTGGAAAGCCCGCAAGAACCAATCTCTGTCATGTGACGGTTCATGTCCCATTTTACATAATCAATTTCTGCACTATCTAAAATACCAGAAATCTTATTCGTGATATAATCGCAAACCTCTTCCCTGCTTAGATCTAAAATCAGCTGGTTTCTACATTCCGTTCTCTTTCGATTCTTAACATGGATGCACCAGTCCGGATGTATTTCATAGAGTTTACTTACCTTTGACACCATCTCAGGTTCAAACCAAAGACCAAATTTCAAACCCCTTTGATGGATTTTTTCTGCCAGGCCTTGGATTCCCGATGGAAGTTTTTTCGTGTTTACAAACCAATCCCCTAAGGAAGTAGAATCATCCTCTCGTTCCCCAAACCAGCCATCATCTAAGACAAATAATTCAATGCCCAAATCCCTTGCCGCATCTGCAATGGCAAGGATTTTTTCCTCGTTGAAATCAAAATAGGTGGCTTCCCAGTTATTTACCAGGATTGGTCTTGCCTCTTTTTTATACTTTCCTCGCACCAGGTGGTTTCTGTAAAGGTCATGGAAGGTTCTTGATAAGCTTCCTAAGCCCTCTGAAGAAAAAGCAAGAACAACCTCAGGAGAATCCAATTCCTCTCCGGCCGCTAACTTCCAAGAGAAATTATCATCCCCCATTCCCATAAAGAAACGGGTTTGATGAAGCTGATCCACCTCTGTGCCTGCCAAAAAATTTCCCGAATAGATAAGATTCATGGCATAGGCGGCTCCATGGTCCTCATCCCCTCCCTTTTCTTCTAAAATCAAAAGAGGATTCATCTGATGAGAGGAAGCCCCACGGTTACTGCCAAAACAGGTGATTCCACTCCTTAAACCGGCCTTTTCCATGTGACGTTCTCTTCCCCATGCCCCGGGAAATGATAGTAAATCAAAGTGATCCTGTTCAAAATCAAGACTGGCACTTAGAAAGCGATTTAAAAAGACCGGCTGATCTCCACCATTACTTACTCTTGCCCGCCTTACAATCACATCATACTCTTTAAAAACCGTATAATACAAGGTAACCTGAAGGTTCCAAAGAGGATCCTTTAAAAAAATCTTTAAGGTCTCCGCTTCCGCTTCCTCTTCTACATAAAGGCTAGGGAGCCCAGGAACTTTTTCTTTTCCGGCAATCGCCTCAAAGCCTACATATTCTAGCTGGCAGTCCCATGAACCATCTGGAAAGGTCACCCCCAGGGCAGAAAAACGGTGATCCGTTCCTCCCCCAGTCGGATATTCTCCCCGGATAAAATCTCTGGTATAAGTCTCTCCGTCTCCCTCTTCCACCGCTGAAAATGCCAACATCCGGTTTAAAAAAGCATTCTTCTTGTTAAGATGAAACAATTTTTTTCCCCAATACACATGAGTTAAGTAACGACCACCTGTCAATTTCATGACATAGGTAGTCGTAGGTGTCTGAAGATAAAATAATTGTTCTTTGTGGTCTACAAAAACTCCCATAATTTCCTCTTCCTCCTAATCAAAAGGTCAAATCATTTGCCCTTATCATAGCAAAGATTTTATCCCCTGTGAAGTATAATTCCAATTATAGCACTTACAAAAAAGACCACGATATCGCATGCGACAATGGTAGCTCCCACCGGTGTGGTACAAAGGATGGAAATCAAAAGTCCTGAAGTAGTCACTAACACGGACAGGATTCCTGCATAGATAACCACACCCTTAAAACTATAAAAGATCCGCATGGCTGATAAGGCCGGGAAAATAATCAAGGCAGAAATCAAAAGCGATCCCACCAGATTCATGGCAAGCACGATGATTACTGCTGTTACTACCGCAATCATCAGATTGTATAAACCGGCATTCTTTCCCGTAGCCTGGGTAAAACTTTCATCGAAGGTAACCGAAAAAATACGATTGTAAAATAATATGTAAAATAAAATTACCAGGATGGCAACTACCACCGTAAGAATCACATCGGATTTTTTTAAGGTAATAATAGCAACAGAACCAAAGAGGGTATCACACACATCCCCCGCCAGATTCGTGGAGGTCTTAAAGATATTTAAAATTAAGTAACCCAAGGCCATGGCAGAGACAGAAAACATAGCAATGGCTGCGTCTCCCTTTACCTTGGTATTTTGTCCTGACTTTAAAAGAAGGATGGCTGTCATGATGGTGACCGGCATGGTAACCACCATATCATTGCTTAAATTAAAAATAGATGCCACCGCAATGGCTCCAAATGCCACATGGGAAAGTCCGTCTCCAATAAAAGAAAATCTCTTTAATACTAAGGATACTCCGAAAAGAGAAGCACAAAGGGAAATTAAAATTCCAACGATTAAGGCATACTGAACAAATGGCATGTTAAGGTAGTCCATCAAACTTAAACTATTCATGTTCATTCCCTCCTATTGCCTGCAAAATCTTCCAGTGATTACTCTTGGTATATTCCTTTTTACTTCCATAAAAAGAATTCTCGGCAGATACATGAAGAACATGACTGGCATAATCCACTGCCTGAATATCATGGGTAACCATAATTACTGAAAGACCCGACTTATTCAGATTTACCACTGTTTGATAAAACTCTGCAGTTGCCTTAGGATCAAGTCCGGTTACTGGCTCATCTAAAAGAATGACCTTACTGGCTGCACATAGGGCTCTTGCTAAAAGGGCTCTTTGTTGCTGGCCTCCGGAAAGGAATCGATAGCTCTTTTTTCTAAGATGGTAGATTCCCATCAACTCCATCTTTTCCTTGGCCATCTCCTTCTCTGCTTTTCCATAAAATAACCTTTTTCCCAGGTGTGGTAAGCATCCGGAAAGTACAATCTCTCCTACTGTCGCTGGAAAGTCTCGTTGTACAATGGTCTGCTGTGGCAAATAACCAATTTCGTAAGGCTTTAATCCATCGCCCAATTCAATCCTGCCCTTGATTGGCTTGGTTAAAGAAAGGAGTGTCTTAATCAGGGTAGATTTTCCTACTCCATTTTCTCCCACCACGCAAAGGTAGTCATTCTTATCAAGCTTAAAATTCAAATCCCATACCATGGATTTTCCTTCGTATCCCAAATCCACGTGTTCTACTTTGATATATGACATTACATGACCTTTCTAAATACGATTAAACAGATACTGAATCAATTTGCAAACAATTTGCAAATTGGTAACGTTACTGATTATAAGTATTTTTCCAGATAATGTCAATCCTAAAAAATCTTTTTTCCTCTATTCTTCCGGGGTCCAAATCCCCTTTAAATTATCTAAAATAGCCTGAGCAATATCTGGCTTATTCATGGTATAAAGATGGATATTCTTAATACCATTCGCCAAAAGGTCGATGATTTGCTCACTGGCATAGACAATTCCCGCCTGCTTCATGGCTTCCGGAGAATCGCCAAACATATCCACAATCGCCTTGAATCTTGCCGGGATAATACAACCGGAAAGTTCTACGGAACGCCTCATCTGCTGTTTGGTGGTAATCGGCATAATACCTGCAAGTACTGGGACATTCACTCCCTGAACTCTCAATCTATATAAGAAATTATAATAAACCGAATTATCAAAAAACATCTGAGTAGTTAAAAAATCACATCCCGCCTCTACTTTTTCTTTTAAGAAGCGAATGTCTTCTTCTTTCGTTCCCGCATCCGGATGCTTTTCCGGATAGCAGGCACCACCAATACAGGCCTCCGGATAAAGACGTTTAATGTCATAAACCAAATCTGTGGCATGTTTGTAGCCATCTTCCGGTAACTTTCCATCTGCTGGAAGATCTCCACGAAGAGCCAGGATATTTTCGATTCCTGCCCCCTTAATACTTTCAATCTGATGAGCAATTGTTTCTCTTGTAGAAGAAATGCACGTCAAATGAGCCATGGATGGCACACCGCATTCCATGATTTCTTTGGAAATATCTACGGTATACTGACTGGTACCCCCACCTGCCCCATAGGTACAGCTCATAAAGGCTGGGTGGAGCTTGGTGATTTCTTTCACGGCAGCTTCTACCGCTTCAAACTTGGTTTCTGTTTTTGGTGGAAACACCTCCATAGAAAGGTGAATTCTATCTTCTTTTAGCCGATCAATGATCTTCATAATTTATCCTCTTATTTCTTTATTGCCCAAGACCCGCAAACGGGTCTTAACCTTAAGGTATTATAACAGATGGGTCCATCAAAAGAAAATGAATTCCACTTAGGGTTTGCCATAGTTTTTTTCTATAACAAATTCAACTAAAAAGGATGCCCTTTACCAAAGGACATCCTAAATAATTACTTTGTAAGCTTAGCAACCACCTGATTAATTAATTTTCCATCTGCCTTACCCTTCAGTTCTGCCATGACTTCCTTCATAATCATTCCCTTATTCTTGCTGGCAAGAACCTCTGCATACTTTGTCTGAAGGATTTCGGTAATCTCCTCCTCTGAAAGTTGCTTTGGTGCAAACTCAGACATAATCTCATAAGTTTTCTGATAAGAAGCCTTTAACTCTGCTCGCTCATCCGGACAGGTGTCGATCTGCTCCTTGACTGATTTCATTTCCTTTAACACGGCACGGGCCACCTGATCTTGTGTGATATTCTCACGGCTACCCTCGTCGATTGCTAATTTCTTAATCGCTGAAACAAGATCTGAAATCGCTTCCTTTCTTTCCTTGTCTCTTGCCTTCATTGCGGCGATCATCGCCTGCTGAACTTCCTTAAATTCCATGAATCAATGCCTCCAATTATATTAGTTCTTTTTTACAAGAAGTGACTGACCGGTCATGTCTTCTGGCTGGTCAATTCCCATAATCTCTAATAAGGTAGGGGCAATATCACATAATGCTCCACCCTCTCTTAAGCCATAATTCTCATCATAGTTGTATAAGATAAATGGTACTGGATTTGTGGTATGAGCGGTATGTGGATTACCGGTCTCATAGTTAATCATCTGCTCTGCATTTCCATGGTCAGCACAGATAAAGAGAACGCCATCCATTTCCTTTACTGCTTCTACCGCACTACCAAGACACTGGTCTACTGCCTCAACGGCTGAAACTGCTGCGGAAATAACACCAGTATGTCCTACCATATCAGGATTTGCAAAATTAATGACAATTACATCGTACTTTCCAGAACGGATTGCTTCGTTTAACCCCTTGCTTACTTCAGGCGCAGACATCTCCGGCTGAAGGTCATAGGTAGCAACTGCAGGAGAGTTTACAAGAAGACGATCTTCTCCCGGGTTTGGATCTTCCACACCACCGTTAAAGAAGAAAGTTACGTGAGCATACTTCTCTGTCTCAGCGGTTCTTAACTGCTTTAATCCTTCCTTTGCAAGAATTTCACCAAAGGTATTTTTGATTTCTACCTTCTTAAAAGCTACATACTTGTTTGGAATGGTCTCATCATAATCCTTAAAACATACAAAGGTAGTAGGAATATAACCAGGTCTCTTTAAAGACTTCATGCTCTTGCTGCTATCTGCTTCTCCAGGCTGCTTGGCAATATCTTCATCGGTAAAGCAGAAGGCCTTGGTAATCTGTCTTGCACGGTCCGGACGGAAGTTAAAGAAGATTACGGAATCATTTTCCTTAACCAAAGATACAGGACTTCCATCTTCCTTTACAATTACGGTTGGTACTATGAACTCATCGGTAACGCCATTGTCATAGGAATCCTGCATAGCCTGTAATGGATCATTGGCCTTTTGGCCTTCTCCCGTTACTAAACTATCATAGGTCTTTTGTACACGATCCCAATTATTGTCTCGATCCATGGCATAGTAACGACCGGAAAGGGAAGCTACAGCACCTACACCGATCTTCTCGATTTCATCCATCAACTGCTTTAAATAGTCCTTACCAGAAGCAGGTGGTGTATCTCTACCATCAAAGAATGGATGTACATAAACACGGTCAAAGTTTTCCTTCTTACACATCTCAAGGATTGCAAATAAATGATTTATATGGCTGTGAACACCACCATCTGAAAGAAGTCCCCAAACGTGAAGGTCTGAGTTGTTCTCCTTACAGTTGTTAATGGCACGAAGAAGTTCCTCATTCTTAAAGAACTCGCCATCCTGAATATACTTGGTAATCAAGGTAAGATCCTGATAAATAACACGGCCAGAACCGATATTCATATGACCTACCTCTGAGTTACCCATCTGTCCTTCTGGAAGACCTACCGCCATACCGGAAGCCTTTCCCTGTACAAATGGACAGGTTTCCTTTAATTTGTCCATCACAGGTGTCTTTGCCATATATACGGCATTCCCCTCTGTGTGGTCGGTTAAACCGTAACCATCGAGAACCATTAATACAACTGGTTTCTGTCTCATACTTAATTCTCCTTCTATATCTTAATAATAATTAGTTAGCCATCACTAAGTATAACATAACTTGTCAACATTACAAGAAGCGAAATCCCATATTTAATGCACAAATTGATTTCTTTCTTGGTCATAATGATAGCCAATTTTCGCAAGTATTTTCTGAATAGCTTCCATGTCTTCCCCCTGACTTAAGGCAAACTCTTCCAAAGAGGGATAAAAATCTCTTAATTGGGTATTCATATAACTTAATAAAATCGCTGGATCTTTTGGCATAATCTATCCTCCTTTTATCCGTTTTTTATTGTATCACAAGCCCTTCATTTCTCCAAACTCTCCTTGTATTTTTATCCATCCAAAATTATAATAGCAAAGAAAGTGTTTGAAAGGAGTATCAATCATGACACAAACCATTTTAATTACAGGTGCCTCTTCGGGAATCGGTCACGCAATCGCCACCCGATTATTAAATCCTAAGTATCGCCTGGTCTTAATCGGCTATCAGCATATGAAAGGCTTAAAAGATATAGAAGAAAAGGCCCAAAAGGAGGGCGTCCAAGTTACCTCTTTTTCCTGTGACCTAAGTAAGTTTCAGGAAGTAGAGGATTTATTTAAAAAGTTAGAAGACTTAGGCCTTCTTCCAGATTATTTAATCAATGATGCAGGAATTAGTATCATCGGTCTCTTGCAGGACCTTTCCTTTGAGGAATGGAATCAAATTCTTTCCACCAACCTATCCTCTGTTTTTGCCACCTGCAAACTATCCATTCCTCATATGGTAAAAAAACAAGAGGGAAAGATTCTTAATATCTCCTCTGTTTGGGGCAATGTGGGAGCTTCCTGCGAAGTGGCCTATTCTGCCACCAAGGGTGGCCTAAACGCTTTTACCAAGGCCCTGGGAAAAGAACTGGCTCCAAGCAATATTTCTGTCAATGCCATTGCCTGTGGTGCCATCCATACCAGCATGAATTCCTTTCTCTCTAAGGAGGAAGAGGCCGACCTACTAGAAGAAATTCCAATCGGTCGCATGATTGAACCGGAAGAGGTGGCAGACCTTTGTTACCATCTATTACAAAGTCCAAGTTCCTTAACCGGACAGATTATCACCCTGGATGGTGCTTGGATTTAACCGCTGAAACAAATACCCCTGAAGGAAAAATCCTTCAGGGGTATCATTCGTTTCTTACTTTAAGTTTTCTACTGCTGCTCTCTCGATTGGAAGTCCTGCCTTATATCTTTCGATATACTGGTCGAATCCTTCTACTATCTCCTTTTCCGGTGCAAGGGTCTCACCCTTCTGACCTGCGAAGATCTTGTTATCAAGGAAAGCATCCAAGGTCTCGCCCTCTTCCTTATTTACTACATAGGAAGCAAGAACTGCGATACCCCAAGCACCACCTTCACCGGCAGTCTCCATAACGGTTACAGGAGTATCCATGGCTGCTGCCATAATGCTCTGACCAACACCCTTGGTCTTGAATAAACCACCGTGACCCATCATGCTGTCAACGGTAACCTTCTCTTCCTTTGTAAGGACATCAAGTCCAACCTTTAAAGTAGAAAGGGCTGCATAAAGGTTTGCTCTCATAAAGTTTGCAAGGCTGAAGTTGCTGTTTGCGGTACGAACGAATAATGGACGTCCCTCTTCAAATCCTGTTACATGCTCACCTGAGAAATAGTTGTAAGCAAGAAGGCCACCACATTCCTTATCGCCTTCCAATGCTTTATTATATAAAACTCCAAAGAGCTTATTCATATCAATATCTTCTACACCATAAGCTACTGCAAATTCCTTAAAAAGCTTTACCCAGGCATTCAAGTCAGAAGTACAGTTGTTACAGTGAACCATAGCTACCTGATGTCCGGTAGGAGTAGTAACTACATCGATGGCATCATATGGCTTAGAAAGTGGCTTCTCAAGTACGATCTGTGCAAATACAGAAGTACCTGCAGAAACGTTACCGGTACGAACCTTTACAGAATTAGTAGCGGTCATACCTGTACCTGCATCACCTTCTGGAGGACACATCTTAGCTCCTGCCTGCAAGGTTCCTGAAACATCTAATAACTTAGCTCCTTCAGCGGTAAGAGTACCTGCTTCCTGTCCTGCAACTAATACCTTAGGAAGGATATCACGAAGCTTCCATGGGAAATTCTTTGAAGCAACTAATTCATCAAACTGGTCAACCATCTTCTGGTCATAATCTAATGTATCTGAATCAACAGGGAACATACCTGATGCTTCACCGATACCAATGACTCTCTCACCAGAAAGCTTCCAATGAATGAAACCTTCAAGGGTAGTCTGGAAATCGATGGAAGATACATGATCCTCGCCATTTAAGATTGCCTGATAAAGGTGTGCAATACTCCATCTCTGTGGAATATGGAAATTAAATAACTTGGTTAATTCCTCTGAAGCAGGTCCTGTAATAGAGTTTCTCCAGGTACGGAAAGGTACTAACATCTTTCCTGCCTTATCAAATACAAGGTATCCGTGCATCATAGCTGAAAAACCAATTGCCTTTAACTGCTTTACTTCTACGCCATACTTTGCCTTAACATCCTCTGTCATCTTTGTATAGCAATCCTGAAGACCGGTCCAAATATCTTCTTCACTGTAGGTCCAGATTCCGTTCTCTAAACGGTTCTCCCACTCGTGGTCTCCCTGGGCGATTGGATAGTTATCCTCACCAATTAATACAGCCTTAATTCTTGTAGAACCAAACTCAATACCTAATACGGCATTGCCTGATTCAATTGTGATCTTAGCATCAGCGCTCATATTGTTCCTCCTGATCATATTCATAATATAAAAAATCCTGTAGGGCAAAACACCATACAGGATTAATATTACACTAGATTCTTTTATTTTTCAATCTTCCATTCAAGTTTTTTAAAGATTTATTCTTCCCCATCCCAACAATAGGTACAAAGTTTTTCTTTTGGAAGGCCGGTAGATTCAATTAAGTCATCTAAACGCATAAACTGAAGGGAGGTAAAGTGAAGTTCCTTACGAATTTCCTCAACCATAGCCTGGTACTTCTCATGATCCGGATTGGTGTAGTCCTTTAAGGTCTCCTCTGAAACATCCTCGGTTCCCTCTAGTTTTTTGATTACTCGTCTAGTAATCAAATCCATAATGGAACTTGAACGCGAGAAGTTCAAATACTTACAAGCATATACCAAAGGTGGGCAGGCAGGACGAATATGTACTTCCTTTGCTCCACTCTTGTATAAAAATTCCGTGGTTTCACGAAGCTGGGTTCCACGAACGATGGAATCATCAATTAACAAAAGCTTCTTGTCCTTAATCAAATCCTGAACCGCAATCAACTTCTTGCCGGCTACGAAATTTCTCATTTTCTGAGTGGTAGGCATAAAAGATCTGGACCAGGTTGGTGTATACTTGATAAATGGTCTTGAGAAAGGAATTCCACTGGCGTTGGAATATCCCACTGCATGAGCGGTACCGGAATCAGGAACTCCCGCTACGGTATCCGGCTTTACGTTATCACGTTTCGCAAGGCAGGCACCACAGTTATAACGCATCTGCTCAACGCTTAAGCCCTCGTAACTTGCCGATGGATACCCATAGTAGGTCCAAAGAAAGGTACAAATCTTCATCTCTTTTCCAGGAGCCTTTAACATCTTTACTCCATCTAAGGTAATTACGTCGATTTCTCCGGGACCTAATTCCTTATAAGGACTGTAGCCACACTTAATAAAGGCAAAATCTTCGAAGGAAGCCGCATATCCATCATCATTCTGTCCCAAAACGATTGGGGTTCTTCCATATTTATCTCTTGCCGCATAGATTCCCTTAGGAGTCAAAAGTAAGAGAGACAAGGAACCGTCCACCTTCTCAAGGGCATATTCAATTCCCTCAATCAGGTTCTTCTTCTGGTTAATCAAAGAGGCAACCAACTCTGTGGCATTCACTTCTCCACCACTCATCTCAAGGAAATGAGAATGTCCGCATTCAAAAAGTTCACGGGAGAGTTCCTCTGTATTATTAATCTTACTTACCGTAGTAATCGCAAATGTTCCATGATGAGAACGTACAATCAAAGGCTGTGGCTCATAATCTGAAATACAGCCAATTCCCATGGTGCCTTCCATCTCTTCTGCATCACGTCCAAACTTGGTACGGAAGGGTGAATTTTCGATATTATGAATTGCCCGATCAAATCCCTTTTCCGAATCGTAAACAACCATACCACCTCTTCTAGTTCCCAGGTGAGAATGATAGTCTGTTCCAAAAAACAAATCATAAACACATCCCTTTTTGTTAACGACACCAAAAATTCCGC
Organism: Lachnospira sp. UBA3212; assembly: GCA_002363615.1. Taxonomy (GTDB): domain Bacteria; phylum Bacillota; class Clostridia; order Lachnospirales; family Lachnospiraceae; genus UBA3212. Next base: position 20,408 of record DEWK01000004.1, on the reverse strand, counting down.
CCATTGTTTGCCCCTTTCATTTTTGAAATTGATCAATGTAAAATTAAATTTGCTTTACTATTCTAACGTTTCATTTCCCATTTGTCTATCATGAATTTTCATATTTTTCTATTTCTTCTTTTGAAATATATTTGTCAGATAGCTTCCTAATCTCTTCCTGGTCTGATTGAGAATTCCAATCATAAACTCCCACCACATAACAGCCTGCTTCCTTGGCTGACCTGATGGCATAGAGGGCATCTTCAAATACCACGGTTTCTTCTGGTCGTGCCCCCATCTTCTCACAGGTTATCTGATAGATTGCCCCGCTTCTTTTTCCTTCCTTTACCCCAAGACTCTCTTCGCTATAAATCTCATAGAAAGAAGAAAGAATTCCTAAACGAGAAAAAGCCTTTTTGGCCATCTCCTCTGTTGAGGTAGTAAGAAGGCAAATCTTTGCCCCTTTCTTTTTATACTCTCGCAAGAGGGATAGCATATAAGGCTTTCCCTGTATCTTTGTCTCGTAGTTTTCTACCATTAAATCTAAGAGTTCGGCATTCACCTGTGAGACTGTTTTTTTTAATTTTAAAGTATCAATGAAATACCTGGCAGACTCCTCCATGGTCATGGAAGATAAACGTTGATCCAGATTTTTTTCCGGAATCTTCCCATGCTTCTTCACATACTGAGCTCCCAGATTTCTCCAATCACCCATGGAATCCAAAAGAGTTCCGTCCATATCAAAAATAATGTTTTTTGCCTGCTTATAATTCATTCTCTAAATCCTCATCCTTAAAAATTGCAAATGCAATGTTTGAAGCATGATCACCCATACGTTCCATATTGGTTAAAATATCTGAAAATACCGCTGATTTTGGTGAGCAGATTCCCTCGGTCATACGCTGTACATGGTGTTGCTGCATCTGCTTCTCATAGTTATCGGTTTGATTCTCAAGTTCTGAAATCTCTTTTAAATTGGTTCGATCACGATCGCAGAACGCCTGAAGGGCCTTCTTTAAAAGAGGATCTACCGTGGCATACATCTGCTTTAATTCCTTTGTTCCACTCTCTGAGAAACTGAAGCCGTCGGTAATAGAACTTTGTGCAAACTCTGCCAGATTTTCCGCATGGTCACCAATTCGTTCAATATCACTTACCACATGGAAATAAGCACCTAAGTACTTGGCATCTGAAATTGGCATATCTGATTGAGCAATCTGTACCAAATACTGGGTAATCTCCTGATTTAAGAAATTAATTTGCTTCTCTACCTCAAAGACTTTTTCAATCTTTTTCGAATCCTTATTAATTACTGCATCAAAGGCACGCTCTACGTTTTCGATGGCATGGACACCCATTCTCTGGATCTCACGAGTAGCTTCTAGGATACAGGTAGTTGGTGTGATTGCCGAACCTACACTGATATACTTTAATTCCATGGTATCTGCTTGTGCATCCTCTCCTGGAATTACCATCTGTACAAACTTAATAATATAACTGCTAAGTGGAGCCGCAATGACTACCTGAATCACCTTTAAGAAGGTCTGCATATTAGCAATCTGTCTTGCAGGATGTGCTTCATTGCTAAAGAAGTTGGCATAAAGATCTCCCACATAACCTTCCTGGAATGGGATAATAAAAAGAATTGTTAAAAGCAACATGGTAAATGCATTAAAACATACATCAAACCAAGCGGTTCTCTTTGCTTCCTTACGCCCATTTAAACTTGCAAGAACAGCAGGACAACAGGCAGCTACGTTAGAACCTAAAATATAGAAAATAGCTACATAGAAATTGGTGAACAATCCTGATCCTGCCATACCGATTAAGATACCGGTAGAAGCTGAGGAACTTTGTAAAATTAAGGTTAAACCAAAACCAATGATTAAGCCAATCCACGGACTGCTAATCTCTGAGATAAAACTACGAACCCCTTCCGAATCTGCTAAGACTCCCATGGCTTCCTTCATGGTTCCCATACCAAAAAACAGAATACCAAATCCCAGGATGATTCGACCAACTTCTTTTGACATTGGCTTTTTCGTAAAGCAAAGAAGAATGACACCTACTAAAATAAAAACAGGTGCTATGGCATCTAAGTCTAAAGACACCATCTGTCCGGTAATAGCGGTACCAATGTTTGCACCAAGAATTGGACCAACCGCCTGGCCAATGGTTAAGAGTCCTGAGTTAACAAAACTAACCACCATTACCGTAGTTGCTCCGGATGACTGAATCACTGCGGTAAATAGTGCACCAACCAAAATACCAATTACACGGTTTTTGGTACACCAATTGAGAATTCCTTTCATTCTGGAACCGGCTACTTTTTCAAGACCTTCACTCATTAAATTCATTCCGTAAAGAAAAAAACCAAGTCCTGCAAAAAGCCCCATTAACATCGTCATGATATTCATCTTCTCTAATGACAGAGTTTCATACTCTGCTTTCCTCCTGATTTGAGTATTCTGCTATTCGTATCAATTATATAGTTGTATGATAAAGCTCTTGGATGCCCGCCTTCTCGGACAAATGTCCGTGCCAGAAAGACAACACCCAATACATGTCCATACTAGCATAAAGTTAAATCAATGTAAAGATTTTGTAAGATGATTTTCTCGTGATGGCTTAGTGAAATGTCATTTTCCTTGTCACCCAAAACATTTAATGCTATGATAGAAGATATTTTGATATAAGGAGGCTCTTATGACAATTAAAGAACAGGCACGTGCCATGAAAGCAGATAGCTTTCTTGCCATGGCCACTACACTGAAAACAAGAAACCTTGCCCTTGAGGCAATTGCAAAAGCCTTAGATGACAACCGCACAGAGATTATAAAGGAAAACCAAATCGATCTTGAGATTGCAAAAGAGGAAAAGCTTGCCGGTCCTTTACTTGGCCGTCTTGAATTTGATAATAAAAAAATTGATGGAGTAATCACCGGAATCCATGACCTGATTGGCCTTCCTGATCCCATTGGTAAAAAGCTTTTGGAAAAAGAATTAGATGAAGGACTTTGCCTGGTTCGTCAGTCTTGCCCAATTGGAGTAATCGGCGTTATTTTTGAATCTCGACCGGATGCCTTAATTCAGATTTCTACCCTGTGCTTAAAGAGTGGAAACTGTGCCATTTTAAAAGGTGGCCATGAGGCCCTTCACACCAATCGTATTTTATTCCGCCTGGTACATGATGCAGCCGTAAAAGCCGGTCTTCCGGAAAACTGGTTATTCCTTGCCGAAGCAAGAAGCGAAATCAACGAATTGTTAGATTGTCATGACTATGTGGACCTCTTAATTCCTCGTGGTTCTAACCAATTTGTTCAGTACATTATGAATAACACCAAGATTCCTGTTATGGGACATGCCGATGGAATCTGCCATTGCTATGTAGATCAGGATGCCGATCTTGCCAAGGCAGTGAAAGTGGTTTTAGATTCGAAAACCCAGGCCACTTCTGTGTGTAACGCTACAGAAACTCTCCTGGTCCATCGCAAGATTCTTTCCAGCTTCCTCCCTATGATGAAGGAAGCCTTTGATGAAAAGAAGGTGGAAATTCGTGGAACCAAAGAGATCCAAGCAGTCATCGACTGTCTCCCTGCAAGCGAAGAAGACTGGTCTACTGAATACTTGGATCTGATTATTTCTGTAAAGGCCGTTGAAGATGTGGATGAAGCCATTAAACATATTAACCACTTCGGTTCTCACCACACCGATGCCATCATCACAGAGAATGATGCAACTGCGGAACACTTTATGAATTTAGTTGACTCTGCCGGAGTTTATCACAACGCCTCTACCCGTTTTGCTGACGGATACCGCTACGGCTTTGGCGCCGAGGTAGGCATCTCTACAAGCAAACTTCACGCAAGAGGTCCGGTAGGTCTTGAGGGACTTTGCACCTATAAGTACAAGCTCTATGGACATGACCACATTGTAGCCGACTATGCCACTGGTGTAAAAAGCTTCCACTTTAAAGAATTATAAGCTGCTGCCGCTGCCACATAGACAATGGCACCTGCTAATATTTGAACTGAATAGCTAAGAACTGCTTCCTCAGGAACAAGCATTGCAAGAATTGCAAGGGCTCCTGCAGGGGGCAGTTTTAATTTACAAAGAGATTGGATAGAAAAAACCAAAATCATGGTAAAGGCTGCTGCCAGGGACAGGGGCAGGCCGTATTCCATAGAAATATAATATCTACAAATACTTCCTGCAAAGGCACATAGGGTAATCTCAAGCACCGTAGTTGCCTTCATCTTCATAGCAAGATTCTTGGTTCTGGTAAATTCTGTAAATGCCACCAAAAGCGGAGGTGCAATCAAATATGGCATATGAAAATAAAAGGCAAACATACATAGGATTGTCATCACACAAACACGCCACACAGACGCAATCACCGCTGTCTTTTTTCTAATAGGTAATCGAATCGGACCACGTCCCGGGCCTCGATAGGTTTGCTTTAATCTGCGATACTCTTCCTGCCTTTTCTTTTCTGCCCGTTTTTTTGCCGGAATAAATAACTGCTCGATGAAAAGAGTAATCCCTATAATGACAATGGTTAGTAACATTGCAGCCAAAGGATATACCACCCCTTTACTTTCTAAAAGAACAGGTAGTACCACAGCCGAATTCATTGGAGCAAACGTAGTGGTGGAATAAGTATAAAAAAACTGTGCAATCGCAAAGGCGAAAATCAGCTGAAATGCCTTAGGTCCTGGTAAATACATGGAAATCAAAGTTCCCACCCAAGCAGAAATAGCAATCCATGCAAGCATCTGCTTGTTGGTTACCCGCCATGCTCTTTTAGTGGTCAGTAAACAACCAATTCCAATAGCTGCGATTTCCGGGAAAATAATTTCCTTATTTCTCGTAATCTCTGCTAATGCAAACATTAACACCACCACACAAAAAACACCCAGGTAAGAAACCACGTTTTTTCTCCTACTATTGTCGATTCTTGTAATCTGAGTCACCTTACTTTTCTTTCTTTTTTCCTCTTCCTGAAGTTTTTGTTTTTCTGCCACCCTTTTTCTCCTCCGTCAATACATAGTTTAAAACCTCTTCCACTTCTTCTACCGGAACAATTGTAAGTTTCTCTTTGACTTCCTTAGCTACTTCATCTAAATCCATCACATTGTCCTTAGGAATAAAGACCGTCTTAACACCCGAACGTTCCGCTGCCATAAGTTTTTCCGGAAGTCCCCCGATTGGCATCACTACTCCTCTTAAAGAAACCTCTCCCGTCATTGCATATTCCGGGCTAACCGGCTGATTTAAAACCAAGGAGGTAAGTGCCGTAGTAATGGTGATTCCAGCCGATGGTCCATCCTTTGGTACCGCTCCCTCCGGCACATGGATATGTAGATCATTTTCCTTTAAGAGATCTACAAACTGTGGATATCGTTCCTTCACCAGGGTAATGGCAATCTGCATGGACTCTTTCATTACATCTCCCAGTTGTCCGGTAAGGATCACCCTTCCTTCTCCCTTGGTAAATGCAGTTTCAATAAAGAGGATTTCTCCACCCACCCTGGTCCAGGCAAGTCCGGTTACAATTCCGGGCTTCTTCACGGCGGTTACGTGATCATGGTTAACGATTTTATTTCCCAAAAGTTCCGTCACTCGTTTTTGGTTAATGGTGATAGACTTTACCTCTCCCCGAACCAAAAGAACAGCTACCTTTCTGCAAAGGGTTTGAATCTGTTTCTTTAAGCCTCGAACACCTGACTCCATGGTGTAATTATCAATGATTTTCCAAATTGCATCCTCATTCACCTTCATCTTAGATGATTTTATTCCCACATCCTTCATGGCCTGTGGAATCAGGTGCTTGGCAGCAATCTGAACCTTTTCAATCGGTGTATAGCCCGGAAATTCAATCACTTCCATTCGGTTTAAAAGCGGTTCCGGAATGGTATCCGTAGTGTTTGCCGTACAAACAAATAAGACATCGGACAGGTCATACGGCACATTCATATAGTGATCCGTAAAGCTAAAGTTCTGCTCTGGGTCTAATACTTCAAGCAAGGCACTGGCCGGATCCCCATTGTAGTCCTGAGAAAGCTTATCTACCTCATCTAAAACCACCACCGGATTACTGGTTCCCGCCTGTTTCATAGCTTCCATAATACGTCCCGGCATAGCTCCAATGTAGGTTCTTCTATGACCACGGATTTCTGCTTCATCCTTTACGCCACCTAAACTAATTCTTACATACTTACGATGAAGGGCATCTGCAATAGACTGACCAATGGAAGTTTTACCGGTTCCCGGTGCACCCACAAACAAAAGGATGGAACCAGATTGTTTCTTGGTTAACTGCATAACAGCGATTTGCTCAATGATTCTCTTCTTTACCCTATCTAGGCCATAATGTCTGGAAGAAAGTACCTTCTCTGCCTCTTTTAAATCAATCTCTTCCTGGGCTTCCTTAGTAAAACTAAGAGAGGTTATAAAATCCAGATAATCATAGAGCATTCCGTATTCATGACTATCCTTTCCCTCCTGCTTCATACGGTTTAAAACCTTTAAAGCTTCTTTTTTTACCTCTTCCTTCATACCAGCCGTTTCAATCTTCTTTTCAAACAAACGAACATCCGTTACATTTTCCGGATGCATCTCGTCTAACTGGTTCTGCAAGAAGTCAATCTGCTTTTTAATGGCATCCTCACGGTAAACCCTTTCATTGGTTTCCTGTTGGGCATATTCTGCCTCGGAAGAGACCTGCTGAACTTCTAAGAATTCAAAAACGGAACGCATTAAAAGTTCCGTACGTTCCCGCTTAGAATCCGTAGAAATAATTTCATATTTCTCCTCTGGTGGTATTTCCAAATAAACTGCCATAGAACAGGCAATCTCTTCTAAAGAATGCCACTGAAGGATCAAGGCCCTTGCCCATACTCCCCACTGATACTGACTAACGAACTGAAGCATTCCCTGCTTTGCCCGTTGGAAGGCCTGATTTTCTTCCTCTTCCTCAATATCATCAATCTCAGGAGCAATCACTGCAATGGCAGAAAGATTTGCATTTCCATCTACCTCAATATCACTAACAATCACTCGGTCCATTACCCGAATTCCCACGCTTCCTTCTCCATCGGTGTTTATTACCTTGCCATGAAGTCCGTGGTCATAAAAATCCGTAGGCTCTACATTCTTTCGTTCTCGGTCTGTCTTTAACAAAAGAAAGAGAACATCTTCATTCTCCGGACATTCCTTAACTTGTAACCGTTCCAAAGTATCCTTTCGAAAATAAAAGGTAATGCCGGGAAGTAGTAACATATCATATACTGGTATAATAATCATCATTTTTCCTTTCTGTAATTTCATTTCATCTGGTCTTCATATAGTAAAAAAACGGTAATCCATGGATTACCGTCTATAAAGCGGAGAAGGAGGGATTTGAACCCTCGCGCCGTTATTAGCGACCTACTCCCTTTCCAGGGGAGCCCCTTCGGCCTCTTGGGTACTTCTCCAAAAGACAGAATTCTTTCCCAATCTTGTCAAGATCCCATTTACTAGTTTCAAGGACTTTTTCATTATAACATATTTTTCTAGATGTGCAAGTTTCCCATAAGATTCAAGGATTCCTTCCTACCACTTTCCCACAAAAAAAGCTAGCCTATGGCCAGCTTTTCTCTTACTTATAAACGAAATTAAAATAATAGCATTACAGTATTTATTGCATACCATTTGCCATGTGACTTGTAAACATAAAATTCAAGGGTTTCGTTGTTCGTCTCCCCATCTTCGCGAGCTTTCACACGAATCTTGCAAGTATAAACCTTCTTGTAGTTGATATCAAGGTCATAGTCCGCACGATCTTCATAGAGTTCAATCAAATCTTCAAAATCATCCGCATCATCTTCATCCATTTTTTCCATCTTACGGAACTTGTATGACTTGATTTTCACATCACTGTCCTCTAAGTTGTCTTCTAAATCGTCCATAAGGTCTTCTAAATCCTGGTCTGTTTCATCCGCCATACTCTCATAGAATTTTTTTGGGAACATGCTATAGGCAACCTTTTCGGCATCCTGCTTTTCAATTCCCTTCATAAAGGTTTTTACCGGTTTTTTCTTACCGCCGGAAGCAGCAATACAAATGATTACAATAAGAGCAAGTACGACCGCTCCACAGACAATTCCAAACTTCTTTGGATCCTTCTTTGCCTGGTCTGTAAGATTTCCTGCAAGCTCATTGCCCTTCTTTAATAAATCATCTGCAACCTGTGTTGCCTGATTCTTAAGGTCATTGCCCTGATTAGAAGCAGAACTTGCTTCCTCTTTAACCGGAGCTTCTGTTGCCGGTTTTACTTCCTCTACTGGTACGGTCTCCACTGGAGTTCCGCACTTAGCACAAAACTTAATACCTTCTTGAAGCTCTGCTCCACACTTAGCACAAAACTTTCCCATAATAATATCCTCCTAGATAAACTTAAATTATTTTACGTCTTCAATCAATTTATGCCACTCCTGAAGAGATTTCACCGTTGAGTGATGACGATTTTTCATATGATTAATTCCTTCCGCCGCAGCCTTGGCCCCAGCAATCGTTGTAATATAAGGAACTCGATTCTTAATGGCTCCCTTTCTAAGATAAGAATCATCATCCTTACTTTCCTTACCAACCGGAGAGTTTACAATCAAATCAATCTTACCATTGGAAATAAGATCTAAGATATTTGGTCTTCCTTCCTGTAACTTCTTTACTGTTTCAACGGCAATGCCCGCCTCCTCTAATAACTTTGCAGTTCCAGAGGTAGCTAAAAGCTTAAATCCATCTTCTAAGAAACTCTTTGCAAGATCCACGATTTCAGGCTTGTCCTTGCTATTCACAGACAGAAGGACGGTACCCTCTAATGGAAGTTTTGCCTTCGCGCCTTCTTCTGCCTTAAAGAATGCTCCACCGGCAGAAACAGAAAGACCAAGTACCTCACCGGTAGAACGCATCTCAGGTCCTAAGATTGGGTCTACTTCCTGGAACATATTAAATGGGAAGACTGCTTCCTTCACTCCATAATAAGGGATGTTACGATCCTTTAATTCTGGAACTGGTGATGGACGTCCGGTTAATTCTCCAGTCACAATATCGGTAGCAAGAGGTACCATAGAAATTCCACAAACCTTAGATACCAATGGTACGGTTCTAGATGCACGTGGATTTGCCTCTAATACAAAGACGGTATCACCCTCAATGGCATACTGCATATTCATTAAGCCTACCACATGCATCTCTTCTGCGATTCTTCTTGTATAATCCTTAATTGTTTCCAAATGTTCTGGACTAATATGCTTACTTGGAATAATACAAGCGGAATCACCCGAATGAATACCTGCCAGCTCAATATGCTCCATAACCGCTGGAACATAGGCATGGTTTCCATCTGCAATGGCATCTGCTTCACACTCAAGGGCGTGATTCAAGAAACGATCAATTAAGATTGGACGGTCTGGAGTAACACCAACTGCTGCCTGCATATACTCCTCCATAGCCTGATCATCATAAACTACTTCCATTCCACGTCCACCAAGCACGTAAGAAGGACGTACCATAACAGGATAACCAATCTTATTGGCAATCTCTACTGCTTCTTCCACATTAACAGCCATTCCAGCCTCTGGCATTGGAATACCCAGCTTATCCATCATCATACGGAACTGATCACGATCCTCCGCAAGGTCAATTACCTCTGGGGAGGTTCCAAGAATCTTCACTCCGTTCTTCTCCAGGTCAGAAGCCAGATTTAATGGTGTCTGTCCACCAAACTGAGCAATCACACCCACCGGCTTTTCCTTGCGATAAATGCTAAGAACATCCTCAAGGGTTAATGGCTCAAAGTATAATTTGTCTGAGGTATCATAGTCGGTAGATACGGTCTCAGGATTACAGTTTACAATGATAGTCTCAAATCCTAACTTCTTTAAGGACTGAGCAGCATGAACACAACAATAATCAAACTCAATTCCCTGTCCAATTCGGTTTGGTCCACCACCTAAGATCATAACCTTTGGCTTATCTGTAGAAACCGGATCATGATCTTCACCAATATAAGTTGAGTAATAGTAAGCAGAATCCTTTGTTCCCGACACGTGAACGCCATCCCACTTTTCTGTTACATGTAATTCTTCTCTCTTATTGCGGATTTCATCTTCAGAAATCTCAAGAATCTGGCTTAAGTATTTGTCAGAAAATCCATCCTTCTTTGCCTGGATTAAAAGCTCATCAGAAGGAAGTCCACCCTTAAAAGCAAGGATCTTTTCTTCTTCCTCTACTAAATCCTTCATTTCTTGGATAAAGTAATGCTTTACCTTGGTGATCTCAAAGATTTCCTCTACGCTTGCTCCCTTACGAAGGGCTTCATACATTTGGAAATGACGTTCACTAGAAGGAGTAATTAAGGCCTTTAAAAGTTCCTCCTTGGTCATCTGATTAAAGTTCTTCACAAAGCCAAGTCCGTATCTTCCCTTTTCCAAAGAACGAATCGCTTTCTGGAAGGCCTCCTTATAGTTCTTACCGATACTCATTACTTCACCAACGGCTCTCATCTGAGTACCCAGTTTGTCTTCTACACCCTTAAACTTTTCAAATGCCCATCTTGCAAACTTAACAACTACATAGTCTCCATCCGGAACATACTTATCTAAGGTTCCATACTTACCGCATGGAAGATCCTTTAAGGTAAGACCGGTAGCAAGTTTTGCTGAAACCAAGGCGATTGGGAATCCAGTAGCCTTAGATGCCAAAGCAGAAGATCTTGAGGTACGAGGATTAATCTCGATTACTATGATTCTTCCATCCTTTGGGTTATGAGCAAACTGTACATTGGTACCACCGATGACCTGGATGGCATCTACAATCTTATAAGCCTGTCTCTGTAATTCTTTTTGGGTTTCCTCTGAAATAGTAAGCATAGGGGCAGTACAGAAGGAATCTCCTGTATGAACCCCAAGAGGATCTACATTCTCAATAAAGCAAACGGTAATCATGTTACCTTCCTTATCACGAACTACCTCAAGCTCCAACTCTTCCCATCCTGCAACAGATTCCTCTACTAGTACCTGTCCTACTAAGGATGCCTGAAGACCTCTTGCACAAACGGTGCTTAATTCTTCCTTGTTATAAACCAGTCCACCGCCAGCTCCACCCATGGTGTATGCTGGACGAAGAACAACCGGATAGCCTAAATCATCGGCGATTGCAAGTGCCTGATCTACCGAATAAGCAACCTCGCTTCTTGCCATTTCAATTCCAAGCTTCTCCATGGTTTCCTTGAATTCGATTCGGTCTTCCCCACGCTCAATCGCATCCACCTGAACACCAATTACCTGTACGTGATACTTATCAAGAATTCCTGCCTTATTAAGCTCTGCACATAGGTTTAATCCTGACTGTCCTCCTAAGTTAGGAAGTAAGGCGTCTGGACGTTCCTTTGCAATTATTTCCTCTAAACGCTCAATGTTTAAAGGCTCAATATAAGTTACATCAGCCATCTCAGGATCTGTCATAATTGTTGCCGGATTAGAATTCACCAGTACAATTTCATATCCAAGACTTCTAAGTGCTTTACACGCCTGTGTTCCTGAATAATCGAACTCACATGCCTGTCCAATAATGATCGGGCCTGATCCGATGATCAGAACCTTATGAATGTCACTCCTTTGTGCCATATCATTCCTCCTGCTATATTTTTTTTTGTTAGAACCCACAACTGGAATTATTATACCAAAAAATAAACGAAAAAGAAATAGTCCATCTTCAGAATTCACTGAAGATGGACTATTTTTATTACACCAATGACTTATCTTCTATGATTAGTTATTCTGTACGTGAAATGCGTTTGGTCCGGCATACTTAGCACTTGCACCAAGCTCTTCCTCGATACGAAGGAGCTGATTGTACTTAGCAACACGCTCAGAACGGCTAGGAGCACCAGTCTTAATCTGATCAGTATTTAATGCAACAGCAAGGTCAGCGATTGTTGTATCAGCTGTCTCACCGGAACGATGAGAAGAAATTGCTGTATAACCAGCGTGATGAGCCATCTTAATAGCCTCTAAGGTCTCAGATACAGAACCGATCTGGTTTAACTTAATAAGGATTGAGTTCGCACTTCCGTTTGCAATACCCTTAGCAAGTCTCTCAGTGTTTGTTACGAATAAATCGTCACCTACAAGCTGAACCTTGCTTCCAAGTCTCTCGGTAAGCTTCTTCCAACCTTCCCAATCTTCCTCATCAAGAGCATCCTCGATTGAGATGATTGGATACTTGTCAACAAGTGCTTCCCAGTGATCAATTAACTCATCCGTAGTGAAGTCCTTACCAGACTTTGGCTGATGATAGAAGCCCTTACCCTTTTCGCTCTTCCACTCTGAAGAAGCAGCGTCCATAGCGATCTTGAAGTCCTTACCAGGCTCATAACCAGCGTTCTTAACAGCCTCAAGAATTGTCTCAATGGTCTCCTCATCTGAAGAAAGGTTTGGAGCAAAACCACCCTCATCACCTACAGATGTTGCAAGACCCTTAGACTTTAATAACTTCTGTAATGCGTGGAATACCTCTGCACACCAACGAAGAGCTTCCTTAAAAGAAGGAGCACCAACTGGCATAATCATAAATTCCTGTGTATCTACAGTATTAGTAGCGTGAGCGCCACCATTTAAAATGTTCATCATAGGAACTGGAAGGTTTGTACCCTGTACACCACCAAGGAAACGATAAAGTGGAAGACCAAGAGAGATTGATGCTGCTCTAGCTGCTGCAATCGATACAGCAAGGATTGCATTCGCACCAAGCTTAGATTTATCCTTAGTTCCATCAGCCTTTAACATAGCACCATCAACAGCATATGTATCAGCAGCGCTGATTCCCTTTACTGCATCATTGATTGTTGTATTAATGTTCTCAACTGCCTTAGTAACACCCTTACCAAGGTATCTAGCCTTATCACCATCGCGGAGTTCAAGTGCTTCGAACTCACCTGTAGAAGCTCCTGAAGGAGCGGTTCCTCTACCAACAGTTCCGTCAGCAAGATAAACCTCAGCCTCAACGGTAGGATTTCCTCTTGAATCAAGAATCTCACGACCAATTACCTTTTCGATTTCCAAATTACTCATACGATTTTACATCTCCTTTGCATATTTCATCAAAACTTAAGTTTCCCGGTTTTGATGATGATTAAAGTGTTGAATTGGCATGCTATCATGCTTCTGAAATCTTCTAAAATAAAGATTTCTCTAACGTTTTTAAGTATATTAAAACGCATTTAAAAAGTCAAGTGTGGATTTCATAGATTCCTTATCCATCCGACCTTTCTTTTCCCCAATAAAAGATTGCTATGGTCCCAGGTCCTGTATGACTTCCTATGGTTGCCCCAATGGAGAAGATTTCAACCTTTCCCTTCATTTTGGGTAAGGACTCCTGAATCATGCCGGCCAGTTCCCCTGCTTCCTTAAGAAAGTCCGAATGGCTAATAAAACATTGATCCGTATAGTCTGCCCCCTGATCGATAGTTTCCAATAGGAGTTCCAGACTTCTTTTCATCGCCTTCTTTTTTCCTCGAACCTTTTCTTTTACCACTAGCTTTCCTGCAGCATCTATCTCTAATAAAGGACAGATTCCCAAAAGATTCCCAATGGTTCCTGAAGCCTTTGAAATCCTTCCTCCCCGGATATAATAGGTTAAGTCCGTGGAAAAGAAGGAATGTCTTACCCTTTTTTTATTCGCTTCAACCCACGCATATACTTGGTCAATCTCTTGCCCTTCGTCTCTTAAATCTGCCAGTTTATCCAAGAGTAAGCCAATTCCACTGGAGGCCCCTAAGGAATCTACTATATAAAGCTTACGATCTGGAAATTCCTGGGCTAATTCTCTTTGGGCAATCATCGCAGAATTATAAGTTCCGGAAATTCCACTCGATAAGGTCAGATGAAGAACATCCTTCCCCTTTTCTAAAAATCCTCTAAAATACTCTTCATATTCTCCAATGGTAACTTGTGAGGTTCTTGTCATAGCTCCGGCAGCCATGGAAGAAAATAAAATCTCCGGGGTAATTGTTTTTCCCATATCATCTGGATATTGCTTTCCATCTAACTCCATATGAAAATTCACATAGGAAAGATTTCTTCTTTCCATCCACTCCGGTGTTAAATCTGCAGTTGCACAGCAGGATAAAACATAATCAGCCATCTGTCTACCTCCTTTTTAACCCTTCTATCATTCGTTGTCGAGACGTTCTTCACTTCCTATTCGCATCTTAACTGAATGAAATACCTTCACAAGTAGTATACCATACTATGTCTTATTATCCCATAAAAATATGAATTCCAATTGCGATTAAAATGACTCCTCCAAACATGGAAGCACCGCTAGAGTATCGCATTCCAAATTTTCTTCCAATGATAACTCCAAACCAACTAATAAAAAAGGTGGTAATCCCTATAATGAAACAGGTCACAATGGCCATAATAAGAGGATCGTCCGAGATGGTAAATCCCACAGAAAGTGCATCAATTGAGGTGGCAATTCCTTGCACTACGATTCCTGAAAGGCTGGTAACCTTTTCACTTTCCTCTTTCACAGGTTTGATTCCATCTAAGAGCATCTTTAGTCCAATATAGCAAAGAAGAATCATGGCAATCCAGGGGATTAATTTTTTAAAACTCTTAAAATACGTTGCAATGGTGTGGACACAAAACCATCCAATTAATGGCATGAATCCTTGGAATGTCCCCATAATTCCTGCCATTACTAACTGCTTCTTTTTCTTGATTTTTGGCTCATTCAAACCATTTGCCAAAGACACGGAAAATGCATCCATGGCCAATCCCACACCTAATAAAATACTATTAAAAATAAAAGTAAAATTCATAATTTTCGATTCCTTTACCATGAAAAAAAAAGTATAGCTTGTGCTATACTTTCAACCATCTCTTTGCGATTCATGTATAGCATTCCTTATAAAAATCTAGAATGATTACATGAGTCTCGTAATTTAAAATAAGCCAGACCAATGTCAGTATGTTGACTTATTACGTTTATTCAAACGCTTACTACTCCCCCACGGACCAGTGACCATAATTTTAACAAGTAACCTGTGAGTTAGTCAACACAAACCACCGACCTTTCTTGAATTATTTTCATTTTATGATATGATGATAAGGGTTATTTTTATTTTATTTATAGAAAGGATTCTTATGCTTTTAATAAAAACAATTCGTGTCATTGATCCCGCAAGCAATACAGATGGCATCTATGACATTCTAATCAAAGATAATAAGGTAAATAAAATCGCCAAGGAGATTCCTATGCCAACGGTTTCTTCTACCACAGTGATTGATGGGGAGGGATTGATTGCAGCTCCCGGTTTAGTAGATGTGCATGTTCATTTCCGTGATCCCGGCTTTACCGCTAAGGAAGACATTATTACCGGTGCCAATGCTGCTAAGCACGGTGGCTTTACCACGGTAGTAATGATGGCCAATACCAAACCTACCATTGATAACGTGGAAACCCTGGACTATGTGTTAAAAAAAGGTTCTAGTACCGGCATCCATGTGGAAGCCTGTGGTAATGTTACCTTTGGCATGCAGGGGCAAAAAATCACGAATATGACTCTTTTAAAGGCCGCCGGTGCCGTAGGCTTTACAGATGATGGTATCCCTCTTTTAAAAGAAGAGATTGCAAAGGCTGCCATGAAGCAAACCGCTAAACTTCAGGTTCCAATTTCCTTCCACGAAGAAGATCCTAGGTTTATTCGTAACAACGGAATCAACCACGGTAAGGCCAGTGAATTCTTTGGAATCGGTGGTTCCGACCGTCAGGCTGAAATTGCTATGATTGCAAGAGACATTGAACTTGCAAAAGAAACCGGTGCCTGTATTGACATTCAACACATTTCTTCTAAGGAAGGGGTGGAGCTTGTAAGAAAGGCGAAAGCTATGGGCCTTGATGTACATGCAGAGGCAACTCCTCACCACTTTTCTTTAACCGAGGAAGCTGCTATCCAATATGGCACCCTTGCTAAGATGAATCCACCTCTTCGAGAAGAGGAAGATCGCCTTGCTATTATTGAAGGTCTTCAAGATAATACCATTGATATGATTGCCACAGATCACGCTCCTCATACCAAGGAAGAAAAGGAACGTGACATTACCAAGGCTCCAAGTGGTATTATTGGTCTTGAAACTTCTCTGGCCCTTGGTATTACTAATCTGGTAAACCCCGGTTACCTTACGATGACCCAATTGATTACCCGCATGTCTACTGGTCCTGCAAAGGTATATCATTTGGATGCCGGTAGATTAATGGAAGGTGGGAATGCGGATCTTGTAATTTTCGATCCTAAGGCAGACTATATCCCAGATACCTATGCATCGAAAGCAAGTAACACACCGTTTACTGGTCATCCTCTAAAAGGTCTGGTGAAATACACAATCTGCGGTGGACACATTGTCTACCAGGCATAAAAAAAAGCTATGAGCATATATTATAACGCTCATAGCTTCTTTCTTTTTATCCTACATGTCTTTCAAAACGGTGGAAGTCTAAGATTTTTTCGATTTCTGCTAAAGCATCACTTGGGATTACCAAGTCACTAGCTGCTAAATTACTGTCTAACTGTGACTTCTTGCTTGCCCCTGTAATGACGGAAGAAATGGCAGGCTTTGTAAGAATCCATGCCAAGGCAAGTACCGGCATGGTGGTATTTAAGTCTGAAGCAATCTTACTAAGCTTCTCCACCTTGTCTAAATTCTCGTCAGTTAAGAGATGATTGATCTGCTTGTCTGCCTGATGGGTAGCTCTTGATCCTTCCGGATATGGCTGGCCCTTCTTATACTTACCGGTTAAAAGTCCCTGAGCCAACGGTGAGAATGGTGTAATTCCATATCCGTACTTTTCACATACTCCCATAATCTCATGTTCAATATAACGATCAATCATATTGTACTGTGGCTGGACCGTTGACATTGGATAAAGCTGATACTTATCAATAATCGCCTGCGCCTGTTCTAATCTTGCAGCTCCCCATTCCTCGCTTACACCATAGTATAAGATTTTTCCCTGAGTCACTAAATCACTTAAGGCACGAAGAGTCTCTTCCATTGGTGTAGTTGGATCAAAACGATGGCAATAGTAAATATCAATATAATCCAATCCCATATTAGTAAGGGTACGGTCGATATTTTCAAAAATATGCTTTCTTGATAATCCCCATTCATTGGCTGTTCCACCGGTAGGGAAAAATACCTTGCTAGAAACCACATAGGTACTTCTCTTGTAATCCTTTAGTAATTTTCCAAGGAACTTTTCTGCTTCTCCCCCTGAATAGGCATCCGCACAATCAAAGAAATTAACTCCCTTTTCATAGGCGAGCCTTACAGTCTCAGCTGCAATATCTTTAGCATTTAAACCAGCTAAATCTGTCATCCAACTACCTAATGCAATCTCGCTTACCTTTAACCCTGACTTTCCTAAATTACGATACTTCATATTTCCTCACTTTCTAAAATAATTCTCCTAAATATTTTACATTTTCACTTTAACACTTCAAGCAGACTTTAACGCAAGTCTTTTTTTAAAAAAGGACCCTAGCCAATGGCTAAAGTCCCGGTTTCTTTCCTTTTACTTCCTCCAAAGTCCATGGAGATTACAGTATGCATAACTTGCTACTAATTCCTCTCCCTCTGCAAGTAAAAACTCTGCCTTAGGCTGATCACTAGCAGTAAGCTTTTTTCTAGTCATGCCCTGATTGGTTTCAATGGCAATCCACTCAATCAGATGTGGCTCGGTCATCGGATGGTCCACCTCACCAACTCTAACTTCCACCTTGTTGCCCTCCTGATTCACAAGGGGAACATGCTTTTCCCTTGCAGCATCCACGCTTGCCGGAACTAATTCTTCCATCAGTTGATCGCAACAGGTAAGTGAATCACATGCCGGCTTGATGACATCCACCATCTGACCACACTTCTTGCAAACATAAATCTTCATAAAAACCTCCTTAAAAATGTAAATAAAATCTTGTTATAAATCTAATTCCATTATAACAGACATTATCTAATAAATCAGATTTTCTCTCTATTTTTATATATAAAAAAAGATAACTGTCCGAATTTTTCGAACAGTCACCTTAGTGGTTAGAGTGCGCATTGAAATCAAATTATTGTCTTACCTTATTTTCCGTATCTCATTGACGGATATCCGTCTCCCAAAACATTTTTTTACTTAAAATCCAACACAGGTTCCCTTTAATGTTGCACCTGTAATGTTATTCGAACCATTTTTAGAAGTACAATCCTGGATGATTGCCTTACCAAAGGTAACCTCATATCCTAAAGCGGATGGCTTACCCTTTAATGGCCAATTGAAATTCTTCTTCTTGTTTCCATCTGCAGTACACTTCTTCATTGTAACTACACCATTCTGATTGTTACGGTCGAAACCTGAAGCATAGTTTCCTACAGCTGAACATCCCTCAAGATAGTGATTTAATGGATCTAAATGAGCAGCAACGCCCTCGGTCTTGTTATCAACACCACCGAGCTTAAATCCGTTACCATCACCATAGATACCATCACAATATCCATTGTAATTAGCCTTACAGTTCTTGAAGTTAACAGCACCATGAGCAGCATAGCAGTCCCATCCATCATCTGAATTGTACTCAGCTACACAGCCTTCGAAATAATTACCTGTTCCTGAGTGAAGCTTTACAGCAAATCCATCTGCGTTCTCACCCTTTGCATCAGCGTTATGATGAGACGTACAGTTATAGAACTTATTGTCTGCACCACCGTTACATACCTGGAAACCTGCATCATCATTATAACAACAGGTTACATTGGTAAATGTATTGTTCTTACCGGTGATGTAGATACCGTTATCTGCAGCATTCTTTACTGTGAAGTTCGAAAGATTGCTACCATTTGTAGAAATGGTAATACCTCTTCCTGAACTTCCTGAGGTACTAGAGAAATCAATTGTTGCATTGTTCTTACCAGAAATATGAACACCTGACTTTAAAGTAACCGCACCAGACTTAACAGTACCATCGATTACGATTGTAGTTCCTGATGAAGCACTCTGGATTGCTGATGAAAGTGAGGTACCACCATTCTTTACGGTAATAGTCTTACCGCTGGTAGATGATGATGAACTTGATGAGCTTGATGAGCTTCCATTAGAGGTAGCTTCAAACTTAAACTGCTGACACTCCAGACCATTGTAAGTCCATGTGGCGATATTTCCACCTGCTTGGGTAGACCAACCGGTTACATCAATTGCCTGCTTATTACCGGAACACTTTGTTTGTAAACAGAACTTACCGGTTGACTTCTTTACAACCTTGAAAGTCTGTGGATCGAGGCCATTCGCTTCCCAAATTCCTACATTTGTTCCATCTGTGCTTCCTCCATTCGTTACGTCAAGCATTCTCTTTCCTGACATACCACTCATTAAAGTAATATAATTACTTCCCAGGTTCTTTACATACCACTTCTGACATGCATAACCGTTACCTGTCCATTGCTGAACATTAGCACCATTACTATCAGAACCATTCTGAACCTCTAAATAAAGACCAGAATTAACGTTCTTAATATAGTACCAACCATCGCTGATCAAATAAGATGCAGCCTGAGGCTTCACTACAGGTTTACCCTGAAAAACTACTGAGACAGTCATTGCAACAGCGGCAGCACACAGTGCCACTTTTCTAATTCTCTTAAACAAAATATAACCCTCCAATTTAATTTCAGATTTCCCAACCAATCTAATTATTCTATGTGTGATTTCTGTTGCAACACTCCAACGAAATAATAATTACCACATTTTTCGAAATATGGAAATAATCAACATAGATAAATGTAATGTGTTCGTTTTGTGAAGTTTGCATGAATGTCCTTTATTTATACCATTGGCAAAGCTCCCAGCAAGGCAAAAAAAAACAGAAGCAAATTTGCTTCTGTTTTAACTCCCCGAGTAGGGCTCGAACCTACGACATTTCGGTTAACAGCCGAACGCTCTACCACTGAGCTATCGAGGAATATGAAAGAATGTATTGTACATTCAAAACTTCATACGAAAATAATCCTTGACATTGTTGTTCTATCCAACCAAATCTCAAAACCTTTGGTTAAGCCCTCGACCTATTAGTAACAGTCACCTACATACATTACTGTACTTCCAGCTCTGTCCTATCAACCTGATCGTCTTTCAGGGGTCTTACTAGCTTACGCTATGGGATATCTCATCTTGGAGGGGGCTTCACGCTTAGATGCCTTCAGCGTTTATCTCGGCCAGACGTAGCTACCCAGCTGTGCCGTTGGCACGACAACTGGTGCACCAGAGGTCTGTCCATCCCGGTCCTCTCGTACTAAGGACAGCTCCCTTCAAATCTCCTGCGCCCGCAACAGATAGGGACCGAACTG
>DEWK01000003.1 GCA_002363615.1 Lachnospira sp. UBA3212 | reverse complement strand
GCTCTGAAGAGTTGTAATATTCAGTAACCATGGGCCTCTAAAACACGGCTGATAATGGCTGGTCCAAAAGAGGAATGATCTACATAGGCATCCCCGATTACATAGACAAAATCCGCCTGATTCCATCCCCGCATTTTCATCTCTTTTTTGGTAATTGGTAAAAACATAGCTATCACCTTTCTAAATACATATCGTGACGATTATACTGAATCCCCTTAAGAAACACAACGCAAATTTTTATTTTTTTCATCACATCTGCTATAAAGAATGTTCTCGGACAAGGTTAAAAGACTAGGCAATCAAAACGAACGGCTTTTCGTTTCACCGAATAATTTGGTTTCATCCCTGCAAGATAGGGACCTTCCGGTGGGCGCTTAATAATGATCTTTTGAGGTTTTCTTTCTATGGCCGCCTGAACCAGCTGGATTTCATCCGAACAAGGGGTCTCAATTTGGTGAAGGACTTGAAGTTTCTTCTTGCTCTCCCCACTTTTCTTCTTTTCCGGATACATTGGATCTAGATAGATTAAGTCCGGCCGGTAAGACAATTTTTCCAAAAGTTCCTTACTGTCTCCTACCCTTAAAGTCATTCTTTTGGCAATTTCCTTTAAGTCAGGGTGACTCTTTGCTCGAATCAAAGCATCTCCCAAAAGCACTGCCGTTACCGGGTTGTGCTCATAAAGTTCCATGTGATAACCTCCTGCCGCTAAGAGAAAGGAATCTTCTCCCAGTCCTGCGGTGCAGTCCACTCCCCTTAATTCCCCTACCCGTTCTAAGGCTCCCTGATTGGCTACCTTTAAAAGAATTTCATGTTGCAGGTGGCCCTTGGTAATCCTAGGAAGGAGTCTGGTAAAATCCCCCTTTAGTTCCTGCTTTCCGGCAACAAAAGTAATGCCACTTTTATCAAAAACAAAGTATTTTGCAAACTTATCTTCCGGTAGTTTGGAAATGATTTCTGTTTCAAATTGTTCAGCCAGTCTTCTCGCTCGGTCTAAATCCACTTTTTTTCCTTGTACATAAATTCCTTGAATCATTCCTGCTCCTCTTCTCTATTTGACGAAAACACCTGCGCCGCCTTATAATATGCCTTATAAAAACGAAAGGACATACTTATGAACGTGCATCAGATATTATTTTCCATTTTATTTGCAATCCTGGGATTCTTTAGTATTCTCTATGGTATCCAGGTTTGGATAATTGCCTCCGGTTCCAGATTTTATTTGTTTTGGATCCTTCTTGGCCTTGCTTGCTTCCTGCTTGTCCTAGGATTTCCCCTCCATCTTTGGACTAAGATTCCTAAAATCTATCGAAGGATTTTCCTAATTCTTCTTGGACTCGGTGTATTCATTCTTGCAATCTTTGAAATCCTGGTGATTTCTGCCTTTTCTCAAAAAGAAGAACAGCACTTAGATTATCTGATTGTCCTTGGAGCCCAGGTAAGAAAATCCGGACCCAGTCAGGTACTTCGTTATCGACTAGATAAGGCCAAGGCTTACTTAGACAAAAACCCTGAAACCATCTGTATCGTATCCGGCGGCCAGGGACACAAGGAACCATTTCCAGAGGCAGACGGAATGTATCAATATTTGGTACAGTGCGGCATTGATCCAAGCCGGATTATTAAGGAGGATCAATCTAAAACCACCATTGAAAACATCCAATTTTCTAAAAAATTTATTCCCGATGGGGCCTCTGTGGGACTGGTTTCTAATAATTTCCATATGTTCCGGGCCTTGCAGATTGCTAAGAAATACGGGCTTCCACAAGCCAGTGGAATCTCCGCAGATTCTACCCCTTACTATCTTTTAAACAATATGATTCGGGAGTTTTTTGGGGAAGTGAAGTTTTTAACTCAGCTCCTAAGCGAATCATGGCATAGCTAATTTCCAACGTTAGAAAAAGTCCTCATTACGAGGACTTTTTTATAATTCATTCAAATAATAATCCCAGCTAGATGATCACACTCATGTTGTATAATCTGAGCAGTCCACCCTGAAAAATGCTGGTTATGTTTTTTCATCTCCTGGTCTTCAAATTCCACATCAATTTCCTGATATCTGGTTGTTGCTCTTACCCCCATCAGAGACAGACACCCCTCCTCTACCTGATAAGGTCCAGTCTTCCTTATAATGACAGGATTATACATAATCATGTTAGCAAAACCAATGTTTACAACGATAATGTTTTTATTCACACCGATCATATTTGCTGCCATACCAACGCAAGCATTTTCATTGGCTTTTAAGGTATCTAATAAATCTTTTGCTAGCTGTCTGTCTTCTTCACCGGCTGGCGTGGATTTGATTCGCAAAAAATTGACATCCCTTACGATGTTTCTAACCATCTACTACTTGCTTAACCCCTCATTCTTCACATAGTACTCAAGAAGATCAATGACATACGTTGGAGCATGTCTGTGATCCAGTTCCCAGTCTGTAACGGTCTGGTATGGAATCTTAAAGTATTCACAGAACTGTCTACGATTCATTCCTGTACTCTCTCTGATCTCCTTCACTCTCTGAGCCTTGTCCATATATTCACCTATTCCTTTCTTTGTTCAAAAAAATGCACCACTACTGCACTCACTTGCGTTGCGTACAGTTTACCATTTCTAACCTTCTGTTGCAATGCAAGGTGTGCCTAATAAATTTATTATTTTTTAAACGAATTATACAAAAAAATAGTTCTTGTCAAATCCTCTGCTTTTTCCACCGACCGCTCATATAATAAATGGAGCCAATGAGAAGAGGAGTAAAGCCTGCAATGGCGTCGCCATACAAAAATCCCAACCAACCCATTTTCAGATACAAACCAAAGAGAAGGGAAAATCCGATTCGGTTTACAATTCCATCCAGGATTGCCACTAGGAAGTTTAACTTATAGTTTCCGCTTCCATCAATCAACCCATTAAATGGAGCCCTACAAGAACTACTAATAAAAATAATCACCAGAACAGGAATCATGGCCATGGAGGCTTCTATTACCTCCTTGTCAGAAGTGAAGATTCCAAAGACAAAGTCCGGGAAAAAGATTAGCAGTAGGCTTAATACAAAATCAATGGCAAACACAAGAACAAAGGCAGTTTTCATGATTTTTGGAATCCGGTGATACTTTTTCGCACCGATGTTTTGACCCACCATGGTAGAACCAGACACATTAATGGCATTCCCGAAAAGATTGGTGATTACGTTAATCTTACTTTCAATGCCGGATACGGAGGATGCCAGGATTCCGTAGGAATTGATCCAGGAATCCACAAATAATTTGGAAAAGGTGACCGATGCGCTCTTTAAAGCCATAGGAAGTCCCAATTGTACAATGGATTTTATGGTCTTCTTTTCTGGTCGAAAACTTTCCCTGCTAAAGTCTAGGCCAAGTTCTTTTCTTTTTTTGTAAAGAAAGTATAGACCATAAATGCAAGAAAATCCCTGGCTAATAACCGTTGCCAGGGCCGCTCCCAGCGCAGACCAGTGGAAGATCAGAACAAATAAAAGGTCCAGGGATATATTTAATCCGGCAGCTATGGTAACAAATAGGAAGGGGTGCCTTGAATCCCCCATTCCCCTAAGGACCGCAGAGACTGCGTTATATCCGTAAATAAAAACCAGCCCCAAAGAGCTTATCCACATATAATCGGATGCCATCTTCCACGCCTCTTTTGGGGTATTCATCCAGTCAAGCATCGGCACCTGAATACAAAGACTTAAAATACTTAAGGATAAAGAAGCCATTAACAGAAAGAAAAAGAGGTTTCCCACTATTTTATGAATGGATTTTTTTCTTCCTGCCCCTACGTTTTGGGCAATGATGATTTGACCGGCATTGGAAAATCCCATAGCCATAAAGGTTAATAGGGAAAGAAGGTCTCCACCAATGGATACGGCGGAAAGACCATTTTTCCCGATGGCCTGGCCTACCACAACCATGTCTACTAATTGATAAATTGCCTGTAGCATATTGGAAAGGAAAAGTGGAACCGCAAAGACAAACATTTTTTTAGCCACACTTCCCTGGGAAAAATCCATTAACTTCACTTCTTGTTTTATCCGACTCATGTTCCCTCCCAACTTAAGTAAAAAGAAAAGCACCCTGACCTATTGGGACTAGGATGCTTCCGACTGAATGCAAATTCAATCAATAAACTATTTTACCTCTGCCTGTCCATATGGAAGAGACTCATTAAAGTTATGAGCATTCTCCATGGTAACTGCTGCGATTGCCTGAAGTGCCTCACGTGTAAAGAATGCCTGATGTGAAGTAAGAATCAGGTTAGGGAAACTTACTAAACGGGCAACAATGTCATTATCCAGCATATCTTCTGAATGATCTGTGTATACGTTCTCATCCTCACCTTCATATACATCAAGGGCTACCGCATGGAATTTATCTGCCTTAAGGGCTGCAATCAAGGCCTCTACATCAATTAAACCACCTCTTGAGGTGTTTACAAGCATTACATTATCCTTCATCATACCGATGGTCTCAGCATTGATTAAGTGATGGGTACCACCTTCTCCCATAATTAATGGTGCGTGAAGGGAAATCAAATCCGCTCTCTGAAGTAACTCTTCCTTGCTTACATAAGTAAGAAGACCATCCTCTTCTAACTTCTTGTTTGGATAAGCATCCCAGCCAAGAACGGTCATACCGTATCCCTTGCAGATTCTAGCCATACAAACACCGATACGGCCAGTTCCCATAATACCTGCTACCTTATTATGAAGATCGATACCAAGAAGTCCGGTAAGTGAGAAATTGTTGTCCTTTACCTTGTTATATGCCTTGTGAATTCGACGATTTGCAGCCTGGATAATTGTCATGGCATGCTCTGCTACTGCATATGGAGAATAAGCAGGAACACGAAGTACGGTCATACCATATTCCTTCGCTGCAGCTGAATCAACATTGTTAAATCCGGCACAACGTAAAAGAATTAACTTTACGCCACATGAATGTAAGGTCTCAATAACTGCACGTGGAGCCTCATCATTCACGAAGATACATACAGCATCAAAGCCTTCTGCTAAATGTGCAGTCTCTGGAGTGAGGCGGCTGCTGAAATACTTAATATCTACGTTATAAGCATCATCACCGCGATCCTTTGCTAACTCGCTAAAGAAGATGCGGTCGTAGTTCTTAGTTCCGAAGAAGGCAATCTTTAAGATCTCAGCCTTCTTATTCTTTGGGGACTCGTTAGCCAGAACCTCTGAAAGCTTTGCAAATGCTTCCTCTTCATCTGGACCTTCAATGGTAATATGAAGTGTCATACCCTTCTGAGCATTTAAGCGCATAATCTTAAGTACTTCTGTTCCTCTTGCTGTATTTTCCTCACATTGGATGGTTACTACGCTCTTAAACTCCTGACAAGCCTGAGCAATATGTGCTGCTGGTCTTGCGTGAATTCCATATGGATTTTTCACCTCATAATCTAAAGTCTTCATTCGAAATCTCCCTTCATTGTCTAGATCATTTATTAACTTTACTGATATCCCTACATCAGTAGATTTTCAAACCAAAACATAATTTACCACAGGAATTTTCTTGTTTCAAGTGGCTATCAAAAAAAATTGTATACAAAAAGCACAAGCAAAAAACCACTTCTTTTGACATTTTGTCAATGACCTTGGCTTTGCAATAGAAACTATGTACTTTTCCAGATACAACAAGGGTTTTCATGTATTTTTTCAGATACACTTCCCCTACTGAACCAGAATTTTAAAAACCGCTTTTTCCGGCATATTGTTCCTTGCGATATCCTGATAAGCATGCTTTAAATGCATTTTGGTAAAGCGATTCAGGTTCCCTACGGAAACAAGAATTTCATAACCTCGAAAATCAGTTTTCTCATTATGGAATTCTTTGTAACCTACCTTGGCCTGAATCTGGTTCCTCTTGTTGTAGTGGTCTATCTGCTCTAAAAGAGAGGTCATCACCGCTGAGGTCTTTCGTACCTCTCTGAAACGGTCCCCTCGCCGTCTGTTCTCTTGAATAATCCAAAGATCATCCAGGTAGGCCTGAATCCGATTGTTGTACTCCAATTTTTGCTCAGGCCCAAAGTTCCATTGGATTCTATTGCGGACTAGGACCCCTTGTAAAATCAATTCTTTTTCCCAATCCCGGATGGATTCTCCCCATTCCATCCGGTAGTCTTTTCCGTCTTCCCGGCGTCCCATAAAACTTTCTACTTCGTACTTCCCTTCTCTCTCTATAAAGGCAATATAGTATTCATAATAATAATGGTCTGCCTGAGTTTTGCTTCCTAATTCCTTCCCATGAAAGGATTGATAATTCTTTAAAATCACCCTCCGGTCCATATCACAATACCAGGTGGGTTCCATAAAGTATTGCTTGCCCACGTCATAAATTACCCTTTGATCCAGATGATCTATGCAAAAATCATAAAGAAGGTCTAGCCCCTCCATTTTCATAAAATATGGCTGAAATTCACTCATTGACATCCCCTCTCCTCCTATATCTTTTCACCAAAATAAAAAAACACCTCTCAACTGCTTTTATTATAGCAAGTAAGAGGTGTTAAATTCAAAGATTTCCCAACTATTTCATTTTACTTTAAGGTAGCTTTTGCTTCTTTTAAGTTGGCATAGGTCGACCCATTTTCTGCCTTACAAAATTCAAAGGTTCCCACGACTGTAATCGGAGTTCCTACTTCCGGCATTCGTTGTGGATACCCCACCGATTCCACCGGGGTAAATTGGAAGGGATAGGAACAACAAGCCGTACTATCCATTAGAAGGCAGGCATAATAATAGATTCCTGTCTTTTCATCTTGATAATAGGTAAAACTTCCATCTAGCTTAATCACCTGATCCAGATATTTCTCTGGTTCTCCTAAGATATTGTAAATCTGGGCGTAGGCATAACCCGGAGTCATTGTGGTTAAATCCAAATCCACCCCCGGAGTGGTACTTCCTATTGTTTCTAACGAATTCGTGGTCTCTGCTGCCTGCGTGGTTGTTTCTCCATTTTCTTTTGCAACTCTTGCCTTTAAAACATTGTCCACAGAATTCTTATTGGTTTGAAAACCACTTTCTTCTTTCTTTCCACAGGCCATAACTCCCAAACAAAGAGCCATAAAGGCCAGAATCAATAACTTTCCAACTCGTTTCATCAGCCTTTCCCTCCTATCCTACCAATGATTCGACATAAGAAAAATAGCACTACATCTACCGATACAATGGTAGAACCCACGGGAGTTCCCATTAAAATGGATGCAAGTATTCCAAATACCGCTCCAAGGACAGAGATCACTGCCGAGCAAATGGTTACTCCTTTAAAACTCTTAAAGAGACGCATAGCAGATAAAGCAGGAAAAATAATCAAGGCAGAAATCAAAAGGGATCCCACCAGATTCATAGATACCACAATAATCACTGCTATAATAATAGCAATCAGGGTATTATAGGTATTTACCTTAGTACCTGAAGCTTTTGCGAAGTCCTCATCGAAGGTCACATCAAAGATTTTATGATAAAAGAATATAAAAAACAATAAAACCAATACAGACAGGAGAATACAAAGAATCATATCTTCTTTCTTTAAAGTTAGGATGGATGTTGATCCAAACAAGGTAACACAAACATCTCCTGAAACATTGGGAGAAGTAGGCAAAATATTCATCAACATATAACCAAAAGCCAAGGAAGCCACAGAAATCATGGCGACTGCCGCATCTCCTTTAATCTTTGCATGATTTCCGGTTCTCAGCAATAGAACCGCAGCAAGTACGGTAACCGGTAGCATCAGGTAGGTAAAGCTGGTCATTTGCAAAACACTTGCGATTGCCATGGCTCCAAAGGCCACATGGGCTAGTCCGTCTCCAATAAAGGAATATCTTTTTAACACCAGGGTAACTCCCAGAAGAGAGGAACATAGGGCAATCAAAACACCTACCACTAAGGCATAACGTACAAAATCATATTGAAGGTACTCTTGTAATGTTTCAATCATCTTCCTCCTCCTTCAATGTCTGTAAAAAATCATTTCCCTGTTTACTGCTTTGATAATCCCTGGTAGGTCCAAAAAATAACTTCTTATCAATGTGAAGGATGTGACTCGAGTACTTCATAGCTGCATCCAGGTCATGAGAAATCATAATTATGGTAATTCCTAAGTGATTTAGATCTGCGATTAAGTCATACATCTCAAGGGTGACCTTGGGGTCAAGGCCAGTCACCGGCTCATCTAAAACAAGCATATCGTTGGCCGCGCACAGGGCTCTTGCCAGAAGGACTCTTTGCTTCTGTCCACCGGAAAGTTCCCGATAGGACTTATGCTTCAGTCCCCCTATATGCATCCGTTCCATATTAAGATCAGCTTGTTTTTTCTCTTCCTTCTTGTAAAAAGGTCGCAGACCCATCTTTCCTTGAAATCCAGATAAGACCACTTCCTCTACCGAGGCTGGAAAGTCCTTTTGTAGTTCTGTCTGCTGAGGCAGATATCCTATTTGATTTTTTTTTAGACCATCCCCATAGAGAATCCGGCCATTGATTGGTGGAATCAAACCTAAAATAGTCTTCATTAAGGTGGTTTTTCCCGAACCATTCTCTCCTACTACGCATAGATAATTTCCTTTTTCCACCTGAAAATGAATTTCTCCCAGAACAGGCTTTCCATCATAGCCTATAGAAAGATCCTTCGCTGATATGTATGACATCCTCACACCTCATTTCTCTAGTTCAGTGCTTTCTTTAATACCTCTAAATTCTTTTCCATCACAGAAAGATAGGTTGCTCCTTTTTTAACATCGGAAGATGTGGTTGCCTGCATAGAGTCCATCGTTAAGATTTCCTGATCCTTAGACTCAGTGTTTTCGGAAATCGTCTTTGCGATTTCCTCTGTTGATGACTCAATCTTTAAGATTGACTTCAAACCCAGCTCATCCACTTTTCCTGCAAGGAAGGTGATGGTTTCAAAACTGGCTTCTGACTCTGCCGAACAGCCGGTAAATGCTGCAAAATAATGAATCTTGTAATCATCCATCAGATATCGGAATGGGAAACGATCTCCAAAGAGAACGGTATCTAAACTTGCCTCTGAAACTGCACTTTCATATTTCTGATCTAAGGAAGTAAGCTTCTCCTGATAAGCCTTATAGTTCTTCTCATAGTCTGACTTATGTTCCTTATCTACCTCTCCTAAAACAGAAGAAATCTCACTACAGATTACCGCTGCATTCTTAAGAGATAACCATACATGCTCATCAATTTCCTCTTCCTCTTCTGCATCCTCATGATCGTGTTCACTTGCTTCTTCTGCATCCTCGTGATCATGATGGTCATGGTTATTCTCCATACCTTCCACAATCTCTTCCACCTTGGCCTCATCCCCCAAAACATCTACCAGGTTAATAACCTTCATATCCTTATTGCTTGCTTCTGCTAAAGCATTGTCTACCCAGCCATCTGATTCGCCACCAACATACACAAATACATCACAAGCTCCAACGGTAGCAATATCCTTAACGCTAGGCTGGTAACTATGAAGATCTACACCCTTATCTAAAAGCATGGTAATCTCTACATTATCATTCTCCCCAACAATTTCACGAACCCAATCATATTCCGGGAAGATTGTTGTTACTACTGAAATTTTGCCAGACTTTTTTGAACTACTCTTACTTGCTGTTCCACAACCGGCCATAAGTCCCATGGCTAAAACAAGGGATAAACCACTACAAATTAACTTTCTCATTATTGAAACCTCCATTTATTCTTCTTAATCTTTCACTAGCAACCGATGAATCAATCATGGTTTCAATTATTTAATCGGATTTTTTGGCTGATCAGCGAAGTCCTACACAGGCACTCATCCTTTTCTATTTTAAAATATAGAAAACCTAAAATTAATAAAAAGGGGATAATCACGCCTGTTAAGCCTTCCCTTAACTTTTCTAAATTTCGCATACACTGATGTAAGATGGAACAAATGGGACAGTGGTCCCCTCTACAATCATGTTCCAAATGTTTTGCAATAAAAAAAGCCGAAAACAGCATCACCAGAAGGATTACTGTTGCAAGAATCGCAGCCACCAGTTTTTTCTTTTTCATCTTTCCACCGATACTCCTTTCCATAAATCCCTACTATTCTACCTTCTATTCCCTACCCTGTCAATATGCAAATGATTTGCATATTTCTCTTAAATTTAGAAAAAAAATAACGACCAGTTCCGCACTGATCGTTATTCGTTAAGCTTCAATTACCTTCCAAGTGCCCCCTCTTTTTCCACCATATGGAACCGGATTTGCAATGGAATAAAATCGAACCGTCTCACTGTCATCGGTGACAGCGTAGCAAAAATCATTTAATTGATAGGCCTCATAAACTTGTTCATTTGTCAGTGAGCTACTTGCACTTTCACCTAGGTACTGAATTTTCATGATTGCTACCCTTTCTCAAACATTTTTTCTTATAGACAATATGTGTGTCATTATACCAAAAAAAGCCAATAAATAAAAGGAGTTTTTCTACTTCAATTCCCGAAAGGCTTGTCCCCTCTTGAGTAAAAAAAATACCCCTGCTAAAGAATCCTAGCAGAGATATCAGATTGAGTGTATTTCTTAGGTTTATGCGGATTTCTCCACCTTATTTAAAAGTTCCAGCTCTTCTCTGGTTTCTTTTAATAAGGTCTCACAATCTAAGACGTCCTCATCTGCATAGAGTGTAGTCATGTCTGTTTCCTCCTGTTGTATACACATCGTTCCCTATCTTAACTCAAAACAAATGATTTGACAAGCCTAAATCTGCAGTGGACTTTCCTCAATAAACATTCCCGTTAATTTTGGAACAGAAAACCGTTCTATAAATTTTTGGCATTTGCAAAGAAAGAGATAAAAGACGTGAAATCCCTGACTGGAAAGAGATTCATAATTTCCCTGGCCCTTAGCTAAAATAATATCTGCCTGGTCAATGACTTTTTTAGAAGACTCTGATAAAACAGAATAAACCGTACCTGTAATCGCTTTCTCATTGGTTAAGAGAGTATCGGCGTACCGGTCAATTCCAACGTCGTAAGCATCCTCAAGGGTTGCATCATTGAGTGCCTCTTCTCCCCTTACCATAACCGAAATATGCAGCTTAGGGAATCTCTCCTTAATCACTTTAAGAAGCAGTTTATCAAAGACAATTTCCCCACAATTATCTGTAATTAATAAAAAGTTGTTGGCCTCTTTTAATTGAAGAGCAAAGGATTCGTAGGTTTCCCAATCTTCCTTGGAAAAAACACCTTGATCAAATAGTTTTAAAAAAACTGAATCGTCTACATCCTTCATGGCACCAAAGTCAATGTAATTACCAATTCGGCTATATAAGATTGCCCTAGCCAAGGGATCTTCTGACTCAAAAATCTTCTTTCTGATACTTTCCTCCATGGAAAGAGCCAAGTCATTATATTGCTTCTTAATCGGCTTCCAATCTTTTTCTACAATTCCATACTTGGCATATAGCTTTTTGAAAAAATAAATCATATAAGGAGCAGATACCTGGTCATCCCTTTCCTCTAGCAATTTACGAACCTCTTTTAAAAAGTCCTCGTTCTCTGACTTACTTCTTTCCTTCTGATACAAACATTCTTCGCAAAATGGAGAAATGCGCATATGTCTCATTCCTTTCTCTAATTCAATTCTCCCATTATAATACAAAAATCCAAAAAGGAACAGAAAAAATGTCCCTGAAAGAACGTTCTTTCAGGGACATCATTCTAATTCATAATGAACTATGTATTATTTTACAACATAAGAAGCAGGCTTAGAAGCCTTGATTAACTTCTTGTAAGCTTTCTTTTTCTTACTTGGTACCTTGAATGTAATCTTCTTACCTTTCTTGGTAGTAAATGCATTCTTACCAATCTTCTTTAACTTCTTAGACTTGATTGTTACCTTTGTAAGCTTCTTGCTATTTGCAAATGCATTCTTACCAATCTGAGTTAAAACAGTAGACTTAATGTTAACACTCTTCACCTTCTTACAATTAGCAAATGCATTAGCACCAATCGTCTTTACATTCTTACCGATGGTAACCTTTGTAAACTTCTTGTTACCCTTAAATGCCTTAGCACCTACTGCGGTAACCTTATACTTAACGCCGCCAATCTTTACAGTGGAAGCAATGCCACATGACTTTAAGCTCTTCTTCTTTAAACCAACAACAGAAACCGTACCAACCTTCTTTCCATCGGTTGTACCCTGCTTCGTTACCTTGTAGATAAACTTAGAATCCTTAATCTTCTTACCAACAGCCGGACCATTAACATTAACATAACCAGCATTTGGCTCCTTCGCACTGAAGCTAAAGTCAACCTGATACTTTTCTACATCTGCAGTAGGATCCGCTACTAAATCAACCTTTGCACCAGTTACTACACTACCCTTAACTTCATAATCTCTACTCTTTTCGGCAGCATTACCAGTGAGTGAACTATCAATCTTAACACTTAATATATTATCTTCCTTAAAATCCCTGTATGTTTCTTCGGTCTGACCAGTCATATACTTAATCTGATTATCAATTTTCTTAAGAAGGGAAGTCTTGGTATTGGCAACGCTTGTTGCTAATGCACTCTGATCTTCAACAAAGTTTGCAAGAATTGCCTGCACACCATTCGCAATGGTATCTGCATTCGTAGTTACATTCTTTAAAGTATCTACTGCAATCGAAGTGATATCATTCTCTGTTACTGCAAATGAATAGGTATCACCTGAAACTGTCGTATACTTATCATATACAGGATCAATGACAAGACCAACCATCGATACAATATCCTTAGACTTTGCTACCGCAAACTTAGCAAGGTCTGCTGTAGTTCCTGTAGAACCCATAACCTTATCGCATGCTGATAAAACAGTAGTAATTATGGTATATTCTTTCATAACTTCTGAATAGCTGCTACTTTCAGGATCCATGCTATCAAGAGAAGACTTCATCTTTTTTGCCTGATCTGCAAGAGCACCATAAACTGTACCTAACACATCAATCTTTACTTCAGAAAGAGCAACCGGAAGAAGAGAGGTCTGAAGGCTTGATGAGCTTACGTTTAAGTAGCCTGCAAGGAACTGCATTACCTTTTCTACATCTAAAACAATCTTTCCATCTGTAGCAGAAATTTCTGTGATTACAGAAGGTGTATTACCATATAAAGATGCACTTAATGTTAAAGTATAGTTATTGCAATCCTTATACTGTCCAGCTGCTGTAATTTCAACCTGCGCAGTATTATTGATATATAAGGCACCATCTTTCATGGTACCAAGGCCCTTACCAGCAAGGAATTCTAAATATGCCTTACCAGCCTTAGAATTCTTCTCATAGTTCTTTGCAATTACTGCCTTGCTACTTTCAGAGTATCCAGCCTGTGCCTCTTCTAATGTTTGTACATAGAAATAGAAACCTTCACCGTTCTCTAACTCCTTGTAATCAATATAATACTCGGTGTCTGCAACTTCTTCTTTTAGACTAATTAATGTTCTTACAAGCATTCTTGATAAATACTCGTATCTTGCACCATTGTTTCTGGTAGCTGTAAACTTAATGCCACCAGATACTGTTACATCAGTCATATCATAGAGTGTTAAGATTCTCTGACTGATTGTTGTCTTTTCTGCTGCCTGAACTGGCTGTGGGTTTGTTACAAAACCAGTCTGGCAAATCATCACTGATGATAAGGCAATTACGCCCGCCTTTTTTAGTTTTTCTTTCAATCTCATAAGTATTCCTCCTCGTATACTATCTTTTTGATACAATAAATGTACCTTGATTACTTAATGAAAATTGTTACTATCAGCTCAAATATATCACAATTTCAACACAGAATCAACACTTTCTTTATTATTTCTTATCATTTTCCTTAAAATTTCATGTTATTCCGATAATTTTCGTCTATTTTTTACAGCGATGGTTTTAATTTCCCCATTCATAAAAAAAACGGTAAGTAACCCACGTTATGTTCACTTACCATTTCTTTCCAATTGTAATTCTCAACTTATTTTTTTAAAAGCACCCTATCATCGCTTTCAGCTATTACATCATACCCTATACTACTTAAATATTCTTTTCCCGCAACATAATCAGAATTAATCACGATCCAATTCACACCATATTTGTTAAGCAAATCGCCAGCGTTCTCAACATTCCTGTTACCATTAACAAAATTACACAAAGCTATTCTATCTTCAGCCTCATCTTCCTTCCCACGATACATAAATAAGTCCAAAATATACTGATATCTAGATACGATCAATTCAATATCACTATACTCCTGTCTTAAAGTTGTTGCTGCATAATCACAACAAAGTACCGTTTTATCTTTACTTTCTGATATGGACTTACCGAATTCAAGAACATCTGCCGTAATTCTCTCTTTATTCTCTGCCCTGACAAAATTGTTCTCTGAAGTAAACATATATCTTCCGGAAAAAATAATACAGAAGAATAGAACTATACCGGCCAAACTATATATTTTTTTCTTCTCAGCAAGAAGCCCAATTGAATAGGCTAATGCAAAATCAACCGGAATCAACCAAAACACCCTCCAAAAGGACGGAACCATAGTCAGATGTTTTGCAAGAATCGGTGCCATGATTGGATTCCAAACTCCAATCAGTAGTACGAATGGAGTATACACACATAGTATTTTAGCTTTGCTATTACCCTTATATAAAATCAATACCACACAAGCTATGTATAATAAAAGGTATCCCTTTCCATCTCCAAAAAAGGACAACAATGTTGTTACCAGAAAATCATCAGGAATTGCAGAGGCCGCTTCCATTTGACCGCCATTTCCTTTCGTCCTAAGAAATATCATCAAGGAATAAAATGCGATCGTAAAGGCTGCCGGAACGCTACATAATACATATTTCCATTCCCTTTTACAAATTACTACCACTACAATCATAAATAGCATCTGAAAACCAACAACATACATACTCGTTGGATTTAGGGCAATTCCAGATAGCATTAATAATAAGAGCAAGGTACCCAATTCCATCGAGGATTTCTTGTTCAACGGTCCCCCATCGCTTTTTTCCGGTTTATAGGAATAACGGAGAATCACTGCTAACACCAATGGAAGTACCACATGTAAATACACTGCCTTCCCTTGCCATAACCTAGAAAGTAGGAAACTACCTTTCGAGTAAACTGCATATCCTCCCCAGACATAAAAAATTTGCAATACACATACAAAAATATAATTTCTATGTCCGTCTTCAAACAATTCTTCCCCTAAACACAACTCGGCAGAAATAGATATCATCAACAAAACGATTGGCATTATATAATGACATAGAACAGTGGGTTTAATCAAGCATAGTCTACACAAAAAAGCCAAATAACTTTCCCAGATTTGAAAATCATACATTGGTACGGTTCCTAAATTGTTATTTCCAAAACTACTGTCATAGAGATTCAAAGACTCTGATTTAGAAAATAATAGGACGTTACTAACATAAAAAGAATCATCTGCATCTGAACGATAGAATAGGACCAGTTGAAGACACTCATATATAAGGATGATAGCCAGAACCAAATGATACCATTTCATACCTGCCGGTTTAGAAAGCAGATTATCTTTATTTTTAATTAAATTTTTTATACCTACTAAAGACAACACGCTAACTACAAGTGCCGAAGAGGCAACAAATACTTTCATCGGAAAATGAAAGGCAACCATCCACCAACATAAAAGTTCTATGATCGCAAGATGTAAAACAAATCCAATCGAAATATAATTTATCAGTTTTCCATTCTTATATACTTTCCATATAGATAAGCCTGAAAGTAACAGGACAACCATATATAGGATAAAAAATATTATTTCCACAAACTTTCCCTCATCATCAAAATATTATATTTTACGGACTGCATTATACCCTTTTATCCTTAAATACAAATTGCTGTTGAATATAATAACTGACAAAAAACAGTATTGTATCAATTACAACCTTGACAAGCCATTCCGGAGTCAAATGAATGACAAGACAACATAAGGATACGAAAGACGCACTAAGCGTCATTTGTATAATAGCAAGTATAAAATACTTTAAAGCAGCCTTGTAAACATTCGATTTACTCTTGAAAACAATTTTATAATTAATACTATAATTATATGTTGCTGAAACCACTCTAGCGATAACGGTACATATAATAATATAGTGTTCTTTCCCTCTTAAAAAATGACATAATAAGGCAAACAAACCAATATCGATCAAACATGATGATACGGAAGCAAAAATATATTTAATAAATTTAATTAATAAAATCTTATAAATTTTCCAAGAATCCACCACGGGATTAAAATGGGTCTGATGATTTTCTTTCGAATCATATATTGTCTGTATCTTCACCTCTTCGATTGGATATCGGCCGACAGACTCTAATAACATATTCATCTCAAACTCGAATCTTTCTCCCTGTACATCCAAAAGTTCTTTAACAAAATGAATTGGTATACCCCTAAGACCAGTCTGTGTATCACTTACATGCAGCCCGGAAGCATAACCTAGCACCTTCATAGTAAGCTTATTACCAAAGGAACTTTTCCAAGGAATCTCTTCCGAATCAAAGGATCTTACTCCAAGGATCAATGAATCCCTATGTTCCAACAATGACTCCTTAACAGCACATATACATTCCGGTGAATGTTGACCGTCTGAATCCGCAGTAACAAGGCCGACAGCCTCCGGATACTCTTGCAAAACATAGGCAAACGCTGTTTTAAGAGCCCTTCCCTTTCCACAATTGCTTTCATGACGTAATATAATGCCATTACCGGATATTAATTTATCCGCTTTGGCAAAAATCTCATCATAATCACTACCACTACCATCGTTAACGATCACAATCGGACCTAACTTACTTTCCTTTAGTTTTTCTAGTAATCCCAGCATTCTTATATCTGGTTCATAAGCTGGTATAATTATCGGTATCATTTAATATCCTCCACCCCAATTTGACAGAATTAACCAAGGGTAATTCTACCACATATTAGTGGAAAACGAAAGGGACAGCATAAAAAGTGTCCAAAAAATAATGGCCGGCAGAAAAATCAATCTCCACCGACCATCTAGAATTTGTGCGATGATCCGATTTGTCATACCCTATTTCTGTGCTTTATCGCAGTAACAATCCATAAAATAGTTAGAGCCACCAAAACAAGGATCCAAATAAACCAAAGAGAAACATAATCTCCTAAAGAACTAAGTCCCGGCATCATGTCCCCATTCCTATCAATGCTGTTGGAATGAAACAGCCATATAAAAGAAAAAACCACGGTTAGAACTTGAACAATAACTGTAATGGTGACGCTCTGTTTATATGGAATTAAAAATTCCGTTTTGTATCCTTTGAACGCTCTCGAACAGATTGTAGTGATAACAATTGAAATA
Source organism: Lachnospira sp. UBA3212 (assembly GCA_002363615.1). Taxonomy (GTDB): domain Bacteria; phylum Bacillota; class Clostridia; order Lachnospirales; family Lachnospiraceae; genus UBA3212. Next base: position 5,726 of record DEWK01000003.1, on the reverse strand, counting down.
ACTCCCAAAATCAAAATCTCACTCAAGGAACCATCCGTAAACGACGGAGAACCCGTGTATCTCACCGATAACCCTGAGCATATAAGACCGGCATCAAATGCCGTTACAAACAAAAGCAACAATCCAATATTAAGAAATATCCGCTTTAACTTCATCCTTTTATTCCTCCCACCTTTATTGTATCATTTTTTTAGTGATAATAGCCATTATTTTATACATTTTTAAATGGAGAAATCCCCGAAAAACAGCAGATTCGCCGGCATCCTTTCGGACACCGGCGAATCCTTAAAGTGAAAATCTTATAAAAAAGATTTGTTATCACTTGACTGTTATTTTAACTTTCTTCATAAGCCCATTGATTGAATATACATAAATAGTACATGTACCTTTCTTAATACCCTTAATCTTGCCACTCTCACTTACTGTCGCAATGCTTGTATCCGATGATTTGTATCTAATCTTCGCACCATATTTCTTTGGTAAGTGTTTCTTGTTCTTATTGCTGAGTGTCACCTTTGCTTTTATCTTAGAAGCCTTACCTATATTAAGTGTTACAGATTTAGCACTCTTTATTGTGAGTTTCTCAGGATTAGAATACTTAGTATTCTGTTTGCCGGCAACGTTTGCTATTATAGATTTTCCAACTACTGTCTTCTTTCCATTAACAGTCCTGTAAGCTACTACATAAATTTTATAACTCTTCTTAAGATTAAGTGCTTTTTCATTAAACTTCTTAATACTTACTTTCGTTTTTCCACTCTTTACTGTAACCGTTGCCGTCTCCGGAAATGATTTTCCGATATACTGTACAAACACTCCATACTCCTCAGCATCTTTTACTGCCCCCCATGAAATATCGAGTTTCTTTCCGGTCTGACTTACTTTAAGTTTAGCACTAAGAGAAACGGCATTTGCCTCCTTTGCCTTAGACTCTGCAAGCTTCTCTGCGGCTGCTTTGGCAGCTGCCGCATCTGCCGCCGCCTTTTCTTCTCTGGTCAGCTGATCATTGGTCTTTACTGCATTGAGTGCTACCTTAGCCGCTTCAAGTTCCTTGATCGCATCATCAGAGGTCATGGCCGCATCAATTGCTTTATCACCGGCTTTCTTTGCTGCCTCAAGTTCCTTCTGTTGAGCTTCACGATAGTCTGATTTGTTTTTTGAATCATATACATCTTCCAGACGATCTTTTGCGTTATTCTTTGCTGCTGCAAGCTTCTCTGCTTCTGCTTTTGCTGCTGCGGAATTAATGTTTGCTTTATCTACCGCTTCATTTAATGCCTCAACCGCATCTTCGATTGCTTTTGCTGCTTCATTCTTCTCAACTGCAGTCGCAGTTTCAGAAAGCTCATTCGCTCCCTTAACCGCCAAATCTACTGCTTCTTTTGCATCTGCGATTGCTTGCTTGTCACTCGCTGATACATATTCATTTGAAACTGCTTCATTTGCTGCAGTATTAGCGGTTTCTGCTGATGTTTTTGCATCTGCTACTGCTTTATCTGCTTCTGCCATTGCTTTTTCAGCTGCTGCCGCTGTAGCTCTGTCATTATCGATCTTTGCAAGTGCTTCGTCTACTGCTGCCTTTGCTTCGGTAAGCGCATCTGCTACTGCTTCTTTATCTGTTGCTGCATTAATCTTTTCCTTTTCTGTTGCAACTACATCATCATATGCTTCCTTCTCAGCTTCTGTTGCATCTGATTTTGCCTTTGCCGCTGCATAGTCTTCCAGTCTCTCTGTTGCGTAAGTCTTTGCTGCTGCAAGCTTCTCTGCTTCTGCTTTTGCTACTGCAGAATTAATGTTTGCTTTATCTACCGCTTCATTTAATGCCTCAACTGCATCTTCGATTTCTTTTGCTGCTTCATTCTTCTCAACTGCGGTCGCAGTTTCAGAAAGCTCATTCGCTTCCTTAACCGCCAAATCTACTGCTTCTTTTGCATCTGCGATTGCTTGCTTGTCACTCGCTGATACATATTCATTTGAAACTGCTTCATTTGCTGCCGTATTAGCGGTTTCTGCTGATGTTTTTGCATCTGCTACTGCTTTATCTGCTTCTGCCATTGCTTTTTCAGCTGCTGCCGCTGTAGCTCTGTCATTATCGATCTTTGCAAGTGCTTCGTCTACTGCTGCCTTTGCTTTGGTAAGCGCATCTGCTACTGCTTCTTTATCTGTTGCTGCATTAATCTTTTCCTTTTCTGCTGCAACTACATCATCATATGCTTTCTTCTCAGCTTCTGTTGCATCTGATTTTGCCTTTGCCGCTGCATAGTCTTCCAGTCTCTCTGTTGCGGAAGTCTTTGCTGTCGCGAGAGAATCCTGAGCCTTCACTGACGCAAACTTCTCCTCTGCCGCTGTAAGTTTAGACAGTATCTCATCAGATACCAATGCTTTCTGAGAATCTGAAAGAAGTTCATAAGCTGTTCTTGCAAGTGTTATTGCTTTTTCATCGGTTAAATCAATATTATCCGGATCAGCCAGATTCTCGATCTTCTCTGTAACCTCAAGAACTTCTTCAAGATCAGAAATCTTTTTTGTTCCTGCTCTTCCTAGCTTTTTGTCAACAGCATCTTTCTCTGTATCATACAGTTTATCATAGGAATCTAATAAAGTCCTTACATCATCTTTGTTATCTCTTGTGACTTTTTCTATATTCTCAATCACTGTAGCAATTTTGTTGATCAGTGCCTCTTCACAATCTTTCAGTTTTTGGGTTATCGTTTCATTGATCATCCCCTTCTGACTATCGGTTAACTTATCATACGCCGCTCTTGCCTCATGGATTGCATCAACATCTGTATGCTTTACATCCTCTGCAACCGGAAGATTAATGATTTTAGCTATAACTGCCTCCGCAGCTTTTGTATTATCAACAGCTGTGTTCATCGTTGTAACGGCTTCTGCAACCGTCTCTGATGTCACATTAGGATTATTCTTAACTGCTTTTGCAGCATCAATTGCACTATTTAATGAATTTACTATATCCGTATAATCGGTATTATCTTTAATCTGATTATAGTATGTTTCAGCCAACGAAATTGCATTATCAAGCGCAGTCTTGTCAACCTCACCTACCGTCACCGAAAGATTTGTATGTTTTATATTATAGCGGGTAGTATCTGTCGGTGTATATGTTGCTGCAAATTCATTGGTTCCAACATTGCCAACACTTGTTTGAGGATCGTCAAAACTCCATGTTCCATCCGTAACCTCAGGAAGTGTGACATCTTCAAGTATCTGTCCATAGGTCGCTGTAAGTCCTGTCGGGTCTGTCACATCCGGATCGGCTTTATTTACCGTAAGTTTCACATTACAACTTACCGTATTATAATTTGCTGTATCTTCTGGTGTAAATACAACCTCATACTCCGTTTGGTCACTGTCAGTCACATCAGGCTGGATTGTATTATCCTTCCATGCAAATGTGCCCGGAACGCTGGCCGTTCCATTACTTAAACTACTATCAGCCAATGACTGTCCATAATAAATGGCTGATGCAACCGGTTGGGTATTTATTGTCGGAGTAGCCTTTGCAATAGAAACTAGCACCGATCCGGTCAGAGTATTATAGCCATCCGCTGTGACCTGATAATAGACCGTATAATTACCGGCATTCTCATATTTCGGGCTCTCCTCAAGGTCATATGTTCCACTTTGTGTTCCATATTTTATTGTATAACCACTCGATGGAACCTTTACATCCACAGATACGCCATGTTCATCATTATCAAATGTGCCGGTATAGCCTGTAGCAGTAGCAGTGATGTTTTTGGTCACCGTAATCGAAAAAGAGACATACTTACCTTCTGCCGAATATACCTTAATCACTGAAGTCCCCTCCCCATTGACCACAAATGAGGTTCCGTCAATGCTGACATTATCGCCGCTTGTTTTTACTATTTTATAGCATACACCGCTATAACCATGAAATCTCCGCGCATCGCTGCCTGTTATTGTCAGCGGAAGCTTTGTATCCGATTTATACGTTCTATCATCATTGTAGTTCACGTCCTTAATGTTAATTTTATAAGTCTGAACTGACTCCGCCTTCGCCGTCAGGCTTGTCCCCGGCACGATTCCGGTGAATGTACTGAACACCATCACGAGTGCCAGCACATAACTTATTACCTTTCTACCAAGTTTCTTTTTCTGATTCATAACTCGTCACTCTCCTTTTTTCTTTGAATCGTTTTTACTTGTCAGCTTGTTACATTGTTATTTAAGTTACATCATTCCTTTTTCCGGACAGTAGTATTATCATTTCCCTATAACAATTACCATATATGATATATCGACATATTATAGCCAAAATTCAACACCATGCCCAAAACCTTTCAGAAATTTACTATTATTATATAATATATGCACAAAAATATCAAACATCTCCCAAATAAAATAATTCCTGTAATACCGATATCCTGTTTCCAAGCCACCGATTTTATTTATGATCTGTTCCAGCGTGGTATTGCTACTTGATATTGCATCGCTGTTATCCGGGGCATAAAAAAGACCGGGGTTTTTTCCTCGGTCTGCCCTTTACATTTTCTTCGATTATACGTTACCACAAAAAATTTCCTTGGGAAGCACAAATGTGGGATACCTGTTTTCACTATCGGCAACCGTACTACCCAAAATGCGCTATTATAAGCATTATGATACCTACCATTTTGCATATTACAAATCCAAGCCCCATGAGCAGATAAAACTTTGACATAGACTTGACTGTTCCGTAAGTATTTCTTTTTTACCATCAATCTCCGTTTCTGTCTACAAAAAAGGCAGCCTTTTTTCTGACTGCCTCCCTGTTACATACACATATAATCGCTTTGTCTAAGTATGTTGTTCGTCAAATTTTAATCTTCCACATACTCAAATAAGTCTCCCGGCTGACATTCCAATGCTTTACAAATGGCTTCCATCGTTTCAAAACGAACGCCTTTCATTTTGCCGGTCTTTAAATTTGACAGATTGACATTAGTCATTCCAACCTTTTCTGCAAGGTCATTCAGAGACATCTTTCTGTCAGCCATCACCCGGTCAAGCCTAACTATTATCGCCATACTTATACACCTCATGCTATTGAATCATTATCATCCTGCAATTCGTAGCCATATACGAACATTTCAGAAATAATGCCTATCATAACTCCAAGTGCCGAAAAGGCAAAATTGATTACATCAAAGTGAAATGAAACTGTCGTACCATCACTGTTTACAAAGGGTGAAACTACTGCAGGCACAAAACCTCCAATCATCACGATCATAGCAATAATCCTTAGCATCTTAGTTATTTTCTTCGTGAACGGTTTTCCATTTAACTGAACTTCTCGAAGGATTAATCCAAGAATGATACATACACCACAAAGGATTACACCATACATTCCATTATACAGATTTAGTATATCCTTTCCTCCCATAAAATAGCTTTTAACCTGCGAGAAGGCTACCACTCCCATAAACGCTGCAACGAAAAAGGAAATTATCATATCTGATTTTGTTCTTTTCTTCAAAGAATCCATTTTTGATTTCATGTCAAATCCATCCTTTCACTCAAGAGTTAAATTATTTAAAGTAACACTTTAATTCTACAACTGAATATAGCACACGAAATTGTGTATGTCAACAGTTTTTAAAGTTTTACTTTAAATATTTATATTTTTCCGTTCAAATGTCGAAATCCAGTCCAGGAGTTCTAAGCACCATAGCCTTATAGCTGAATTGGAAAACTGACTTCCA
>DEWK01000020.1 GCA_002363615.1 Lachnospira sp. UBA3212 | reverse complement strand
TGCACTTAGATTGTAAATTCAAGATAAAAAGACGATTTATAGATTGTAAAGAACAGGGTTTTGGAGCGGTAATTATGAAGGAAAAGATCCTTTTGGTTGAGAATAAATTAGACGTGGATACCTATCTTTATCTGCGGGCTTCCGTGAATTGGAAGAAGCTTTCAAGACGACAGGCAGAGACTGCCCTAAAGAACAGTCTTTATACCATAACCGCCTACCTTGGAACCCGGGCCGTGGGAATGGGACGTCTAGTAGGAGATGGTGCAGTTGTATGCTATATTCAAGACTTGGTAAGACATCCGGAAAGTAGAAACCTGGGCATTGGAAAGATGATCATCGAAAGGTTAATTGAATATGCAGAATCCCTACGGGAACCAGGAACGGAATTGATGTTAGATTTAATGTGTAAAAAGGGACGAGAAGGTTTCTATGAGTCCTTTGATTTTATTGCAAGACCTACAGCAGATTTAGGCCCCGGTATGATTATGTATTTGAATGATAAAACAGTGGAGGATTTGCTGGAAGTTCGGGAGATCACCCATAAAGTAGATAAGAACAAGAATGTAGAAGGAACGGAGTAAAGATGGCAACGAAAGTAACGAATGAATATACAGCAGATAGTATTGCGGTATTAGAAGGTTTAGAAGCGGTTCGTAAGAGACCTGGAATGTATATTGGTAGTGTATCCACCAAAGGCTTAAACCACTTGATTTATGAGATTGTTGACAATTCCGTGGATGAGCATCTGGCTGGTTATTGCAATGAAATCTATGTTTCCCTGAACGGGGATGGTACCGCTACGGTGAAAGACAATGGACGTGGAATTCCAGTGGGAATCAACAAGAAAACAGGACTTACTGCGGTGGAGATGGTCTTTACCATTCTTCATGCTGGAGGTAAGTTTGGAACCGGTGGTTATAAGATTTCCGGTGGTCTTCATGGGGTAGGTGCTTCAGTTGTGAATGCCCTTTCCACCTACCTAACGGTTTGTGTTCACCAGGGTGGTAAGGTTTATGAGCAGCGCTATGAACAGGGGAAAACCATGAATCAGTTAACGGAAACCGGTAGTTGCAGAAAGAATGATACCGGAACGGAAGTTACCTTCCTTCCGGATGATACCATTTTTGAAAAAACGTATTTTAAGGAAGAGTCTATTATTAGTAGACTCCATGAGACCGCTTATCTTAACCCCAATCTTACCATTACCTTTGAAAATAAAAGGTTTGGAGAAGAAAAGAAGTTAACTTTTCATGAACCAGATGGAATCAGGGCTTATGTAGAAGCTCTGAATGAGGGAAAAGAAAAAGTTCATGATGTGGTGTATTACAAGAATGATCGGGACGGAATCGAATTGGAAGTGGCCTTCCAGTTTGTAGATGAATTTCAAGAGAATATTCTTGGTTTTTGTAATGATATATATACCCAAGAGGGTGGAACCCATATTACAGGATTTAAGGCAAAGTTTACTACGGTTTTAAATCAGTACGCCAGAGAACTGGGAATCTTAAAGGAGAAAGACAGTAATTTTACCGGTTCCGATGTCCGTAATGGAATGACAGCGGTAGTTGCCATTAAGCATCCAGATCCTAGATTTGAGGGGCAAACAAAAACGAAATTAGATAATCCGGATGCCGGTAAGATTACTGGAGATATTACCGGAGAAGAATTGGTTTTATTCTTTGATAAGAATTTAGATACTTTAAAAAAGGTGATTTCCTGTGCAGAAAAGTCTGCAAAAATCCGTAAGGCAGAAGAGAAGGCTAAGACCAATCTTTTAAGTAAACCCAAGTTTTCCATTGATAGTAATGGTAAGCTTGCCAATTGTGAAAGTCGTAAACCAGAGGAATGTGAGGTCTTTATTGTAGAGGGAGACTCGGCGGGAGGTTCTGCTAAAACCGCAAGAAATCGTCGAACTCAGGCAATCCTGCCGATTCGTGGAAAAATCTTAAATGTAGAAAAAGCTTCCATGGATAAGGTACTTGCCAATGCAGAGATTAAAACCATGATTAATACCTTTGGGTGTGGTTTTTCGGAAGGTTATGGAAATGACTTTGATATTTCTAAACTTCGTTACAATAAGATTGTTATTATGACCGATGCGGATGTGGACGGTGCACATATTGCCACCCTTTTATTAACCTTCTTTTATCGTTTTATGCCGGAATTAATTCTGGCGGGACACGTGTATATTGCTATGCCACCTTTATATAAGGTAGTGCCTAAGCGTGGAGAAGGGACATATCTTTATGATGACCGTGCGTTAGAACTATACCGTAAGGAACACAAGGGTCAAAACTTTACCCTTCAAAGATATAAGGGACTTGGTGAGATGGATGCTTCTCAGCTTTGGGAGACAACCTTAAATCCTGAAACAAGAATCCTAAAGCAGGTGGGAATTGAGGATGGGAAGATGGCTTCAGATGTTACGGGAATGCTAATGGGCAGTGACGTGGCACCACGTAAGAAGTTTATTTATGAGCATGCCAAGGAAGCAGAAATAGATGCCTAATAAGAGTTTAAGATAAAGGGGATAAGAAATGTCAGAACAGATTTTACAAACCGAGTATTCGGAGATAATGCAAAAATCATATATTGATTATGCCATGAGTGTTATTACAGCTAGAGCCCTTCCGGATGCCAGAGACGGATTAAAGCCGGTGCAGCGAAGAGTTTTATATGCCATGGAGGAGTTGCACTTAGATCACGATAAGCCTCATCGTAAGTCGGCTCGTATCGTGGGAGATACCATGGGTAAGTATCATCCCCATGGGGATAGTTCCATTTATGAAGCCCTAGTGGTAATGTCCCAGGACTTTAAAAAGGGAATGCCATTGGTAGATGGACATGGTAACTTTGGTTCCATCGAGGGTGATGGGGCAGCAGCCATGCGATATACGGAAGCGAGACTCCAGAAATTTACGGAGGATGCCTACCTATCTGATTTGGATAAGAATGTCATTGATTTTATTCCAAACTTTGATGAAACAGAGAAGGAACCAAGTGTTTTACCGGTACGTATTCCCAATCTTTTGGTTAATGGGGCAGATGGTATAGCGGTAGGTATGACAACTAGTATTCCACCTCACAATTTAGGTGAGGTGATTGATGGAATGATTGCCTACATGGATCGTCCTACGATTAGTAATCGAGAATTAATGGAATATGTACCCGGACCGGATTTTCCTACGGGAGGCCTGATTGTTAATAAGAGTGAATTAGGAGAAATCTATGAGTCAGGAAGCGGAAAGCTAAAGGTTCGTGGTAAGGTTTGTTTTGAGCCGGCTAAAAAGCGTTCTGAGAAGGATAAACTAGTGATTACCGAGATTCCATATACCATGGTAGGTGCAGGAATTGGAAAATTTATTTCCGATGTTTGTGCTCTTGCTGAGGCAAGAAAATTACCAGAAGTAACAGATATTTCTAATGAGTCTTCAAAGGAAGGAATCCGGATTGCTTTAGAATTAAAAAAGGATGCAGATATTGAAAAGATTAAAAACATCCTCTACAAGAAAACCAAGTTAGAAGACACTTTTGGTGTGAACATGCTTGCCATTGCAAACAATCGACCAGAGACCCTAAGTCTTAAAGGAATTTACGAATATTGCTTAGATTTTCAGTATGAAATTTATACCAGAAAGTATGAGACCCTTCTAAATAAAGCTTTAGAACAGAAGGAAATCAAGGAAGGTCTGATTCGTGCTTGTGATATGATTGATTTAATCATTGAGATTATTCGGGGCAGTCACGATTTAAAGCAGGTAAAGGCTTGTTTAACTTCTGGATTAACAGAGGGAATTAAATTTAAAGGGAAAGAATCAGAAATCTATGCTAGCCAATTAAACTTTACGGAAAGACAAGCGCAAGCGATTGTTGAACTTCGTCTCTACAAATTAATTGGCTTGGAAATTGAGGCCTTGGAAAAAGAATATCACGACTTAGTGGAAAAAATTTCGGAATATGAAGAAATCCTTTCTAACCGTAAGGCTATGAAAAAGGTAATTAAGAAAGAATTAAATCAGATTAAGAAGGAGTATGCAAGGGAGAGAAGGACCCAAATTATTGATGCAGCAGCACCGGTGGTGATCGAAGAGAAGATTGAAGAAGCTGAGGTTGCTTTTGTGATGGATCGTTTTGGTTATGCAAAAACCTTAGATATTGCTTCTTATGAGAGAAATCTTGAAGTTATTAAGGAAGAATACAAGTATGTCTTTACTTGTATGAATACCGATAAGATTTGCGTCTTTACCGATAAGGGAAACCTTCATTTGATCAAGGTTCTAGATTTCCCACAAAAGAAATTTAGGGAAAAGGGAGTGCCAATAGATAATGTTGGTAATTACTCCAGTGCCAACGAATCCATTGTGGCTATTTATCCTCTTTGGGATGTAAAGAGTCATTATTTATTATTTGCTACGAAACATGGTATGATTAAGCGAGTATTTGGTGATGAATTTGATGTAGCAAAGCGAACGGTCCTTGCTTCGAAAGTGGGAGAGAAGGATGAAATTGTGGCAGTTTATTTAACTGCAATGAGGGGCGACCAAACACCATCGATGGAATTGTCTGTGGAAGAATTGGGTGAAAGGGTCCTCTTGTCAGGAGGTTCTGAGGAAGACTTCTATATGGGAGATGATGAGCAATTAAATCTTTTCCCAGAGGAAATCATGAGAGAGGAACTTCTTGGAGAGGATAGTAATGAAGTTGTGATTTTCGAAACCAAGAATGGTTATATGCTTCGATTCCCAATTTCAGAAGTTCCTGAAAAAAAGAAGAATGCGCTAGGTGTAAGGGGTATTAAGTTAACTGAGGGAGATGAAGTAAGAGTCTGCTATTTGATTGATGCCATGGAATCTAAAATCATTTCCTATAAGGGAAAAGATTTAAATCTTAGGAAATTGAAAACAGCAAAAAGAGATGGACGTGGATCAAAGCCAAAGATTTAACTTGCTAGGAGAAATCCCCTAAGCTTAGGTTGGGGGCAAGACTTGTAATCATTTCCGGAATTGAAACGAGTGAAAAGAAGGGTTGGCTTAGATGAAAGAGATCTATTTAGATAATGCAGCCACTACAAGAATGAAACCTGAGGTTTTAGAAGCGATGCTTCCTTATTTTACGGACTACTATGGGAATGCATCAGGGGTATATTCTTTAGGGGCAAGAAGTAAGATGGTCTTAGACCAAGCAAGAGGAAAGATAGCTTCCACCATTGGAGCGTATGAAGAGGAAATCTTTTTTACTTCCGGTGGATCAGAATCAGACAACTGGGCCTTAAAGGCTGTCTGTGAAGCTTATCAACACAAGGGAAAACATATTATTACCACTCAGATGGAGCACCATGCTATTTTGCATACGGCAAGTTACCTAGAGACGAGAGGTTTTGAGGTGACCTACTTACCGGTGGATCATGAGGGATTTGTTTCTTTAAAGGAATTAGAAGAGGCAATGCGAGAAGACACAATTTTAGTGTCTGTGATGTATGTAAACAACGAAATCGGTAGTATTTTGCCTATAAAAGAGATTGGAGAACTTTGTCATAAACACGGAATCCTTTTTCATACGGATGCAGTGCAGGCGTATGGACACATTCCAATCCATGTAAAAGAAAACCAGATTGATTTAATGAGTGTTTCGGCCCATAAGTTTCATGGACCTAAGGGGGTTGGCTTTTTATATATAAAAAACGGCCTTGAACTTTCTTCCTTTATCCATGGTGGAAGTCAGGAGAGAGGAAGAAGGGCAGGTACAGAAAATATCCCGGGGATTGTGGGAATGGCAAAAGCGGCAGAACTGGCTCATAGGGATATGGAAGTGAATGAGGAAAAGATTTCAAAACTTCGTGACTACATGATTAACCGAGTGATGAAAGAAAATACCCAGGTTTTTCTAAATGGTCCTAAGGGAGAGAATATAAAATTAAGAGCAAGTAATAATGTTCATTTATCCTTTGCTCATGTGGCAGGAGAATCCTTTTTGATTCGTTTAGATATGGAAGGAGTGGCGGCTTCTGCAGGGTCTGCCTGCACGTCTGGTTCCACAGATCCTTCCCATGTTTTACTTGCGATTGGAACGGACCGGGAACTGGCTTATAGTTCCTTACGTTTTACCTTGTCGGAAGAAACCACAAGGGAGGAGATTGATCGAACCTGTGACTTGATTCGCCAAATTGTTAGTCAGTTAAGAGAATTGTCTCCGATTTTTTGACTGAATGGGAGAAATCTTGTAAGGGAGATTTGACATAAACTTCTTGGGCCTTCCCTATAGAAAAATGTCTTGTTCGAAGGCACAAAATATGGTATTCTTTAGAAGATGTGTAAGCATGCATTTTTGATTTCAGAAAGGAAGAAAAGATGAGCGAGAAGAGAATTCTTTTAAAGCTAAGTGGAGAAGCCTTAGCCGGTGAAAAAAAGACCGGTTTTGATGAAGCAACTTGTGTTGGTGTTGCCAAGCAGGTAAAGCAATTAGTAGATGCAGGTGTTGAAGTTGGTATTGTAATTGGTGGTGGAAATTTCTGGAGAGGAAGAACTTCTGAGAAGATCGACCGAACCAAGGCAGATAGCATTGGAATGTTAGCAACTGTTATGAACTGTATTTATGTATCAGAGATTTTCCGTACAGAAGGCATGAATACGGAAGTTCTTACTCCATTTAAGGTGGGAACATTTACCAGCGAATTTTCTAAGGATCGTGTGAATGAGAATTTCTCTAAGAAGAAGGTTTGTTTCTTTGCAGGAGGAACCGGACATCCATATTTCTCAACAGATATGTGTATGGCTCTTCGAGCAATTGAAATTGATGCAGATTATATCTATGCCGCAAAATCCATTGATGGAGTATATGATAGTGATCCGGCGATTAATCCGAATGCTAAGAAGTATGATACCCTTACCTTTGATGAAGTGGTAGAAAAGAAGCTTGGCGTGATTGATCTTCCAGCCTCTGTTCTTTGTATGGAGAATAAGATGCAGATGAAGATTTTTGGATTGTTAGAAGACAATAGCATTGTGAATGCAGTGAATGGGGATTTTAAAGGAACAACCATTACCGCATAAATAGAAAGATTTCCCTGAGGGGTGAAAGAAAGGAATAAAAAGATGATCGACGCAATTTATGAAGAGAAGATGAAGAAGGCAGTGGCAGTTCTTTTAGATGATTATGCAACGATTCGTGCAGGAAGAGCTAACCCACATATTTTAGATAAGATTACAGTTTCTTATTATGGAACAGATACACCAATTCAGCAGGTTGGTAATATCTCTGTACCAGAGGCACGTATGATTTGTATTCAGCCATATGATCCTTCTGTATTAGGAGATATTGAGAAGGCAATTAATGCTTCGGATCTTGGTATTAATCCTACCAATGATGGTAAGATGATTCGTCTTGTTTTTCCGGAACTTACCGAGGATAGAAGAAAAGAATTGGTTAAGGATGTAAAGAAGAAGGGCGAGAATGCTAAGGTAGCAATCAGAAACATACGTCGTGATGCGAATGATGCTGTAAAGAAGCTGAATAAGGATGGAGAACTTTCTGATGATGAATTAAAGCAGTCAGAGGATGAAATCCAGAAGATTACAGATAAGTATGTAGCAGTGGTTGAAAAGGAAGTAGAGAATAAGACCAAGGAGCTCATGACTGTTTAATTCAGTGGGAGGTTGGAGTAGTAACTCCGATTGATTCTTGACTAGATTCAATCTCTTAAGATTAAAATAAGGGAGTCTTAAAAAAAAGAAGCTAGAAGGGTTGTGGCGTTTTTTGCGACAGCCCTTTTCCATTAGGAGGTCAATATGGCAGAAAAGGAATTAGTGATTCCAAAACACGTGGCTATTATTTTAGATGGGAATGGTAGATGGGCAAAAAAGCGTTTTCTACCTAGAACTGCTGGACATGCGGCAGGAGCAAAGAACCTGGAAAAGATTTGCAAGACTGCATATGAAATGGGAATTGAATATTTAACAGTTTATGCCTTCTCTACAGAAAACTGGAAAAGACCACAGGATGAAGTAGATACAATTATGAAGTTGTTAAATGATTATCTAAATACCTGTGTCAAGACGGCAAATGACAACAAGATGAAGTGTCGTTTGATTGGGGATATGACTAGGTTGGATTCTTCTATGCAGGAAAGAATTTTAAAATTGGAAGAAGAGACCAAAAACAATACAGGATTGAAGTTTAATATTGCCATTAATTACGGAAGTAGGGATGAAATTCGACGGGCCGTGACTAAGATTGCAGAAGAAGTGAAGGAAGGAAGTTTGGATCCCAAAGCCATCGATGAATCTGTGATTGCAAACCATCTTGACACGGCAGGGCTCCCAGACCCGGACCTTTTAATTCGAACCAGTGGAGAAGAACGTTTATCAAATTTCCTTTTATGGCAATTGGCTTATACGGAATTTTATTTTACCGATGTTTTTTGGCCGGACTTTGATGAGAAGGAATTAAAACTTGCGATTGAAAAATATAATGAGCGTGATCGTCGCTTTGGTAATGCCAAATAGGAGGAAGTATGGCTGTAAAAAATTTAATGACAAAATCATTTTTAGAGAGAACGATTAGTGGTATTATTCTGGTAATCGTAGCGCTTATTACCATTATTAGTGGTGGAATTGTTTTAGATGTAACCTTGGGAATCGTGTCTTTAATAGGATTAACAGAGTTTTATAAGGTATATGGGATTCATCCGAAGGGAAAGCTCCTGCCCCTTTATTTGGCTGGATGTTTCATGACTGTCCTTTGGTATGTAATGGTTTATTACAATCGTAACTCAATGTTTGATATTCTTTTAATTATTTTCTTAATCATCTTCTTATGCTGCTATGTATTTGAATTTCCTGAAATTCAAACAAGACAGGTGATGGCAGGAATTTTTGGCTTTTTGTATGTGTCAGTGATGCTTTCCTATATTTTTATGATTCGTGATTCGCACTTTTCGGGAGCATATAATGTATGGCTAGTATTTTTGTGCTCTTGGGGCAGTGACACCTGCGCATACCTGGTTGGTGTGACTATGGGAAAGCATAAGTTGGCGCCGGTTTTAAGTCCTAAAAAATCGGTGGAAGGATTTGTGGGAGGAATTCTTGGCGCAGCTTTATTAGGTTTCATTTATTCTATGATTTTTCGGAATCATATTCATATGCCACATGCAGAACTTGTATATGTAGTGGTTTGTGCAGTGGGTTCAGCAATTTCTGTAGTGGGAGATTTAGCGGCATCTGCAATTAAGAGAAAGCATGGAATCAAGGATTATGGACATTTGATTCCGGGTCATGGTGGAATCTTAGATCGTTTTGACAGTGTGATTATTACAGCACCATTGATTTACTTCCTTTTACGACTCTTCCAGGAAATTATGAGATAATTAAAGAAGGTTAGAAAGATGAAAAGAATTAATTTATTGGGCTGTACCGGATCCATTGGAAAACAGACCATTGAAATTGTTAGGGCCAACGAGGATTTAGAGATTACTACCTTGGCATGTAAAAAAAATATTGCACTTGCAGAGTCTTTTGCCAGAGAATTTAAACCTGCTTTGGTTGCAGTGTATGATCTTGATGCTGCAAAGGATTTAAAGACTAGGCTTTCAGATACCCAGATTCGGGTAGTTGGAGGAATGGAGGGCTTAATTGAGGCAGCCTGTTATGAGGCAGATATTGTGGTTACCGCGGTAGTAGGAATGATTGGTTTGCTTCCAACAGTTCATGCAATCAAGGAGGGGTTAGACATAGCCCTAGCTAATAAAGAAACCATGGTGACTGCAGGACATTTGATTACGGAACTTGCCAAAAAACATAAGGTAAAGATTTTTCCGGTTGATAGTGAACATTCTGCTATTTTTCAATGTCTGAATGGGGAAGATGCCAGAGACTTATCTCAGATTTTGCTTACGGCTTCCGGCGGTCCTTTTTTTGGTAAATCAAGAAAGGAATTAGAACATGTTACGGCAGCTCAGGCCTTAAAACATCCTAATTGGAACATGGGTCCCAAGGTTACGATTGATTCTTCTACCATGGTAAACAAGGGGCTTGAAGTGATGGAGGCTAGATGGCTGTTTGATGTGCCGGTGGATCAAATTACCGTAGTGGTACAAAGACAGAGTTTGATACATTCCATGGTGGAATTTAAAGATGGAGCGGTGATGGCTCAGATTGGGGTACCTGATATGAAGCTTCCAATCCAGTATGCCCTTACTTATCCCAGAAGAAGAAATCTAGAAAGTAAGCGGGTTAATTTTCATGAAATCACAGAGATTAATTTTGCTAAACCAGATTTAGATACTTTTAAGGGACTGGTACTTGCCTATCGTGCAGGAAGGATTGGAGGCAGTCTTCCAACGGTTTTTAATGCTGCGAATGAGCAGATTGTACCAATGTTTTTAAAAGACCAAGTAAGTTTTTTGGAAATTCCGGAACTGATTGAGGAGTGTATGGATGCCCATACCTTAATCCAAAAGCCAGATTTACAGCAGATTTTAGATACAGAGAAATGGGTAAAAGAGTATTTTCGTGTAAGGGGATAGAGAAAAGAATTAAAACTAGAATAGAGGTGTTTCATGAGTGTTCTTATTGCGATTATCGTATTTAGTGTATTAGTAATTATTCACGAATTCGGTCATTTTTTAATAGCCAAGAAAAATGGGATTTGTGTTACAGAGTTTGCCTTGGGAATGGGTCCAAAACTTTTGCATTTTAAAAAGGGTGAGACCACCTATTGTCTGAATCTGGTACCATTTGGTGGGTATTGTCAGATGTTAGGAATGGATCCTACCATGGAATCTGAGGATGAAAAGGATAATAGCCGTTCTTTCCAAAACAAATCTATTTGGGCGAGAATTTCCGTGGTTTGTGGTGGTCCTGTTTTCAATTTTCTTTTGGCCTTTGTTCTTGCCTTAATTGTGATTGGTTTTGTAGGCGCAGATGTGCCGGAGGTAACTTCTGTAGAAGAGGGATCTGCTGCTTCTGAGGCCGGTTTAAAAAAGGGAGATTTAATTACTTCATACAATGGAACCAGCGTTAGCATTGGAAGGGAGATTTACCTTCAGGATTATGTAAGCCCTTTAACAAAGGATGATGTAAAAATCACCGTAAAACGGGATGGAAAAAAGAAGGTCTTAAGGCTTCGTCCAGATGAGATTACCAAGTATATGTATGGCATGCAGTATAGCTTATCAGACGAAAGCATTACCATTACAGTTGCAGAAGGATCGGCTCTTGAAGCGGCAGGTATTAAGACCGGAGACCAGGTGGTTTCCATTAACGGCACAGAGTTTCGTAATGCAAAGGAGATGGGAGAATACTTTGAAGCAAACCCATTGTCTGAGGAATCTACTGCTAGCTTTGTGGTAAAGCGTAATAAGAAAACAATTACAGCTAATGTAACGCCAAAGGAAGTTACCTATTATGATTTGGGATTTTCTTACAATCTTGGAAGAAAGAAGCAGAATGCCTTAGGGGCATTAAAATATAGCTGTTTTGAAATTAAATACCAGATTAAAACTGTCTTTAAGAGCTTAGGAATGCTTTTTAATGGAAAACTTACCAAGGATGATGTATCCGGTCCGGTGGGAATCGTAGATATGATTTCGGATACGGTAAATGACAGTAAAAGTGATGGCTGGTTCTTTGTACTGATGAATGTCTTAAATATGACTATTTTACTAAGTGCTAACCTGGGCGTTATGAATCTTCTTCCACTTCCTGCCCTGGATGGAGGTAGATTGGCCTTTCTTTTAATTGAATTAATCCTGGGAAAGCCGGTGCCAAAGGAAAAAGAGGGAATGGTTCATTTCGTTGGAATGGTTTTATTAATGATTTTGATGGTATTTATCTTATTTAATGATATTGGAAGATTATTCCGATAAATGATTAGTTAGGAGTGAATTATGAGAGAGCATACAAGAGTGGTTCATATTGGAGATCGAGTGATTGGAGGAGGAAACCCTATCCTGATTCAGTCTATGACAAACACAAAGACCCAAGATGTTGCAGCAACCGTTGCTCAAATCAAAGAATTACAATTGGCTGGTTGTGAATTGATTCGACTTGCGGTACCGGATATGGATGCTGCCAAGGCATTTTCAGAAATAAAAAAACAGGTAGAGATTCCTATGATTGCAGATATTCACTTTGATTATCGTCTTGCCATTGCTGCAATGGAACATGGAGCGGATAAAATCCGTATTAATCCTGGAAACATTGGAAGCAAGGAAAGAATCCTAGCGGTGGTAAAGGAAGCAAAAGACAGAAATATTCCGATTCGTGTGGGAGTAAATTCTGGTTCCCTTGAAAAAAATTTGGTAGAAAAATACCATGGGGTAACAGCAGAGGGACTTGTGGAATCGGCCTTACAAAAGGTAGCCTTAATTGAGGACATGGGCTATGACAATCTGGTGATTAGCATTAAGTCTTCCGATGTTATGATGTGTTATAAGGCTCATCAACTCATTGCCAATCAAACAGACCATCCATTACATGTAGGAATTACCGAGGCAGGAACCATAATTTCCGGTAATATTAAGTCTGCCATTGGATTAGGATTGATCCTAAACGATGGAATCGGTGATACCATTCGTGTTTCCCTTACGGGAGCTCCTGTAGAGGAAATTAAGTCGGCAAAGTTAATTCTTAAAACTTTGGGTCTCAGAAGGGGTGGGGTAACGCTGGTTTCCTGTCCTACCTGTGGACGTACCAGAATTGACTTGATTGGACTTGCCAATAAGGTTGAAACCCTCCTTACGAAATATGACGATCTGGATCTAAAAGTTGCAGTCATGGGTTGTGTGGTAAATGGTCCGGGAGAAGCAAAGGAAGCGGATTTTGGTGTGGCTGGTGGCGTTGGTCAGGGATTGATTTTTAGCCATGGAGAGATTCTTAAGAGACTTCCTGAAGATCAGTTGTTATCTGGGCTTGAAGAAGAATTGGTTCGTTACAAAGAAGAACATACAGAGAAATAGGGGTTATTCATGGAAGGTAGAGATTTTTTTTCTGTTTTTCCTAAATTAAATATATCCAAGGATTTAAAACAGATTTTTGAACATGTAAAAGTTTTAAAGGTTGCCAGCAATCATGCTAGAACTGCTTTACGTGTTTATACCACATCGGATCGATTGATAGAGAAAAAAGACATTCTTGCTATGCAAAATGAAATTGCAAAACAGGTAGTGTCTTTTTTAAACAGTGGAAGAAGTGATTATGCCAAGGAAGACTATTACTGTCAGATTATAGAAAAGTATGAGCTTTCCAGCCAGTATAATCTGGAGACCCTCTATGATGCCTACTATAAGTCCATGTTAGAGGAACTTCATACGGACCACCCGGTAATGTATCATTCTTTAAAAAATGCCGGGGTAGAAATCGATAAGGAAAACCAGACCTTAAAAATAAAATTGTTAGACTATGCAACCAATCGGGCGAGAAGCATAGAATTAAAAGACTATTTGGAAAAGGTTTTTGGAAACCGTTTTCAGATGCCGGTTCATATTGATTTTGAATTTGAAAAACAGGATAATGAAGATTGGATTAAGGAAAGAGACCTAGAACTTGCCAATGAAATTCATTTTATTGATAAGAATTTGGAAAAGAATAGGAAAAAATATGAGAAGCTAGAGGAAGTTAAGGCACAGGAAAAGAAAGATGAGACGGTAATTAAAAAGAAAGAGGGAGAGAAAAAAGATTCCGGTCAAAGAAAATCCTATGGTTCTTATCAACGTTATAAGAATGACGATCCAAGCATTATCTATGGTAGGGACGTAGAAGGGGAAGAGATCGAAATGAGCCAGATTATCGGTGAGATGGGTCTGGTAGTGGTTAAGGGTATGGTTTTTGCCATGGATACGAGAGAACTTAGAAGTGGTAAGTATCTTTTAATACTTTCCGTTACAGATTTCACTGATTCTATTATGGTAAAGATGTTTTTAAATGCCGATCAGTATGAAGAAATCGGTCCTAAGATTGCCATTGGAGGTTTCTTTAAGTTTAAGGGAGTAACCACCATTGACCGTTTTGATTCGGAGATTGTCATTGGTTCTGTTTCAGGAATCAAGGTGATTGATGACTTTAGGGTAAAACGATTCGATGCCTCTGTTCATAAGAGGGTAGAGTTAAATTGTCATACCATGTTATCAGATATGGATGGTGTTGTGGAAGCGGCAGATATTATTAAACAGGCTATTTCCTTTGGTCACAAGGCCCTGGCAATCACAGACAATGGATGTGTTCAGGGATTTACGGAGGCCTATCATGCCCTTCAAAAAATCCAAGGGGCTTATAAGAAAAAGGGAGAAAAGTTAGACTTTAAGTTAATCTATGGAATGGATGCCTTGATTGTAGATGACTTACAGGACATTATGGTAAATGACAAGGGACAAAGCCTGTCAGACACCTTTGTAGTCTTTGATATTGAGACTACAGGTTTTTCTCCGGTACATAATAAAATTATCGAAATTGGTGCGGTAAAGGTGGAGAATAATAAGGTAATCGATCACTTTGAAACTTTTATTAATCCGGAAGTGCCAATTCCTTTAAAAATCGAAGAGTTAACGTCCATTAGTGATTCCATGGTGATGGATGCTCCTAAGATTGAAAGCGCCTTGCCGGAATTTTTAGAATTCTGCAAGGGATGTATGCTAATCGGACACAATGCCAACTTCGATGTGTCCTTCATTCGGGAAAAAGCAAAGAACATGGGAATTGCAACGGACTTTACCTTTGGTGATACGATGCAAATGGCACGTTTTCTTATGCCTGCCTTAGGTAAATATACCTTAGATCATGTAGCAAAAAATTTAAATATTGGAGATTTTCATCACCATAGAGCGGTAGATGATGCGGATACCACGGCAAAAATCTTTATGAAGTTTGTGGAGATGTTTGAAAAACGTGGAGCCATGACTTTAAAGGATGTTAACCAAATCACCAAGTCTTCTCCGGATATTATTAAAAAGAGCAGGACCAGTCGGGCAACCATTATTGCCACCAATGAGATTGGACGAATTAACCTGTACCATTTGGTAAGTGATGCTCATTTGACGTATTATCGAAGGGATGCCAGAGTGCCAAAGTCTGAAATTATGAAGTTTAGAGAGGGACTATTGATTGGTTCAGGCAATCAGGCAGGAGAGTTGTATCGTGCCCTTCTTTTGGATAAAGATGCGGGAACGATTGCAAACATTGTTCAGTTCTATGATTATTTGGAATTACAGCCGCTTAAAAACAATGAGTTCATGATTGCTTCCGAACGATCCGATTTTGAGGAAGTACAATCCATCGATGATATTATTGCAATTAATAAACGAATCGTAGCTTTGGGTGAGGAATTTGGCAAACCGGTAGTGGCTACTGGAGATGTTCACTACTTAGAGCAGGAGGATGAAATCTACCGAAGAATTATTAAGGTGGGCAAGAAGATGGAATTAGAAGAGCATTCGGATAGTCTCTTTCTTCGTACCACAGAGGAGATGCTTTCCTGCTTTGATTATCTTCCGGAAGAGAAGGCTTATGAGATTGTGGTAAAAAATTCCAATCTGATTGCGGATATGTGTGATCCTATTGAACCGGTACGTCCAGACAAGGCACCACCGGTGATTGAAGATTCAGATAATATTCTTCGAAGAATTTGTTACGATACGGCGCATAAAATGTATGGACCAGAGCTTCCGGAAATCGTTTCGGAACGTTTGGAGCATGAGCTAAATTCCATTATTAGTAATGGATTTGCCGTCATGTATATTATTGCCCAAAAATTGGTTTGGAAGGCCAATGAAGATGGATACCTGGTAGGATCTCGAGGATCTGTAGGTTCTTCCTTTGTGGCGACCATGTCAGGAATTACCGAGGTAAATCCCCTGCGTCCACATTATCGTTGTCCAAACTGTTTCTGGGTAGATTTTTCTTCTGAAACCGTAGAGGCCCATAGGGGAGGTGCCGGAGTTGACTTGCCGGATGCAGTTTGTCCAGAGTGTGGAACCCCGCTAATCAAGGATGGATTTGACATTCCTTTTGAAACCTTCCTGGGATTTTATGGAGACAAGGAGCCGGATATTGACTTGAACTTCTCGGGAGAATATCAGTCAAAGGCTCATGCCTATACAGAAGTTATTTTCGGTAAAGGTCAGACCTTCCGAGCTGGTACCATTGGTAAACTTCAGGATAAAACAGCCTTTGGATTTGCTAAGAAGTACTTTGAAGAACAGGGGGAAAGCAAGAGAAAGTGCGAGATGGACCGTATGGTTCGAGGTTGTGTTGGGGTACGTCGTACTACGGGACAGCATCCGGGAGGAATCGTAGTACTTCCAATCGGTGAGGATATTAATTCCTTCACTCCTATTCAGCATCCGGCGGATGATATGAATACCCCGATTATTACCACCCATTTTGATTATCACAGTATTGATCACAACCTTTTAAAACTTGATATTTTAGGACATGATGATCCTACGATCATTCGTATGTTACAGGATCTTACAGGGGTGGATCCTTTGTCCATTCCTTTGGATGACCCCGGAGTTATGTCTCTCTTTAAGGGTACGGAAGCCTTAGGGGTTACTCCGGAAGATTTAAGAGGATGTCCTTTAGGGTGTTTGGGAGTGCCTGAGTTTGGTACTGACTTTGTAATCGGAATGGTGCAGGAGGCAAAGCCTGAGCATTTTTCAGATCTGGTTCGAATTTCAGGTTTATCTCATGGTACCGATGTATGGTTAAATAATGCTCAGTCTCTGATTAAAGAAGGTTTGGCAACAATTTCTACCTGTATCTGTACCCGAGATGATATTATGACGTATTTGATTAATAAGGGAGTTCCGGCGGGGGATTCCTTTAAGATCATGGAGTCTGTGCGTAAGGGTAGGGGATTAACGGATGAATATAAGCAGGAGATGATAGAACATGATGTTCCAGACTGGTATATTCAGTCCTGCTTAAAGATTCAGTATATGTTCCCCAAAGCCCATGCGGCAGCGTACGTGATGATGGCTTATCGAATTGCCTGGTTTAAAATTAACCATCCTTTGGCTTATTATGCGGCATATTTTTCCATTCGTGCCAAGTCCTTTAAGTATGATTTAATGTGCCAGGGTCAGGAAAAATTAGAAATGTACATGGATGAGTACGAGGAAAAGAAGAAACGAAATGAAACCAAACCGGCAGATGATGATATTTATAAGGATATGAAACTGGTTCAGGAGATGTATGCCAGAGGCTTTGAATTTGTACCAATCGATATTTTTACAGCCCATGCCCATCGTTTTCAGATTGTGGATGGTAAATTAATGGCAGCCATTGATACTATTGATGGTTTAGGAGACAAGGCGGCCGATGGTGTAGAAGCAGGATGTAGGAATCGAACCTTCCTTTCCAAGGAAGAATTCAGACAGGCTACGGGAGTTGGTAAGTCAGTAACAGATGCCATGACTAATTTAGGCTTGTTAAATCTTCCTGAATCGAATCAGTTATCTCTTTTTGATATGATGTGATTGTTCACATGGTTCTTGAGAAACCCTACCAAACTTATCATTTTATTTTCACAGGATAAACACCTGGGATTTGTAGAATGAGGATAGTAAAAAGGAAAGGGGTAATGCACATGAAGAAATTTTTCACTACACTGATCATAGATCTGATCTTGGGTATCGTAGTGACTGGAGGATTCATTTTATGGTTTTATGTCTTACCAAAAAACTATGATACGGAAGGAACAGTAGTGGCCAGTGCCAACACGGATACAGAACAGTTTACTCTTCCATCTACAGAAGGGAATTCATCGGAAGAGGAAGACACTTCTGTAGAGGAAGAAGAAACTACCACAGAGGAGTCTTCTTCTAAGAGAAGTAAGCCATCTGGAAATGGCCATTCCTTTGGTTCTTCTGATTCACCAGGAACAAAGGGAAGGGGGAACACAGGAAGTTCCCAAACATCAGATTATGAAGCGGATGCCAGCGAGAGTCAGGAAGTTTCAGATTCTGACAAAACAAGAACAGAGGTAGAAAGTTATTCAGGGGATACGGTTTCTTATACCATTCATAAGGTGACCTATGGATCCGGTTCTGATACCGTTACCTATTATGTGGCAGACCTGTATGTTTCGAATATTAGTTGCATACAAACAGCATTTGCAGATGGAAGCTACGGAAAAAATATTAAGGATACGATCGCTAACATGGCCGAGGAAAACAATGCCTTACTGGCAATGACGGGAGATACCTATGGAAGCAGTGAGGTAGGTGTGGTGATTCGTAATGGTGTTTTATATCGGGAGACCAGCTCTGATGCAGATGTTTGTGTTCTTTATACCGATGGAACCATGGAAACCTATTCGGCAGATGATTTTGATGCAGATGCGGTGATTGAAAAGGGAGCATGGCAGGCTTGGACATTTGGACCATCCCTTTTGGATGGATCAGGTAACGTTCTTTCAAGCTTTAATACCAATTCTTATTTGAATCAGAATCATCCAAGAGCAGCCATTGGCTATGTGGAACCCGGCCATTATGTTTTCGTTGTGGTAGATGGTCGTGATGAAGGCTATTCTTGTGGTGTAACCATTACAGAACTGGCAACGATCATGTCAGAAGAGGGCTGTATGTTGGCTTATAATTTAGATGGTGGCAAGTCTTCGGCAATGTATGCAGATGGCGAGTATGTGAATCAGCCGGCGGATGGTGGAAGAGAAGTTAGTGATATCATCTATATCACAGAAGCAAGTGATAACTAAGGAGGCGGTGATTATGAAGTTTCGTTCATTGTTTAAAAACTTAATCATGCATTTGCAGGTGATTTTAGCTGTACCATTGATTACTCTATGGATCTTAGATTCTTTAAATCCTAATATGAGTTTTTTAACAAATACAGTTGCAAAAGCCTTGCTAATCACCTTATTTGTGGTATCATTAATATCGGGTGGCTTGCAGATTTATGTTAAGAGTAATGTGAAGGAAGAATCTGCAAAGAAAAATCGTCCCGTAGAAGACAGGAAGATATCACATGAATTTACAGAACAAACAGGATTATATTAATCTATTAAAAAAAATAATAGAACCGGTACTACCGTTTTATGAAAAGGGTCAGACCCGATTAGAACTTGGAGCAACCTCTGCTATTTATGAGCAAGATACCATTGGTATTGAGGGATTTTCAAGGATTCTATGGGGTCTGGTCCCTTTTTGGAGTTCACAGGAACCTGTTACAGATCCGGTTTTAAAGGAATTTGAAGAAATATATCTGCAAGGAATCATTCATGGAACGGATCCTAAAAGCAAGTACTATTGGGGAAAGTGTCATGACTATGACCAGCGTTTCGTTGAGATGGCTCCCATTGCTTTTGCCATGATTTTTGCCCCGAATAAAATTTGGAAACCTTTGACTTTAGAGGAAAAGGATAATCTTTGTAATTACCTTGACCAGGTGAATCATCATAAGTTACCGGATTGTAACTGGATTTTATATAATATTTTAGTAAATGTTGCCTTAAAAAAAGTAGGAAGACCATATGATCATAAGAAAATGGATGAGTACCTAAATCGAATTGAGGACTTTTATCTAGGAGAGGGTTGGTACCGAGACGGAGATTCCTACCATAAGGATTACTATGTATCCTGGGTCATCCACCTTTATTGTCTTATTTATGCCAAGGCTATGTATGAGGATAATCCGGGGCGGTCGGCCATGTACCGTGACCGAGCAGCCATGTTTGCCAGTCAGTATGTATATTGGTTTGACAACAATGGATGTGGACTTGCCTATGGTCGGTCCCTGACCTATCGATTTGCTCAGGTGGCTTTTTTTGGTGGTTGTGTTATTAACCATGTATTACCATTTTCCTTGGCACAAATGAAGGGGATAATAGGCAGAAATATCCGGGATTTTTTGAACTATCCAATTTTTGATAAGGCAGGACTTTTGACCATTGGCTATAAATATCCAAATCAGTATATGGCGGAGGGATATAATTCTCCTTCCTCTCCATACTGGTGCCTAAAGGCCTTTTTTATCCTAATGCTTCCCAAGGAACATGAATTTTGGAAGGTGGATGAAGCACCTCTTCCTAGAATGGATAAGCTAAAGTTGTTAAAACCTGCGGATATGTTGATTCAGCATATGAAAAATCAAACCGTGGCCCTTTGTGGGGGAATGTATTCTATTGATAACAGTCATACCCACGCTGCTAGCAAGTATGGAAAGTTTGCTTATTCCAGCAAGTATGGATTTTCAATTCCTATTACCAGTGCTATTTTACCGGAAAATGCACCGGACAGTTCTTTGGTATTTCTAAAGGATGGACTGGTTTGGAATAAGAGGGTGTCTTATGAATGTCGGGTTTCGGAAGAGGAAATCTATATTCGTTGGTCACCGGCTCCTTGGATCAATGTAGAAACCACCTTGATTCCAATGCCAGATGGCCATATTCGGAAACATAAAATCTATTCTAACTGGTTTTGCGAGGCCTACGATTGTGGATTTGCCTTGCCTATTAAGGAGAGAAGAAAAGATGGTAAAATTGAGTGCTTGAATGGTTCAGGAAAACCTCATGAAATCTGGACCCATCCCAATACTAGTTTGATATATCCAAGAACGGTAATACCATCTATGTGTTATCGAATTTTAAAGGGTGAAAATGAATTAGAAACGAGATTTTATTATCATTAGTAAGTGGAGGAATTATGAGATATATAATGTTTCAAGTAGGGAACTTTAAGGTATATTCTTATGGCCTAATGATTGCCATTGGTATTATTGCAGCTTTTTTAACGGCGGAACATCGGACGAAAAAATTGGGATTAAATAAAGACTTGATCTTAGACCTGGCCGTTTGGTGTGCAGTAGGTGGTTTGCTAGGGGCAAAGCTTTTATACTTTATTACAGAATTTAAGGAAATCATAGAAAACCCTAAGATTCTTTTAAATTTTTCGGAAGGCTTTGTGGTGTATGGCGGAATTATCGGTGGAATCTTTTCCGGTTATCTTTTCACCAAAGTTAAGAAGATTAACTTTTTAGACTATTTTGACCTGGTAATGCCAGAAATCGCTTTGGCTCAGGGAATTGGAAGAATCGGTTGTTTGTTTGCAGGCTGTTGCTATGGAAAAGAAACAAATTCCCGGTTTTATGTAGCTTTTAAGAATTCACCATTTGCTCCGAATCATGTTCACTTGATTCCTACTCAGATTATGTCCTCCCTCTTTGATTTTGCCTTGTTCTTTGTTTTGATTTTTATTGCAAAAAAAGCGAAAGCGGAAGGCAAACAGGGAGTAGTTGCAGCATCTTATCTGGTTTTATATAGCTTAGGAAGATTTATCGTGGAATTTTTCCGGGGAGATGAGGTTCGAGGATTTATTGGCCCGGTATCAACCAGCCAGTTTATTGCAACAATCTTATTTGTCCTTGGTATGATTTTTTTACTTGTATCCTTAAAAAGAAAGGTAGGAAAAAATGAAGCAATATAAAAAGTATGCGGCCCCATATTGGTATGCCTTTATCCTAGGACCAATTCTTATGTTAGTAGAAGTGGCAGGAGAGGTTTTAATGCCAAAACTCTTGGCAAATATTATTAATGTAGGGATAAATTATCAGGGAGGCGAGGCCACCGGAAAGGGAATTAGCTACATTGTTTCCATGGGTGGTGGAATGATAGCCCTAGCTTTAGTGATGATGGTTGGTGGGATTGGAGGAGCTTTCTTTGCCTTTACTGCCGCCACAAACTTTGCAAATGACCTGCGTAAGGACCTGTTCTTTAAGGTGCAAAGTTTTTCTTTTGCTAATGTAGACCGATTTTCTACCGGTTCATTGGTTACTCGATTAACCAATGACGTTACCCAATTACAGAATCTTATTGCCGAAGGACTTCGAATGCTCCTTCGAGCACCGGGAATGCTAATTGGTGCCTTGATAATGGCGATTACCATGAATGCCAGATTGGCCCTGGTGGTTTTATGTGTGATTCCGGTTTTGGTTTTGGTGGTAGGAATCGTGATGAAACTGGCTTTCCCACGTTTTACGGGAATGCAAAAGCAGTTAGATCGGGTAAATTCTAATATTCAGGAAAATCTCACCAATGTGCGTGTAGTAAAGTCATTTACCAGAGAAAACTATGAGCAGGAGGGATTTGCCAGAGAAAACAGTGCTCTTCGCGATCGGGCAGTTTCAGCTATGAAGCTTATGATTACCCTTTTACCCATTGTCACCTTTATCATGAATTTTACAACCCTTTCCATCGTTTGGTTTGGAGGAAAGCAGGTCTTAAATACCACTATGGAGGTGGGAGATTTAACAGCGTTTATTAATTATGTAGAGCAGATTTTAATGTCACTTATGATGCTTTCTATGGTGCTTTTAAACTCATCCAGAGCCATGGCTTCCTCGGACCGTATTATGGAAATTTTAAATACAGAGGTCGATTTAACCGATGAAAATGCTAAGCATAAGGATCTTTTGGTGAAAGAAGGAAAGATTGAATTTTCTCATGTGTATTTTAAATATTATAAGGACAATGAAGAGTGGGTGCTTTCTGATTTGAACTTTACTGTAGAACCTGGACAAACCCTTGGAATCATTGGATCTACCGGTTCGGGTAAAACCTCTCTGGTTAGTTTGATTCCAAGATTATATGATGTGGACCAAGGACCGAATGGAGAGGGCAAGGTATTGGTAGACGGAGTAGATGTAAGGGATTATTCTTTAAAGAATCTAAGAAGTCAGATTGCCATGGTTCTTCAAAAAAACATTTTATTTTCAGGAACCATTGAAGAAAATCTTTTATGGGGAAATGAATCTGCATCTCACGAGGAAGTGGAAGAAGTAGCGAAGGCAGCAAGAGCCCATGATTTTATCCAGGGTTTTCCTCAAGGTTATGACACGGAATTAGGACAGGGGGGCGTGAATGTTTCCGGTGGACAAAAGCAGAGACTGTGTATTGCCAGAGCCCTTTTAAATCAGCCTAAGATTTTAATATTAGACGATTCTACTTCAGCGGTGGATACGGCTACAGAAGCTAGGATTCGAGAAAGTTTTCATAAGGAACTGGCTGGTACCACTAAGATTATTATTGCTCAAAGAATTTCTTCTGTAGAAGATGCCGATAAGATTCTTGTGTTAGATGATGGTAAGATTGCCGGAATTGGAAGCAGTCAAGAACTTTTACAAACCTGTAAGGCCTACGCCGAAATCTACGATTCACAGATCGATAGAAAGGAGGGACTTGCATAATGACAAAGAAAGATGAAAAAAAGGAAAAACTCCTTAAAAAATATGCCAGCCTAGGACAGACAGGGGGGCCAGGCGGTGGCATGCGAATGGGGCCGGGTCCTGGAGGCCGAAACCGGATGCGTATGGCAAGTGGAAAACCAAAGAGCATGAAGGGTTCTATAAAACGCTTATTTTCTTACGTGGGACCGGATGCCTATAAAATGATTTTTGTAGCCATTGCCCTTTTGGTTACTACAATTACTTCCTTGGTGGCAAGCTATATGCTTCGTCCTATTATTAATAATTTGATTGAAGAAAACCAAACGGTGAAGGAGAGACTGTCCCATTTAGTTATGGGTTTGGTTTTTATGGCAATCATTTACTTGTTAGGGATCCTTTCTACATACATTCAAAACCGATTAATGATTGGGATTGCGCAAAATTCCTTGCAGAGAATTCGTGAAGACTTGTTCTTCCGTATGCAGAAATTACCAATCCGATATTTTGATACCCACAGCCATGGAGACTTGATGAGTCGCTTTACCAACGATGTGGATAATGTGGGAACTATGCTTAGCAACACAGTGGCTTCGCTGTTTTCTGGAAGTATTACACTTTTGGGAACCCTTGTTTTAATGTTTTATACCAATTGGATGTTAGCTTCTGTAGTTATTATTCTTACTCCGCTTTTATTAAGTGCAGGTGGAAAAATCACTTCTATGTCCAGAAAGTATTACAAGGGGCAACAAGAGGCCTTAGGTGCGGTAAATGGTTATGTCGAGGAAATGGTTACAGGACAGAATGTAGTAAAGGTCTTTTGCCATGAAGAAGAGGCGGTGGATGACTTTAATATTCTAAGTGATCATTTGCAGAAAAACCAGATTAAGGCCCAGTTCTTTGGAGGAATCATGGGTCCGGTGATTGGAAATTTAAGTAAGATTTCCTATGCAGTAACGGCAGCCTTAGGGGGTGTGCTTTGCTTTATGGGAAAATTTGACGTAGGTGGAATCACCATTTTTACCAAGTATGCCAGTCAATTTTCAAGACCTTTAAATGAAATTTCCATGCAAATGAATACAATCTTTTCGGCTATGGCTGGTGCAGAGCGTGTGTTTGCTATGATGGATGAACTTCCTGAAGCTGAGGATAAAGAGGACGCTATTTGGGTTTGTAATAGGGAGGATTATAAGAAGAATTATCATAAGGATATGATTCCATATGATGATCAGCTTAAGGAGAATCCAAACCTTCAAATCATAGACGGAAAAAGGATATGTCCAATCGATGGGTATGTTAAAATTTCACAGGTAGATTTTGGCTATGTACCTGAAAAGCAAATTCTTTATGGGGTTTCTTGTTATGCAAAACCCGGTCAAAAGATTGCCTTTGTAGGTTCTACCGGAGCTGGAAAAACCACGATTACCAATTTGATTAACCGTTTTTATGATATTAACAAAGGACTTATTACCATTGATGGAATTAATATTATGGACATCAATCGAGAAAGTCTAAGAAGTAATATTGCCATGGTTCTTCAGGATACCCATTTGTTTACGGGAACGGTAATGGAAAATATCCGCTACGGACGTTTAGATGCCAGCGACGAGGAAGTGATTGAGGCGGCAAAGCTTGCCAGTGCAGATCCTTTTATTCGCCGCTTGGAGCACGGATATCAAACGGTATTAGAAGGGGATGGAAGCAATCTTTCTCAAGGTCAAAGACAACTTTTAAATATTGCCAGAGCCGCTATTTCTAAGGCACCGATTTTAGTTTTAGACGAAGCGACCAGTTCGGTTGATACCAGGACCGAAAAGCATATTGAACAGGGAATGGACCATTTGATGAAAGATCGTACTACCTTTGTAATTGCCCATCGTCTTTCTACGGTTCGAGATGCTGATGCAATCATTGTCCTGGAAGGAGGACATATTATTGAACGTGGTACCCATGAGGAATTATTAAAAGAAAAAGGAAAATACTACAGACTCTATACGGGAGATTTGGAGTTAGATTAAGGAGTGAATATGGAAGAAGCAGGAAGAATGCTGTCTTCCTGTGCCTTGTGTCCCAGGGCTTGTAAGGCCAATCGGGCAAATGGAGAAGTCGGCTTTTGCAAGATGACAGATGATTTGTATCTTGCAAGGGCCGCTCTTCATATGTGGGAGGAGCCCTGTATTACCGGGGAGACAGGAAGTGGAGCAATCTTTTTTACCGGTTGTAATCTGGGATGTGTCTTTTGTCAAAACTATGACCTTTCCCATCGTCAATTAGGAAAAAAAGTTTCTAGGAAACGCTTGTTAGAAATTTTTTATGAATTAAAGGAGCAGGGAGCTTGTAATATTAATCTGGTAACCTCAGATGTTTATGTGCCTATTGTGGCAGAAGTGATAAAACAGGCGAAGGATCAAGGATTTGATTTGCCCTTTGTGTTTAACACTTCCTCCTACCTACAGGTGGAAAGTGTTAAACTATTAGATGGCTTAATCGATATTTATTTGCCGGATTTTAAATTCTATACAGAAAAGAAATCCATAGAATACCTAAAGGCTCCAGGTTATCCAGCTGCTGCAAGGGCCTGTATCTCTGAAATGGTCAGTCAATTAAAGAGGCGCTATGGAAAGGTATGTGATCTAGATGAGAAGGGGCAAATGAAGCACGGAGTAATTGTTCGTCACTTGCTCATGCCGGGAGGATTATTAGAGGCTAAAATGATCGTAAAGGACTTATATCAAAGCTACAAGGATCAAGTTTATTTTTCCCTTTTAAACCAATATACCCCATTAACAGAGCATTTAAAGGACTATCCAAAACTAAGAGAAAGGGTGAGAGAGCGGGAATATCAAGAACTGGTAGATTATGCTTGCCACTTAGGGATTAGCAAGGGGTATATGCAGGAAGGAGAAGCTATTTCGGAAAGTTTTATTCCTGCCTTTGATTTTCGTGGAGTCTAGATACTTTCTTTCAGAAAACGATTGCAAATAAGGTCTTCTTATCATATAATCGAAATGGACGAGTATGCACATTTGAGGGAGGTTTTGTTATGATTTACCCAGAACAGGGGGCGTTTCTCGGCGGAAAGCCAGAGAGGGGTCCGGATGGAAAATTATTGCCGGTTCCAGAAAACAGTGTGTGGTGGGCACATGATCCGGCAATTTATAAAGACGAAAAAACGGGAGTATATTATGCTTACTGTACCCACAATTTATATTATAAGTCAAAGGACTTAATTCATTGGGAAAGAATGGGACGTATTATTGATAAAACTCCAGAGGAAGTTGTGGAGTATGTTGGAGGAGAAGACGTATGGGCACCGGATATTGATGTGCGCAATGGAGAGTATCGTCTGTACTTCTCATGCTCTAAGTTTGGAGTATGTCGTTCCATTATTTTCCTTATGGTGGCAGATAATCCAGAGGGACCATGGACATATCGTGGAATTGCCATGAAAACCGATCACGATTCAGAACGGAATGCCATTGATGCTAATATCGTAGAGGATGTGGAAAACGGAAAACTATATATGCCATATGGTTCTTTTTGGAGAGGCATTTATATGATTGAGTTAGATCCTAAGACTGGTTTGGCAAAGGAAGAGGGGTATGGAAGAATGCTTGCCACCAGACCTCTTTGGTCAGATGCAGCAGTAGAAGGAGCTTATGTTCGTTATAATAAAAAGACCGGATATTATTATCTCTTTGTTTCCTATGGTTCTTTGAATTCGGATTACAACGTTCGAGTCGGA
This sequence comes from Lachnospira sp. UBA3212, assembly GCA_002363615.1. Classification (GTDB taxonomy): domain Bacteria; phylum Bacillota; class Clostridia; order Lachnospirales; family Lachnospiraceae; genus UBA3212. The sequence continues at coordinate 112,127 of DEWK01000020.1, read as the reverse complement.
AGAAGTAAAAATATTACAGGACCATATGAGGATCCAAATGGTAGAGAGATGACAGATTTTTCCTATCCGGATTATGAAACCGGTTTTATGATGATTGCTTCTTACCGATTTGGTAAGGGTGAGGCCTATATGGCTCCGGGTCATAACTCGGTTCTTCAGTTGAATGAGGATGAGTGGTTTATGGTATGTCACATTCGTCCATGTGACTTTGATCATGGTCAAATATCTTTGATGCATGTTTACCCAATGCTTTGGACTAGAGATGGATGGCCAGTGGTTTCTCCATCGGTATATGCCGGTGAAAAGAAGCAGATTGTAAAGCGTTCAGAATTGATTGGCCGTTATGATCGAATCTCATTATTACCAACGATTCCACAGGGATTGACGACTTCCTTCCCAATGGAACTTACCAATGATGGACATGTTAGAGCGGGAAGTATTCTTGGAAGTTGGCAGTTAAATCAGATGAATGAGTTAGAACTTAAGCTTGGACCATTAACGGAGACCTATCTTGTGATTCCATGCTGGAATTATGATAAGGATGAGCCAACATTGATGTTAACCGGTAAGGATGATAAGAACCATGCTTGCTTTGCAAGAAAGCAGTAGGGACTTTATAGAAAAGTATGAGATTGTGTTAGAGCGTTAGAAAGGAGTGACAGATGTACTATCCGGAAGAGATTGTGGAAGAAGTACGGGAAAAGAATGATATTGTATCTGTCATTTCCCAGTACGTATCCTTAAAAAAATCAGGCAGTAATTATGTGGCCCTATGCCCCTTCCATAATGAAAAATCCCCATCTTTTTCGGTATCCCAGGATAAGCAGATGTTTTATTGCTTTGGTTGTGGAGAAGGGGGAAACGTATTCACTTTTTTGATGAAGTATGAGAACATCAGTTTTGTGGAAGCTTTAAAAGACCTGGCCCAAAGGGCTGGAGTCACTTTGCCGGAAGGACCAACCACCATGGTAGACCGTTCGGAAGCTAGGATGAGGGACCGCTTGTTAGAAATCAATCGAGAAGCGGCTCGTTATTTCCATTTTCTTTTAAAACAAGAAGAAGGAAAGCATGCCTATGATTATTTGAAAGGACGAGGCCTAAGTGAGGAAACCATTACCCATTTTGGTTTGGGTTATGCGGGAAAAGGCGGTTTGGGGCTTTATAAGTACTTAAAAAGCAAGGGCTATCAGGATAATGAATTAAAGGAATCTGGTTTGTTTTCTTATACAGATCGGGGAGTGACCGATAAGTTTTGGAACCGGGTGATGTTTCCTATTATGGATGTTAATAACCATGTAATTGCCTTTGGTGGGCGGGTCATGGGAGACGGAAAGCCTAAATACTTAAATTCTCAGGAAACGAAAATTTTCGAGAAAAGCAGGGTTTTATATGGATTAAACTATGCAAGAAGGGCAAGAACAGATTCCCTTATTATCTGTGAAGGTTATATGGATGTGATTTCACTTCATCAGGCGGGATTTACCAATGCGGTAGCAGCCCTAGGTACTTCTTTTACTTCGGGACATGGATCTTTGATGAAGCGTTATGCTCATACGGTTTATGTATGTTTTGATAGTGACGGAGCAGGAGTCAAGGCAGCCCTTCGAGCCATTCCGATTCTTCGTTCTTCCGGCCTGAATCTTAAGGTGATAAATCTGAATCCTCATAAGGATCCGGATGAATTCCTTAAGAATTTAGGACAGAAAGAATTTCAAAAACGAATGGATGAGGCCGAGAATCATTTCCTTTATACCATTCGTCAGCTAAAGACCAATTACGATATAACTGATCCGGCAGCGAAGACGAATTTTGAAACAGAAGTTGCCAATCGGCTTGTTTCAGACTTTCAGGATGAACTTGAGCGAAGCAATTATATAGAGGCGGTTTCCAGGGAATTTATGATTCCGATTGATCTTTTAAAGAGTTCGGTAAAACAAAAGGCCTTATATTATGTGAAACAGCCGGATAGGAGAGCAGGTCCGGTAGAAGAGGAGGAAAGACCTTTAAGGAAGGGAAAGAAAAAACTGGAGGATGGTGTAGTTGCCTCCGAACGGATTTTACTTACCTGGATGATTGAGGATCCTCTGATTTATAAAAAAACCAGGGATTATCTTCTTCCGGAATATTTTACCAGTCCATTGATGCAAAAGGTTGCCAGATTGCTTTATGAGCAGTTGGAGGATGGCAATGTGAATCCTGCTAGGATTATTAGTGCATTTGAACTGGAGGAGGAACAAAACGAAGTAGCAGGACTTTTTCATAAGCCTCTGGAAGGAGAGCTTGATTTAAAGCAAAGGGAAAGAGCTTTGAATGACACGGTGAAAAAAATCTGTATGAAACATATTGAGACCGTTACGACAAATTCAACGGATCTTAGTGAAATTAGCAAGGTAATAAACAAACGTAAAGAGATTGAGGGCTTACATATCAGTCTCAATTGATAGCTAATGTTTAGGAAAGGAACAGTTATGAAGAAGACAGCGAGTGAAACACAGGCAATTGATGAAATCGAAAAGCTTGAGAAAAAATTTACCAAATCTTTAAGAAGTGGTGTTGGAGTTTTTATCGATGACTTTGATAGCGAGTTAGCAGCAGACTATGGTAAGGCAGTAGAAAAGCACTATACCCAGTATCCGGATGAGAATTTTTCAGAGCGTTATGATGAAATCTTTGATGAGAAAATCACTAAGGAATTAGAGGAAGATGCGGACCAGTTAAAGAACGAGTCTATGTATATCAGCACTTTAGGTAGTGGGGATGGAGCAGGTGATCCTGTTCGTATGTATCTAAAGGAGATTGGTAGTGTAGCCCTTCTTTCCAAGGAAGAAGAAATTGAACTTGCTAAGAAGATGGAAGAGGGTGATCCAGAGGCAAAGAGCCGTTTGGTAGAAGCAAATCTTCGTCTGGTGGTTAGTGTGGCAAAACGTTATACCAACCGTGGATTGCAGTTTTTGGATTTGATTCAGGAAGGAAATCTTGGATTGATTAAGGCTGCTGAGAAGTATGATTATACTAAGGGATTCAAGTTTTCGACTTATGCCACTTGGTGGATTCGTCAGGCAATTGTTCGTGCCATTGCCGATCAGGGAAGAACGATTCGTCTTCCGGTTCATATGGGTGAGATTGTAAATAGAACGCTTCGTACTCAAAGAGAATTAACAGTAGAATTAGGAAGAGAGCCTAGTGATGCTGAAATTGCTGAGAGAATGGATATTACCGAGGACAGGGTAAGAGAGATTAAGCAGTTAAACCAGGATCCGATTTCCCTTGAAACTCCGGTGGGAGATGAGGAAGATTCATCTTTGGGTAGTTTAATTAAGGATGATGGAATTGAACCACCTGAGAAGGCTGCAGAGCGTACGCTTTTACATGAACAGTTAGAAGATGTATTAAACACATTGAATGAGAAGGAACGAGAAGTATTAAATCTTCGATTTGGACTATTAGATGGACGAAACAGAACCTTAGAAGAGGTGGGAGAAAGATTCCAGCTTACCAGGGAGCGAATTCGTCAGATCGAAGCAACAGCTATTCGCAAGTTGATGCATCCAAGTCGTAGTGATAAACTTCGCGGTTTCTTGGAGGATTAGATGATAGTATCTAAAAGGATGATAGAGATTGCCGGGATGGTAAGTCCCGGCAATTCTGTTTGTGATATAGGAACCGATCATGCATATATTCCGATTTATTTAGTGAAAAATAAGATTGCCCCAAGAGTGATTGCCTGTGATTTAAGGGAAGAACCCTTAAAGATGGCTGCCACTCATATCGCAGAGGAAGGGGTGACAGATCGGGTGAACTTACGTTTGTGTGATGGACTTTCCGGGTTAAATCCGGGAGAAGCAGAAACAATCACCATTTCCGGAATGGGTGGGGAATTGATTATCTCTATTTTAAAAAATGGACAGAAGGTATTAGAATCGGTTTCGGAATTAGTGCTTTCCCCTCAAACGAAACTGGCTTACTTTCGAGAGGAAATCCTGAAGATGGGCTTATGGATTTCTCAGGAGAAGATGGTGATTGAGGATGGAAAATATTATTTTATTGTAAAATGTATAAAAGATCCTTTGGCGAAAGAACGTTGGGAAAAAGAGTGTGAAAAAGCAAGTGTCTTGTGGGGAAAGGATTCAATTGGATTAAAGGAGTTTTTCCTTGCCCATGGAGTTTACGGCTTCCTTCATCCCACAAGGGAATTTGAAGAGTATTTAAGACATATTTATAAAAAAAGACAGGAAATTCTTTTGCACTTAAATGGGGAAAAAGAGAAAATAGGTTTTCCTTACCAAAGGGAGTGTCAAAGGATTTGTGGATATTTAACTAGAGGTGAATAAACAATGACAGAAGGAAAAAAGATTATTGTTACTGTAGATGGAGTGGCAAAGCAGTATCAGGTTGGCAGCAGTTTTCAGGAAATCTTAAAGGATTGCCAAATAGAAGTTAAGGACCAGGTACTATTAGCTGTGGTGAATCATCATAAATTAAAGGAGTTGACCTATAAGGTAAAAAAGGATTGTGAAGTTCATTTTCTTACCTATCGGGACAAGGATGGCTGTGAGACCTATCGGAGATCTTGCCTGCTTTTAATGCTAAAATCCTTTCATGAGGTGTTAGGTGCCAAGCACATTAAGAAAATCTATGTGGATTTTACCTTGGGAAAAGGCCTTTATTGCCAGGTAGAAGGAGATCGAGCATTAACAGCTGACCTGGTCTTAAAGGTAGAAGATAAGATGAGGGATTATGTAAAGGAAGATCTTCCAATTGGCAAGCGTTCCATTAATACAGATGCGGCCATTGAGCTCTTCCATATGCATGGAATGTACGCCAAGGAACAGTTATTTAAATTCCGTAGAGGTTCTGAGGCAAACCTCTATAGTTTAAAGGGTTATGAAGATTATTACTATGGATATATGGTTCCAAGTACTGGTTATTTAAAGTATTTTAACTTGGTAAAATACAAGGACGGAGTGCTTTTGATGATGCCGGATCGAAGGGATCCAGAAAGGGTACCTGAGGTTGGGAACCATGAAAAACTATTTTCTGCTCTAACAGAATCTACCAAATGGGAGAAAACCATGAATGTGGAAACCGTGGGAGCCTTGGATGAGGAAATAACAGAAGGTCATATTACCGATATTATGTTGGTTCAAGAGGCACTTCAGGAAAAAAAGATTGCAGATCTTGCTCAAACGATTGCAGATAATCCAAAGAAACGTTTGATTATGATTGCAGGACCTTCCTCTTCCGGAAAGACCACTTTTTCACATCGTTTATGTATTCAGTTAAAGGCCCATGGATTAAATCCTCATCCGATTGCGGTAGATAATTACTTTAGAAATCGAGAGGATTCCCCTAAGGATGAAAATGGGAATAACAATTATGAGGTTCTTGAGGCAATCGATGTGGATCGTTTCAATAAGGATATGACAGATTTACTTGCCGGTAAGGAGGTTTTGTTACCAACTTTTAATTTTATTACAGGTCATAGGGAATATAAGGGAAATAAACTATTAATGGGGGAGGATGATATTTTAGTCATTGAAGGAATCCACTGTTTAAATGATGCTTTATCTTATTCTCTTCCAAAGGAAAATAAATATAAGATCTATATTAGTGCCTTGACTCAGTTAAACATTGATGAACATAATCGAATTCCAACCTCAGATGGTCGTCTTTTACGTCGTATGGTAAGAGATGCCAGAACCCGTGGAACGAATGCGGTGGAAACCATTCAAAGATGGCCATCGGTTCGAGCGGGAGAGGAAGCATATATCTTCCCTTTCCAGGAGGATGCAGATGCAACCTTTAATTCTGCTTTGGTTTATGAGTTATCGGTTTTAAAAACCTATGCGGAGCCACTTTTATTCAGTGTTCCAAGGGATTGTCCGGAATATATTGAGGCGAAACGTCTTTTAAAATTCCTGGATTATTTTTTGGCGGTAAGTGGAGACCAGGTTCCAAACAATTCTCTTCTTAGAGAGTTTATAGGCGGAGGTATTTTTAATATTTAATTCAGTGGGAATACCAAAAAATCGCCCGGACCTTATGGTCTGAGCGATTTTTCTTTTTTTATAATGAGTGAGACGATAAGCCGGGTTATGTCGTGGATGATCATCTATCTAGACTTGCTGTTGCCAACAAGTTCAAGCGACCTACCCGAAGACAGGCGGGACCACCTTATGTCTTCTATTCGGTCTTACTTCGGATGGGGTTTACATGGCTTTGACTGTTACCAGCCAAACGGTAGGCTCTTACCCTGCCTTTTCACCCTTACTGCTTAAGCAGCGGTATATTTCTGTTGCACTAGCCTGAGAGTCGCCTCTACCGGACGTTATCCGGCATCCTGCCCTGTGAAGCCCGGACTTTCCTCACCTGCAGCCTTTCGTTTCTGCAGCCGCGATCACCTGTCTCACTCAAGGCACAAGTCTAGCATAAGTGCCATAAAAAAATCAAGTCTTTTCTAGGAGACGAAGGAAGACAAGACGCTTTACTTGTCTAAACTTCCAAATTTCTCTTCGCAATAGCGACAACGATAGATTTTATTATCAGGGTCGGAAAGTACAAAGATGTGATCTAATTCCTGTTCGATGGATGTGATACATCTTGGGTTTTTGCACTTTAAGATATTTATTAGGGTAGTAGGGGTTGTAAGATCCTTCTTTTCTACAATCTTTCCATCCTTAATTACATTCACGGTGATGGAATCATCAATAAATCCCAAGACATCCAAATTTACAACGTCTAAGGAAGATTCGATTTTAATAATATCTTTTCTGCCCATCTTGTTTGATTTGGCATTCTTAATGATTGCAACGGTACAGTCTAATTTATCTAGGTTTAGGTAACGATAGATATCCATAGATTTCCCGGCCTTAATATGATCTAATACAAATCCTTCGTTTAATTTTCCAACGTTTAACATGGTCTTTCCTTTCTTGTGCTTAGAAGCTTAGTCCACTTTTATATCAAGTAAAGTTAAAATCAGAGCCATACGAACATAAACACCATACTGAACCTGCTTAAAGTATACGGCTCTTGGATCCTTATCGATCTCGGTGGAAATTTCATTCACACGAGGGAGAGGATGGAGGACTAACATATCTTCTTTGGCCATGGCCATCTTTGCAGCATCTAAGATATAACGGTCCTTTAAACGCAAATATTCTTCTTCACTAAAGAAACGCTCCCTTTGAACTCGAGTCATATAAAGAATATCCATGTCTCCGATTACCTCATCAAGGTTTTCTACTTCCACATAAGGAATCTGATTTTTGTCTAGCACATTCTCTCTGGTGTAGCTTGGGATTTTTAATTCTGGTGGAGAAACCAGGATAAATTTAATGCCCGGGTAACGAACCAGGGAATTAATCAGTGAATGGACGGTTCGTCCGAATTTTAAATCACCACAAAGACCGATCGTCATATTGCTTAAGCGCCCCTTTAGGGAACGAATCGTTAAAAGGTCTGTGAGCGTTTGCGTTGGGTGTTGATGACCACCGTCTCCTGCGTTTATTACAGGAATGTACGAGTGGTCAGCTGCAACCTGAGCCGCACCTTCTTTTGGATGACGGATGGCTGCAATATCTGCGAAACTGGAAATAACACGGATGGTGTCGCCAACGCTTTCTCCCTTTGCTGCAGAACTTGAGTTTGCAGAAGAAAAGCCAATAACATTACCCCCGAGATTCAGCATAGCAGATTCAAAGCTGAGTCGGGTTCGTGTACTTGGCTCATAAAAAAGGGTGGCAATTTTTTTTCCATCACAGGCATGTCTGTAATGTTCAGGACGTTTTTCGATATCGTTAGCAAGATCTAATAACTTGTCTAATTCATCTACTGTAAAGTCCAAGGGACTAATAATATGTCTCATACATACCTCCATAAAATTGGATTTTTTCACTAGGTTTATTTTAGTATAGGACATAGGCTTTTGCAAGAGAAGTTTTTGTGTTTTTTATTTGGGAAAAGTAGTGGGAAAGGCCTGCTTTCGTTGACAGAATAAGGAAAAACAAGTATGATAGGAAATATATGCAAAAAAGAAGGGAGAGATTATTTTTGGACTCGGAACAATTCATGCAATTAATTATTTTGATTGTGCTTTTGGCCTTATCGGCATTTTTTTCATCGGCTGAGACGGCACTTACAACGGTAAACAGAATAAAGATTCGCTCTTTAGCGGAAGAGGGGAATAAGAAGGCGAAACTTTTGCTTAAGGTATTTGATCAACAAAGCAAGATGCTGTCTACTGTTTTGGTGGGCAATAATATTGTAAATCTTTCCGCCTCATCCCTAATGACGATTCTAACTACTAAGCTATTTGGCAGTGCCTTGGTAGGAGTAGCGACTGGACTTTTAACGGTTTTAGTCTTGATTTTTGGAGAAATTACTCCTAAAACCTATGCTTCCGTTAATGCGGTTAAGATGTCTTTAAACTATGTAAGAATCATCTATGCCTTAATGGTGATTTTAACACCGGTGGTTGTGGTGATTGAATGGATGGCGGGAATTGTTTTAAAGTTGTTCCGGACGGATAAATCAAAGAACAAAAGTGATATGACAGAATCAGAATTTCTTACCATTGTGGATGTGACCCATGAACAGGGAATCACTTCCAAGGAGGGGAAGGAGATTATAAAAAATGTCTTTGACATTGATGATATCTCAGCAAGAGAAATAATGGTTCCAAGAATTGACGTGGCTTCCATTGGTGTGGATGCTAGTTATGAGGAGTTAATGGAAATCTTTGAAGAATATCGTTTCACCAGATTTCCTGTGTATGAAGAAATGGTAGAGCGAATCATTGGTATGATTAACATGAAAGATATTCTGCTTTATAAACAGGGAAATCCCTTCTCTATTAAGGACTACATGAGAAAACCGCTTTTCACCTATGAGGGGAAGATGGCAGATGAACTTTTAGAAGATATGAGGGAATCCGGCGAAACTATGGCTATAGTTGTAGATGAATATGGAGATGCCGTAGGAATCATTACCATGGAGGATCTTTTAGAGGAAATTGTAGGAGAAATCCGAGATGAGTTTGATGAGGATGAAAAGAATGAAATCATCAAAAATAAGGATGGTTCCTATAAAATTGATGCGTCCTTGAGTTTAGAGGATATTAATGATCGGATTGGAACTAAGTTAGAATCGGAAGAATATGATTCGCTTGGTGGATTGTTGTTGGAAGAATTGGGAAGGTTACCAGAGATTGGAGAAGAGATTACAAAAGATGGTTATCATTTTCAGATTCTTCAGATGGATAAAAATCGAATTCGTCGGGTAAAAATGAAAAAATTACCCAATAATATAGAATAAAATGACGAAAACAAGTAAAAAAAAGTTGGAAAAACTTGGCAAATATGCTATACTAGGAAACGGTTTGCGAGAGCATTGCCAAACAAAGAAAAATACATGCTAGGCATGAATTTTTAGAGAAACTCGTAGAAAGGAATTTTTAAAATGAGCAAGAAAAAGAGTGTATTATCTCTGATTCTCATTGCTGCTTGTATTGCATTATCTGCGTATACAGCATTGGTCGGTTGGGGAGAAAAACATCACACAGGTAGAGCTAAGAACATTAAGCTTGGATTAGATCTTCAGGGAGGAGTAAGTATTACTTATGAAGTAGCAACCGATGACTTCTCTACCGATGATTTTAACGATACCAAGTATAAGTTAGAGCAGAGAGTCCAGAACTTCTCTACCGAAGCAGAGGTTTATAAAGAGGGAGATAATCGTATTGTATGTAATATTCCGGGTGAAAGCAATGCAGAAGAGGTGCTTGCAGAGTTAGGTAAGCCAGGTTCTTTATATTTTGCTACTGCTATTTCTGCTGAGGAAATTACAGAAGATATGGAGACTGTTACCGTTGGCGATGCTACTTATCAGATTTGGTTAAGCGGTTCAGATATCAAGAACGCTAAGCCGGCTACCACAACAGATAGCACAACTTCAGCAACAGAATATGTAGTAAGCCTTACCTTTACCAAGGATGGCGCAGAGAAGTTTTCTGAGGCAACTGCATACACCGCCGGATTAGGTACAGGTGCTAATTATTTATATATCATTTATGATGGTGAGATTATTTCTAGTCCAAGATGTGAGCAGGCCATCACAGGTGGTAAGGCCCAGATTGATGGAATGGAAAACTACGAGGAAGCAGATAAGCTTTCATCAAACATTCGTATCGGTTCTTTAAAACTTGAATTAAATGAAATTAGTCATAGTGTTAACGGAGCAAGTCTTGGTGACAAGGCATTATCTAGAGCAATCAAAGCTGGTCTGATCGGTACCGCAATTGTGGTGATTTTCATGATTTTCGTATACAGACTTCCAGGTTTTATCTCAGGAATTTGTCTTGTTTTCTATGCATTATTAGACCTTCTCCTTTTGAATGGATTTGATTTAACCCTTACCCTTCCTGGTATTGCTGGTATTATCCTTTCTATTGGTATGGCGGTGGATGCCAACGTTATTATCTATGCTCGTATTCGTGAAGAAATTGCGGCAGGTCGTCCGGTGGATCTTGCAATTAAGGCTGGTTTCTCAAAGGCTGCATCTGCTATTATTGATGGTAACGTAACGACTATTATCGCTGCATTAGTATTGATGTGGAAGGGGTCAGGTACCGTACAGGGATTTGCCCAGACTCTTGCAATCGGTATTATTCTTTCTATGTTTACTGCTTTAGTAATCGCTAGAATTCTTGTTTATGCATTCTATAGTCTTGGTGCAAAGAATCCTGCCCTTTATGGTGAGGAAAAGCATCGTAAGCACTTTGATTTTGTTGGACATAAGAAAGTCTTCTTTGCAATTTCTATTGTATGTATCTTAATTGGTGTGATCACCATGGGAGTAAATACTGCCAGAGGTAAGAAGGCATTTGCGCTTTCTATTGAGTTTGTAGGTGGTAAATCTTACAATGTAACTTTCGATAAGGAATACTCAATTTCTCAGTTTAATGATGACGTTAAGCCAGCAATCGCTGAAATTATCGGAAGCAATGATATTCAAGGAAGTAAGGAAAGAGATTCCAATGCTTGGACCATTAAAATTCCGAAGGATATTAGTGAGTCTAAGGTAACTGAGATGAAGAAACTCTTTGTAGATAACTATGGTGCTAAGGAAGATGAGATTGTAGAAACCTATATTTCATCTACCGTATCGAAGGAGATGGCAAGCAATGCAGTTGTTGCAACGATTATTGCAACGATTTGTATGTTGATCTATATTTGGTTTAGATTTAAGGATATTGGATTTGCTGGAGCAGCGGTTATTGCGCTTCTTCATGATGTTATGATTGTTCTTGGCTTTTATGCAATCTCAAGAATTTCGGTAGGAACTACTTTGATTGCTTGTATTCTTACAATTGTAGGTTACTCAATCAATGCGACAATCGTTATCTTCGATCGTATTCGTGAGAACTTAAAGATTCGTCGTAAGGGAGAGACCAAGGCTGAAATCGTTAACAATTCAATTATGCAGACAATGACTAGAAGTATCTACACTTCATTTACAACCTTTATTACCATTTTCATGGTATACATTTATGGTGTAGCTTCTATTAAGGAATTTGCATTACCACTGATGGTAGGTATTATCTGTGGTGCTTATTCATCTGTATTTGTTACCGGTTCGCTTTGGACAGTTTTCTTAAGAAAAAGTGTAAAGTAATTAGAACTTATATAAGTTAGGAGGATATACAACCTGGGGTGCCTGGGTTGTATATTTTTCCGTTAATGAATGTTAATTTTGGAAGGTGAAACATGGAACAATGGATGGTATATGCCAAAAAAGCAGATTTTGATGGCCTTGGAAAACAATTTCAAATCAGTCCGATCTTGGCAAGGATTATCCGAAATCGGGATGTGGTTACAGAAAAAGAGTTTGATTTCTATTTAAATGGAGATTTGAAGAAATTGTATTCCCCTTGGCTCTTAAAGGGAATGGACGAGGCAGTAAATCTTTTAGCAAAAAAAATTGCTGATAAGAAAAAAATCCGGGTAGTGTCGGATTATGATATTGATGGAACCTGTGCCGGCTATATTTTAGTGGAAGGTATTCGGGAAATCGGTGGTCGTGTGGATCTGGTAGTTCCAGATCGGGTAAAAGATGGCTATGGAATGAACGTTGAGATGGCTAGATGTGCATTTGAAGATGGGGTAGATACCATCATTACCTGTGATAATGGAATTGCAGCGATAGATGCCATTAAAGAAGCGAAAGAACTTGGTTTAAGCGTGATTGTTACTGACCATCATGAGGTAGGCTATACGGAAAAGTGGGGAGAAAAAGAATATATTTTACCGGAAGCGGATGTGATTGTAGATCCGAAACAGCCTGGATGTCAATATCCATACAAAGAGATTTGTGGAGCTACTGTGGCTTATAAGGTGATTGAGGCTCTTTTTAGCAAGTTCTCCAAGAAAGCTTCCGATGCCCATAAGTATCTGGAGTATGCGGGAATTGCAACCATTGGAGATGTGGTAGACCTTTTAGACGAAAACCGAGTCATTACCAAGTATGGTCTGCTTCTTTTAAACAGAACCACCAATATTGGTTTACAGGAATTGATTCGTGCCAATGATTTGGAGGGAAAGGTAATGAATTCCTATCATATTGGATTTGTTTTAGGACCTTGTATCAATGCGGCAGGACGCCTAGAGACGGCTAAGATGGCTTTTGAATTGCTTTCGGCTAAGAATCGTGGTCAGGCCAGATCTCTTGCCAAGAAACTGACCGATTTGAATAATGAAAGAAAGGCCATGACCAATGAGGGAGTAGAGATGGCAAAGGAAGAACTTGCGGCCTTTGAGGACTATCCGGTTCTTGTTATTTACCTTCCGGAACTTCATGAAAGTGTGGCGGGAATTGTGGCCGGAAGAATTCGGGAGATGACCTATAAGCCAACCATTATTCTTACCAATGGTAAGGAAGGGGTAAAGGGATCGGGCCGTTCCATTCCAGGATACCACATGTTTGAGGAACTGAACCGTTGTCGGAATACCCTGAAGAAATTTGGGGGACATGCCATGGCAGCCGGTCTTTCCTTGGAAGAGGATCATATTGATGTACTTCGAAATCTTTTAAACCAAAATTGTAGGCTGGAAGAAGAAGACTTTATTGAAAAAATCTGGATTGATGTGGCTATGCCATTTGAATATGCATCTATGAATTTTGTAAATCAGCTGGAGCTTTTAGAACCATTTGGCAAGGGAAATGAAAAACCAAGTTTTGGAGAACGTAATATTAGTGTAAGAAGAATTCGAATCTTTGGAGAAAAACAAGATGTCATTCGACTTTCCCTGGCAAATTCTTCTGATTGTCAGATTGATGGTGTATACTTTGACAACGAGAAAAAAATGATTCGATACTTAACAGAGGTATTTGGGGAAGGAGAAGTAGAAAAAGCCATGATGGGAAGACCAAATAAGATTCGCATCAATGTAATCTACTATCCTCAGATTAATGAATATAACGGGTACAAGAGTGTACAGGTTGTGATTAAAAACTTTAGATAAGGAGAATAAAATGAAAGATTTAAAGGATTATGTGATTACGATTCCGGATTTTCCGGAAAAGGGAATTATGTTTCGTGATGTAACCGGAATCTTAAAGGATCCGGATGGATTACATGCTTATATTGATGCTATGACCAAGGCCTTAGAAGGGGTTGACTTCGATGTGATTTTAGGACCTGAATCAAGAGGTTTTATCTTTGGTATGCCGGTTGCCTATAATCTTCATAAGGCATTTATTCCGGTAAGAAAGCCTGGAAAACTTCCGAGAGAAACTGTATCGAAGGAATATAGTTTAGAGTATGGTAGTTCAACGCTTGAAATTCATAAGGAAGACTTATTACCAGGTAGCAAGGTTGTAATTATCGATGACTTAATTGCTACCGCAGGTACTGCTAAGGCTATTGCAAGTATGGTAGAGGAGATGGGGGCTTCCGTTGAAAAGATGATCTTTGCCATTGAACTTGCCGGCTTAAATGGTAGAGAGCTTTTAAAAGACTATCAGGTAGAGAGTATTGTTTCTTATGAAGGCAAGTAATGTCTGGCTTGACAAGTTTTTTATACTCGTATTAAAATAGAAAGATGATAGTTGCGAGAATTAAGTCAGTGGGAACTGGCAGATGGGAGAGTGGCATATATGGCAAAGGAAAAGATTGTAAAAAACAATGCAGAAATTGAAATTGACGGACTTCAGGGAGGCCACGAGGAAACCCATAGTGAGAGTAAGGAGGTCTTGCATGATCGGTTGATTGAAACCATCCGCAGATATCGTGCCAACACGGATCTTAGTATGATTGAAAAGGCCTATGATCTTGCTTGTCAGGCCCATGAGGATCAGAGAAGAAAATCTGGGGAGCCTTATATTATTCATCCAATTTCCACCGCTATTATTTTGGCAGAGTTGGAATTGGATAAGGAAACCATTGCAGCCGGTCTCTTACATGATGTGGTGGAGGATACCCCATATACCAAGGAACAATTAGAAGAAATGTTTGGGTCTGATGTGGCTGAACTGGTAGACGGAGTTACTAAACTGACGCGATTAAATCTTGATCATGATAAGGTGGAGGAACAGGCAGAGAACCTTAGAAAGATGTTTCTTGCCATGGCAAAGGATATCCGCGTAATCCTGATTAAACTGGCAGACCGTCTTCATAATATGAGAACGCTTCAGTTTATGAAGCCTGAAAAGCAAAAGGAGAAGGCTCGTGAAACCATGGATATTTATTCTCCTTTGGCTAGTCGCCTGGGTATTAGTAAGATTAAGATTGAATTAGATGATCTTGCCTTAAAGTATTTAGAACCAGAAGCTTATACGGATCTTTATAAGCAGGTAAAAGACCGGGTTGCCAATAAGGAAGATTTCATCTTAAGTCTGGTAGACCAGGTAAAGACTGATATTAAGGAGGCTAAAATCCAGGGAACCGTTAGTGGTCGGGTAAAGCATATCTTTAGTATCTACAAAAAGATGGTGAATCAAAATAAAACCTTAGATCAGATCTATGATATTTTTGCCGTAAGAATTATTGTGGATAGTGTAAGGGACTGTTATGCGGCTCTTGGTATTATGCATGAAAAATATACTCCGATTCCAGGAAGATTCAAGGATTATATAGCAATGCCAAAACCCAATATGTATCAGTCGCTTCATACAACCTTAATCGGACCTACTGGTCAGCCATTCGAAGTACAGATTCGTACCGCAGAGATGCATCGTACCGCAGAATTCGGTATTGCTGCTCACTGGAAATATAAGGAAACCGGTGGTTCCACCCAGCTTGCCAACCAAAGTGAAGAAGAGAAGCTCTCTTGGCTTCGTGAAATCCTTGAATGGCAAAAGGATATGGATGACAACAAGGAATTCATGAAGGGATTAAAGAATGACTTATCCTTATTTTCAGAAAGGGTGTATTGCTTTACTCCAAATGGAGATGTAAAGACCCTTCCGAATGGTTCGACCCCTATTGATTTTGCTTATGCTATCCATAGTGCTGTAGGTAATAAGATGGTTGGAGCAAGTGTAAATGGAAAAATGGTGCCAATTGACTATAAATTGCAAAATGGTGATCGAGTATCCATTACGACTTCTCAGAATTCGAAAGGACCAAGTTTAGACTGGTTAAATATTGTTAAGTCTACCCAGGCGAGAAATAAAATTAATCAGTGGTTTAAGAAGGAATTAAAAGAGGATAACATTGCTCAGGGTAAGGAATTATTAGAGCATTACTGTAAATCTCATGGGATAGTACTTGCAGGAAGGTATACCCCTGAGGACCAGAAGAAGATCATGAACAAGTATGGTTTCCGTGAGTGGAATGCTCTCCTTGCAGCCATTGGTCATGGTTCCTTAAAGGAAGGTCAGGTTGTAAATAAATTAGTCGAGGAAATTGAAAAGCGAGAAAAGAAAAATATCTCAGATGAAGACGCTTTGGTGGCTATGAATAGTGAGAATATTCATCCATCTAATAGGAGCCGCAAGAAGAGTGGTATTACGGTTCATGGCCTAGATGATGTGGCAGTTCGTTTTTCTAAATGCTGTTCTCCGGTTCCGGGAGATGAAATCGTAGGATTTGTTACTAGAGGACGTGGAGTATCTATTCACCGAACGGATTGTATTAATGTGATTAGTCTTTCTGAAACAGAACGGGCTCGATTAATTGATGCTGAGTGGCAGGAAGAGGCCATGAATAATTCCGGTGAAAAGTATTTGGCAGAGATTAATATTTTTGCTAACAATCGTACCGGATTAATTGCAGATCTTTCTAGACTTTTCTCAGAGAGAAATATTGATGTTCAGACCATTAACTCTCGTATTAGCAAGCAGGGAATTGCCACCATTGGTATGAGCTTTGAAATCTTTTCTGTGTCGGAATTAAAGCAGTTGGTGGAAAAAATTCGTCAGATTGATGGAGTCTTTGAAATTGAGCGTACCCGTGGTTAGTTTGGAGCGAAATCTATGAAATTAAAAATAAAAACCATGGTGGTAGGACCTATTGCCACCAATTGTTATTTGCTTAAAGAGGAAGAAAGTGGACACGGACTCCTGATTGACCCAGGGGCAGAACCAGAACGGATTCTTACGGCTGTTTTAGCAGAAAAAACAAGTATTGATGGAATCCTATTAACCCACGGTCACTTTGATCATATAGGGGGAGTGAAACGTCTAAAGGAAGAGTTCCAGGCTCCTGTTTATTTAGGAAGACGGGAAACCGTGATTGTTTCCAATCCTCACTATAATCTGTCAGCTAATATGGCAGAACCTTTTACTGTGGGATATGATTTTCTGGTATCCGATGGTCAGGTTTTGCGATTTTCTGATATGTCGGGTCTTGAAATTAAGGTAATAGCTACACCCGGCCATACCATTGGCGGTGTTTGCTACTATCTAGATGGGATTCTATTTTCGGGAGATACCTTATTTGCTTCTTCCTACGGTAGGGTGGATCTTCCTACGGGAGATGAGATTCAAATCTTAAATTCCATTAAGAATAAGCTTTTATGTCTTCCCGAAGATACTCAGGTATTTCCAGGCCACGGAGGATCAACCGTGATTGAAAGAGAAAAGTTTTACTATAACATTTAATGAAAGTAATAAAAATATATGATTTTAATAAAATTAAGTAAGGACTTATTTGGTTATGATATTGAATCCTTGGTAAGGGCGTTTTACCTAGGGGAGAAAGTAGTTGTAAAAACCTTAAGTGGGACCAGTAAGCAAAGACCAGATATGGTTCTTACCGTAGAATATTTTCCTGATAAGGTTCAGATTGCTACCTATGAGCGTATGAAAGATCTGGAATTTCAAATTTCCGGTCATGTTATGACCTTCCAGGATGAAGCGAAAATTGAAGATTATGATGATCGCTTGGGGGCAAAAAACACGGTGAAAAAGCTTCTTTATCAGATGCTTACCAGAAGAACCAAGATGGAACTTCCTTGGGGAACCTTAACGGGAATTCGTCCCATTAAACTTGCCTTGGATTTGCTTGAAGAAGGAAGCTTGGAAAATGAGGTGAGACGTCGATTAAGGGAGACTTATTTGGTTTCTGATCAAAAGATTGATTTGACCATAGAAGTGGCAAAGGAAGAACTTGCTATGCTATCTCCTTATGATTATGCCAGTGGCTATAGTGTTTATATTGGAATTCCTTTTTGTCCAACCACTTGTGCCTATTGTTCCTTTACCTCTTACCCAATCCACAAGTACCATCATAAGGTGGATGCTTATCTGGATGCCATGTTTCAAGAGATTGATTACATCGCAGAAACTTTTAAGTTTCGCCGTCTCTATACGGTTTATATAGGGGGAGGAACCCCAACTAGTTTAAGCGCAGAAGAACTGGAGCGTCTTTTAAATAAGGTGGTAACTACCCTTGACATGGAAGATGTGTTGGAATTTTCTGTGGAGGCTGGTCGGCCGGATTCCATTACAAAAGAAAAACTTGAGGTTATGAAAAAGTATGGGGTTACTCGGATTTCAATTAATCCTCAGACTTTAAAGGATGAAACACTTCATTTGATTGGAAGAGCCCATAATATGGACCAGTTCTATAAGGCCTTTGCCATGGCTAGGGAATGCGGCTTTGATAATATTAATACGGATTTGATTTTAGGACTACCGAACGAGAATAAGGAAGATGTGAAACGTACCCTTGAAAAAATCGGGGAACTGTCTCCGGAAAATGTAACGATTCATTCTTTGGCAATTAAACGGGCGGCCCGTTTGAATCAGTCCAAGGAGATGTTTGAAAAGTATTATTATGAAACGGATGCTTCCTTAATGGATGAGGTATTAGATGCTTGTAGAAATGAAGGCTATCATCCTTACTATCTGTATCGTCAGAAAAATATGACCAACCATCTAGAAAATATTGGTCTGGCTAAGCTTGGTTATAATTGTCTTTATAATATTTTAATTATGGAGGAAAAGCAGACGATCATTGGAATTGGAGCTGGTTCTGTCACCAAGTTTATTGACGAAATAGATGGAAAACTTCAGTGCACAAAAGTGGATAATGTAAAAGATGTGGATCTTTACATTGAGCGAATTCAAGATATGATTGGCCGTAAAGATGAATATATTAAGAGGCATTATAAAACCAAGGAAGCAGTAATGGATCCTCTTTGGCAGGAACTTCCAGAACATTTGGCGCATGGCATGAATGTAAGTAATTTAGCCTATGAGATTGCGAAGGAATATGGACTTGCCGAGGCAGAGTGTAAGGAAATTGCCGTGGCAGGAATGCTGCATGATATTGGTAAAATCTGCCTTCATCACTACCTGAATGGAAAGACAGCCCTTCAGGTAGAAGAGATGCGGTATATTCGAATGCATTCTACCTTTAGTTATCAGCTTTTAAAGAAATATGGATTCTCCGATTATATTTGTCAGGCTGTTTATCATCACCATGAAAATATGGATGGAACGGGATTTCCAGATAATTTAAAGGGAGATGAGATTCCTTTGGCAGCTAGAATTTTAAGGGTTTGTGATGAATACTTGGCCCTGATTTCTGACCGAGGTTATCGGGCGGCCTTTGATCGGGATACTGCAATTACCTTAATGCTTGAGGATAGTAAGAATTTTGATGTAAAGGTTTTGCTGGCATTTTTAAGGGCTATACATGAAATTGATTTTGAGAAGATTACAATTGAAAGAAAGGATATCATAAAAGATGGCATTGATTAAGACACCAGTTACCGGAATGAAAGATATTTTACCTAAGGAGATGGAAATCCGTAATTATGTCATTTCCCAGATTCAGGAAACTTATGCGAGCTTTGGATTCTCTCAGATGGAAACCCCATGCGTAGAGCATATTGAAAATCTTTGCAGTAAGCAGGGGGGTGAAAATGAAAAGTTAATTTTTAAGATTTTAAAACGTGGAGAAAAGTTGAATGTAGAAGCGGCAACCACAGAAGCAGAGGTGGTAGACGGAGGACTTCGTTATGACCAGACCCTTCCTCTTGCCAGATATTATGCCAATAATAATAAAGATTTATTGGGACCATTTAAGGCTTTAAATATTGGAAATGTTTGGAGAGCAGATCGTCCACAGAAGGGACGTTTCCGTCAGTTTATGCAGTGTGACATTGATATTTTAGGTGAGTCCACAAATATTGCGGAAATCGAATTGATCCTTGCAACTTCTACCTTATTGGGAAAGATTGGTTTTAAGAATTTTACCATCCGTATCAATGATCGTCGTTTCCTAAAGGCCATGGCTGCGTACTCTGGATTTGAAGAAAAGGATTATGATGATATCTTTATTACCTTAGATAAGATGGATAAGATTGGTCTTTCCGGAGTAAAGGAGGAACTTTTAGCTAGCGGTTATGAGGCAGAGTCCGTTGAGAAATATCTGGATCTTTTTGCAAATGTTACAGGAGACTTAAAGGGAGTCAGTTACTTAAAGGAGACTCTTGGAGACTTCCTTCCAGCGGATTGTGCCGAGGGACTTTCTGAAATCATGGAAGCAGTAGACCAGACAAGGACAGCTGAGTTTAATACCCTCTTTGATCCTACCCTGGTTCGTGGTATGAGCTACTATACCGGTACCATTTTTGAAATTTCAATGGATGAATTTGGATCTTCTGTTGGTGGTGGTGGAAGATACGATGAAATGATTGGTAGATTTACCGGCCAGGATGTGCCGGCCTGTGGTTTCTCCATTGGTTTTGAAAGAATTGTTATGCTTCTTATGGAACGTGACTTTAAGGTGCCAACGGCTAAGGAAAAGGTGGCTCTTCTTTTAGAGAAAAATTTAAGCAGTGAAAAGAAGATTGAAGCTCTCAGGGATGCAAAAGAACTTAGGGAAGCAGGTAAGAGTGTCTTCTTAACTGTGATGAAGAAAAATAAAAAATTCCAGAAGACCCAGTTAGGGGAACACGGATATACGGAATTTAAGGAATATTTTAATAGATAACAACTTTTTTCCACGATTCCGGCATTTTGTGTTATGATAGTGCTGTTATAAAGAAGTTTGTTTGGAGGTTAGACATGGCAGAGTCAATGCAGGGACTTTCCCGTACATGTAGATGTGGAGAGCTCAGTGTAAAGAACGCAGGAGATCCGGTGACCGTAATGGGTTGGGTTTCCAGAAATAGAAATAAGGGTGGTCTTGTATTTACAGATTTAAGAGACCGTTCCGGTGTTTTGCAGATTGTATTTGAAGAAGGAAAGACAGATCCTGAGGTTTTTGAAAAGGCCCAAAAACTACGTAGTGAAGATGTAATTGCGGTAGTAGGTAAGGTTTCTAAGCGTGCAGGTGCAGTGAATGAGGATCTTGCCACAGGAGAAATTGAGGTAATTGGAGAAAGTCTTAGAGTCTTATCTCAGTCATTAACTCCTCCATTTCCAATCGAGGATAAGATTGCAACCAAGGAAGAACTTCGTTTGAAGTATCGTTATCTTGACCTTCGTCGTCCGGAACAGCAGAAAAAAATCATTATGAGAAGTCAGGTGGTAAATCGTATCCGTAATTTCCTTGCTGAGGAAGGATTTATTGAGATTGAAACCCCAATTCTTTGTAAGTCGACTCCTGAAGGAGCAAGAGATTACTTGGTACCTAGCCGTGTGCATCCTGGTAATTTTTATGCCCTCCCACAGAGTCCACAGCTTTTCAAACAGCTTTTAATGTGTTCCGGTTTTGATCGTTACTATCAGGTTGCCAAGTGCTTCCGTGATGAAGATCTTCGTGCAGATCGTCAGCCAGAGTTTACTCAGATTGATATGGAATTATCATTTGTAGATGTGGATGATGTATTAGATGTCAATGAACGTCTTTTAGCGAAGGTATTTAAGGATACCATTGGGGTAGATGTTCCACTTCCAATTCAAAGAATGACCTGGCAGGAGGCGATGGATCGGTTTGGTTCTGATAAGCCTGATACCAGATTTGGTATGGAATTAAAGGATGTATCGGAACTTGTAAAAGATTGTGATTTTAAGGTATTTACAGATGCAATCGCTGCAGGTGGTTCTGTTCGTGGTATTAATGCCAATGGACAGGGAGATCTTGCTAGAAAGAAGATTGATGCCTTAATCGAATATGTAAAGACTTATGGAGCCAAGGGTCTTCCTTATATTGCTCTTAAGAGCGATGGAAGCGTCAAGTGCTCATTTGCCAAGGCAGTAGATGAGGATACTGTAAATCGCTTAATTGAGGCTATGGATGGTAAGCCAGGAGATCTTTTATTCTTTGCTGCTGATAAGAATAAGGTGGTTTGGGATAGTCTTGGAAATCTGCGTCTTGAGATTGCAAGACAGAATAATTTACTTGATCCAAAGCAGTTTAATTTCCTTTGGGTTACAGAATTCCCACTTCTTGAGTGGTCAGATGAGCAGGGTAGATACTTGGCTATGCACCATCCATTTACCATGCCAATGGAAGAGGATTGGGATAAGGTAGATACCGATCCGGGTTCGGTACGTGCCAAGGCCTATGATATTGTTTTAAATGGTACCGAGCTGGGTGGTGGATCCATTCGAATCCATATGGATGATGTTCAGGAAAAGATGTTTGAGGTGCTTGGATTTACGAAGGAACAGGCGCATGAGCAGTTCGGATTCTTATTAGATGCCTTCCAGTATGGTGTGCCACCACACGCAGGTCTTGCATATGGTTTGGATCGTATGATTATGTTAATGACAGGTGCTACAAGTATTCGTGAAGTAATTGCTTTCCCAAAGGTAAAGGATGCTTCCGATCTTATGACAGAGGCCCCTGGACTTGTTGATCCAAAGCAGTTAGAGGAACTTGGAATTGCTCTTACAGATGAAACAAGAGAAGGACTGAATGCAGAAGAAGAATAGGTCTTTTGGAATGGAGGATTTATGGGAAGAAGAAAGATGAGTATCTGGCGTAAGCTTTACATTACTTACGAAAGAAATCCGGTATTTTATCTATCAGTATTACTGGTGATTTTGGGAATTCTTACAGCGATTATGATTCCCCTTGAAAATGGGAAGTTAAAGAAAGCAGAAGCTGAGTCTGTAAAGAAGAAAGAATCGGTAAAAAAGGAGTCTTCTAGCACTAGCACCACAACAGGTCAGGTGCAGACAGAAGAACCGGTATTGGTACCTGCAGATCCTGTGGCTGTATTTTCTAATGCCGTATTTATCGGTGACTCTAGAATGAAGGGTTTTTATACTTACTCTGATATTTCCAATTACTGCAACAATTTTGCGGTATATGAGGGATTAGATGTAGGAGATTTTGATTCAGAAAAGTTTGCCGGAGAATCCGGAGATCAGACGGTTTTTGAATATTTAACAGACAAGAATTATGACAAGGTATTCTTGATGCAGGGAATCAATGAACTTGGATGGCCAAGTGTAGATTCCTTCATTAGTCAGTATCAGGAAGACATTGAAAAAATTCAGACCTTATGTCCAAACGCTAAGATTTATTTAATGCAGATTATTAATGTAACCAAGGAAAAATCTGATTCTGATAGTTATATTAACCGCACCAGAATTCGTCAATATAATCGAGCAATTAAGGCTCTTTGTGACGGAGAAAACATTATCTGGATTAATCTGAATAAGGAATTGTCAGAGGATGGATATCTGATTTCGGAAGCAACCACAGATGGAGTTCATTTGACCAGTCAATATGCGCAGGTTATGTTTGAAGAAATCTTACAATTCTTCACAGAACATCCAGATGGCATGGATATTAAGGAAGAAGAAACTACTACAGAAGCGTCTTCTACTGAGGAAGAAACCACAACAACAGGCTCTGTAGCCGACCAGATGGTTACCGAAGGGGAAGCCATAGAATAAGGTTTATAAAAATGTAGTTAACATAGGTGTACCGACCCCAAAAAGTTAGACCAAGACTCGAAGTGGTTTAGAGGTCGGTATAACAAATCCAGTATTTTCAAGGCTTGAAATCATGTTAAAAAAACATGATTTCGGGCCTTTTTTTTGTCGTGATACGATTATGATACTGTTTTTCTCAGAAAAAACTGTATCGGAATTATTTCAGAATAAAGTCCTCACCACAAAAAAATAAAATAATATTGATTTTTTTGTTTTTTTGTTATATTATAGGCTACGTTCCAAGTGCAGAATGAACAAAAGCAACATGATGAATAGGAGGAACGTTTGGCTAGCTAGGAATCTTTCTCTTATGATAGGTAAAGGAGAAAAGTAATGACAAAAAACAAATTAATAAAGCTATTTGTAGCGGGACTAGTAGCTAGTACCGTATTGGCAGTACCAGCACAAGCAAAGGAATATTCAGGAGTTAATATCACACAGAATAGTTATACAACGGTATGTGCAATGAGACATGATGCTGATAACAAATACGCTAAGTGTTCATGGACAAAATCATTGATTTATGACACCTACGGTATTAAGGTATACTGTAATGTTGTTCAGGTGTATGATAGGAAGCTGAGAAAATATTGTGGTATAGGATCAACAGTAAGATTAGGGGAAGGTTATTCGGCAATTCGTTTTAAATCAACACCTGAAGTAGACCATGTGATAGAACTTCGTTTGAAGTCTAATCCAACAGTAACTGCTTATTCTGGTGATAGAGTATGGGGAAATTATTTTGGATAATAGTAAGTAATAATATATAATCATACTTTGAATCGCCTATTTTTTAATAGGCGATTTTTTTTTAGGAGGCTGTATGAAATTAAAAAGAATATTTGTATATCTAGGAATGACTAGCGTTTTACTCTTATCTTCTTGTGGATTGAGTAGAACGGAAGATGAGAGTCAGTTAGAGAGAGAATTTGAGTCTTTTCAGGTTACAGATAAAGACATGGTAATTTTGACACATCAAAAAAATTCCTGTAAGGAAGCCTATGAGCTTTTTTATGAAAAATACTATAAACATAAAGGTCAAGTAGAAGAGAAAGAAAAGGGGGAAGAGGTTTATTACACTTACAAAGATGATCAGGAACTTGAAAACCTTTCTTATGTGAAAATGAATAACGACTCCGTCCTTAGTTACACGGGAGAAATTGAAATTAAAGATGGAGAAAGTAATCCGACAGATCAGGAAGTAGAGGATAAGGTTTTTGAAATAATAGAAAACATACACTTAGATCACGGAAAAGAGTATCAGTATCGATTATTTGATAAAACAAGATTTACAGTTGAGGATGTAGATATATATCAGTTTGAAACAGTTTATAAGGATTATAAAATCTCTTCTACCTGCTATCAGATTGAAGATGTGATTGAAGCGGCAGGAGATATTCAAGTTGATGTTCAGGATGGTAAAATCGTATATTTTCAAGTATATGGAAATCCCAGCATTGTGAAGGAAGAAAAAAGCTCAGCAAAACCAAAGTATAAAACTGCAAAAGAGGTTTTAAAGTGGGTGAATGCTCAGGAAAATGAGAGTATAAGTATAAAGGTGAAACGAATCGAATTAGTATATGGAGTAAATCCACCAACGCATGGAAAGGAGGATCTTATTCCTATGGTAGAAGTGAAGTGTGAAATATATGATAAGTTGATAGACGACACATATACTAGGCACTTTTACATAGATTTAGAGGATGGATCTTCTGGTAATAGTAATGATTTAGATTCTTATAGATAGGAAATAAAAGGAAAGGAGAGATATTTAGTGTAGTCAGAATAATCTCCCATCACTAAGTTTAGGTCTAGGTGGGAATATGATGAATAAATATCTAGGTGGGAAGTATGATACAAATTATGAGAATGATAGGCCTGGGTTTTTTTCAATTTTTTTCCAGACTTGGTAATTGGATAATCTTAGGCGTTATTTATTTTCTTATTTACCAGTCTTGTACAGGGCTTAATAATATTGGAATTATTTACGGAAGAAGTTTTTGTCAAGTGCCAGAAACTATATTTTTATTTGAAGGTAGAAAATTATTATTTATCTTTATCAGTGGTTTTGTTTTGCTTTTTAGTAAGATGCCTGAATTAACGCCAGGTGCCAGTCAACAGTTAATTCGAACAAGCAGAAAAAAATGGTTTCTTGCAACCATAGGAAAACTTTTATTTATTAGTTTGACCTATATTGTAATTTATTATTTTATTATTTATGTCATTAACAATAAGCGTATTTATTTCGATTATTTTATCTCCTGGAATATGTTCAGGGTGCTGATTCTGTTGTTAGTCTTTTGCGGCTTTTTATCGATTTTATGTGTTTTGATGAATGTAACAAAGTGGGGAAAAGCGGTCATAATATTTCTTTTGGTTTACATCTATGTAGAACATGATATGTTTGAATTATTAAGCTTACCTATGGGTCTTATGACCCATATTTCCTTCAGTCTTGTTTTGGGTCGAGCAGTCTATTCTGATAAATTTTTCTATGGATTATTAGGAATTTTATTGGGTCTAACCGTTCTGGGATATTTTATTTTTTATAAGTTAGTGAAACATATGGATTTTAATCCTATGGAAATAGAGTAAGGAGAAGTGTGAAAATGATTGAATTAAAAGATGTAAATAAAGAATTTAAAAAGCAAATGGTGATTGAACAGGTATCAGTAACTTTTAAAGATAACAAAATCTATGGAATTGTTGGTTACAATGGTAGTGGAAAGACTGTAATATTAAAGATGATCAGTGGTCTTTTACTTCCATCTAGTGGAAGTGTTATAGTGAATGGGAAGATTATAGGTAAGGATCGGGACTTCCCGGAAAATCTTGGAATGATTATAGAAACCCCTGGATTCATTCCTTATCTTTCAGGTTTTCAAAATCTAAAAAAAATTGCCGCTATTAAAGGGGGGGTGTAGCAGGGAAAAGATAAAAGAGACAATAAAAAAGGTTGGTTTAGATCCGGAATTAAAAAAACCGGTTTCAAGGTATTCTTTAGGTATGAGACAGAGACTTGGAATTGCTCAAGCCATTATGGAAGATCCAGATATTCTGCTTTTAGATGAGCCAATGAATGGACTTGATCAGAGGGGTGTGGAGGAAATCAGAAGATTACTCTTATCCTTAAAAAGAGAAGGACGAACAATCCTTTTATGCAGCCATAATGCCTTGGATATTGATCTTTTATGTGATCAGGTCTATCGGGTTGAGAATAAGCAGTTGAAATTGGAGCGTGGTTAATATGATTAAGAAGGATATAGAAGCAATTTTAAAAAATAAAATATTTTATGTCTGTCTTATAATTATATCAGGTTATTATCTGGTGCAAACTTCCTTTGCATGGGGATTCAATGATGCTGCAGGTTTTCTTTTTAGTGCCATTTACTCAAATATCAGTATTTTGCCCCTAATTATTGGACTGCCATCATCGTTTTTAATTTATGAAGAATTTACAAATGGTAATATTTTAATGAGTTTACCCAGAACTTCCAGGAAAAAGTATATTGCTAGTAAGTTATTTGCGGGCTGGCTCCAAGGATTTTTGTTGACCTTCTTATCCTTGAGCTTATTTTTGCTATTCATCATATTTATGGCAAAAGAACCTATGGATTTTACTGGACAGTATTATTATAGTCAAGGGGTCTTAGGATGGTTGGTTCGTCATAATCTGGGAAACCTATCGATTCCCTTATCTCTTTTTTTGATCAGTTGTTATGGCGGAAACTGGCCTATGATGGGAATAGCAGTGGCAGCTTTAATCAATAATCGTTATGCGGTAATCTTTGTTCCATATTTAATGATTCAGGTATTGAGTCACATCTTGGGAAGGTTAAATCTAGAAAGATTTAGTGATGGATTCTTTTATACCTTAATTTTTAATCATGTGGAAAATGAAGTTTTTATGGAAATAGCCTATTCTCTTTTTTGGTTTACGATTGCATTTATAATGCTTATGATTGGTTTAAATAAAAAAAGAAACACCGGTATTTGGAAAAATTAAAGATAAGATTTTCAGTCATCAGGACTTGTTAGTAAACTTAGAATTCAGTTATAAAATCACCCTCCTTAGGAAACCGGTGTTTGGTTTCTAAAGAGGGTGATTTTTACATTGATTTATTTATGGCTTTCATCATAAGCTGCCAAAGCATCTTTTGCATATTCCACATCAGATGGACAATCTAAATACTGGTTTCCATATTTCTGTCTAGTTTCGTTTCCCTTTCCGGTAATTAATAACACGGTCTTATCAGTGCAGGAAGTAACGGCTTTTTTAATTGCTTCCCCTCTGTCTTCAATCATCTCATAAGGAGTGCCATATGGTTCGATATAAGAAGCAATATCTTTGGAAATAGTAAGAACCGGCTCATCCCCAGGATCCTCAGCTACCAGGTAGATATAATCCGCATTCTTGCCGGCTTCCTGACCTAAATCTCTTCGACGAATCAGGGCCTTCTTTCCAGGACAACCGAAAATAATAATAATCTTATAACCTGGATATTCTTCTCTGGTGGAGGCAAACAACTTTTGAAAACTTAATTTGTTGTGAGCGTAGTCGACAATGGTTACTACCTTTTTATCCTTGCTTCCTAAAAGTTCCATTCGACCGGAAGAGCGGGCAGTATACAGTCCTTGGTACATATCTTCATAAGGAATTCCATAAACCAAAGCCACTCCAATGGCTGCCAGGGCATTATCTACATTAAATAAACCTGGCATGGTAAGGACAAAAGGCTTTTCAAATTCAGGGGTTGAAACCATAAAATGAATTTCATTTCCCTTTTTTTCAACTCCATAAGCATAAAGATCACAGTCTTTTTCATAACCGAAGGTTAAGACCTTCTGACAAACCTCTGCCTCTTTTAGGATTCGTTCTGAAAAATCAGCATCCTTGTTTACAATGGCAACCTTGGACTGAGAGAAGATTTTTAACTTAGAAGCAAAATAGTCTTCAAAGTCCGGATGCTCAATAGGAGAAATATGGTCTTCCGATATATTTAAAAAAACGGACACATCAAAATTAATTTCATTTACCCGGTCATACTTTAAGGCCTGGGAAGAGACTTCCATGGTCAGATATGAAATGGCTGCTTCAAAAGCATTATGAAAATGTTCCATTAACTCCAGATTTTCCGGGGTGGTAATGTGAGATTCGTAGCGATTTTTTCCATCATAAACATCAATGGAAGAAATAATGGCAGATTCCTTTTGTCCCTGATTATTAAGGTAGTGATCAAGGATGGACTTAATATAGTAGGAAGTGGTGGATTTTCCCTTGGTACCACCGATTCCTGCGATATGAAGTTTCTCCTGTGGATAGTCATAAAAAAGTTCGCCCAGGTAAGGCATGGCCTTTCGAATATCTGTAACCTTAATGCAAGAAAGGTCAACGTCTGGATATTCCTTTTCACTGATATAGGCAATGGCACCTTTTTCTTTTGCTTCTAAAAGGTAGTCCAACTTAAAGGCAGCTCCTTTGCAGATAAAAAGGCTTCCTTCGATTACTGCCTTGGAATTGTAGGTAACCATCTTTACGGCCCTGTTACAATTGGTGTTGGCACTGATGGTTTCTAAAAGATGGTGATTATTTAGCAAGGTCACATAATCCTGTAAAATTTTCGTATTCATAATTACCTCTAAACCGAATTATTTATAATAAGTCTTAAATTTCTTAAAGTGGCTAAAATGTTGCTTTAACATACGAAGAGTACGGTGAAGCCCCATATCTCCCTTTAAAAATACCGGGTTTACATATTTCTTTTCTTTAAAGAGTCTCTTTAACTTGGCAAGGTTTTCAGGCTGGTGAACATAGGTTAAGGCAACCTTTTTTGGAACCACCAACCATAGGTATTCCTCCTTGGCAATTTCAAAAGGAAGGACGTTATGATTAACGAATTCCTCTACAAAGTATCTTGCTACATTAAAACCAGAGGCAGTAACATAGAAGTTGGAACGACCCTGACGGGTATTGATTTCAAAGAACTTATACGTTTGATCTCTGCTATCAAATTTAATATCAAAATTAGAAAAGCCCACATAGTTTAACTCTTCTAAGAGGTTCTTGACCTTTTCCATTAATTCCTCCTGAGGCTCGGTAATAATTACGGCATGGTTGCCGGAACCGTGAGGAGTATGTTCTTCTAAGAGCACGTGGCCAAGACACATCATCTTAACCTTTCCCTGACCATTTGAAAAACAGGTGAGCACTCGCATATACTCATCATTTCCGGGGATGGTATCTTGAATAATCAATGAATCTTCGTAACCTGCCTCATAGATTTGGGTGATTACTTTCTCAAGTCTTTGTCTGTCTTCAATCTTATAAACCTTTTCCTGGCCCGGGAATTCATGTTCCCAGTAGGAAACGGAATCAGATGGTTTTAAAATTACAGGGTAGTCAAATGGAAGATCAAAGTGAATGTCCATTTCCTTTTTAAAGACTAAGGTATCAGGAAAGGCGATTCCATGGGACTGACAAAGTTCATAGAAAAGTTCCTTATGCTGCAGGCGATCCATTAGATCAAATGGAATATATGGTGCAATGGCATTGCCTGGAAGTTCATCCTTATGCTTGGAAATCAGTGCCACATAGGCATCTCCACAGCCAATGGTTAACACTTTCTTGTCCTTATGCTCGAGACAAAACTTTACCACGGTAGATAAAAATGTATTATCAGTATCAATATCCCGGATTGCGGTATAATGAATCATCTTACTTTTATAACTTGGCCCACTAGGGAATTTTCCAAATACGTAAGAAGCTACTTGATACTGCTCATAAAATGCTCTGGCAACACTATAGGTATTAATGTCCCCGCCAAATAACATAGGGACAAAAGGTGCATCCTTAAAAATCATAGATTATGACCAGCCTTTCTTTTAACTTTATTAGCGAAAATCGCTTTCACTAGTATAGCACGAAAAATTTAGAATGAAAAGTAAGGATTCTTTCTGGAACGTGGAATATGATATAATAATCCTTGTGGTGAAAATGAAAATAAGTGATAAGATATAGTAAGGAAAAATAGAAAGGGTGATTTAATTGAAATTAGGAATCATTGGAGCCGGAAAGGCCGGAAGTAGTTTAGGTAAATATTTAAAAGATGCTGGAATTTCCCTGGTGGGATTTTATGATAGGTCCTTAGAAGAGGCAAGGGACTCGGGAGACTTTGTAAAGACCAGGGCCTTTGAAAGAAAAGAAGATTTAATAAAAGAAAGCGATTTACTCTTGCTTTCCGTGGTAGATGGAGCAATCTCTCAGGTATGGGAGGAAATCAAGGAATTAGACCTTTTTGGGAAAATCCTCTTTCATATATCAGGCTCTCTCAGTTCCCAAGTGTTTGAGGGAGCAAAGGAACGTGGAGTAGAGGTGGCAAGTATTCATCCGGCCTATGCCTTTTCTTCTAAAAGGGAATCTTATAAGGGACTTGCCTCTTGCGCCATGACCTTAGAGGGGAGCGAAAGGGCCCGGAAAGTCTTGGGGCAGTTATTTAGAAACCTGGGACATCCGGTTTATGAAATTCAAAGAGAAGAAAAGGTTTTATATCATGGAGCCTGCGTCTTTGCCAGTAACCTGATAAATGCCCTTTTAGGAGATGCTTTTTTACTTTTGGCTAAATGTTCTTTTTCAGAAGAAGAGGCAAGGAACTTGTTAAAGAATTTAGCTTTGGGAAATATGAACCGGGTGTTTGAGGCAGGACTTAAGGAATCCTTAACCGGTCCGGTGGAAAGAAATGATATCTCTACCATAGAAAAACATTTAAAAGAGATAAGTAAAATCGAAACAGAAGCAGATCGGAAACAATTGCTTCGTGACTACCTGGCGCTGACAGATTCTTTGATTCGTATTTCTCAGGAAAAACACCCTCAGGAAAACTACCAGAATATGCGGGAACTATTGGGGCTTTTTTCTTAGAATTCTTGACAGATAAGTGGCAAAAAGATATACTGATACAAGGTTTTAAGCTCGGTTTTTTATGCAAAAGGAGCAAGGAAAAAGATGGAAAAAGCAACCCTGGGTATTTTAGGTGGTATGGGTCCTGAGGCAACGGAGATTTACTATAAAAAAATCATCGACCATACAGAGGTGAATTGTGATCAGGATCATTTGAATGTGATGATTTATTCCCATGCAAGTATTCCGGATCGAACGGAGAGCTTGGCTTGCGGGCAAAGTGAGAAGCTTTGGGGAATTTTAAAAAAAGATATTGATATGTTAAAAGAGATGGGGTGCAAGTATCTGACCATTCCTTGCAATACCTGTCATTATTATGGAGACCGACTCTCAAAGGAAATGGGTGGTCATTTCATTAATATGATTGAGGAGACTGCTCTTTATTGTAAGATGCGAGGTTTACAGAAGGTTGGTGTTCTTGCAACAGATGGAACCGTACACTATAACTTGTATCAAAAAGCCTTAGACCAGTATGGAATTGAAACCTATTATCCAAGTTCGGACAAACAAAAAATTGTTATGTCAATTATCTATGATCAGATCAAACGTGGAGAAAAGGGTGATAAGCATCAATTTATGGATGTGATCGAGGAATTAAGAAAGGCAGATTGCCAAGCTGCTATTCTTGCATGTACTGAGTTATCCGTCTTTAATATGAATTATCAGCTGAGTAATGATTATTATATCGATGCCATGGATGTGGTAACGAGAGCCTGTATTGAAAAATGTGGTGGTAAGTACTGCGACTAAAGAACAGGTAAGGAAAGGAGATGCTACTATGTGTGGTATTTGTGGTTTTTTCGGAACAAAAGCAGAAAACAGAGAAGAAATCATCGAAAAGATGCAAGAAAGAATCAAACATCGTGGTCCGGATGAAAGACATCACTACATCGATGGTGACTGTGTCTTAGGTCATGTAAGACTTTCTATTGTAGACCTGGCCAATGGTGCCCAGCCTATGGGCAATGAAGATGGTTCGGTTCAGATTGTCTATAATGGTGAGATTTATAACGCAGCTGAAATTAGAGATGATTTGATTGAAAAAGGACATATCTTTAGGACCCACTGCGACACAGAGGTTTTAGTTCACGGTTATGAGGAGTATGGCCCAGACATGCTTCAGAAGTTCCGTGGTATGTTTTCTTTTGTAATTTATGATAAAAAGAAGAATAAATTATTTGGTGCCAGAGATTTCTTTGGAATCAAACCATTTTATTATTATGAAAATAATGGAAGCTTTTTATTTGCCAGTGAAATTAAGGCATTTTTAGACCATCCGGATTTTAAGAAGGAGTTAAATGAAGAACGTCTTCCGGACTATCTTACCTTTAACTGTTTGCCGGGATATGACACCATGTTTAAGGGAGTGAAAAAATTAGCTCCAGGTCATTACTTTGAATATCAGGATGGTAAGATGACTATTACCAAGTATTATCAGGTAGAGTTTCATCCGGATCAAACAAAATCCTATGAGGAATTTGTAGATGAGATTGCTGAGACCTTCCATAATTCGGTAGAGGCCCATAAGATTTCAGATGTAGAGGTAGGATGTTTCCTTTCTTCCGGAGTGGATTCTTCCTATACTGCAGCAGAATTATCTAAGATTTATCCGGGTCTTAAGACCTATACCGTGGGATTTGCAGATCATACCTATTCCGAGGCAGATGATGCCAAGGTTCTGGCAGATGAAATTCATGTGGATAATTATCCGGTAATCATTGATGCGAAAGATTATTTTGGAAGTTTTCCTCATGTCCAGTATCTCTTAGATGAGCCTCTTGGAAATCCTTCTGCTAATAATCTCTTCCATGTATGTAAGAGAGCGGCAGAGGACTTAAAAGTAGTTCTTTCCGGTGAGGGAGCCGATGAGATGTTTGGTGGTTACAATGTGTATAAGGAACCTCTTTCCGTAGAGAAGTATCAAAAGATCCTTCCTAAGGCTATTCGTAAGGGAGCTGCAAAGCTTGCGGAAAGAATGCCATATTTTAAGGGACGTAACTTTGTGATTCGAGGAAGCAAGGATATTTCCGAACGTTACATTGGTAATTCCTATGTATTTAAGTACAAGGAAAGAGATGAGTACTTAAAGAAAAAGTATGATTCGAAACCACCACAGTACTACACCAAGCCAATCTATGATGAGGCTAAGGCGGCTGGTTATGATGATATTACCCAGATGCAGTATATGGATATTCATGGATGGATGGTTCGAGAGATTCTCCTAAAGGCGGATCGTATGTCTATGGGTAATTCCTTAGAATTGCGTGTTCCATTTTTAGACAAGGAAATTTTTAAACTTTCAGGAACAATTCCAACAAAGTTTAGGGTAAGCAAGGAAAATACAAAGCTTGCCCTTCGTTCCGCTGCTAATCGGGAGATGAATGATGAAAGTGCTAAGAGAAAGAAATTGGCATTTCCAACTCCACTTCCTGCTTGGATTAAGGAAGATGAGTATTATAATTTGATTAAAAAGTATTTTACCAGTCCGGCAGCAGAGAAGTTTTTCAAAACTGATAAGTTGGTAGAATTATTAGATAACCATAGGGCAGGAAAGCATTTTATGGTTTCAAAGATTTGGAATGTATTTTCATTCCTGGTATGGTATGAGCAGTATTTCGGAGATGGAGAAGCTGCATAGGATGGATTTTTGCCCTAGGGCTTAATCATATAGACAAATAAGGAGGCACTTATGTTTGAATTTAGTGAAGTAAAGAATTATGATGCTGAACTTGCAGCTGCTATGGAGCAGGAGTTAGAGCGTCAGAAGAGCCACATTGAACTCATTGCATCAGAGAATATTGTTAGTAAGGCAGTTATGGCTGCCATGGGTAGTCACCTTACCAACAAGTATGCAGAGGGATATCCGGCACACCGTTATTATGGTGGTTGTGAATATGTAGATATCGTAGAGGATCTTGCAAGAGAGCGTGCTAAAAAATTATTTAACTGCGAATATGTGAATGTTCAGCCACATTCCGGTGCAAATGCAAACTTTGCAGTACAGTTTGCTATGTTAAAGCCTGGAGATACCTTAATGGGAATGAACCTTTCTGATGGTGGACATTTAACTCATGGTTCTCCTGCAAATGTTTCAGGAAGCTATTTCAATATCGTTCCTTATGGAGTAAATGCAGATGGTTTCATTGATTACGATGAAGTTCTTCGTATTGCTAAGGAAGTAAAGCCAAAGATGATAATCGCCGGGGCTTCTGCTTATGCAAGAAAGATTGATTTTAAGAAATTCCGTGAAATTGCAGATGAAGTAGGAGCATACTTAATGGTCGATATGGCTCACATTGCAGGTCTTGTAGCTGCAGGCCTTCATGAGTCACCAATCCCATATGCAGATGTTGTAACTACAACTACCCATAAGACCCTTCGTGGACCTCGTGGCGGTATGATTCTTTCTAGCCAGGAGAATGCAGAGAAGTTTAAGTTCAATAAGTGTGTATTTCCGGGAACCCAGGGTGGTCCTTTAATGCATGTGATTGCAGGTAAGGCTGTATGTTTCAAGGAAGCATTAGATCCTTCCTTCAAGGAGTATGCAACTCAGGTTGTCAATAATGCTCAGGCACTTTGCAAGGGCTTACAGGATAGAGGATTTGAGATTGTTTCAGGAGGTACCGATAACCACTTGATGTTAGTTTCCCTCTTAAGCAAGGGCATTACTGGTAAGGAATGTGAGAAGCTTCTGGATGCTGCAAACATTACCTGTAACAAGAATACCATTCCAAATGATCCGGCATCTGCTTTTGTTACTTCTGGTATCCGTCTTGGTACTCCAGCTGTAACTTCACGTGGAATGAAGGAACAGGATATGGATATTATCGCTGAAGCAATCGCTATGTTAGTAGACGATGTGGAAGCTAATAAGGCTAAGGCTATGGAGATGGTTAAGATTCTTACAGAGCGTTATCCAATTTATGAATAAATCTAAAAAACGAAAACGGTCCCTTCCAAACTTTTTGTTTGGGAGGGACTTTTGTGTGTATTAGCAATTTTTAAGTAAAAATTCAGAAATTCTACTAGTGAAATAGGGATTTCCTATGTGCTAACATAATAATAGATAATACTAGAAGTTGATTGGGAGGAGGTGTTATCTATGAATAAAAAGAATAGGGGTTTTTCCCTGATTGAATTGATTGTTGTAATTGCCATTATGGGATTGCTGATTTCAGTGTTAGCACCGGTATATACCCGCTATATAGCAAAATCTCAAAAGGCGATGGATGTGGAGACAGCTAAGAGTATTTACGACACGGTAATACTTGCCTTGAATGATTCCGATGCTTATGAAGGTTGGCTTGAGAATGATCGATTATCTGCAGGAAGAGCCACCGTAAAAGATCCGGATGGTAAGAGTTATGAGATTCGTCCGGTGGCTTGGTGTAGAGGCGTGCAGTATAAGAATTATGAGAATAGTTATTTTAAAGTTGCACACGATAATAGTAAGTTGCAAAAGGCATTTGTGAATGAACTGCTTTTCTATTTAAGTCAAGAGGATGCTATGACAGGTAAGGGTTATCATGGAAATACAGACTATATGTTAAATTTTAATTACAATAAGGATTCGGGAAACGGAGTTCCGGAATGTTGGATTATCTATCGTAGGATGGATAATAACAAGGCGGAAATTTGGATTGGACGAAAACAAGGTGCAGTTGCTCCAAAATATAGGCTTTATCCGAATACTTGTGATGAGTATTCATAAAAAGAAACACCTAAGAAGCATAATGGTCTTCTTAGGTGTTTCTTTTTAACAAGCCGACTTATCAATGTAGTGGGCCTGGTATTTAGAATAGGCAAATTTTTGACTCTTATAGAGACCAAAATATCCGGATAAGTTGTAGGAAATTGCAATGGCAAGAAGGTAGTAAGGCATGCCTTCAAATCCAAAGATTTCGAAACAGATTAAAAGAGATGCAATGGGAGCATTGGTAGCTCCGCAAAAGACAGAACCCATGCCAATAGCGGAGCAAAGACTGGTTTCCAGACCTGTTATTTTACCGAATAAACAGCCGAAGCAAGCTCCTATAAAGAAGGATGGAACGATTTCTCCTCCCTTAAAACCAGCACCTAAGGTGATTACGGTAAAAATAATCTTTAATAAAAAGGCAAAGGCCGATATGGAATCCGGATCTGTAAAACAGCGTTCAATTACAAAGAGACCGGCACCGTTATAATCTCTGTTACCAACAAGTAATGTAAGGAGGATTACAAGAATAGCTCCAGTGATTGCTCGAAGGTAATCATTTTTTATACACCGTTTATAAAGGAGTCGTCCAAATCGTAAGGAAACACAAAATAGAATGGATAAAAGCCCACACAAACCGGCAAGGAGAATGGTCCATAAAAAATTAGGAATATTCATAGGTGGGATTTTACTTACCAGATAGATTTCTGTAGAGATTCCAAAGAGGTAATGGGCAATTCCATGAGAAATCAGGGAGGCAACCACACAAGGAACCAAGGCTACATAGTAGATAACTCCTACGGTGATTACCTCCATGGCAAAGATGGAAGCTGAAAGGGGAGTACCAAATACCGCTGAGAAACAGGCGCTCATGGAACAGATAATAAGTATTTTTTTATCTGATTCCTTTAAATGAAAGATTCTTGAAAATCCATCCCCAAGGCTTGCACCCATTTGTAGGGCAGCTCCTTCTCGTCCTGCAGATCCACCAAAGAAATGGGTAATCAAAGTGGCAAAATAAATCAAGGGAATTCTTCGAATTGGTACCCGGGCACCAAAGTGAATGGCATCTAGGGCTAGGTTGGTTCCCTTATCAGGCTTTTTCATAATCAGATGATAAAGGGCAATGATTGCAATACCACCTATAGGAAGAAAGTATAGGGTCCAAGAATTTTCCATGCGATATTCAGTGATTAGTTTGAGGAGAAGGAAAAAACTAGAGCCTAGAAATCCTGCAATACTTCCTACCAGACAGGCTAAAAGAATCCAGCGAAAGGTAGAAGAAAGGCGGCGAATATTATGGAGGGAAATTTCCTTCATGTGGTCCTTGTTAAATACATACTTTCTGACCCCCATGATTATACCTCCAAATCATCTAAAATCAGACCGGCGACACTTTGATCATCCGAGTCTTCTGAGGACCAGGTAAGAGCCATTAATACGGCGGTAACAGCCTGTTGGCTTTGTCCGGTAGAAGCAGCAATGGCTTCAATGCTTGCCCCGGCCTCACTTTCTTTTCTGATTTTTGTAACCAGTTCACTTGCTTTATTTAGGCGTTCCAATCGATGGTTGTTAGTAGAAATAGTATGTGGAAGATCCATGGATTCATCCATAAAATCTTCCAATTTTAATTCATTTTTCGTTTCATTTTTATAAAAATCTTCGGAATATTCCCAGTCATCAATTTTCTTATTCATAGGTTCTCCTTTCTTAATGCCCGTAATCTATGGCTTTTTGCATGGTCTAGTGTACTAAAAAAGAAGATCTTTGTAAAGAAGAATAAAAAATATCAAAATAACTGATAAAAAATTATCAATGCATTTTTAGAAAAAATGTGTTATTATCGGAATTACTTCAGAAAAGAACAAACGAATTGATAAATTTAGTCCAATACATAAGGGCATAGAAAAGGAGAGATGAATTATGGCAAGAGCAATTGGAATTAAGAGTATGCCAAACTGCAAAAAATACGAGAGGGCTTATTTCCTACCACCAGTGATGACTTATGACTGGGTCAAGAAGGATATGGTTGAGCAGGCACCAGAGTGGTGCTCCGTGGATTTACGTGACGGTAATCAGGCCTTGATTGAGCCGATGAGTTTAGAAGAAAAACTGGAATTCTTTACTATGCTTGTTAATATTGGCTTCAAGGAGATTGAAGTTGGTTTCCCTGCTGCTTCTGAAACCGAGTATGAATTCTGTAGAGCTTTGATTGAGCGAGATATGATTCCTGAGGATGTTACGATTCAGGTACTTACCCAGGCCAGAGAACATATTATCAAGAAGACTTTTGAGGCGGTGAAGGGTGCCCCACATGCCATTGTCCATGTATATAATTCCGTATCCCTTGCCCAGAGAGAGCAGGTATTTAAGAAGTCTAAGGAAGAAATCAAGCAGATTGCCATTGATGGTGCTAAGCTTTTAAAGGATTTAGCAGACCAGACAGAGGGAGACTTCCGTTTTGAATATTCACCGGAATCATTTTCAGGTGCGGAAGTGGATTACTCTTTAGAGGTTTGTAATGCAGTCCTCGATGTATGGCAACCTAGTCCAGACAAGAAGGCCATCATTAACCTTCCTGCTACTGTTGAAAATGCCATGCCACATGTCTTTGCATCTCAGGTAGAGTATATGTCTAAAAATATGAAGTACAGAGAGAATGTGGTTCTTTCTCTTCATCCACATAATGATCGTGGAACAGGAGTGGCAACTGCAGAAATGGGACTTCTTGCAGGAGCAGATCGTATTGAGGGAACTCTCTTTGGTAATGGAGAGAGAACCGGTAACTTAGATATTGTAGTGGTAGCTATGAATATGTTCTCTCAGGGTGTGGATCCTAAACTTGACTTATCTAATATGATGGAGATTCGTGAAGTCTATGAAAGATGTACCCGTATGGAAGTTTCTCCACGTGCCC
This sequence comes from Lachnospira sp. UBA3212, assembly GCA_002363615.1. Lineage (GTDB taxonomy): Bacteria > Bacillota > Clostridia > Lachnospirales > Lachnospiraceae > UBA3212. The sequence continues at coordinate 73,217 of DEWK01000020.1, read as the reverse complement.
CTTATGGAGGAGAGTTGGTCTTCACCGCATTTTCCGGCTCTCACCAGGATGCCATTGCTAAGGGAATGGACTGGAGAAAGAAAAAGAAACTTGATATTTGGTCTGTACCATATCTTCCAATTGATCCTAAGGATGTGGGACGTTCTTACGATTCCGATGTGATTCGTTTTAACTCTCAGTCTGGTAAAGGAGGAATTGGTTATATCTTAAGTAACAATTATGGAATTAACCTTCCTAAGATGATGAAGGAAGAGATGAGTTATCATGCTAAGGAGGTTTCGGATCATACTCATAAGGAATTAACCCCAGATGTGATTTTCGACCTTTTCAAAGAACAGTATGTTAATTATCCATCTTCATTCTCCGTGGAGGAAGTTCATTTTAAACAGGAAAATGGTATTATTGCAGAAGTCACCATTTTCCATAACGGAGAAACAGCGGTAATCAGTGCCCAGGGAAATGGACGTTTAGACGCAGTAAGCAATGCTTTAAAGGAATACTTTGGAATCACTTATATAATTAACGAGTATTCTGAAAATGCAATTTCTCATGGTTCTTCTTCTAAGGCAGCCGCCTACATCGGAATCAACTTTGATGGTAAGATGTATTGGGGTGCTGGTATTGAGGATGATATTATTGCAGCTTCCATTGATGCTTTAATAGTATGTATTAATCGGGTTGGAGAAAAGGCTTTAAAAAAAACGAATTAGAAGAAAAGACAGCTAAAATTGTAAGTTATATTCGAAACCATTATCAGGATATTACCTTAAGGTCTATGGCTTTGGATTATCATTTTACTGAGCCTTATTTATCCAAGTATATTAAGCGTAATACTGGAAAGACCTTTGGAGAACTGGTAAGGGATGTAAGATTAAAGAAAGCTTGTTATCTTCTAAGGACCACCAACATGAGAATTGGAGATATTTCCTCTCATGTGGGTTATCCAAACTTAGAGCACTTTGTTCGAGTTTTTCGTAAGGAATATAATCTTACCCCAAGCGAATACCGTAATGCTGGTAGAGAGTAGGAGATGGGTTAAAAATCTCCGCAAAGAAAAACTCTGGATTCAAAGGAATTCAGAGTTTTTTACATTATTCATCTCGGTAGACTTTTTTTACATGATCCATAGTTGCGGTCATATTACATAAAAGTAAATCACAAAGGGTTAAAGCTGTCATGGCTTCTACCACAACAACTGCTCTTGGAACGATAATTGGATCGTGTCGACCCTTGATTTGAATCTCAATAGGACGACCATCCTGCGTAACGGTTTTTTGGGTTTGGAAGATAGATGGGGTAGGCTTAAAGTAGGCCCTTAAAATTAGATTTGAACCATCGCTAATTCCACCTAAAACGCCGCCTGCATGGTTGCTTGTTTTTACGATTTTTCCACCTTCATTGGTAAAGCCATCGTTATCGGTGGAACCGAAACTGGCAGAAACCTTTGTTCCATCTCCGATTTCAAGAGCTTTCACAGCTCCAATGGAGAAGATAGCCTGGCCTAAACGAGCATCTAACTTATCAAAGACAGGTTCTCCTAAACCGGTCTTCATACCTGTGGCTAGACATTCTACCACGCCACCTACAGAATCCATTTCTCCTTGTTTTTCTTTTAAAAATGCTGAGGCTTTTTCGTAAGCTTCCATATCCGGGAAGAAAAGGGAATTATGGTCTCTAAGGGATAGGTCAAAGTTCTTTTCCTCTAGGGAAACAGGACCGATGGATTTAGTATAAGCAGTTACCTTGATTCCAAGCTCTGCAAGGAGTTTTGCAGCAATGGCACCGGCAGCGACTCGGGCAATGGTCTCACGACCTGAGGAACGACCGCCTCCCCGGTAATCACGAAAGCCATACTTTTGATCGAAGGTGTAATCTGCATGACCGGGACGATAGTAGGAAGCAATTTCTGAATAGTCCTTAGAACGTTGGGTTTTATTGAATACCACCATAGAAATTGGGGTGCCGGTAGTTTTACCCTCAAAGACACCAGATAAAATTTCCACTGCATCATCTTCCTTTCTGGGAGTGGTGAACTGGGATTGACCTGGCTTTCTTCGGTTCAGGTATGGCTGGATATCCTCTTCACTAAGGGAAAGGCCGGCTGGACAACCGTCCACTACCACGCCAATGCCCTTTCCGTGGGATTCTCCCCAAGTTGTTACTTTAAATATTTTTCCAAATGTTGATCCTGACATAGTGTTGTCCTTTCTTAGGAATTAGTCTTGCAAAACTCCTTTCATTTTGGACATTGCAAACTTGCCTATGATTATATCTGATTTTTTTAGGAAAAACAAGTAGAGGAAGGGATAGAATCTGGTGAAAGCCTTGATTTTATGGAAGAAATGTAATAGAATTTAAAAGATATCGCTTTTTAATAGGAATGGAGATTTTATGTACGAACTGATCAAAAAGGATGGAAGAGCAAAAAGAGGACGACTTCATACGGTACATGGTGTGATTGAAACTCCCGTATTTATGAATGTTGGAACTCAGGCTGCAATCAAGGGTGCGGTGGCAACTAGCGACCTGCAAGAGATTGGAACCTTGGTAGAACTGTCCAATACATATCATTTACATGTTCGCCCTGGAGATCAGGTGATAAAAAAACTAGGTGGTCTTCACAAGTTTATGAACTGGGACAAGCCGATTCTAACGGATTCCGGTGGCTTTCAGGTTTTTTCCCTGGCAGGTCTTAGAAAAATCAAGGAAGAAGGAGTCACCTTTCATTCTCATGTAGACGGAAGAAAAATCTTTATGGGGCCGGAAGAAAGCATGCAGATTCAGTCTAACCTGGCATCTACCATTGCCATGGCTTTTGATGAATGTATTCCTCATGATGCAGATTATGATTATGTGAAAAAAAGTGTGGATCGAACCACTAGATGGTTGGATCGATGTAGGGTGGAGATGGCAAGGTTAAACAGTTTGCCAGATACCATTAATAAAAATCAGTTACTCTTTGGAATCAATCAGGGAACTACCTATAAGGAGATTCGAATCAAGCATGCCAAGGAGATTTCGGCTATGGACTTAGATGGATATGCCTTAGGTGGTTTGGCAGTAGGAGAACCTACGGAAGAAATGTATCGAATCTTAGATGAGACGGTTCCTTATCTTCCGGAAGAAAAACCCACCTACCTAATGGGAGTGGGAACACCTGATAATATCCTTGAGGCCGTGGACCGAGGAGTGGATTTCTTCGATTGTGTTTATCCTTCTAGAAATGGTCGTCATGGAAATGTTTATACCAACCACGGTAAGTTAAATCTCTTTAATCAAAAATTTGAATTAGATGACAAGCCAATCGAAGAAGGATGTCAGTGCCCGGCATGTAAGCACTATACAAGGGCTTATATAAGACATTTATTAAAGGCAAAAGAGATGCTAGGCATGAGATTATGCGTATTGCACAATTTATATTTTTATAATACAATGATGTTTGAAATTCGCCAGGCGATTGAAGCAGGTGATTACAAAGAATACAAAAAGAGAAAACTGGAGATGATGCGAGGAAAGCAGGCATAACCAGTAATGGAGGTAACATGAACTATTTGAATCTTTTAGCATCAGGTACAGGAAATGGTACAAAGCAGAGTCTTACACTCGTAGTGATTTACATTGTGTTCTTTGGATTAATCATTTATTTTATGATGATTCGTCCTCAGAAGAAGCAAGAGACAAAGATGAAAACCATGCTTTCTTCTTTAAAAGAAGGAGATAGTGTTTTGACTACGGCAGGTTTTTATGGTGTTGTAATTGCAATCGACGAGGATACAGTAATTGTTGAATTTGGTAATAACAAGAATTGCCGAATTCCAATGCAGAAGTCAGCAATCGTTGAGGTTGAACATGCAGATGGGGAAGAAGTGATTGTTGAAGAAAAAAGTGAAAAGAAAACATTAAACAAGAAGTAAAAGTGGATTAGGAGGCCATCAAGATGGAATTTAACATTGCAGTAATCCCTGGAGACGGAATTGGACCAGAGATCGTAAGAGAAGCACAGAAAGTATTAGATCAGGTGGGAAAGAAGTTTGGACATACTTTCCACTACACAGAAGTGCTAATGGGTGGTGTATCGATTGATAAGACTGGTGTTCCACTGACAGAGGAAGCACTGGCAACTGCCAAGGCAAGTGACGCAGTTTTACTGGGTGCCGTGGGAGGAGTCGTAGGAAAGGATAGTTGGTATGAATTACCACCAAACCTTCGTCCGGAAGCTGGTCTTTTAGCAATTCGTAAGGGACTTGGTTTATTTGCAAACCTTCGTCCGGCTTACCTTTATAAGGAATTAAAGGATGCATGTCCATTAAAGGAAGAAATCATCGGGGAAGATGGTTTTGATATGATTATCGTTCGAGAACTTACCGGTGGTCTTTACTTTGGTGAACATAAGACCGTGAATGAGAATGGTCTTGAGACTGCTTATGATGAATTAAAGTATGATGAGAGTGAGATTGAGAGAATTGCCCGCAAGGGATTTGAGATTGCCATGAAGCGTCGTAAGAATGTGATTAGCGTTGGAAAGGCGAATGTACTTGACTCATCAAGACTTTGGAATAAAGTTGTGGCAAGAGTAGCCAAGGAGTATCCGGAAGTTACCCTTACCGAGATGCTGGTGGATAATTGTGCTATGCAGTTGGTTAAGAATCCATCTCAGTTTGATGTCATTTTAACTGAGAATATGTTTGGCGATATTTTATCAGATGAGGCTTCTATGGTTACTGGTTCCATCGGAATGCTTTCTTCTGCAAGTCTTGGAGAAGGTAAGTTTGGACTTTATGAACCAAGTCATGGTGCTGCACCTGATATTGCAGGACAGAATATTGCAAATCCAATTGCAACAATTCTTTCAGCAGCTATGATGCTTCGTTATTCTTGCGACTTGGATCAGGAAGCAGATGCAGTAGAAGCAGCAGTAAACAAGGTCCTAGAAGAAGGCTTCCGTACCGTGGATATTATGGCAGATGGTATGGATCAGGTTTCTTGTTCTGAGATGGGTGATTTAATCAGCAAAAGGATTTAAGTCAGTCGGAGTAATCCATAAAAAGATTTACGGATAGGCCTTTTGTCTTAGAATTATAAAACAAGATTTAGAAAAGGAGAACTACTATGAAGAGTGATGCAATTACTAAGGGGATGCAAGCTGCACCTCAGAGATCTTTATTAAATGCGCTTGGTTTTACCAAGGAAGAGATGAAGCGTCCTTTGATCGGTATCGTTAGTTCTTATAACGAGATCGTTCCAGGACACATGAACATCGATAAAATTGTAGAAGCTGTTAAAATGGGCGTTGCCATGGCAGGCGGTGTGCCTAGAGAATTCCCTGCAATTGCGGTATGTGATGGTATCGCTATGGGACATTCCGGTATGAGATATTCACTGGTTACCAGAGATTTGATCGCAGATTCTACCGAGTGTATGGCTCTTGCCCATCAGTTTGATGGACTTGTTATGATTCCAAACTGTGATAAGAACGTACCAGGTTTGTTAATGGCTGCAGCAAGAGTAAACATTCCAACTATTTTTGTTTCCGGCGGTCCAATGCTTGCAGGAAAGGTACATGGTCATAAGAGATCCTTATCTTCTATGTTTGAGGCAGTTGGGGCCAATGCGGCAGGCAAGATGACCGATGATGAGGTTGCTTATTTTGAAGAGCATGTATGTCCTACTTGTGGTTCATGCTCTGGTATGTATACTGCAAATTCTATGAATTGTTTAACAGAGGTATTAGGAATGGGGCTTCGTGGAAATGGTACCATTCCTGCGGTATATTCTGAGCGTATCCGTCTTGCAAAGAAAGCTGGTATGCAAATTATGGAATTGGTGGAAAAGAATATCCGTCCAAGAGATATTATGACAAAGGATGCTATTTTAAATGCCTTAACCATCGATATGGCTCTTGGCTGCTCAACCAACTCTATGCTTCATTTGCCAGCAATCGCTCATGAAATCGGATTTGATTTTGATATTAAGTTTGCAAATCCTATTAGTGAGAAGACTCCAAACCTTTGTCATTTGGCTCCTGCAGGTCACACCTATATGGAAGACTTAAATGAAGCCGGTGGTGTATATGCGGTTATGAAGGAAATCAGTGAGTTAGGTCTTTTGAACTTAGACTGTATGACTGTAACCGGTAAGACCGTAGGAGAAAATATTAAGAATGCTGTAAACTTAAATCCAGAAGTAATTCGTCCATTGGATAATCCTTATTCAAAGACTGGTGGTCTTGCAGTACTTTCTGGCAACATTGCTCCAGATGGTTCTGTTGTAAAGCGTTCTGCGGTAGTACCTGAGATGATGGTACATGAAGGACCTGCCAGGGTATTTGAGTCAGAGGAAGATGCCATTGCTGCAATCAAGGGTGGAAAGATTGTTCCCGGTGATGTTGTGGTCATCCGTTATGAAGGTCCTAAGGGTGGTCCTGGTATGAGAGAGATGTTAAATCCTACTTCTGCAATTGCAGGTATGGGACTTGGCTCATCCGTAGCCTTGATTACGGATGGACGTTTCTCAGGAGCATCTCGAGGAGCTTCCATTGGACATGTTTCACCAGAGGCTGCCGTAGGCGGACCAATCGGCTTAATTCAGGAAGGTGATATTATCTCAATCGATATTCCAAATTATTCATTGAACCTGAAGGTTTCTGATGAGGAATTAGAGGAGAGAAGAAAGAATTTCGTTCCAAAGAAGACAGAAGTATCCGGCTATCTTGCAAGATACGCTTCTATGGTTACATCGGCTAACCGTGGTGCGATTCTTGAAATCAATAAATAATAGAAAGTATAGGAATGGCTGAAAAAACAGCCTAGAAATAGGAGAAATCACATGAAATTAACAGGTTCTGAAATCGTTATTGAATGTTTAAAGGAACAGAATGTTGACACCGTATTTGGTTATCCAGGTGGAACGATCTTGAATGTCTATGATGAATTATATAAGCATTCAGATGAAATCAATCATGTCCTTACTTCCCACGAGCAGGGAGCTGCTCATGCAGCGGATGGATATGCAAGAGCTACCGGTAAGGTTGGTGTATGTATGGCAACTTCTGGTCCTGGTGCAACCAATCTTATTACCGGTATTGCAACTGCCTATATGGATTCTATTCCTTTGGTAGCAATTACTGCAAATGTTGCGAAGTCTGGTCTTGGTAAGGATTCCTTCCAGGAAATTGATATTGTGGGAGCAACACTTCCAATTACTAAGTATAATTTCATTGTTAAGGAAGTTGAAAATCTTGCAGATACCATTCGTCGTGCCTTTTATATTGCTCAGTCAGGCAGACCGGGTCCGGTTTTAGTTGATATTACAAAGGATGCAACTGCGAATAAGTGTGAGTATGAAAGAAGAGAGCCTCTTCCAATTGAAAGAGAGACATCTGAAATCACAGATGAAGCAGTAAAAACAGCAGCTATGATGATTGAAAAGGCAAAAAAGCCTGTGATCTTCGTTGGTGGTGGAGCAACTCTGTCAGGAGCATCCAAAGAACTTGCGAAGTTTGCTTCCTTAGTAGATGCTCCAGTGTGTGACTCATTAATGGGTAAGGGAGCATTTGATGGAACAGATCCTAAGTATACCGGTATGCTTGGTATGCATGGAACTAAGACTTCAAACTTTGCAGTAACCAAGTGTGATTTATTAATCACCGTAGGTGCACGTTTCTCAGACCGAGTAATTGGTGAGGCAAAGTCATTTGCAAAGCATGCAAAGATTCTTCAGTTTGATATTGATGCAGCTGAAATTAATAAAAATATTAAGACGGATCATCATATCATCGGTGATGTTAAGGAAATCTTAGATCGTATGAATCGTGTGGTAAAGCAGGCGAGTCATAAGGAATGGTTAGAGGAGGTTGCTCAGTTACAGAAGCAGTTCCCAATGACCTATCACAAGGATAAGCTAACAGGGCCTTATGTGATTGAAAAAATCTATGAGGCTACCAAGGGTGAGGCTATTATTACCACTGATGTAGGTCAGCATCAGATGTGGGCTGCTCAGTACTACAAGTACAAGAATCCTAGACAGCTTCTTACTTCAGGTGGTCTTGGAACCATGGGTTATGGTTTAGGAGCCTGTATCGGAGCTAAGTATGGCTGTCCAGATAAGACGGTTATTAATATTGCAGGTGATGGTTGCTTCCGTATGAATTTAAATGAACTTGCAACCGCTTCTAGATATAATGTGCCAATTATTGAAATTGTTATTAACAATCATGTACTTGGAATGGTACGTCAGTGGCAGACTTTATTCTATGGAAAGCGTTATTCCAACACCAACTTGGTAGATAAAGTAGACTTTGTTAAGACTTCTGAAGGACTTGGAGCCACTGCTTTCAAGGCTACTAACCAGAAGGAATTTGATGAGGCAATCAAGAAGGCTCTTAAGATGGATGGACCGGTTGTAATTGAATGTGAGATTGAATCCGATGATAAGGTATTCCCAATGGTACCTGCCGGTAAGCCAATTGATACTGCATTTTCAGAAGAAGATCTTAAGGCAAGAGGATTCGAGTAAAAAAGGATCAACCTTAGTGAATATGTACTATTTTTTTGTCGAAATGCTTGAAAAATGTGGTGAAAAAGGGTACACTAGTTCAGTGTGCTAAAGAATAAAATTAGCACGAAGAGAACAAGATAATTAGGAGGAACAAGAGATGGCAAGAGTTTACAATTTTTCAGCCGGACCAGCAGTATTACCTGAGTCCGTTTTACAGGAAGCAGCTGCTGAGATGTTAGATTACAAGGGCTATGGTATGTCCGTTATGGAGATGAGCCATAGATCCAAGATGTTTACAGATATTCTTGATGAGGCAGAGCAGGATCTCAGAGATTTAATGGGAATTCCTAGCAATTATAAGGTATTATTCCTTCAGGGTGGTGCATCACAGCAGTTTGCTGCAATTCCTATGAACCTGATGAAGAATAAGAAGGCTGAGTATATTATCACTGGTAACTGGGCTAAGAAGGCTTTCCAGGAGGCTCAGATGTATGGTGATGCTAGAGCAATTGCTTCTTCAGCTGACAAGACATTTACATATATTCCAGATGTATCTGATCTTGATATCCGTGATGATGCAGATTACGTTTATATTTGCCAGAATAATACAATTTATGGAACTAGATATACAGAGCTTCCTAACACCAAGGGTAAGGATTTAGTATCTGATATTTCTTCCTGCTTCTTGTCAGAGCCTATTGATGTAAGCAAGTATGCACTTGTCTATGGTGGTGTACAGAAGAACGTTGGACCTGCAGGTATTGTTATTGATATTATTCGTGAAGATCTTATTACAGATGATGTTCTTCCAGGAACTCCAACCATGCTTAAGTTTAAGACTCAGGCAGATGCGGGATCTCTTTACAATACCCCTCCATGTTATAACATTTATATCTGTGGTAAGGTATTTAAGTGGATTAAGTCTCTTGGTGGTCTTGAGGCTATGAAGAAAATTAACGAAGAGAAGGCAGCAATTCTTTATGACTTCCTTGATAATTCGAAGATGTTTAAGGGAACTGTTGAGAAGAAGTACCGTTCATTAATGAATGTACCATTTGTTACTGGTGATGCTGATCTTGATGCTAAGTTTGTTGCTGAAGCTAAGGCATGCGGTCTTGAGAACCTTAAGGGCCATAGAACCGTTGGTGGTATGAGAGCATCTATTTACAATGCTATGCCTAAGGTTGGTGTTGAGGCACTGGTTCAGTTTATGGATAAGTTTGAGAAGGAGAATGCTTAATTATGAAGTATAATTGCTTAAATCCAATCGCAAATATTGGTTTAGATTTATTTGATGCATCTTATGAGAAAACAGAAGATATTAAGGAAGCAGATGCTGTTTTAGTACGTAGTGCATCTATGCATGAGATTGAATTATCTGATTCTGTACAGGCTGTGGCAAGAGCTGGTGCAGGTGTGAATAACATTCCATGTGATGAATATGCTAAGAAGGGTATTGTTGTGTTCAATACCCCTGGTGCAAATGCGAACGGTGTTAAGGAACTTGCTGTAGCTGGTATGCTTCTTGCATCTCGTGATATTCTTGGAGGAAACAAGTGGGTAAGCGACAATGCTAGCGATGAGAATATCAATAAGACTATGGAGAAGGCAAAGAAGCAGTTTGCCGGTAACGAAATTCTCGGTAAGTCTTTAGGTATTATCGGTCTTGGAGCAATTGGTGGTCTTCTGGCTAATGCTGCAACAGCTCTTGGTATGAAGGTTTATGGATATGATCCATATCTTTCAGTAGATGCTGCTTGGAAGCTTTCTCAGAATGTAATCCATGTAAAGAATACAGATGAGATTTATGAGAAGTGTGATTTCATCTCTGTTCATGTACCATGTCTTGATTCTACAAGAGGTATGATCAACAAGGAAGCATTTGCAAAGATGAAGGATGGAGTTGTAATCCTTAACTTTGCTAGAGATGCTTTGATTAATGATGATGATATGGCTGTAGCAATTGAGGAAGGAAAAGTTGCTCGTTACGTAACTGATTTTCCGAACGCTAAGACTGCTAATATGAAGAATGTCATCGCTACTCCTCATCTTGGTGCTTCTACCGAGGAGTCAGAAGATAATTGTGCAATCATGGCTGTACGTCAGCTTCGCGATTTCTTAGAGAATGGTAATATCACAAACTCTGTTAATTATCCTAACTGTGAAAACGGTGTATGTACTACTGCAGCTCGTGTTACTGTTTGCCACAAGAATGAGCCAAATCTTCTTTCAGCAATCAATGATGCTTTTGGAACCGCAGGTATCAATGTATCTTCACAGGTTTCTAAGAGCAAGGGTGAATATGCTTATACAATCCTTGATCTTGATAGTCCGGTAAGTGATGAGCTTGTTGCTAAGTTCTCAGGTCTTAATGGAATTATTAAGGTTCGTGTGGTAAAGTAATTTCTTTTCATAAGATAAGATGATATGTTTTTGGGAGTCACCATTGGTGGCTCCTTTTACTGTAGGGATCTTTTGTGACAGATATAGTAAGAGGACTTCCTGGGCAAAAGATCAAGATTCCTAGGAGATAGTTACTCCTAACTTGAAATACGAATCTATTTAAGGTAAAATAAAAGCCAGTGGCAAGGATATGCCACCGGTTTTTATTACTTTATACAAATAAGGAATGAGAAGGTAAGGAGAAAGTATTATGGCAATTATAAAACCATTTAAAAGTGTAAGACCAGATGAAAAGTATGCAAGTCAAGTTGCTGCACTTCCTTATGATGTTTATAACCGTCAGGAAGCCAAGGAAGTGGTAAAGGATCACCCCTATTCATTTTTAAATATTGATCGAGCTGAGACTCAATTTTCAGATGAGGTAAGTACTTATGATGATTGTGTTTATCAAAAGGCGAAAGAACTTTTAGATTGCATGATAGAAAAGAAAATCTTTATTCAGGATGAAAAGGAATGCTACTATATCTATCAGCTGACCATGGATGGTCGGGCACAAACTGGTTTGGTAGCCTGTGCATCCATTGATGATTATATGAATAATGTGATTAAAAAACATGAAAATACGAGGGAAGAGAAAGAATTAGACCGAATTCATCATGTAGATACTTGTAATGCTCAGACTGGTCCCATTTTTTTAGCCTATCGTGCAAATGCATTGATTTCTAAGATTGTATCTTCCTATTTGGAGACGCCATGCCTTTATGATTTTGTTTCGGATGATAAGATCATCCATAAGGTATGGAAGATTGAAAAGGAAGAAGATGTTAAGACGATTAAAGAAAACTTTGAACAGATTCAGGAAATTTATATTGCGGATGGCCATCACCGTTGTGCTTCTGCTGTAAAGGTGGGATTAAAAAGAAGAGAGGAAAATCCTGGATACAAGGGAGATGAGGAATTTAATTACTTCCTTTCCGTATTATTTCCAGATGAGGAATTAATGATTCTTCCTTATAACCGTGTGGTTGCAGATTTAAATGGCATGGATAAGGAAGAATTCTTGAAAAAAGTCTCTACCCACTTTGAATGGTCAAAGGTTGACCAGCCGGTATGGCCAAAAGAAAAGGCTAGCTTTGGGATGTTTTTAGAAGATGAATGGTATCTTCTTAAGGCGAAAGAAGATATTTTAAGCAAGGATCCGGTAGAGGGTCTAGACGTATCTATTTTGCAGAATCATTTACTTGGACCGATTCTTGGAATTGGTGATCCTAGAGTAGATAAGAGAATTGACTTTGTAGGTGGAATCCGTGGACTTGAGGAATTAGAAAAGAGAAGTAAAAGTGATATGCACTTGGCATTTTCTATGTATCCAACTTCTATTGCAGAACTTTTCTCAGTAGCGGATGCCGGACGCTTAATGCCTCCAAAATCTACTTGGTTTGAGCCAAAGCTTAGAAGTGGATTGTTTATTCATATGCTATAAGAGAAGAATTGATTCGCTTAAAAAGAATGACTTAAGGAAGGAGAAAGGTGATGGATCGTAGATTATATAAATTGATGAACTGGAGACAGATGGAGGATGTCTTGTATTCAGATACAGACAGTCCTTATGACATTTTAGGACCTCATTCATCAAGGTTTGGTAAGTTTGTCAATGGATTTTTTCCTGGTGCTTTGAATGCTTATATTAAGCTGGAGGACGGGGAAAAGTATGAGATGGAATTAGAGGATGAAGCCGGTTTTTATGCGGCTTTTTTACCAAAAAGATATCAGAAACTTTACCAGTTTATTGTGGAATTAGAGGGAGGAAAGAAGGTATCCTTTTATGATGCTTACCAGTTTCCTTTAACTATTACAGAGGAGGATATTAAGCTTTTTCTGGCCGGTACAAATTATGAAATATATCGGATTCTTGGAGCCCACCCAATGGAAATCAACGGGGTGAAGGGAACTCGTTTTGCTGTCTGGGCACCGAATGCCTCTCGTGTATCAGTGGTAGGTGATTTTAATGACTGGAATGGCGGATATAACCTTATGCAAAGGCATAAGGAGGGAGGAATTTTTGAACTCTTCTTACCCGGAGTGAAACCTGGAATGCTTTATAAATATGAGATTCGAAGCAGAAGTGGTCAGGTATTTTTAAAGTCTGATCCTTATGCGAATGAATTTGAACTTCGTCCCGGTAATGCCTCCATGGTTAGTGATTTAGAAAAGATATCATTTAGTGATGGGAAGTGGCAGAAGGAGAAAAATAATTCTCAGGCAGATTTTTACCATCAACCAATGAATATCTATGAACTTCATATGGGATCTTGGAGAAGGAATAACGATGGAATCACTAGTGAAAACTGGGAACAGGCGGATCGAGATGGACTGGCCTTTATAAACTATCGTCAGATAGCCAAAGAACTGGCTGCATATCTGAAGGAGATGGGCTATACCCATGTGTCTTTGCTTCCAATTATGGAGCATCCTTTGGATGCCTCCTATGGTTACCAGATTACAGGCTATTATGCACCAAGCAGTCGATTTGGAAGTCCGGAAGACTTTGCATGGTTTGTGAATTACATGCACAAACAGGGCTTGGGAGTTATTTTAGAATGGAATCCTGCATATTTTCCTAAGGATGACTTTTCTTTACATCATTTTGATGGAACCTCTATTTATGAGCCGGATGATCCAAAGGCCAGTCAGCTTCCATCCATGAATGTAGGATTGTTTGACTATGGAAGGAATGAAGTCTCAAACTTTCTGATTGCCAGCGCCTTATATTGGGTTGAAGTCTTCCATGTGGATGGACTATCCTTTTCAGATCTTTCCATCTTGCTTTATCTTGATTATGGAAAAGAGGATGGACAGTGGACTCCTAATATGTATGGAGGAAATGAAAACCTGGCAGGAGTGGAATTTTTAAAACATTTAAATTCCATTATGAAGCTTAGGGGAAATGGAGCAATTTTAATTGCCAAGGAAAATGGGGCTTATCCAAGAATGACAGGTCCTGTAGAAGAGGAGAATCTTGGATTTGATTATAAGGTAAATAACGGATTTACAGAAACTTTCTTAGATTATATGGGAACGGATACTTATTATCGCCATAATAAGTATGATGATTTAACATTCCCTATGGTGTATGCGTATAGTGAGAAGTTCCTTTTATCCTTCCCTCATGACTTATATACACCGGGAAAGGGTAGTCTTATTAGTAAGATGTCTGGTGAAAGTTTAGATAAGAAATTTGCAAACCTTCGTCTATTCTTTGCTTATCAGATGATGCATCCCGGAAAGAAATTAAATTTCATGGGGCAGGAATTTGCAGATACCAAGGAATGGTCAGAAAATGGGGAACCGGATTGGACTCTTTTAAATGGGGAGAAAAATATTAGAAACCAGGAGACCTTCCGCTTAGTGAAAGATTTAAATCATCTTTATTTAGAAAATCCTGCTCTTTATGAAAGAGATTTTGTAGTGGATGGATTTATGTGGTTGAATAATCTAAAGGCTAAGGAAAGTATCCTGTCCTTTATGCGTTTTGGAAGAAAATTCGAGAATTCACTTTTGGTGGTGGCTAACTTTGATACCATGGACTATGAAGATTTAGCCATTGGTGTACCCCTTCCCGGAAAGTACAAGGAAATTTTAAATACCGATGATGTGCGCTATGGCGGAGAAGGAAGGGTCAATCAACGATTGAAGGTTTCTAAAATGGAAGAGGCAGATGGAAGAGAAAATTCGATTCGAATCAAATTACCGGCTCTTAGCCTTACGGTATTCCGCTATACTCCAGTAGATGAGGAGTCTAAAAAGAAAAAGGCACCTAAGAGGCAGAGGGTAAGTAGTAAGCCTTCTAAGGTGGCAGAACAGATTATGAAAGAAATGGAAGAAAGTAATCAATAAAAAAATCAGGCCTAGGCCTGATTTTTTTTTTTTTTATTTATTGAGATAATCCTTATAAATTTCAAGTACCTGTTTCATAGCGGCCTGACCTGGAGCACCAATGGTTAATCGCTTGCTAACACAGGTTTGAAGAGAAATAGCATCGTAAATATCTTCCTCAAAGACTGGGCAAATATTCTTATAGTCCTCTAAACTCATCTGGTCTAAACTGCATTTGTGTGATTCGCAGAAAAGAACTAACTGTCCAACGATTCCATGGGCATCACGGAAAGGAACTCCCTTATTTACCAGGTAATCTGCTGCGTCAGTAGCATTGGTAAAGCCGTGCTTTGCAGAGTCTTCCATGATTTCTTTGTGGAAGGTCATGGTACGAAGCATATCGGTAAAGAGAATGAGGCAGTTTCTTGTGGTGTCAATGGCATCAAAAGAAACTTCCTTATCTTCCTGCATATCCTTATCGTAAGCCAGTGGAAGTGACTTCATGGTGGTAAGCATAGACATTAATGCACCATACACACGTCCGGTTTTACCGCGAACAAGTTCTGCAATATCCGGATTTTTCTTCTGTGGCATAATAGAAGAACCGGTTGAATATGCATCATCAATGGTAATAAAGCCATATTCGTTAGAATTCCATAAGATTACTTCCTCTGAAAAACGACTTAAATGCATCATAATCAGGGCAAGGGCATCTAAGAATTCAATTAAATAATCACGGTCTGAAACGGAATCCATAGAATTTAAGGTTGGTCCGTCAAAATCAAGGAGACTTGCACTATAGTCACGGTCCAATGGATAGGTGGTTCCTGCTAGAGCACCAGAGCCAAGAGGGCAGTAATTCATACGCTTTCTAATATCGCAAAGACGTTCCCTGTCTCGACGGAACATTTCAAAATATGCACCGTAGTGGTGAGCTAAGGTAACCGGCTGAGCTTTCTGAAGGTGGGTGAAACCCGGAAGGATGGTATCAATATGATCTTTCATAATATCGTAAAGTACGGAAAGAAGCTGGTATAAAAGTTGATCCATCTCATCGATTTCATCTCGAATATATAATTTCATATCCAGAGCAACCTGGTCATTACGGCTACGTCCAGTGTGAAGGCGCTTTCCGGCATCTCCGATTCGGTCGGTAAGTGTTGATTCCACGAAACTGTGAATATCCTCGGCATTCGGATCAATGGCTAAACTGCCAGTTTCGATTTCTTCTAAAATCTGATTTAAGCCCGTAATAATCGCTTCCTTATCTTCGTTAGATAAGATGTTTTGTTTCGCAAGCATGGTTACATGGGCAATAGATCCACGAATATCCTGACGATAAAAACGTTGGTCAAAAGGAATGGAAGCGTTGAATTCGTTTACCAATTCGTTTTCCTCTTTTGTAAAGCGTCCGCCCCAAAGTTTACTCATGATAAGTCCTCCTTATATACAGAAAAATAGGTTCGGTCAAAGAGACCGAACCTATTTTATACTATTTTCCTTGAAATTACAAGTAAAGGGGATTACTTGTTTTCATCAATTAGGATCTTTAAGATTTCATTACTTCTCTTAATAAAGGCAGTCATTTCTTCCTTAGGAAGCTGTTCATGGCTGACACGGGCTAAATCATAGAGCTGGCGTGCTACAGTTTCAACCTGGTCGCCTTCTTTCTTGTCTAAAAGATATTTTACCAAAACGTTGTTAGCATTTAATACCAAGGTTTCATCAGAAGGAAGATCACCCATATTATACATGCCATACTGTCTCATCATATCCTGCATACGTCTGCTTTCTTCAGAGAGGGTAATCATAGAAGAAAGGTCAGGGTCTTTGAAACTTTCTACCTTTACGGAAATTGATTCCTGATTTAAGGCATTTTTAAAGAGTTTTGTTAAGCTTTCGGTATAAGCTTTGCTGTCCTCGTCGGAAAGGTCCTGAGACTTCATAGCCTCTGTAATATCTGAATCAACTCGGGCAAATTTCACGTTGGTGTGTTTTTGCTCTACATTGGAAATATATGGCTGATCAATCTTATTCTTTAAGATTACAGCATTCATATCATTATCCATAAACATCTTCACATACTGGCTCTGGGCAACTGGATCGGTAACATAGTAAACCACGCTACGGTGATCTTCTTCACTGGCACCTTCTCCGGAAATGTGATAGTCAGAATCTGCCTGATCTTTCTCTTCTTTATTATCTTCTGGACGATCTTCTCCGCCGACAGACTTTAATAGTTCCGGAAGGGTCTGGTACTTATCATGAATATCCTTAAAGAGAACGTAATCATTCATCTTCTCTTCAAACTTGCTATCCTTTAAGCAACCATATTCGATAAATGGAGCGATATCATCCCAATACTTCTCATAGGTTTCACGGTCGGTTTTGCACATGCCAGAAAGTTTATCAGCAACCTTCTTGGTAATGTAATCAGAAATCTTCTTTACAAAGCCATCATTTTGAAGGGCAGATCTGGAAACATTTAATGGGAGATCCGGGCAATCAATTACACCCTTTAAGAGCATTAAAAATTCTGGGATTACTTCTTTGATGTTATCGGCTACAAAGACCTGATTGTTATAAAGCTTAATCACTCCTTCTACAGATTCATATTCCATATTAATCTTAGGGAAGTAGAGAATACCTTTTAAGTTAAATGGATAATCCATATTTAAATGAATCCAGAAGAGAGGCTCCTTATAATCATGAAAGACCTTGGTATAGAAGTTTTTGTATTCTTCCTCGCTACATTCGTTTGGATGCTTGCTCCAAAGTGGAGTGGTTTCATTGATTGGAACTGGACGTTTGTTAATTTTAGCCTTTTTGCAGGCAGGGGCAATGACTTTTGTTTCCTTGCTGCCATCTTCCTTCTCTACTTCCTGAGTTTTTTCCGGCTCATCGATGTATTCTACCACGGTATCACTCTCAAGAACTTCCTCGGCTGGAATTGTCTCGTACTCCTGGCCTTTTTCTTCATTTGTCAGATAGATATTAAATGGCATGAAAGAGCAGTATTTTTCAAGGACCTCACGGATTCTATATTCGTTTGCAAATTCAATGGACTCATCGCTGATTTCCAAGGTGATTTTTGTACCACGGACCGTAAGATCTGTGTCTTCCATGGTATAATCTGAATCGCCAGTACACTCCCAGTGAACGCCCTTAGCGCCTTCCTGGTAAGAAAGGGTATCGATGGTAACTTTATCTGCTACCATAAAAGCAGAATAGAAGCCCAAACCAAAGTGTCCAATAATCTGGTCCTGATTAGCCTTATCCTTGTATTTCTCCATAAATGCTGTCGCACCGGAAAAAGCAATCTGGGTAATGTATTTTTCTACCTCATCTGCAGTCATACCAATACCGTGATCAATAAAGGTAAGGGTTTTTTCCTTGGCGTTGACAAGGACAGAAACCTTTAACTCTTCATCCTTATCTAATTCAATCTCACCCATCATGGAAAGTTTCTTTAATTTGGTCATAGCGTCACAGGCATTTGACACAAGTTCTCTTACAAAAATGTCGTGATCAGAATACAACCACTTTTTGATAATTGGAAATAAGTTCTCACTGTTAATTGATAAATTACCTTTTTTCTCAGCCATAAATTTCTCTCCTTTACAATTGATTCTTAGTATAATGTGTATTGTAGTACGTGGATTTCTAATTGTCAATGAAAATTTAGCACTCATTTTATTAGAGTGCTAACAAAATAAGTGTTTACAATTTTAAAGGTGCTGTGTTATAATGCAGGCTATAGGTTTGTTATAGGATGAAAGGGGAGAAATGAAAGTATTCCAAATCCATGATTTAAAAGGCTTTATGAATGATTTGTTCTGTAAGGAGACTTTTGAGGGATTCTTACTTCAAGAGGCATCCATTACAACTTTTTGTAATTATAAGATCAATGGCCATCTTGTAAAGGAATATTACAAAGACGAAACGCTTTATGAAGATTATGTAAGCTGGAAGAAGATGAGACCTTATGTCTTTGACTTGATTAAGGGAAAGAAGATACCGGTTAGTTTTCAGATCATGCTTACCATGTCAAAAAAGTCCGTAAAGGTTTATGTAGATAAGTTGGTTCCAGACTTTGATTATAAGAAGGTGGATGCTATGTCTATGTTAATTCGATTTGGCGGTCAGGATGTAAAGGTAATTTCTTCCTGTACCATATCAGAATTTACCATGGATAAAACACTGGAAAGAAGTTTTGATCAGACGGTTTATCGCTTTTTACAAAAGCATTTTCAAGTCACCGAGATGGAATAGGAAAGGCAGGCGCGTATGAAGTTTAGAAAATTAGATGAACAGACGGTTCGTTGTATTGTAGATGAGAATGATATGACGAATTTTGGTGTAACCATTGAGGATATTATTAAACAAAGTCAGAATGCCCAGGATTTCTTTCATATGATTTTGGAGGAAGCTGTGGAACAAACTGATTTTGAGGCTAAGCAGGGAGAAATTTCCATGCAGATTATGAATCTTCCTCAAAAAAGACTGGCGATTATTCTTTCTTGCAATGGAGAAGAGGGCATGGAGAAAATCTTCCATCAGATGATTAAGGATAAAAGATTATTAAATGAAATGATTCCAAAGAAATCAGATGATAATCAGGAATTTCTAAAGGAATATGAATTTGAAGAGGAAGAAAATTCCAATGGAAGTCCCATTTCTTCCTGGGAGCAGGTAAGTAGTCAGCTGGCAATCGTAATCTTTCAGAATTTGAATACCTTTTTGGAGTTTAATAAGAAGAACAAGTTACCAGATAAGGTTGCTGGTAGGATTTTGAAGGATAACAGACAAAAGTCCTATTATGTAGTATTTGAAAATTCCGCTTCAAAGAATCAAGACATTTTTCAACAGTATATTTGGTCTGCCTTAGAGTTTGGTGAACTTGTAATAGACAATCCAATTAATCGTGCATTTATCAAAGAGAATTTTGAATTAATTGCTGATTCAGCGGTATTTCATGAATTATGTAAAAAATAAAAATAGTCATTGACAAGCGGTTTGAACCATGTTATATTTTTGATGTTGTGAAAACAAAGCAGAGTTATCTCTCACCCTGGCAAGCTTATTTGCCCAGGTGTTCATAGTTCGAAAAACAACGAAGGTCGTTTTTGTACATGACAGTGGGTAGATGATTCTATCCGCTTTTTTTATATCTATTTGAGGATGGAGGTGTACAGTTATTAACGACTTAATGATTAACGAACAGATCCGAGATAAGGAAGTTCGTCTCGTTGGAGAGAATGGAGAGCAGTTGGGTATTATGTCTGCTAAGGAAGCTTATTTCAAGGCAGTTGATTCAGGACTTGATCTTGTAAAGATTGCTCCTAAGGCTAAACCACCGGTTTGCAAGATTGTAGATTATAGTAAGTATAAGTACGATATGATGCGCCGTGAGAAGGAAGCTAAGAAAAAGCAGAAGAGTATCGAAGTGAAGGAAGTTCGTCTTTCACCAAACATTGATATTAATGATATCAATACAAAAGCGAATCAGGCAAGAAAGTTCTTATCTAAGGGTAATAAGTTAAAGGTTTCTCTTCGTTTTAGAGGAAGAGAGATGGCACATATTACCGGCGGTAGAGAAGTTTTGGATAACTTTGCAAAAATGCTTGAGGATATAGCCGTAATTGACAAGGCTCCTAAGATGGAAGGCCGTGTCATGACTATGTTCTTATCAGAGAAGAAGAATTAATTAAGGAGGATGTCTAACATGCCAAAGATGAAGACAAGCAGAGCAGCTGCTAAGCGTTTTAAAACAACAGGTTCAGGAAAATTAAAGAGAAGTAAGGCTTATAAGAGCCACATTCTTACTAAGAAGTCTACAAAGAGAAAGAGAAACTTAAGAAAGGCCGCTATGACCGATACAACAAATGTAAAGAACATGAAGAAAATCTTACCTTATCTGTAAGAAATACATTTGTTTTTGAGAGATTTTATTTATTCGATTAGGAGGAATATCAAATGGCAAGAATTAAAGGTGGATTAAATGCCAAGAAGAAGCATAATAGAACATTGAAACTCGCAAAGGGTTATAGAGGAGCTAGATCAAAGCAGTATCGTGTTGCTAAGCAGTCTGTAATGAGAGCGCTTACATCAGCATATGCTGGTAGAAAGCAGAAGAAGCGTCAGTTCAGACAGTTATGGATCGCTCGTATCAATGCTGCAGCAAGATTAAACGGACTTTCATACAGTAAGTTCATGTATGGTCTTAAGGTGGCTGGTATCGATGTAAATCGTAAGATGTTAGCTGAGTTAGCGGTTAATGATGCAGATGGTTTTGCAAAGTTAGCTGAAATTGCTAAGTCTAAGATTGCTTAATTTAAAAATATAGGAGTGTCAGGGCGAAAGCTCTGGCATTTTTTTAGGATGGGATTATGATGAAAATGAAAAAGAAATTATTATTCGTTACGGGGGTTTTTATTTTCAGCCTCTTTCTGTTAAATCATAGGATTTTTGAAAATGAAATTAAAAATGCATCTGCTATCACGATAAAGGAGGAAGCCCCGCTTGTTTTGCAAACTTCTGTTAATGACCAGGATAGCAAGTTCCGAAAGACTAGGGTTTTAAAATTAAAGGCCCTGTGCCAGGTTGAAGGAAAGGTGAAAATCCAATGGCAAAAAAAGGATCTTGCAGCTTTCTATGAGGTTTATCGATCCTATAAAAAAGATGGAAATTATAAAAAAATAGCTACTACTAATAAAAATTATTTAAAGGATAAAAAAGCTAAGAAAAGGAAATGGGTTTACTATAAAGTTAAGGCAATTTCGAAAGGGGAAGATAAGTATGAATCTAAGTTTTCTAAGATTTTATCTCTTTATGTGAAACCCAAGAATCCTAAGATTGTTGTGATGGGAGAATGTTATGTAGAGGGACTTGCTCTCCTTTCGTCTTCCTTTCCTAAAGGGACTGCTTTTGTAAGCAAAGTTGGGATTTCTTCCTGGGGCCTGATTTCAGATGCATCTTTTCTTTATCAAAATAAAAAAATTACGGCCGCAGAACGTGCTGCAAAATATAAGCCCGACAGAGTCTATCTTTTTGAAGGAATGAATGAAGCCTATGGAGCTGCGGTAGATAATACGACGGCTAATTTTGGTGAAGTGTTAAGAATCCTAAAGGCAGCAAACCCACAAGTGGAACTTGTAGTGGTAGCACTGCCACCATTTTCTCCAAATTCCTCCTTAAATGTTCCTAGCCTTTCCAAACGAAAGGAATATTATAAGGGGTATAAAGCTTTTTGCAAGAAAAATGATAATGCATATTATTGTGATATTACCGATGGCTTGGCAAATGCTAAGGGTTACTTATCCGGTAAATACGACGCAGGGGACGGATGTCATTGGAATTATAATGCCAATGTACTTGTGATTTCCAAGTTAAAAGAATGGAGTAAAGATAAACTTGCTTCCTGGTGAAAATCACTTGCATAAGAGGGAAAACCTATGGTATATTCAGTATCGGACGGTTTTAGAATCCTGTTTTCATAACTTCCACCTTCGCCAAAGATGAGAGTGGGAGGAATTTTTCCAGGTGAGTTAAATTTAAAAAAATGATAAAAAGTTGTTGACATATTTTCTAAACCGTGTATAATAAAGAGCGTTGACGTGAGTTGACGTTCACACAATTTAATATTGTGAGATGCGGAAGTGCTGGAACTGGCAGACAGGCTAGACTAAGGATCTAGTGTTAGCAATAACGTGTGGGTTCAAGTCCCATCTTCCGCATGAATGAAAGGCAGGTTAAATACCTGTCTTTTTTTTAAGGAAACTTGAACTCGGCTTGCCTGCGGCAAGAAAACCTCCATCGACTCTTGGGGAAATTAGTTGCCTTAAAGTAACGATTGTGATAAAATAAAAGCAACTTTTAGTGGCGAAAGATAAGCCTTAAAAGAAGTATAGATTATTAGGAGGATATTGTTGTGGGACCATTAATTTTTGTAGTTATTTTGGTGATACTATTAATTAGTATTATGAAAATTGTTCCGGAGTCACAGGGAATGGTAATTGAAACCTTGGGAAGGTATACCGGAACGTGGCAAAGAGGAATTCATTTTAAGATTCCTGTGATTCAGCAGATTCGTAAAAAAGTGTCATTTAAGGAGCAGGTGAATGATTTTCCACCTCAGCCAGTGATTACAAAGGATAATGTAACAATCAAGATTGATAGCGTTATTTATTATTCTATTTTTGATGCCAGACTATTTACTTATGGTGTTGAAAATCCAATTATTGCTCTTGAGAATTTAACTGCAACCACCTTACGTAATATCGTAGGTGAATTGGAACTTGATGATACCTTAACATCAAGAGATATTATTAATACTAAGATGAGAGAAATCTTAGATGATGCCACAGATCCATGGGGTATTAAGGTAAATCGTGTAGAGTTAAAAAATATTATTCCACCACGTGAAATTCAGGAAGCCATGGAGAAACAGATGAAGGCAGAACGTGAAAAGCGTGAAACCTTATTAGAGGCAGAAGCACACAAACAGGCCGTAGTTGCTAGAGCAGAAGGTGATAAGCAGGCAAAGATTCTTGCTGCAGAGGCTGAAAGAGATGCTCAGATTGCACTTGCTACCGGTCGTGCCGAATCCATTCGTTTGACCTATGATGCTGAGGCTAAGGGTCTGGAATTATTAAGAGAAGCAAGGACTGATGCAAATGTATTGGTTTTAAAGAAGTTAGAAACATTGAAGGAAGTTGCCGACGGACGAGCAACCAAGATTTTTATGCCAAACGATTTAACAGATATCGTTGGTGGTCTTGGTGTTGCAGGTGAGGCACTGGGGGTTGGAGATTATACAAAAATCGACATGAGTCCAAAAGAAAAGAAGGAAACAACGGTTGATGTATGTTGTGATGATGATCTTGATCCAAAAGACTTTACAAAAAAGGTCGTTGAATCTTCCAAGAAAATTGAGGGAGAGATTACGAATGCTCAGCCGGGCACAAAGAAGTCAATTGATGTAACAGAGACCAATTTATAAGAAATCATTTGCAGAGACTTTAATAAGGTTGCTTACAAACTAAAACGAATTTTACACATAAGGGAGGCAGATGGATGAGTCAGAAATTATTATTGGATCAAAGTATTAACTACGATGTGGTGTATGCATTTCACAAGTTTCATATCGTGGCATTCCGTAACCTTGCGACAATTGGTCGTGTTAAGGTAGTTCAGGAGGGGAAGGAATTCTTTTTAGATGATGGTTATTCTGACTGTGCAATTATTGGCAGTTATGATTCTGAAAAAGTAGCGAACTTCGAACTTTATAAGATTTTAAAGATTCGCGAAAATCCTTTGAATTATTTTAAATTTGCAGATGGTTCAGACGGATATAGTCAGGATGAACTTCCGGATTTATTGAAGCTAATCGAGGCAAAAGACGAGAAGCAGATTGAGATGAAAGAAGAAGCAGTAACTACTGAGGAAAAATCAGATCAGGAGGAAATTCCTGAGGAAGAAACTGACGCTCCAGCTCAAGAGAAAAAACCAGAGGAAGCACCTGCAAAGGATAATAAGGAAGAGAAGACTGCTAGGAAAGAGGAGGAGAATAAGAATCCTGCAAAGGCAGTTGCAGCTGGTGGAATCTTTGGTTTAGGTGGATTGTTTGCTGCAAAGAAAGAAGAAGAGGCCAAGAAGAAGGCGGAAGAAGCTAAGGCTAAGGCAGAGGCAGAAAAGAAGGCTGCTGAAGAGAAGGCTAAGGCAGAGGCAGAAAAGAAGGCTGCTGAAGAGAAGGCTAAGGCAGAGGCGGAAAAGAAGGCTGCTGAAGAGAAGGCTAAAGCAGAGGCGGAAGCAAGGAAGAAGGCAGAAGAGGTAGCTAAGGCTAAGGCAGAGGCGGAAGCAAGGAAGAAGGCAGAAGAGCTAGCTAAGGCTAAGGCAGAGGCGGAAGCTAAGAAGAAGGCGGAAGAAGAAGCTAAGGCTAAGGCAGAGGCGGAAGCTAAGAAGAAGGCGGAAGAAGAAGCTAAGAAGAAAGCCTTAGAGGAACTTGCTAAGAAGGCAGAAGTTGTTAAGAATAGTGTCAAGGAAGTTACAGATGCTAAGGTTGAAGCCCAGAAGGTTGTAGAACGGAATGCAGAAGCTGAGGCGAAAGCTAAGGCAAAGGCAGAGGCAGAAAAGAAGGCTGCTGAAGAGAAAGCTAAGGCGGAAGAAGAGGTTAGAAAAAAAGCGGAAGAAGAAGCTAAGAAGGCACTTATGTCTATGCCATTGAATGAATTCATTGATCAGAAGGTTAAGGAGAAAGAACCTAAGGAGAATGAGATTCTCTTTGTTGAGGTAGAGCGCGAAGATGCTAAGAAGGTAGATAATTCATATGAAGCTATCTTAACAGGAATTATGGATAAACATAGACTTCGTGTTTTATTCACCTATCAGAAAGATGAGAATGGCCTCTTAACCAGTTATGGTGTATTCAAGGGACTTTATGTAAAGCCTCGTGAAAGAGATGTTCTTGCTTCAGGTCTTACGAAATCTTGTAAGGCTGCATTTAAGAATATGCGAATCACCATCGAGGAGGATAAGGTTCCAGAATTTATTAACCTTCTCGAAGAAATTTATACGAAGAATGCAAGTAATAACTAAAATTAAAGGTAATTAATTTTGCAAGTATCAGCCCTGGGCTTTCGCTTAGGGCTGATATGTTGCGTTAAGAAAAGGAGTTAGAAATATGAGTCAGACAATCGTAGCTGTTGATGCAATGGGTGGAGATAATGCCCCTCTGGAAATTGTAAAGGGAGCTGTTGAGGCGGTACAGGAGAACGCAAATATCAAGGTTCTTTTATATGGAATTGAAGATCAGGTAAAGAAAGAACTTGCTAAGTACAAGTATAATGAAGCCCAGATTCAGGTGGTACATAAGCCTGAAGTGATTGCTACAGAGGAGCCACCGGTACAGGCAGTAAGAACCAAGAAGGAGTCTTCTATGGTAGGGTGCATGTATGCTGTAAAAAATGGTGAAGCAGATGGTCTGGTGACTGCAGGTAGCTCCGGAGCATGTTTGGTAGGTGGACAGATTATTGTAGGAAGAATCAAGGGAGTGGAAAGATCACCGTTTGCATCTTTGATTCCTACAGAAAAAGGATTTTCTTTACTTTTGGATTGTGGAGCCAATGTAGATGCCAGACCAAACCATATTGTTCAGTTTGCCCAGATGGGTTCTGTTTATATGGAAAATATTATGGGAGTAAAGAATCCTAGCGTTGGTTTGGTAAACATTGGAGCAGAGGAAGAAAAGGGAAATGCCTTGGTAAAAGAAACCATGCCGGTATTAAAGGAGGCTCCTAACATTAACTTTGTAGGTTCTTGTGAGGCCAGAGATATTCCAGCAGGATATTGTGACGTAGTGGTGGCTGAGGCCTTTGTTGGTAATGTTATTTTGAAAATGTATGAAGGAGTAGGCCTTACAGTCCGTAAGATCATTAAAAAGGGACTTATGAGTAATCTTCGTTCTAAGATTGGTGGCTTTTTGATCAAGCCAGCCTTAAAGGAAAGTATGAAAGCCTTTGATGCTGCCAAGTACGGAGGTGCTCCTATGTTAGGCCTTAAGGGACTTGTAGTTAAAACACATGGTAATGCTAAGGCAGAAGAAGTTAAGAATTCTATTTTCCAAGTAGTAAGTTTCAAGGAAATGGAAATCAATGATAAGATTAGGAGAGGATTATGTCTGGAAGAGAAGTAAAGAAGCAGACGGTGTTTACAAGTACTTCAATGTACGGAAGACTTCCTCAACTGGAAGAAAAAATTGGATATCATTTTAAGAACAAGGAGTATTTAATTCTTGCATTAACGCACAGATCTTATGCAAATGAGGAAAAAAGTCATAATGCCAGTCGAGTGAATAAGCACTTGATGCCTGGAGATCACAACGAGCGTTTGGAGTTTTTGGGAGATGCTGTCTTAGAGCTTTCTTCCTCTTACTTCCTTTTTAAAAAATATCCCAATATGTCGGAAGGGGATATGTCTAAGTTAAGAGCCAGTGTAGTTTGTGAGCCAATATTAGCAGAGATTTCAAAGGAAATGGGCTTGGTAGACTATATCTTTTTAGGGATAGGTGAGGACCGAGGAGGAGGAAGAAATCGTCCATCCATTATCTCCGATGCCTTGGAAGCTGTGATTGGAGCCATTTATTTAGATGGTGGCTTTGAATCGGCCAATGCATTTATATTAAAATTCATTTTAAATGATATTGAAAATAAACGTTTATTCTTGGATAGTAAGACGATTCTTCAGGAAATCGTCCAGTCAAAATATCATGGGAAAGAACTAAAGTATGTGGTTCTTTCTGAGTCTGGACCTGCTCATGATAAGTTTTACTGCATGGGTGCAACCATTGGAGGAAAATTATATGGAGAAGGTCGGTCTCACACAAAAAAGGATGCAGAACAAAAGGCTGCATATGAGACCATAAAAAAATTAAGGAAGTAGAACATGTATTTAAAAAGTTTGGAAGTACAGGGATTTAAGTCTTTTGCCAATAAGATGAGATTTGAATTCCATAATGGAATTACCGGAATCGTTGGTCCCAATGGTTCTGGAAAAAGTAATGTTGCAGATGCTGTACGTTGGGTACTTGGTGAGCAAAAAATCAAGCAACTGCGTGGGGCAAAGATGGAGGATGTTATTTTTTCCGGAACAGAAAATCGTAAACCTTTGGGATTTGCCTATGTGGCTATTACCTTAGACAATTCCGACCATGTATTGCCAGTGGATTTTGAAGAGGTAACAGTATCAAGACGTCTTTTCCGTTCAGGTGAAAGTGAATATATGATGAATGGAACGGCTTGTCGTTTACGAGATATTAATGAGCTTTTTTATGATACTGGTATTGGCAAGGATGGCTACTCAATGATTGGTCAGGGACAGATTGATAAAATTTTAAATGGTAAGCCAGATGAAAGAAGGGAACTCTTTGATGAGGCTGCAGGAATCGTTAAATTCAAGCGTAGAAAGAATGAAGCCCTTAAGAAATTAGAAGATGAAAATCAAAATTTGGTTCGAGTAGAAGATATCTTAGGGGAGCTTGAAAAGCAGGTAGGTCCTTTAAAAATCCAGTCAGAAAAGGCAAAAAATTATCTGGAATATAAAAATGCTCTTCGTAAGGCAGACATTGATTTATTTCAACTCCGTATGAAGGATTTATCAAAAAAACACGGGGAAGCGAATCAGGCACTTGAGATTGCCAGTGAAGATCTAGAAGAAACCAAGGAAGCATTTGAAGAGACCAAACAAAAATATGAGGAATTAGAGACTTATATTGAAAATCTAAATGCTAGGGTGAATGATCTTACCCGTCAGGCCGGTGAAAAGAAGGAAGAGATCCAAATCCACTATGGTCAGATTGAGCTTTTAAAAGAACAGATTCATTCGGTAAAAAACAATGATGAGTTTTATAATAAGCAGTTAGTAGACAGCAGGGAAAATCTGGAAAAGAAGGAAAAAGAACTCTCTCTTATGGAGGAAGAAAAGGAAAAGATTGCCAAAGAACTTTCTGATCAAATCCATTTAAGAGAAGATTCAGATTCTATATTAGCCTTCCAGAAACAGGAATTAGAAGAAAGAAGGTCAGAACTTGAGTCTGCTAAGCAGGAACTGATTAACAATGAGAATGAGACCTCTAAGGTTCATGCTCGCATGGAAGGGTATGACAGGATGCTCTCTTCCGTTAAAGAAAGAAATGAAGAAATTCTTGCCAAACTTGCTAAAAGCAAGGAGGATCAGAGTCTTCAGGCAAAGTTAATCGAAAGTTTAAAAAGTGACCTGCAAAAAAACGAAGAGGAAGTGGCAGATACCAAAGAGAAAAGCGAGCATCTAGTTGATGCTATTGTGGACTTACAAAAGGACTGTCAGGAAAAACGTCAGATTTTAGAGAAGAATCGTGGAGAGTATCATAGGGTATCCTCTCGTTTAGAATCTTTAAAAAATATTACCGAGCGATATGAGGGATATGGAAATTCCATTAAAAGAATCATGGAGCAGAAGGGACGCTTTAAGGGAATTATCGGTGTTGTAGCAGATATTATTAAGACGGAAGAAAAGTATGAAACCGCCATTGAAACAGCTTTGGGTGGTTCCATCCAGAATGTGGTAACAGATAATGAAGTAACCGCTAAAAATCTTATTGCCTTCTTAAAGGAAAATAAGGCGGGTCGTGCCACCTTCCTTCCCTTATCAGCTATGAATAACAAGACAGGTTTTACTAGGGAAGAAGCATTAAGAGAACCAGGAGTTATTGGATTGGCCAGTGAATTGGTAAGCATTAAGACAGAATATGAAGGGGTTGCCAAATTTTTACTTGGTAGAACCTTAGTCTTAGATACCATAGATCATGCCATTGCCATGGCAAGAAAGTATCGTTATAGCCTTCGCATGGTAACTTTAGATGGAGAACAGTTGAATCCAGGTGGTTCCATGTCGGGTGGTGCCTTTAAAAATTCCTCGAATTTACTTGGACGTCGAAGAGAAATCGAAGACCTTCAAAAGCAGGTGGATGATTTAGCAAAAGTGATTCAGGACAAGAAAACAGAACTTGCCAAGCAAGAATTGGATTTAGTAGGCTTAAAGGAAGAATCAGAAAAGGCTAGAGATGTTTTACAGCAACAGATTATTCTTTTAAACAACGCTAGGATGAAGGTGACTCAGGCCGATAAAAAACGTGAGGAATTAGAGAATTCCGTAATGGAAGTTTCCGTTCAGAAAGAAAAACTTGAGGATGAGCTTTCAGAAATCCAAGAGAATAATAAAAAATTAGGTCTTGATTTAAGTGATTTCGAAAAAATCCGCGAGGAATTAAAGGGAAGAATTGAACTTGCAAGCCAGGAGGTTAGCAACAAGGAAAATGAAATTTCTGAAATTGAAAATAAGGTTCACAATTCGGAATTAATCATTGGAGAAATCAAGAGTCGTAATGCCTTTAATGTTCAGAATATGGAACGAATCAAAGAGGAAATTGCCGACTTAAAGGAAGAGATTTTGCGGATTTCTCAAAATCAGGATGGATCTAAGGATGCAGTTTCTAATAAGGAAGCGGAGATTCTTTCTTTAAATCAGAAACTGGAAGTTTTAAAAAAAGAACAGGAATCCTTAGATGAGACCATTCGACTTGCTAAGGAAGAATATGAAGACCAGTCTTCTTCTCATAAAGATTTCTTCCGCAAGCGAGAGGAATTTTCTAACCGGATTTCGGAACTGGATAAGGAAATTTATCGTTTGAATTCAAGTATTGAAAAGTACGAGGATCAGGAAAATTCCATGGTAGAGTACCTTTGGACCGAATATGAGCTAACTGCTAGTGAGGCAGAGGCTGAAGGATCAAAGGAAGAAGAACTTTCTACTATGAAGACCACAGATCTTAATAAAGAGGTAAATAGTTTAAAAGGAAAAATCAAGGGGCTGGGTTCAGTGGATGTAAATTCGATTGAACAGTATAAGGAAGTTGGTGCAAGATATGAATTTATGTCTGCTCAGCACAAGGATTTAACCGAAGCCAAGGAAAACCTTATGGGAATTGTGGCAGAACTGGATAAGGGAATGCGAAAGCAATTCAATGAAAAGTTTGCGCAGATTCAAAGCGAATTTAATAAGGTTTTCCAAGAACTGTTTGGTGGTGGAAAGGGTGAGATCATCCTTGAAGAAGGGGATGTATTAGAGTCAGAAATTCGAATTGTTTCTCAACCACCTGGAAAGAAATTGAAAAATATGATGCAAATGTCTGGAGGAGAGAAGGCGCTTACTGCCATTTCCTTATTATTTGCCATTCAAAATCTAAAGCCATCTCCATTCTGTCTTTTAGATGAGATTGAGGCGGCCTTGGATGATTCGAATGTAACAAGATTTGCAGAATACCTTCATAAGCTGACAGAAAATACTCAGTTTATTGTGATTACCCATAGAAGAGGAACCATGAATGCTGCAGACCGTCTCTATGGTATTACCATGCAAGAGAAGGGTGTATCAACACTTGTTTCCGTTAATTTAATTGAGGACCAGCTGGGGGATGATCAGCCTAGTGAAGAGTAGGAGAAAGGATAATTTATGTCAGAAGAAAAGAAAAGAGGTTTTTTCTCCAGATTAGTTTCTGGTTTAACCAAAACCAGAGATAACATTGTAGCAGGAATTGACTCAATTTTTAGTGGATTCACTAAGATTGATGATGACTTTTATGATGAACTGGAAGAAATATTAATTACAGGAGACCTGGGAGTTAGAACAACGGAAGAGATTTTAGATAAGTTAAGAGATCAGGTTGCTGCAGAACACATCAAGGATCCGAAAGATTGCAAACAGCTTTTAATCGATACGATTATTGAACAGATGAATTTAGGCGAAAATGCCTATGATTATGAAAATCAGAAGTCTGTATTAATGGTAATTGGTGTGAATGGTGTAGGTAAGACAACATCTATTGGTAAACTTGCTGGACAATTTAAAGGTCAGGGAAAGAAAGTTCTTATGGCGGCTTGTGATACCTTCCGAGCTGCAGCTGCTGACCAGCTTAGAGAGTGGTCGAATCGTGCAGGAGTAGATATTGTTAGTGGTGCCGAGGGAGCCGATCCTGGATCGGTTCTTTTTGATGCGATTCAGTCTGCTAAGGCTAAGGATGCTGATATTCTTCTTTGTGATACAGCAGGTAGACTTCATAATAAGAAAAATCTTTTGGAAGAATTAAAGAAGATTGACAGAATTATTGAAAAAGAGTATAACGGAGTTTATAGAGAAAATCTGATCGTACTTGATGCGACTACTGGTCAGAATGCTTTGGTACAGGCAAAAACCTTTATGGAATGTACTAATATCACTGGTGTTATCTTAACAAAAATGGATGGAACTGCTAAGGGTGGAATTGCAGTAGCAATCCAATCTGAGTTAGGAATTCCTGTAAAATACATTGGTGTAGGTGAAAAGATGGAAGATCTTCAGAAGTTCGACTCGAAACAATTCGTAGAAGCGTTGTTCCAGAAGCCGGAGGAAGAGACGGAAGAATAAACAGGAGGACAAAGAGAAGATGTTAGAACTTAAGGATTTTGAAGAGGCAGCTGAAAAGGTAAAAGAGGTAACCCTACCTACTAATTTAATTTACAGTGATTTTTTTAGTAATAAATCTAGAAATCAGGTTTATCTCAAACCTGAGAATATGCAGAATACAGGAGCATATAAGGTAAGAGGTGCGTATTATCGAATTAGCACCATGTCTGAGGAAGAGCGTAAGAAGGGAATTATTACTGCTTCAGCAGGAAATCACGCACAGGGTGTGGCGCTTGCAGCAAAGAAATATGGAGTTCCTGCAGTAGTTGTAATGCCAAGTACCACTCCTTTAATGAAGGTAAATCGAACCAAAAATTATGGAGCAGAAGTAATTCTTCATGGAAATGTATATGATGAGGCGGCAGAGTATGCCATGACTCTTGCAAAGGAAAAGGGATATACCTTTGTACATCCTTTTGATGATCCGGGGGTAGCTACTGGTCAGGGTTCAATTGCCATGGAGATTATTAAGGAACTTCCAACTGTAGATTATATCCTGGTTCCAATTGGTGGTGGTGGATTAGCTACTGGTGTAAGTACCCTTGCTAAACTTTTAAATCCACATATTAAGGTGATTGGTGTGGAGCCTGCTGGTGCTGCCTGCTTTCGTGCATCAAGAGAAGAAGGAAAGGTAGTAACCCTTCCTTCTGCACAAACCATTGCTGATGGTACAGCTGTAAAGACTTGTGGAACAAATGTATTTCCATATATAATGAAAAATTTAGATGATGTAATTACCATTGAGGATGAAGAATTGATTGATTGTTTCCTTGATATGATAGAAAATCATAAGATGGTTGTGGAAAATTCAGGACTTCTTTCAGTGGCTGCTTTAAAACATTTAGATTGTAATGATAAGAAGGTAGTATGTATTTTAAGTGGTGGTAATATGGATATTATTACCATGGCATCTACCCTTCAGCATGGATTGATCCAGAGAGGTCGTGTATTTACAGTTTCTGTACTACTTCCAGATAAACCGGGAGAATTAGTAAAAGTTTCTTCTGTAGTAGCTCAGGAACAAGCGAATGTAATTAAAATTGAACACAATCAGTTTGTAAATATTAATCGTTATGCTGCGGTAGAGTTACGACTTACTTTAGAAACCTTTGGGGAAGAGCATAAACAGAAAATCGTAAAACGATTGGAAGAAGAAGGCTATCGTCCAAAGATTGTGAGAACAGTAATGTAAAAAGTGGAATAAAAATTGTACCGACCCCCAAATAACCATTGGAGGTCGGTAATTTTTTATCTTACATTTATTCTATTTTTTATGAATATTGTTTTGTTACGTATTTTTTTAATTTATTTCTTAAATTCTTTTTAAATAATTTGGCTCCATCTGCTGTCCAGTGAAGTCCATCCGGAGCAGCATAGGATGGATTTAAATTCCCTTTCGAATCAAGCATTCCCTCGGTTAAGTTATAGCATTTAATTCCTTTTTTTCTGGCAAGTGCTTTTAGCATTTTATTGAATTTTCTTACCTTGGAATTACTAAATCCTTCATGGGTGGAACAGTATTCTTCGGTAGCAGGTGCTACACAGACTAAAAATAATTTGGCCTTAGGAATTCTGTGGAACACATTATCAATAAATTTTTCATAATAGGAAATCGCTACATCATTATCTAGCCAGGCAATCTGGTTGGCTCCAAGCATAACATAGATATATTTTGGAGAGGTATTTTTAATCGCTTTAATGTAGCTGACGGTTTTATCTCCCCATGGAATAATTTTTTTTGTTGGATCAGAAGCATTAATGATATTTAATCCAATCTTACATACGAAATCACTTTTTGGAAAAACAGAATAATTAAAGACTGCTTGCATTAAGGAATCACCTGCAAAGGTAGCCTTGCTACCAAGCATGTTGTTTACTTTTTTCTTAATTGTTTCAGCAGAAGCAGCCTGCGCAGTTTTTGCTGAACTAAAAATGGAAAGGGTCAATAAAATCATGCAAAGTGTAAGAGTAAATATTTTTTTATATATCTTCATTGTCATAACCAACTTTCTAATAAAATTTAACAAAGAAAATATAACATGAACGTTTTTCTTTTTCAAGTTAAAAACAAAAACGTAATATTTGTAACGATTTCATTGCATATATGAAAAAAATATGATAAAATGCTTTCGTTTTTGGATTAAAAAAGGATTACTTATAAAAGCATGAATGAAATTTAGGAGGAATGATTATTATGTGGTTTATATTATCACTTGTTGCATTACTATTTTGGAGTGGTTCGGACTTTTTCTCCAAGGCAGGAACCGATAAGAAGGATCCATTCAGTCATTGGAAGATTGTATCAGCCGTTGGTTTTTTTATGGGTATTGATGCTAGCTATCAGTGGTTGATTCGTGGAGAGTCCTTTACTATGCAGGATATGTTGGTATACCTTCCGGTATCCTTCTTCTATATCTTAGCCATGATTTTAGGTTATATTGGATTGCGTTACGCATTCTTAACCTTAACTACACCAATTTGTAATTGTTCCGGAGCAGCAGGTATCATTTTTATGGTGGTATTTGGGGTTACCAGTTATGACTTAACAAAGAAAAATGACTTTTTGCAGGTGCTTGCAATAGTTTTGATGTTTTTGGGAATTATTCTTTTATCTGTCTTTGAAGATGAGGAAGAGAAGAAGGCTAAATTAATTGATAAGAGGAATTCATTTAAGAGTTTGATTGACAAGAAGTCAGCGATGATTGGAATTTTTCTTTCTATTATGTATTGTATGATCGATGGTATTGGAACCTTCCTTGATACAACCGTATTAGATGAAATGGGAACCGAGAGTCTTATGTATAAGGCTGTTTTCAAGATTTCACCATGGTATGCAGACAATGTAATTGCAGTAGAATATAATGAGGCCAGTGCGAACATTGCATATGAGTACACGTTCCTGATTCTTGGTATTATAGCAGCAATTTATGTTTTTGGAATCAAAAAGAATAAGTATGATAAAAAGTTTGATAGCTTCAAGTTATTTGGTGGTATTTGCGAGACTGTAGGACAGTTAGCTTATATTTATGCTTTAGGAACCGATGGAAAAGAAGCGGCTGCAGCTGCAATTATTTCCGGTTACTGTGTATTGTCTATTGTGTGGGCTAGAATTTTCTTAAAGGAAAAGGTAGCTTTAAAGCAGTATCTTTCAATTCTTATAATCATAGTTGGTATTGTGATTTTAGGATTTTTTGATGCTTAAATCTGAATCGCTAAATGCAAAGACCTGTCAAGAAAAAATACTTGACAGGTCTTTTTGCCTGTGTTAAAGTATCCGAAGAGTCAAGGAAAAATATTTGACGGTTAGACAAGGAGAAAATCATGAAAGCAGACAAGGTAACGGATTTATTTTTGAATACCATGTTATATGATTTTTACGGAGATTTACTAACTGCACATCAGCAGGAAGTATATGAGGCTGTTGTCTTTAATGACTGTTCACTTTCCGAGGCGGCAGAACAGTTTTCTGTTACCAGACAGGGGATTTCAGATTTGATCAAACGTTGCAATAAGCAATTAAGTGATTATGAGAAAAAACTTGGCCTGGTGAGAAAATATGAGAAGGCCAAGGAACAGTTGGACCAAATCCATCAAGTGGTACTTGACTATGAGGCAGAATATGGAAAAAACGTTAGGGTATCGAAAATTGATCAGCTAGTAGATGAGATTCGAGAGGATTTCTAGACAGAAGGGAGCAACTTATGGCATTTGAAAGCTTATCAGATAAACTTCAGAATGTTTTTAAGAACTTAAGAAGCAAGGGTAGACTTACCGAGGCTGATGTTAAAGCGGCCATGCGTGAAGTGAAGATGGCTCTCTTAGAGGCAGATGTTAGCTTTAAGGTGGTAAAACAGTTTGTGAATGCTGCTACCCAACGAGCGGTTGGTCAGGATGTTATGCAATCTTTGACCCCGGGTCAGATGGTAATTAAGATCGTAAACGAAGAACTCTGTAAGCTTATGGGTTCTGAAACCACAGAAATCCAGATAAAGGATCGAGGGCAGATTAGTGTCATCTTAATGGCCGGTCTTCAGGGTGCTGGAAAAACAACTACCACAGCAAAGATTGCCGGAAAGATGAAGGAAAAAGGATATAGTCCTTTGCTGGTTGCCTGTGATATTTATCGTCCCGCAGCCATTGAGCAGTTGCAAATCAATGGAAAAAAACAGGGAGTGGAAGTTTTTTCCATGGGTACCAACCATACCCCTGCAGATATTGCCAAGGCAGCTATTGCACATGCCAAGGATCAAAAGCAAAATCTGGTAATTTTAGATACTGCAGGACGTCTTCATGTAGATGAGGATATGATGCAGGAATTGGTAGCCGTGAAGGAAGCGGTTGAAGTAGACCAGACAATCCTTGTGGTAGATGCCATGACAGGACAGGATGCTGTTAATGTTGCTTCTAAATTTAATGAGGAGATTGGAATTGATGGAGTAATCCTTACTAAGTTGGATGGTGACACCAGAGGTGGTGCTGCTCTTTCTATTAAGGCTGTTACAGGTAAGCCAATTCTTTATGTAGGTATGGGAGAAAAACTTTCTGATTTAGAACAGTTTTATCCGGACCGTATGGCTTCAAGAATCCTTGGTATGGGAGATGTTCTTACTTTAATCGAGAAGGCCCAGGATTCCATTGATGAGGAAAAAGCGAAAGAATTAGAGAATAAACTAAAGAAGGCGGAATTTTCCTTTGATGATTATTTAGAGTATATGGGACAGATTAAAAATATGGGTGGAATTGCTTCAATCCTAAGTATGCTTCCTGGAATGGGAGCTAAGGTGACAGAGGATATGCTTCCGGATGAAAAACAATTAGCTAGAATCGAAGCTATTATTCATTCTATGACACCTAAGGAAAGAGCAAACCCAGATTTTTTAAATCCATCAAGAAAAAAACGAATTGCCCTTGGTGCAGGTATGGATATTGCAACGGTAAACCGATTTGTAAAACAATTCGAACAGGCACGAAAGATGATGAAGAGCATGCCTGGAATGTTTGGTGGTAAGAAAGGCCGTAGAGGCGGCATGAATAAGCTGTTTGGTGGCATGAAGATGCCATTTTAACATAAAGTATTATAATTATTTAAATTCTCAGGAGGAATTAAGAGATGGTAAAGATTAGACTTAAGAGACTTGGTCAGAAGAAGAGACCTTTTTACAGAGTGATTGTAGCCGATGAGAGATCACCTAGAGATGGTAGATTTATCGATGAGATCGGTACCTATGATCCAAACAAGGAGCCAAGTGAGATTAAGATCGATGCTGAGGCTGCAGCAAAGTGGTTGGCAAATGGTGCTCAGCCTACTGAAACTGTTGCTAAGTTATTCAAGAGTGCTGGTATTACAAAATAGTTAGCAAGATTGGAGTTGCTCATGAAGGAGTTAGTTGAAATTCTGGCAAAATCCCTGGTGGATCATCCGGAAGAGGTTGTTGTCACAGAAGAAAATACTGCAGACGGCATTGTTCTTCGTTTAGACGTTGCTCAGGATGATATGGGCCGTGTCATCGGTAAGCAGGGCAGAATTGCTAAAGCAATCCGTTCTCTTGTTAAAGCAGCTGCTTTAAAGGAAGAGAAAAAAGTAACTGTAGAAATTGGCCGTTAGGTTATTTTATGGAAAGCTATCTGTTTAGATACAGATAGCTTTCTTTCGTTGCAAGGTTTGAAATGAGGTATAAATGGAAGAGTTTTTAAGGGTGGGGGTTATTACCAAGCCCCATGGTGTGCATGGTGAAATTGTTGTTTTTCCTACAACGGAA
This sequence comes from Lachnospira sp. UBA3212, assembly GCA_002363615.1. Lineage (GTDB taxonomy): Bacteria > Bacillota > Clostridia > Lachnospirales > Lachnospiraceae > UBA3212. The sequence goes on along the minus strand of DEWK01000020.1, from coordinate 35,649 downwards.
GATCCTAAGAGATTTGAAGATCTTGAAACTATTTTTTTAAAAAGAAATAAAAGCCGGGAGATGGAAGTTTTAACCATCACCGGCGTGAAGTATTTTAAAAATACAGTCATTTTAAACACAAAAGAAATTAATGACATGGATGCGGCAGGTTTGCTTCGTCAATGTGAATTATATGTAGACCGCCAACACGCCATTCCTCTTGAGGAAGGAGAATATTTTATTGGAGATTTAATTGGTCTTCAGGTGGTGACCGATGAAGGGCAAGAACTCGGAGAATTAAAGGATATCCTAGAAACAGGAGCAAATCAGGTTTTTGAGGTAAAGGGAGAAGAAAAAGATATTTTAATTCCCGTCATTGATGATTGCTTCAAGGATGTAGATTTTGAAAAAGGAGAAATCTTGGTACACATCTTACCAGGGTTATTGGATTTATAAAATGGGATTTTATGTATTAACATTATTTCCGGAGATGGTAATGAATGGTCTTTCCACAAGTATTACCGGTCGTGCCATGAATAAGGGTTTGCTAAGTGTAGAGGCCATTAATATTCGGGATTTTTCTCATGACAAGCATCAATCGGTGGATGATTACCCGTATGGGGGAGGGGCTGGCATGGTTATGCAGGCAGCCCCTGTGGTGGAAAGTTATGAGTATATTTGTCAAAAAACAAAGAAGAAACCAAGGTGTATCTATTTAAGTCCCCAGGGAAAAACCTTTCACCAGCGCATGGCGGAAGAATTTTCTAAAGAAGAGGATCTTGTCTTTTTATGTGGTCACTATGAGGGGGTTGATGAAAGAGCGTTGGAAATGATTGTAACAGATGAGGTATCCATTGGAGATTATGTATTAACTGGTGGAGAACTTCCTGCCATGGTAATGATTGATGCGATTTCTAGACTTCTTCCGGGGGTATTAAATAATGAAGAATCTGCAGTAACGGAAAGTTTTGGTCTAGACGGTCTCTTAGAATATCCTCAATATTCAAGACCGGAAGACTTTCGTGGTAGGAAGGTTCCTGAGGTTTTAATGTCAGGCCATCATGCGAATATCGCTAAGTGGAGAAAAGAACAAGCTATTTTTAGAACAAAGGAAAAAAGGCCAGATCTCTATGAGAAATATTTGCTTAATAATAGGACAAAAACATGACAATAATCACAATTTAAAAAAAACTCTTCCATGATGAGTTTTACTTGGGTATAATAAGAGTAAATAAGAATGAGAAAGTATGTGTAACGGAGGATTAAGGACATGAATTATCCATTATTTGATGAAAATTTATATAATGAAATCATGAACGATCCTGCAAAGTGTGATTATCTAACGGGATTGGCGAATCGACGTGGCCTTTATGACTATTATGAGTTATTAAATAGAGAAACTGTCATTCATGCCATCTTTTGTGATATTGATAACTTTAAGAAGGTGAATGATATTTATGGACACAGTATGGGAGATAAACTCTTGGTTGCTGTTTCTAATATGATAAAAAAATATGCGGATGGTTTTACTTCACGTATTGGTGGAGATGAGTATGTTGTGCTTTTGGATGGTTCGATATCAGACAAATTTGTAGTTGAGATTGCCAAAAACTTAGTGGGGTCTGTTCAAAAAATCCAATTCAGAAAAGATATTTTATCTCTGATTTCTTTAAGTGTAGGAATTGTATACTATCAGCCTTGTGTACAGACCTTAGATGATATTTTAGCTAAGTGTGACGAGGCTATGTATCAGGCTAAGTATAATGGTAAGAATAACTTTTATATTTATGATCGAAGTAAGTCTGATTTGGAAATTAATCGGATTTATGAGCAGGAGATGCAAGCTGCCTTAGATAACAGAGAGTTTAAGGTATATCTACAGCCTAAGGTGAATATGATTTCTTCTCAGGTTGCTGGAGCGGAGGCGCTTTCAAGATGGTATCATCCTGGATCTGATTTGCGTTCTCCTGTTTCTTATATTCCACTCTTTGAAAAGAATGGATTCGTAACAAAATTGGATATGTATGTATTTGAAGAGGTTTGTCGTTTAAAGTCCACTTGGAAGGGGGAGGTATATGAACATGTTCCTATATCCATTAACATGTCAAGGCTTCACCTATACGATGATGATTTTCCGGAGCAATTAGCTAAGATTGCAGATTCCTATCATGTTCCTCATGATGAATTAGAAATTGAGGTTACTGAGAATGTATTTATTAAGGATCAGGATGAACTTGTTATGATGGTAAATCGCCTTCATGCAAAGAAATTTCTTGTTTCTATCGATGATTTTGGTTCAGGATTTTCTGCTTTAAATCTTTTAAAGGATCTGGAAGTAGATACCATTAAAATCGATAAGGAATTTCTTCAGATGTCCTCGGAGAATGCCAGAGGAAAACAGGTAATCAAGTCTGTTATTCGTATGTGTCGAGACTTGAAAATTCAGGTGGTAACCGAAGGAATCGAGAAGGAAGAAAGTGTTCAGTTTATTTCCAGATGTGGATGCTCCATTGCACAGGGATTCTATTTCTCCAAGCCACTTCCAGTGGAAGACTTTGAGTTGTTTGCCAAGGATCATATGAAAAATTCTTTGGAATGCCATCATTTTTCTTTGGATGGTGTCTTAACTTCTGATCATGAAGAGAAGGCAGATCCTTCTTCCTTTGAGGGAGAATTGGTTTATCATCAGGGAATTTACGCGGATACGAAAGCCTTATATTTCCCTGGGGGAGAACATGAGACAAACTGTTTGGAATTGCCGGCAGATTTAATTAAAAATGATAGCTATACCATTTCCATGTGGATTAAGCCGGAAAAGGTTTTCCCGTGGACCGCAGCTATTTATGTAAAGTTTGAAGACGGATTTGTAGCAATTGTTCCTATGTCTCAAAATGGGTGTTCGGATTTCCGTTTAAGGGATACTAGAGAGATTGATGGTTGGCATGATATTGAGGCTGTAAAACTTTTTGCTGGTAGTTGGTGGCATGTTTGTATGTCCTATAATTCGGAACGAGAAACTATGAGAGCCTTTATTAATGGTGAATTGGTGAATGTTATTTACAATGTGCCTACCATTCGTTATACCCAGAAAATCTTAGTGGGAAGTGATATTTTTCAGGATTCCTTCTGTGGTGAAATCTGTGAGATAATTATATATAACGAAGCTAAGGATAATGACTTTGTTTCAGAACTTCATCAACAATATAGGAGCAAGGAAGGATTTATCGCTTTACAGTTACCAATTTCCTAAAAAACTCCTTGATTTTTTTTACAGGCCATGGTACAATGACAGACGCTGTAAAAAAGAGATGTTCCTCTTTTGCATCAGGCATTAAGAACATCGAAAAAATAGGAGGTACAGACATGAATAGCATTATCAAAGAGATCGAAGATGCTCAGTTACGTAGTCTTGATGTAGACTTTAAGACAGGTGATACCATTAAGGTTTACGGAAAGATTAAGGAAGGAAACCGTGAAAGAGTTCAGGTTTTCGAAGGAACAGTTATTAAGATTCAGGGTGGAAGCAACCGTGCAACCTTTACTGTAAGAAAGTTTTCGAACGGTATTGGTGTAGAGAAGACTTGGCCATTACACTCACCATTAATCGAGAAGATTGAGGTAGTTCGTCTTGGTAAGGTTCGTAGATCTAAGCTCTACTACTTAAGAAGCAGAGTTGGTAAGGCTGCTAAGGTTAAGGAATTAGTAAAGTAATTCGAAAAAAGTATGGGACAGGTAACTTTTGGAGTCACAAAAGCTATCTGTCTTTTGCTTTATAAGGAGATAAGGATTCAGTTATGGGGTATTTTAATGCGATTCCAGATGAAAATATCTGGTTAGACCATGTTTTTAAATTTATTATAGATATTATATTGGTAGTTTTGTTTGCCTTGCTTTTGATTCATTTCTTTGGATATGATATTAAGGCAACCGGCAATTCCATGGAAGATACCATTAAGGATGGAAATGTACTTTTATTAGATCGTTTTGATTATCAGGTTTCGAATCCGAAACAGTATGATGTGATTGCATTTGATGAGGACCCAAATACCGAGGGGGTTCAATTAAATATTAAGCGAATTATTGCCGGACCGGATGATAGTATTATCATTAAAAATGGGGAAATTTATGTAAATGATAAAAAGTTAAAGATTACCGAGGGCAAGAATGCCATTGTAAATGCCGGATTTGCCAAGGATGAATTAACTTTAGGGCCGGATGAATATTTTGTGATTGGCGATAATTGGAATAATAGTGAAGACAGTCGTTTCCCTAATGTGGGAAATGTTAATAAAAGCCAGATTATTGGAAAGGTTTACTTAAGGGTAGCTCCATTTGCAAAGATTGGCTTGATCAGTTAGGAGGAAATAGATGAAGATTCAGTGGTATCCGGGGCATATGATGAAGGCAAAACGTCAGATGCTTGAGGATTTAAAGTTAATTGATTTGGTGATTGAATTGTTAGATGCCAGAGCAGTTATGAGTAGTAGAAATCCTGAAATTGATCAATTTGCGAATGGAAAGGCCAGATTGGTTCTTTTAAATAAGGCTGACCTTGCAGATGATCGGGTTAGTGCTAAGTGGGTGGAATATTTTAAGGCAAAGAACATTCCGGTTGTTCTTTTAAATTCCAAAGATAAATCCAGTAAAAAAAGAATTGAAACAGAAGTTATGGAGGCCTGTAAGGAAAAGATTGAAAGAAACAAACGTCGCGGTATTTTAAACCGTCCGGTACGGGCAATGGTTGTAGGAATTCCCAATGTAGGAAAATCCACCTTTATCAATATGTATGCTGGAAAAGCAGCCGCTAAAACCGGAAATAAACCTGGCGTAACTAAGGGAAAACAGTGGATTCGAATGGGGAAAATGTTAGAACTCCTTGACACACCTGGAATCTTATGGCCTAAGTTTGACGATGAAATGGTGGGAGAGCATTTAGCTTTTATTGGATCGATTAATGATGAAATTATTAGTATTGCCGATTTGGCTTTAGCCTTTTTAACGGATATAAAAGAAAGATACAGAAATCTTTTGGAAAGTCGCTATGGGGTAAGTCTAGAAGAAGATAATACCAAAGAAGATGCAGTGAAAGATTTGTATAAAATTGCGAAAGCAAGAAATTGCTTAAAGAGTAAGGATAATTATGATTATGAGAAATCGGCCAGGATTATTTTTGATGATTTTAGAAACGATCGTTTGGGAAAAATCAGTTTAGAGGAGCCGACGTTAGAGAAAGAAGGGGAAGGACTTGGAGAAGAATAAACAGATAAAAGAATTTGCAAAAAGTTTTCTTGAGATATTTGTTATTATTGCATTTGTGGTTTTGATTCATACCTTTGTAATGGAACCCGTAAAGGTATCTGGTAATTCCATGTACCCAACCCTTCATGACAAAGATTTAATTTTAATAGAAAAAATCACTACCAGTCAAAAGAAATTAAAGCGCTTTGATATGATTGTGTTTGAAAATAAGGATGATTCAGAAGTTCATTATGTAAAGCGAGTGATTGGTCTTCCGGGAGAGAAAGTTCAAATCCAAGACGGAGAAATTTTTGTGAATGATCAAAAGATTGAGGATTACTATGGCTATGAAGATGTATTAATCAATCCTGGAATGGCCTATGATCCTGTGACCTTGGGACCAAATCAGTATTTTGTTTTAGGAGATAATCGTAATCATTCCTCTGATAGTAGGTTTGCCGAAATTGGTTTGGTGGACCAGTCACAAATTAATGGAAAATTATTCTTTCGACTTGCTCCTTTTGGAGATTTTGGAAGTTTGAAGAATCAATAGGTGATAGTTTGAAGAAAAAAGAAGTAAAAATAGAAAAGAAATCTAAGAAGAAAAAAAGGAAACAAAAAGAGTTCGAAGAGGATTTAGAATTAGCCGGAGATGGACATGAAGTATGGTACATTTTTCGATTCTTTCTTATTCTTGGTATGATTTTTTTTGGTCTATACCTGGCAAATGGTTATTTATTTTGTATCAAGACCTGTAAGGATAATGGGGTAAAAGCCTCTATTGCGAAAGGAAGCATTTTCATTGTAGATGAAATCAGTGACCATGTAAAAGACTATGAACGATTTGAGTTGGTTGCCTTAAAGGATCAGGATGGAAAGGCTATGGTTCGAAGAATCCTTGGGCTGCCTGGTGAAAAAGTTTTTATTGGTGGGGATGGAACCATTTATATAGATGGCAAGCCTTTGGAATATCCTTATTTGTATCAGCCTATAAAGGATCCGGGATATCTTCAAACTGCTGTAACCCTGCCAGAGAATTACTATCTGGTTTTGGCGGATGATCCGGAAGGTTATGAGGATTCTAGGAGTCTTAACAAGGAAGGCACGGCCAGTCTAGGGATGGTTTATGATACAGAAATTTATGGAAGAGCTTGGTTTAAAATTTTTCCTTTTGGAGACTTTGGATTGATTAAAATTGATTAAAGGAGATACTATGGCACTTAAGATTGGGGAAATCAAAGAGAGATTGGCACAAACGCCTGTGGAGGAAAGACAAGCTTTTATTAGGGAATTCTCTCAGGATGAACGAACGGGTGTGAAAAAAATAGTGGATCAGGCAAAAAAAAGCCTTGAAAAGCTGGAAACGGAAAAAGTGAGAAGTAGTAAGCTTTTAAGCTTTGAAAGAAAGTATTATCCGGATTATGAATTCATTGGCGGAATTGATGAGGTGGGAAGAGGACCTTTTGCCGGCCCGGTGGTTACCGCCTGTGTCATCCTTCCTAAGGAATCACCCTTACTTTATATTAATGATTCTAAAAAACTTTCGGAAGGAGTGAGGGAAGAATTATATGATCAGATTTTAAAGGAAGCCATTAGTGTTGGCTTTGGAATAAAGGAACCAGAGGTAATTGATTCGGTAAATATCTTGCAGGCTACTTATCTTGCCATGCAGGAAGCTGTCGCTTCTATGGATCCTAAGCCGGATCTTTTGTTGGTAGATGCAGTGACTATTCCAAATATTTCCATGAAGCAGGTACCGATTATCCATGGAGATGCCTTAAGCAAGACCATCGGGGCAGCATCTATTTTAGCTAAGGTAAAAAGAGATCATATGATGGCGGCTTATGACGAAGTCTATCCTGGCTATGGATTTGCTAAGAATAAAGGCTATGGAACAGCAGAACATATTGCTGCATTAAAAAAGCATGGACCCTGCCCAATTCATAGAAGATCTTTTATTCATGATTATATTTAACTGATTGGGAGTTGTACTCCAAGTAAGTTAAGGCGTTCTGTGAGGATGTGTATGGATTTAGATAGGGAGAAGGTATGAAAAATAATAGAAAAGTAGGGGATTACTATGAAGGAGTGGCCTGTGATTATTTGAAAAATCAAGGCTATGAAATCTTAGAGCGAAATTATCGTTGTAGGTTTGGAGAAATCGATATTATAGCAAGAGAAGGGGACTTTCTTTCCTTTGTGGAAGTAAAATATCGTAAGGGAAAAGGAAATGGTGATCCAGGGGAAGCTATTTCTTTAAAAAAACAAAGAACCATTCACCAGGTGGCCAATTACTATTACATGAAACATGGTCTTTCTCTTGATCAGGCAGCTCGTTTTGATGCGGTTCTGATTCTTGGTGAAAGGGAGGAGATTCGCTTGATTCGTAATGCATTTTAGAAGGTGATACTATGGAAATGACAAAGATTTTTATAAAAAAGAATAGTTCCCATACCACAAGGATTGTTTATAACAAGGGGGTTACTTATTTGGAGTTTCCTGCCCTTTCAGATTTCGATTTTTTAGTTCATGGGTTTTCCACTAGATTAGGAGGGGTGTCCAAAGGGGATCTAAAGGCTATGAATTTATCATTTTCCAGAGGGGATGATCCTAAGAATGTAATGGAAAATTATGTTCGAATTGCCGATGCCATTGGATTTCCTGTGGAAAACATTGTAACGGTAAAACAGGAACATACCAACCTGGTGGAACGGGTGGGGAAAAAGCAGATGGGACGAGGAATCATTCAGGTTCCTTCTGAGCAGGGATGTGATGGAATGGTTACCAATGAACCAGGAGTTATACTTGCCACTTCTCATGCAGACTGTGTTCCGATTTACTTTGTTGACCCGAAAAAGAAGGCGATTGGGCTTTGCCATTCCGGTTGGAAGGGAACGGTTCATCTGATTGGAAAAGAGACTCTTAATAAGATGAAAGAGGAGTTTCAGTCGGAGATGAAGGATATCATTGCCTGTATCGGACCATCCATTTGTAAGGACTGTTATGAGGTTTCTGAGGATGTGGCGGTTCAGTTTAAGTATAATTTTCCTGTTTTCTATCATAAGGAAATCTTGAAAGAAAAGGTTGACGGAAAATATCAGTTGGACCTGTGGCGAGCGAATGAGATTATCCTGTTAGAATCTGGCATTCTTCCGGAAAATATCCATACAACAGATATTTGTACCTGTTGCAACAATCAGGTACTATTTTCTCATAGAGGAAATCAAGGAAAACGTGGTAACATGATGGCATTTCTGGGACTGATTCCCCAGATCCAGTCCATAAATTAAAGGAGTTATTATATGAAACAGATCGTAAAATCAGTAGAGGAGGGTTCCATTGCCTGGGAGATGGAAATCGAACCGGGAGATGCCCTTCTTGCTATTAATGACAAAGAAATTCAGGATGTCTTTGATTATCGTTATCTGGTTCATGATGAATATCTTGTTCTTCTTGTGGAAAAAAACAATGGAGAAGAATGGGAACTGGAAATCGAAAAAGATTACGACGAAGATTTAGGATTGGATTTTGGAGAGGGAATCATGAGTGAGTACCGGTCCTGTGCCAATGCTTGTATCTTTTGTTTTATTGATCAGATGCCACCTGGCATGAGGGAAACTCTTTACTTCAAAGATGACGATTCAAGGCTTTCCTTCCTTCAGGGAAATTATATAACCCTAACCAATATGAGTGATGAGGATGTGGACCGAATCATTCGACTTCATTTGGCACCGATTAATATTTCGGTTCAGTCTATGAATCCTAAGATTCGTGTGAAGATGCTTCATCATAGACAGGCAGGGGAAAAATTGAAGTACCTAAAGACCTTTGCAGAGCATGGAATCGAGATGAATGGGCAAGTGGTATTGTGTAAGGGAGTAAATGATGGCAATGAACTTTGCTATACCATAGAAGAACTCTTAAAACTGGCTCCCGCCATGCAGTCCTGTTCCGTAGTTCCCTCGGGATTAACAAAATATCGAGAGAAACTATTTCCTTTAAAACCATTTACAAAGGAGGATGCCTGTGAGGTCATTGATGTGATTGAAGGTTATCAGAAAGAAGCCATGGAAAAATTTGGAAGTCATTTTATTCATGCCAGTGACGAATGGTACGTATTGGCGGAACGGGAACTGCCGGATGCAGATAATTATGATGGCTATATTCAATTGGAAAATGGTGTGGGCATGATGCGTCTTTTACATGATGAGGTAATGGAAGAACTTGCTAAGCGTCAGGGAGATGACAGAAAAATCACTTGTTCCATGGCTACGGGAGTCCTTGCCTATCCTTTGATTTGCAAGCTTTGCAGAGCTGTAGAAGAAAAGTATCCTAAGGTAAAGGTTCATGTCTATGAGATTCAAAATGACTTCTTTGGCAGGACCATTACGGTTTCTGGTTTAATTACCGGGGGAGACCTGATGAAACAATTAAAGGGTCAGGAATTGGGAGACCGTCTCTTGCTTCCAACGAATATGCTACGTTCAAGAACCTCAGTATTTTTGGATGATGTTACGGTAGACCAAGTGGAAACATCTTTACAAACTACCGTAAATATTGTAGAATCAAGCGGAGATAAATTTGTCCGTTCCATCTTGGATGAATTAGAGGAAGTACAAGAAGCAGAGCCAATGCCATCAGAAAATGTGATCATTGATTCTGATTATAAGAAAGTTTATAAGAGGTTAAAAGATGAGTAAACCTATTGTTGCAGTAGTTGGACGCCCTAATGTAGGAAAATCCACCTTGTTTAATGCACTTGCGGGTGAAAAGATTTCAATCGTTGAAGATACACCAGGTGTAACCAGAGACCGAATCTATGCAGATTGTAGCTGGTTGAATTATAACTTTACCTTGGTAGATACCGGAGGTATTGAGCCGGATTCTGGAGACATTATCTTATCTCAAATGAGAGAGCAGGCACAAATTGCCATTGACACAGCAGATGTGATTCTTTTTATTACAGATGTACGTCAAGGACTTCAGGATGCGGACGGTAAGGTGTGTGATATGCTTCGTAGAAGCAAAAAGCCGGTCTTACTTCTGGTGAATAAGGTTGACAATTTTAATAAGATGATGCCAGATGTGTATGAGTTTTATAATTTGGGAATCGGAGATCCAATTCCAATCTCTGCCGCTTCTAGATTGGGAATTGGAGATATGTTAGAAAAACTTGTGGATGCATTTCCACATAAGGAAGACACTGAGGAAGAGGATGAAAGACCGAAGGTTGCTATTATTGGTAAGCCTAATGTTGGTAAGTCTTCTATTATTAATAAACTTTGTGGAAAGGACCGGGTGATTGTTTCAAACATTGCCGGTACTACCCGTGATGCGATTGATACTCCGGTTCGTTTTCATGGACAGGAATATGTATTTATTGACACGGCTGGAATTCGCAGGAAGTCCAAAATCAAAGAAAATATTGAACGATATTCCATTATCCGTACCGTTGCTGCCGTAGAGCGTTGTGACGTGGTGGTAATGGTGATTGATGCCACAGAGGGAATCACAGATCAGGATACCAAGATTGCCGGTATTGCTCATGAGAATGGAAAGGGCGTTATTATTGCAGTAAATAAATGGGATGCCATTGAAAAGAATGACAAGACCATGAAGCAGTTTACGGAAAAGGTTAGAAACCTTTTGGCCTATATGCCTTATGCGGAAATTATTTATATTTCAGCAGTTACCGGACAACGTTTAGATAAACTGTTTGATCTGATCGATCAGGTAATGCAGTTCCACTCTATGCGTGTTCAGACCGGTGTTTTAAATGAAATCTTAACGGAAGCGGTTGCTCTTCAGCAGCCGCCTACAGATAAGGGAAAACGGTTAAAGATTTATTATATTACCCAGGTGGCGGTAAAACCACCAACCTTTGTGATTTTTGTAAATGACAAGCAGCTGATGCATTTTTCTTATACCAGATACTTGGAAAATAGGATTCGTCAGGCCTTTGGATTTACAGGCACTCCGCTTCGCTTTATTATTCGTGAAAGAAGTGAAAAGGATGCATAAAATTCAATTTAGGGAGTGATTGAAATGGAACTAGCGATTCGGGCAATTTGTATTGCCATTGGTTATGTCTTTGGACTTTTTCAAACAAGTTATTTGCTTGGAAAATTAAAACATGAAGATATTAGAGATTTTGGAAGTGGAAATGCAGGAACTACCAATGCTATGCGTGTGCTTGGTAAAAAGGCAGGCATCCTGACCTTCCTTGGGGATTGTATAAAAGCAGTTCTCTGTTTGTTATTGGTTAAGCTTTTACTGATACCATATTTTCCGGATTTAAAATTAATCCTTGAACTATATGCAGGGTTTGGTGTGGTATTAGGTCATAATTATCCATTTTATATGGGATTTAAGGGTGGTAAAGGAATTGCAGCCACAGGTGGCGTGATCATAGGTCTCGCAGATCCAAAATTATTTGCAGTTTCCTTTGTGATATTTTTTGGTGTAACGTTAATTAGCAAGTATGTGTCCTTAGGATCCTTATGCATGATTGCTGGATTTTTTATTCAAATCGTGGTTTACGGCCAATTGGGAATCCTATCCGGAGTAGACACAAAAGGAGTGACTAACGCACACCTGATAGAAGCATATGCCATTGCCTTTGTAATTGCGGCATTTGCATTTGTTAGGCACAGGGGAAATATTATGCGATTATTAAATGGAACCGAGAGAAGGATCGGTCAGAAGAAAAAGGAGGAAGAAAAGTAATGGCAAAGGTTACCGTATTAGGTGGAGGCGGATGGAGTATCGCCTTGGCAGTTGTATTAAATGATAATGGAAATGATGTAACCATCTGGTCAGCATTAGACCGTGAGGTGAATGATTTAAAAGAAACCAGAGAAAATAAGAAGAGTCTCCCGGGAATCAAGATTGACGAAAAGATTCAGGTAACTGGTGATTTAAATCTTGCAGTTAAGGAAAACAACCCGGACTTAATCGTGATGGGTGTGGCATCTTCTTTTGTACGTCAGACAGCTGCTCGTCTTAAGGGACTCACAAAGCCAGGCCAGGTGATCATGAACGTAGCAAAGGGGATTGAAGAGGCAACTCTTGATACCATGACAGATATGATTGAGGAAGAAGTTCCAGATGCTATTACAGCAGTTCTTTCAGGGCCAAGTCACGCAGAGGAAGTAGCAAAACATGTCCCTACTTCTGTTGTAGTAGGATGTAAGGACCAGGAGATTGCTAAGAAGATTCAAGCAATCTTTGCCAACGATGTATTCCGTGTATATACCTCAGATGATATGCTTGGAATCCAGGTAGGTGCAGCTTTAAAGAATGTAATCGCTCTTGCAGCCGGTTGTGCCGATGGGATTGATTGTGGAGATAACACAAAAGCTGCTTTAATTACCAGAGGTATGGCTGAAATCGCTGAACTTGGTGTTGCTATGGGTGGTAATATGTTAACCTTCTCAGGACTTTCAGGAATGGGTGACTTAATTGTAACCTGTGCTTCCATGCACTCTAGAAACCGTCGTGCAGGTATCCTTATGGGTCAGGGAAAGACTATGAAGGAAGCTATGGATGAGGTTGAGATGGTAGTAGAAGGTGTTTATTCTGCAAAGGCAGCCTATAAATTAGCTCAAAAATACCAGGTTTCTATGCCAATTGTAGAAGAAGTAAACAATGTATTATTTGCAGATAAGCCTGTAAAGGATGCATTAAATGATCTTATGAATCGTGATTTAAAAGCAGAGATTAAAAGGGGTCTTTGGGAGAAATAGTAAGATATTAGGGGATATAAGATGAATAAAGAGGAAGAAGTAAGCTTAAAAACAAGGGCAAAACAGACTGTAAGGAAAACCGGTTCACGGGGAAAGTATGGCCTTTTTCGCCTATTGTTTAGCCGCTTCTTCCTTTTTATATTCCTATTATTGGCCCAATTTTCTCTGTTCTTTATTATATTTGTTAAACTTTATAGCAATAAAAATGCTTCTTTAATTTACTTTGCAGCCACTTTTGCGGCGGTAATCGTTATGGTCAATGTAATTAACTCGGATCAAAATCCTTCATTTACCTTGGTTTGGGTTATCCCCATCCTGATTTTCCCTGTATTTGGATTAGTCATGTTTGTGTATATCAAGACACAATTAGGTGGAAAGCGGGTTGAAAAGTGGCATCATCGAGCGGAAGAGAATTCCTCGAATATTCTAAAACAAGAGGAGCGAATCAAAAAGGAATTGTGGGAGTTTTCCCCACAGGTTTCTCTATTATCAAAATATGTATATGACTTTGCGCATTATCCAATCTATCGAAACACCCAGTGTGAATATTTCGATAGTGGAGAAGCAGTTTTTCCATGTATGCTAGAAGAATTAGAAAAGGCAGAAAAGTACATTTACCTGGAATTCTTCATTGTGCAAAATGGTGTTATGTGGGGAAGTATTTTAGAAATCCTAAAAAAGAAGGCTGCCATGGGAGTAGATGTACGATTAATCTACGATGGAACCAATGCTCTTTTAAAGTTGCCTTTGGGGTATAAGGAGAAACTGGAGTCTTATGGTATTAAGACCCGGATCTTTTTACCAATGGTTCCTCTTTTTACTACCTATCAAAATAATAGAGACCACAGAAAAATCCTGGTGGTGGATGGTAAGGTTGGTTTTACCGGTGGTATAAATCTGGCAGACGAATATATTAATGCCATTGAAATCCATGGATATTGGAAGGATTCAGCTATCCTTTTACGGGGAGATGCAGTTAAATCCCTGACGGTAATGTTCCTTCAAATGTGGGATACCATTAATCATGAAAAAACAAATTATACACCTTATCGTTTCGATCAAAGAGTAAGCATCAAGGAAGCCTCCGGTTTTGTTATGCCTTATGCCGATTGTCCTTTGGATGAGGAACGAATTGGGGAAAATATTTATATGACGATTCTAGATCATGCTAGAAATTATGTTCATATTATGACCCCATACTTAATCATTGATGAAGCTATGGTTCGTAACCTTTGTTTTACAGCAAAAAAAGGCGTTGAGGTTTCTATTCTGATGCCTCATGTTCCAGACAAGAAGTATGCCTTTTATGTGGCAAAAACCTATTACAAGACCCTATTAAGATCGGGAGTAAAAATCTACGAGTACAAGCCGGGCTTTGTTCACTCAAAAATCTTTGTAGCAGATGATAACAAGGCGACGGTGGGGTCTGTTAATTTGGATTATCGAAGCCTATATCTGCATTTTGAATGTGGAGTTTATCTGTATCGTTGTGATTGTATTCCTTCCATTGAGGCGGATTTCCAGAAAGCTATAAAGGAGAGTATTCAAGTAACCGAAGAAAGCCTAAAGGAATTAGATTTTTTTGAGCGTTTCTTTGGAAAGCTGTTACGAATGCTTGCACCACTTTTGTAAGGAGGTTCCATGAAATATTATATAATCGGTGCTCTTGTAGTAGTAGTGTTTTTTATTGTACAGTCCATTCGCTACCGCAAGGAAAATGAAAAGAAGATGAAAAAAATAGTAGAAGAGTCCTGGGGATCCATGGGAGAGGCTGTTTTTTCTGCAGATGAATATGAGGCAGTCAAAGGATTTTTTAAGGAAACTACTTTAAAAGAGGATGAGTATGAAGTAGATTCTATTACCGCGAATGATATTGATTTAGAAAGACTCTATAAGAGAATCAACCATAATTTTTCTTCCGTGGGAGATGAGGTTTTATATAAAATTCTTCTTCGTCCTAGTTTTCGTAAAGAATTATTGGAGAAAAGAGAGCAGATTATTTCTTATTTTCAAGGTCATAAAGAGATGGCCTTTGAAGTTCAAAAAGAATATATGAAGCTAGGTCGAGTAAAAAGAGTATCTTTTTATAAGTATATCACGGCCTTAAAGAATCTTTCGGTATCTGGAAATGGAAAAAATTATCTTTGTATCATCCTACTCTTTCTAATGATTGGCTCTTTTTTTATAAGTTCAGCCTTGGGAGCGATTCTTTTAGTACTTGTGCTTGGTTATAATATTACAAGCTACTACAGTCAAAAGGGAACTCTAGATAATTATCTGATTTGTATTGCTTATCTGGTGGGGCTTTGCCAGGCGGGAGATAAGATTGCAAAACTTAATATTCCGGTATTGGAAGAAGAGAAAAAAAGTATCCTAGATGCTACGAACCAGCTTTCTAAAATCACCAGTAAGATTGGTTATTTAGGTTCCGGAGCCGGTGGGGGAAGTTTAGGTGATATGGTCTTTGATTATATTCGAATGATGACCCATATTGATTTGATTATTTTCAATAATATTCTGAAAGAGATTCCTAAGTATTTACCTGTGATCGAAGAACTATATGACTGTTTGGGGAATATTGAGGCCTTAATTTCCGTGGCATCCTTCAGGGAAAGTCTTCCTTATTACGGGGTTCCTGAATTTAAGAAAACGGATGATTACTTAGTAGAGGAACTTTATCATCCTTTAGTGGAATCACCGGTGGCAAACTCATTAAAAGAAAAGCGTTCGGTTCTATTAACCGGCTCCAATGCTTCAGGAAAGTCCACCTTCTTAAAGAGTGTCGCACTAAACGCAATTTTTGCCCAAAGCATTCATACTGTAATGGCAAAGACCTATGTGACTGACATGTATGAAGTGTATTCCTCTATGGCCCTTCATGATAACTTAGAGGGAGAGGAGTCTTACTTTATTGTAGAGATTCGTTCCCTAAAAAGAATCATTGACAAGGAAAAATCAAAACATAAGATTATGGGCTTTGTAGACGAGGTCTTAAGGGGAACCAATACGGTGGAACGAATCGCTGCTTCCTCTTGTATTCTTGAGAATATGGCAAAGGAGAATCTTAAGATTTTTGCTGCTACCCATGATATTGAGTTAACCGATTTATTAAAGGAAGATTACAGTAATTATCATTTTGAAGAAGAAGTAAAAGATCAGGATGTTTTATTTGATTACCATTTAAAAAGCGGAAAAGCCATGACAAGAAATGCCATTGCTTTATTAAATATTACCGGTTACGATAAGGACCTGGTAAATAAGGCTAAGAAAAAGGCAGAAGAATTTATGGTGACTGGCACTTGGTCCTAAAGTCACAACTTGATAATTGTTTTGTCTTGTGGTAGACTTATCAAATTAGAACAAAAATTATTTTTATGAGCGAGGAAGAAACATGAAGAAATATGGATTAAACGAATTAAGAAAAATGTATCTTGAATTCTTTGAAAGCAAGGATCATCTAGCTATGAAGAGTTTTTCTCTTGTACCTAAGAATGATAATTCTTTACTTTTAATTAACGCAGGTATGGCTCCATTAAAGCCTTATTTTACAGGACAGGAGATTCCACCAAAGACAAGAGTAACTACTTGTCAGAAGTGTATTCGTACCGGAGATATTGAGAATGTAGGTAAAACAGCTAGACATGGTACCTTCTTTGAAATGTTAGGAAACTTCTCATTTGGTGATTATTTTAAAACAGAAGCTATTCACTGGAGCTGGGAGTTTTTAACAGAAGTTGTAGGATTAGATCCAGATCGTTTATATCCTTCTGTATATTTAGAAGATGATGAAGCTTTTGATATTTGGAATAAGGAAATCGGAATCTCTAAGGACCGTATTTACCGTTTTGGTAAGGAAGATAATTTCTGGGAGCATGGTGCAGGACCTTGCGGACCTTGTTCTGAGATTTATTATGACCGTGGCGAAAAGTATGGTTGTGGAAAGGAAGACTGCCATGTAGGTTGTGATTGTGACCGTTACATGGAAGTTTGGAACAATGTATTTACCCAGTTTAACAATGATGGCAAGGGTAATTATGAATTATTAGAGAAAAAGAATATTGATACCGGTATGGGTCTTGAGCGATTGGCAGTCGTAGTTCAGGATGTGGATTCCATTTTTGATGTGGATACCATTCGTGCTTTAAGAGACAAGGTTTGTCAGTTTGCTAAGGTAGAGTATAAGAGTGATGAGAACAAGGATGTTTCCATTCGTTTGATTACCGATCATATTCGTTCAGCAACCTTTATGATTTCCGATGGTATTTTACCATCTAACGAAGGTCGTGGATATGTTCTTCGTCGTTTGATCCGTCGTGCAGCAAGACATGGACGTCTTTTGGGAATTGAAGGAAGTTTTCTTTATGAACTTTGCAAGACTGTAATTGAAACTTCTAAGGAAGGTTATCCTGAATTAGAGGAAAAGCAGACTTATATTACAAAGGTCTTAAAGGAAGAAGAAGGAAAGTTTGAGGCTACCATTGATCAGGGTCTTAACATCCTAGCTTCTTATGAAGAAGACTTAAAGAAGGAAGGCAGCAAGGTCTTAGATGGTGACCGTGCCTTTAAGTTATATGATACCTATGGTTTCCCTCTTGATCTTACCAAGGAAATTCTTGAGGAAAAGGGGTATGATGTAGATGAAGAAGGCTTTAAGGCTGCCATGGAAAACCAGAGAGTAACCGCTAGAAATGCTCGTAAGAAGACCAATTATATGGGTGCAGACGCTACCGTATATGAACAGCTTCCATTATCGATTACCTCTGAATTTGTAGGTTATGATAAGCTTACTCTAGATCAGAAAATCATAGCAATGGCTAAGGAAAACGGGGAAGGTTCTGAACTTACAGATATGATCAAGGAAGGTGAGAATGGAACCATTATCGTAAAGAAAACTCCTTTCTATGCTACCATGGGTGGTCAGGAAGGTGATCGAGGTCGAATTGTTACAGAAGAGGGCGAGTTCCTAGTGGAAGATACCGTTAAATTAGTGGGTAACCGAATTGGTCATATTGGCCGTGTTATCAAGGGACAGATGAAAACCGGTGATATGGCAAACTTACAGGTAGATGAGGTAAATCGTAGCAGAACTTGTGAGAATCATTCCGCTACCCATCTTCTTCAGAAGGCCCTTCGTCTTGTTCTTGGAGACCATGTAGAACAGTCTGGTTCCTTAAATGATGCGAATAAGCTTCGTTTCGACTTTTCTCATTTCCAGGCTATGACACCGGAGGAAATCAAAAAGGTAGAAGACCTTGTAAATGAAAAGATTGCCCAGTCCATCCCTGTAACTACTCAGGTGATGACCCTAGAGGAAGCAAAGAAGACGGGTGCTATGGCACTTTTTGGTGAGAAGTATGGTGAAAAGGTACGAGTAGTTTCTATGGGAGACTTCTCTATTGAATTCTGTGGTGGTACCCATGTAAAGAATACCAATGATATTGGGATATTTAAGATTCTTTCTGAAAATGGTGTAGCTGCAGGCGTGAGACGTATCGAAGCTCTTACTGGTGCTGCAGTGCTTGACTATTATAAGAAGATGGAGGAAATCTTAATGGAGGCAGCCAATGCTGCTAAATGTGAGCCGGGTGCTTTGGTTTCTAAGATTCATGCTTTACAGGGTGAGGTAAAGGAACTTACCAATGAGAAGGAAAAACTGAGCAACCAGCTTGCAAAAGAGTCCGTAGGTGATATTACCGATCAGATTGTAGAAATCAAGGGACTTAAGTATCTTGGAGTTTGTGTACCAAACTTAGATATGAATGGACTTAGAAACCTGGGAGACCAGATGAAAGAAAAGATTGGGGAAGGTGTTGTGCTCTTAGCCTCTGCCAAGGATGATAAGGTCAGTCTTGTGGCAATGGCAACAGACGCTGCAGTAAAGCAGGGAGCGCATGCCGGTAACCTGATCAAGGCTAGTGCCGCTCTTGTTGGTGGTGGCGGTGGTGGCCGTCCAAACATGGCTCAGGCTGGTGGTAAGAATCCTGCAGGTATTACAGACGCACTTGCGAAAGCCAAAGAGACATTAGAATCACAGTTAATCTAGGAAGATATGATTAGAGTGCGCCAAATGGCGCACTTTTGTCGAATTTAGAAAAGGAGAGTTTTGTTAATGAAAACAACAGTAACAACTTATTTTGACGCCAAAAAAAATCATGAAAAACTGACTATGCTTACAGCATATGATTATTCCACCGCAAAATTACTTGCACAAGCAGGGGTTGATAGTATTTTAGTTGGAGACTCTCTGGGAAATGTGATGCTTGGTTATGATGACACCTTGTCTGTAACAGTGGAGGATATGATTCACCACTGTGCAGCCGTTAAAAGGGGTGCACCAGATACCCTTGTGGTTTGTGATATGCCATTTATGTCTTACCAGACCTCAGATTATGATGCCTTGGTAAATGCAGGTCGACTTATGAAGGAAGGTCACGCCAATGCAGTAAAGATTGAGGGAGGAGCAAAACTTGCTCCTAGAATCAAAAAGATTGTAGATGCTGGTATTCCTGTATGTGGTCATATTGGTTTAACTCCGCAATCCATCAATGCTTTTGGTGGATACAAGGTACAGGGAAAATCCTTAGAAGCTGGTAAGCAGTTGGTTTATGATGCCATGGCATTAGAGGAAGCAGGATGTTTTGCCATTACCTTAGAGTGTGTTCCTTTTGACCTGGCAGCTTATATTACAAGCAAACTAAAAAAAGCGGCAACCATTGGAATTGGTGCCGGCAATGAAACAGATGCCCAGGTTTTAGTATATGCTGATATGCTTGGCATGTTTTCAGACTATGTTCCAAAGTTTGTAAAGCATTTTGCAGAGGTTGGAAAAGAAATCCGTATTGGTGTTGAAGAGTATAGTAAAGCGGTTAAGAGTGGATCTTATCCTGCTACAGAGCATACCTATAAAATTGATGCAGAGGTACTGCAGGCAATTAAAGATGCTACAAAATAAATGGAGGTAGTATACCATGAAGATAATTGAAACAATTGATGAATTAAGAGCACAGGTGAAGGAATGGAGGAAAGAGGGCTTTCGTGTAGGTCTTGTTCCTACCATGGGTTATTTGCATGAAGGCCATAAAAGTTTAATTGATCGGGCAGTGGCTGAAAATGATCGTGTGGTAGTTAGTGACTTTGTTAATCCTATGCAGTTTGGACCAAGCGAGGACTTGGCTTCCTATCCACGAGATTTAGATAAGGATGCGAAACTTTGTGAAGAGGCAGGTGCCCATGTAATTTTCCATCCGGAAGCTTCTGAAATGTATCATGAGGATTTCTCCTCCTTTGTGGATATGAATACTTTAACCAAGGGACTTTGCGGAAAAACCAGACCGATTCATTTTAGGGGAGTTTGTACCGTGCTTACCAAACTTTTCCATATTGTTGGGGCAGACCGCGCTTACTTTGGACAAAAGGATGCCCAACAACTAGCCGTAGTAAAGCATATGGTTCAGGATTTGAATTTTGATATGGAAATCATCGGTTGTCCAATTATTCGTGAAGAGGATGGTCTGGCTAAGTCTTCTAGAAATACCTATCTTTCTTCAGAGGAGAGACAGGCAGCTTTGGTACTTTCTAAGTCTCTAAAGGTAGGGAAACAGATGCTGGAGGCCGGAGAAAGGAATTGTAAAAAAATACTTCGTGAGGTATCTGCCATCATTGAAAAGGAGCCATT
This sequence comes from Lachnospira sp. UBA3212, assembly GCA_002363615.1. Lineage (GTDB taxonomy): Bacteria > Bacillota > Clostridia > Lachnospirales > Lachnospiraceae > UBA3212. The sequence continues at coordinate 15,012 of DEWK01000020.1, read as the reverse complement.
GGCAAAGATTGATTATGTAGAAATCGTTTCATGGCCAAACCTTTTGCCGGTAGAGGAGGTAGAAGGACAGATCCTCCTTGCCATGGCTGTGTATGTTGGTAAGACAAGATTGATTGACAATATTATTTTCTAGGGAAGAGTTACTTTTAGTAGGATAAATCCCTCTACCTTTAAGGGTGGGAGTAGGTGAGAGTTTTGACCTTAGGAAACGTGTATGAGGCTATCTTATGAAGCCTACGGAAAGGAATAAATATGAACTTAGAGATGTTAAAATCAAAAATTCATAGGGCTACTGTAACAGAGGCTTCCTTAAATTATGTAGGAAGTATTACTTTGGATTCTGATTTACTAGATGCTTCTGGAATCTTGCCTTATGAGAAGGTCTTAGTTGTAGACGTTGAGGCGGGAACTAGATTAGAAACCTATACCATTCCCGGCCAAGCAGGTTCTGGAATTGTTTGTTTAAATGGTCCTGCGGCCAGACTGGTTCAGGTAGGAGATCATGTGGTAATTATGAGCTTTTGTTCTTTGTCCCAGGAGGAAGCTAAGGATCATAAGCCTAAGGTGGTTTTTGTGGACCAAAACAATCAGGTATCCTCAATCAATCATTATGAAAAACATGGCCTTTATGGAGATGATAAATAAGGAGGGTTTATGCTTAAGGGAAAAACGATTCTTTTAGGAGTGACGGGAAGTATTGCAGCTTATAAAATTGCAAGCCTTGCAAGTATGCTTAAAAAGGCCCATGCCACGGTTCATGTGATTATGACAAAAAACGCATGTAATTTTATTCATCCCATTACGTTTGAAACCTTAACTGGAAATAAGTGTATTGTAGATACCTTTGATCGTGATTTTCAATTTGAGGTAGAACATATTTCTCTTGCTAAAAAGGCGGACCTTTGTCTGGTGGCACCAGCATCTGCCAATGTGATTGGAAAGTTGGCAGGAGGGATTGCAGATGATATGCTTACCACCACCTTGCTTGCGGTAAGATGTCCTGTTTTGCTTTCTCCAGCCATGAACACCAATATGTTTTTAAATCCTATTGTGCAGGATAATTTAAAAAAATTAGAATCCCTTGGTTATCAGGTGATTCAGCCGGCAACGGGACTTTTAGCCTGTAATGATGTGGGACTTGGAAAAATGCCGGAGGCTTGGGAATTATTCGAGTATATTATAGCCGGTGTGGCTTATGATAAATGTCTTTTAGGGAAAAAGGTCTTGGTGACTGCTGGACCGACTCAAGAAGCAATTGATCCTGTTCGATATATTACCAACCATTCCACTGGAAAAATGGGTTATGCCATTGCTAAGGTTGCTTATGGAATGGGGGCTGAGGTTAGTTTAATAAGTGGTCCTACAAATCTTAAACCACCGGTAGGAGTAAAGTTAATACCTGTGGTTTCTGCAGGGGATATGTATGAGGCTGTTATGGCGGAAGGAAAACAAGCAGATTTAATTATAAAATCTGCGGCCGTGGCAGACTATACCCCAAGTAGTGTATCGGATCAAAAGATGAAAAAATCGGAGGAGAATCTTTTTATTCCTCTTACAAGAACCCGGGATATCCTGGGCAGTCTTGGATCCGCTAAGAAGGAAGGCCAGGTATTAGTAGGCTTTTCTATGGAGACAGAAAATTTAATTGAGAATTCTAAGAAAAAATTAGAAAAAAAGAATTTAGATTTAATTGTCTGTAATAATTTAAAGGTAGAGGGGGCTGGATTTGGCCACGATACCAATGTGGTAACTTTGATTAGTAAAGATGAGATCGAAGAGCTGCCTCTTTTAAGTAAAAGTCAGGTGGCAGAAAGTCTTTTGAATAAAATTGCTCATAAATATTTTAATTGAAATCTAGGGAAAAGGGCTTGCAATGACAAGCCCTTTCTTTTATAATTAATGTAACCTGAAATACAGAATTTCTTCTGTTTATTTTGTTCCTACATTTCTTTGAAGGTTTTCTTAAATCGCAGTTAAGATATGTCCAGCCTCCATAGAGTGGACGACAGAGTTGGCTGTTGCGGATCACCACCTAGCTTTCGCTAGGACTCAAAGTACAGGAGCTGTATTTCAGGCTTAAAAAATACCCGAAGGTTTTTCCTTCGGGTATTTTTTATAAATTTCTTCCTTTTCTGGAATCTTTAAATTCCTTTCTTTCTTGTCTGGCCTTTCTCTTTTTGCGTTTCTTCAACTTGCGCTTGTGACTCTTAAGAAGTCTGCGATAACGAAGGGATCTGGATAGTTTAAGAAATTCATTCTTAAATACTACATTAATTTCACAGCCTAAAAATAAAATAAAAATACAGGTGTATAACCATAACATAGATACAACAATGGCAGTAAGACTTCCATAGGTGTAGGTAAGATTTGTTTGGTTTACATAAGCTGAAAAAATCCTAGAAAATAAGAGCCAACCCAAGGCTGAAAAAAGAGCTCCCGGGAGCAACTGGCCTAAACCATATCTTAGGTGTCTTACACTTTTAAAAAGTAAGAGGAAGAAAATGGTTAAAATGGTTAATAAAATAATAAACCGTTCAATAAAGACAAATTGCACCGTAGCAAAAAGGTTGTTCTCTTGAACCACAGGGATATTAATATATTTGTCTGCTAAGGTTTTGATTCGCTCTCCAAATACCAGTAAAACCAAGGTGAGTATGATCATTAACAAAAAGAGAATGGTATAAAAAATCGAAGCGATTCTTGCTACCAAGTAGTTTCTCTTATCCTTTACCCGATAAACCCCATACATTCCTGTGTTAATGGCAAATACTCCCTTACTTGCCGCCCACATGGCAGCAATACCGGTAACGGAAATCATGGTAGAACCAGATACTCCATATACCTCGTTGACAATCTGTTCGATCATCGGTTCAATGGAAGAAGGGAAGTAGTCAACAACCAGGGTCAGGGCCTCCTTTTGGGAAAGTGAGGTATAACCGATTAAGGTAAATACCAACATGACCATAGGGAAGATCGACATAAGAATAAAAAATGCTGACTGGGCACTATATACGCCAATCTTGTCATCAGACGTCCTTGCCATAAAATAGACAAGATTATTATATAGCTTTTTTATCACAAGCAATCCTCCTCCCTTATATGTGATTATCTTGTTTATAATAGCATTTTTTGGTAAATCTGGCAAGAAGGGTCCAATAGCAAAAAACATCAAAAAAATAACTGTAAAAAACAACGAAAAATCAACAAAAAAGACACAATGTTTTATGGACTTTTTTTGAGTTTGATACTATAATAAAAAAAGTAGTGCCAAGGCACGGTGAATAACTATTTATAGGAGGATGCTTATGTTTAAAGCAAAAAAGAAGGTATTCTTACTTCTTCTTACTTTGATAACCATGGTAGTTATGCAAAGTACTGCTTTTGCAGCAAAGAATGGAGAAGTAACAAAAGAAGGTTTGACCGTTACAGTTTCAAGTGACAGTGAAGAGTACAAGGAGGGGGAAGCTGTTAAACTTACCGTATCTTTTAAGAATACCAACAATTATGATGTTAGTGTTAGTTCATGTTCCCTTAATATCCCATCATCAATTTCTTATGATAAGGCAAGCTTAAAGAAGGAAATTGATAAAATTAATGTAGTAAAGGCCGGTAAGACCGAGTCATTTACTTTTACTACAGAGGGAAAAGAACATAGTGATTTAAATATGACCGTAATTATCATTGCCGCTGCAGTGATCTTACTTGTTGTTATTGTTTTAATCATTTTATTGGTTGCTGGAAAGAAGAAAAAGAAGAAGGCCATTGATACTACAACTGCAACCATTTTAATTGGTGCTTTACTTGCAAGTGGGATGGTTCCTATGTTTAAGGAAGCTACCACACCAATCGTAGCAGAGGCTGCTGCAAATGCAAGTTTTAGCAATGCCAACATTGTGAATGCAGGTGTTCATGATCCTTCCATTGTAAAGGATGAGGAGACAGGAACCTACTATATCTTTGGTTCACATATGGCTTGGGCTAAGTCTACTGATCTTATGAAGTGGCAGAGTTTCACTAATAATATCAACAGAGAATATGAAGATTTATTTGGCGATGTTTGGGCAAACTACTGTTATACCGCTGAGAATCCTCAGTTAAAGGGTAACCTTTGGGCTCCAGATGTAATCTGGAATGAAGACATGGGTAAGTGGTGTATGTACATGTCTGTTAATGGTAATGACTGGCATTCTGCAATCGTTCTTTTAACTGCTGACAAGTTAGATGGAGATTGGACCTATGTAGATGAAGTAGTATTTTCAGGTTTTGATGGCAGTGCAGGGGGAGTAACTACTCAGACTGTTGCCATTGCCAAGTATAAGATAAATTACGCTGGTTCAGATGTGACAATTTCTGCAAGAGTAAACTTTGCAGAGGGATCAGGTGAGGTTACCAGAGCAGATTATTCTGATATTAGAGAAGTTCTTGGTTTAGGCGAGGATGAAGCAATTCCAGGTAGATACAACTCAACAGATACTTCTAAGATGAACTGTATCGACCCTAATGTCGAGTACGATGCAGAAGGTAACCTTTGGTTGACTTATGGTTCCTGGTCTGCTGGTATCTATCAGATCAAGCTTGATACAGCAACTGGTCTTCGTGACACTGAGTACACAGGCTATAGTGAGTATAAGGTGAATGAGCAAGATCCATATTGTGGATATAAGATCGCCGGTGGTTACTACAATTCTGGTGAAGGTCCTTATATCTTACATGCTGGTGATTATTACTATCTCTTTGTTTCCCTTGGTAACCTTGAGACAGAGGGTGGTTACAATATGAGAATCTTCCGTTCAGAAAGCATTAACGGACCTTTCGTAGATCAGAATGGTACATCAGCAATTTACACTGCTTGGGATTCATCGGTAGGTTACAACGGTAATTCAGTTACAACCAAGTACAACGGTTTCCGTGGAATGAGAGCCATGAGTTCTGTTAAGATGTATGGTAAGTCGGAGACAAAGATTGAAGCTGCTCAGGGCCATAACTCAGCATTTGTAGATAGCGATGGTAAGATTTACTTGATTTATCACACCAGATATAGCAGCACTGGAGAGAACTTTAACGATAAGGTTCATCAGATGTATATCAATGAAGATGGTTGGCTTGTAGTATCTCCATATGAGTATTCAGGTGAGACCTATGATGAAACTGCCTATGCAGCTTCTGAAATTGCAGGAACCTATTCATTCTCTGCTCAGTATCGTCAGAAGGTATATTGTGGATCATCGACAGATGCAACAAAGGGTATCTTTGATGCTACTACTGTTACCTTAAGCGAAGATGGTAAGATTTCAGGTGGAGCAAGTGGTACCTGGTCACTTACCAATGGAAATCAGGTAGTTATGAAGATGACTATTTCTGATACGAATGCCACCACTTCAGAAGTGGAATATAAGGGTGTATTTGTAAAGCAGGCCAACGAACTTGCTACAAGAGATGAAACCCTTACCTTTAGTGTTTGTGGCGCGAACCTGATGGTTTGGGGAGCAAAGACAAATTAAGACCTTGACGGATTTGAATGCTTGTGCTAATATTTACAAGTGTCAAAAATGACATCCAAAATTTCATAAAGGCGAAGAACGTGTTAAGTAATTTATGGTATATGTAAGAGAGAGAAGATCATCGGCTGTAAGTCTTCTTCATCCCTGCCATTAGATGAAATTTCCCACGGGAGCTGCTTCTTTGAACCAAGAGTAGGAGAGGTCGGAACTGTCCGTTAAACAGACAATCAAGTGCCGAGCAATCGGAATTTGGGTGGTACCGCGAAATATAATCGTCCCAAGTATGTGAAAACATGCTTGGGACTTTTTGAATGAACGAAAGGAATTGTTTGCAATGATTAAAGAAAAACTGGAAGAAATCAAAGTAGAAGCTGAGAAGAATCTTGGTATGGCTGAAAGCTTGGATCAGTTAAATGAAATCCGTGTGGCTGTCTTAGGAAAGAAGGGTGCTTTAACAGAGGTTTTAAAGTCTATGAAGTCTGTGGCACCAGAAGATCGTCCAAAGGTTGGACAGTTGGTAAATGATGTTCGTAAAGAATTAGAGGAAAAACTTGAGAATGTCAAGGAAGAATTGGAAAAGAAAGCACTTGAAGCTAAGTTAAAGGCTGAGGTTATTGATGTTACCCTTCCTGCCAAACATGCTAAGGTGGGACATAAGCATCCGAATACCGTAGCCCTTGAGGAAGTTGAAAAAATTTTTACTGGTCTTGGTTATGAAGTGGTAGAAGGTCCGGAAGTAGAATTCGATTATTATAATTTTGAGGCCTTAAATATTCCGGATGGTCATCCGGCAAAGGATGAGCAGGATACCTTCTATATTACAGATTCTATTCTTCTTCGTACTCAGACTTCAGGAGCTCAGGTTCATGAAATGGAAAAGGGAAAACTTCCGATTCGTATGATTGCTCCGGGACGTGTATATCGTTCCGATGACGTGGATGCGACTCATTCACCGGTCTTCCATCAGATTGAGGGCCTTGTAATTGATAAGAATGTAACTTTTGCAGACTTAAAGGGAACCTTAGTAGAGTTTGCCAAGACCTTATTTGGTGAGGATACAAAGGTTAAGTTCCGTCCTCATCACTTCCCATTTACGGAGCCATCTGCCGAGATGGATGTCAGCTGCTTTAAGTGCGGTGGTAAGGGTTGTAGATTCTGCAAGAATGAAGGATGGATTGAAATTCTAGGATGTGGTATGGTTCACCCACACGTTCTTGAGATGAGTAACATCGATCCTAATGAGTATGTAGGTTTTGCTTTTGGTGTAGGTCTTGAGCGAATCGCTTTATTAAAATATGAAATCGATGACATGCGCTTAATGTATGAAAATGATACTCGTTTCATTGAGCAGTTCTAAGGAAAATTATAGGATTAGTTACAGAAAGGAAATAAGATGAATACACCACTTAGTTGGATAAAGAAATATGTACCTGAACTTGATTGTACTCCACAGGAGTATATGGATGCCATGACCTTAACAGGTACAAAGGTCGAAAATTTCAAGAAGCTTGATGAGAATCTTGACAAAATTGTGATAGGTCAGATTACAAAGATTGAAAAACACCCGGATGCAGATAAACTTGTGATCTGCCAGGTTGATGTAGGAGAAAATAATGGAGGCACCATCCAGATTGTTACTGGCGCTCCTAATGTATCAGAAGGAATCAAGGTTCCGGTTGTACTGGATGGTGGACGTGTTGCCGGTGGACATGATGGTAGCAAAACAGAGGGTGGCATTAAGATTAAAAAGGGTAAGCTTCGTGGAATAGAATCCTTTGGTATGATGTGCTCCATTGAAGAGTTAGGTTCTTCTTGTGATATGTATCCGGAAGCCCCTGAAAATGGCATCTACATCTTTTCCGATCAGGAGGAGGTTGGTGCCGATGCGGTAGAAGTATTAGGACTTCATGATACCGTAGTGGAATATGAAATCACATCAAACCGTGTGGATTGCTATGCTGTCCTTGGTATTGCAAGAGAAGCGGCAGCTACCTTCCGTAAGCCATTCTGCCCACCTGTGGTTAAGGAGACTGGAAATTCTGAGAATGCAGCGGATTATATGTCTCTTGAGGTCATGGATGAGGATCTTTGTAGCAGATATGTAGGTCGTGTCGTAAAGAATGTAAAGGTGGGACCTTCTCCATGGTGGATGCAAAGAGCCTTATCGAACATGGGAATCCGTCCAATCAATAATTTGGTTGATATTACAAACTACGTTATGATGGAATATGGACAACCAATGCATGCTTATGATTATGATAAGATTGCAGGTCATAAGATTTGTGTTCGCCGTGCTAAAAATGGCGAGACCTATACAACCTTAGATGGAGTAGAGCGTAGGTTAGACGATGAAATCCTTATGATTTGCGACGAGAAGGAAGCGGTAGGTATTGCAGGTATTATGGGTGGTGAAAACTCAATGATTACCGATCAGGTAACTACCTTATTCTTTGAGGCAGCTTGTTTTGATGGAACTAATATTAGACTTTCTTCTAAGAGACTTGGTTTACGTACCGATGCTTCTGGTATTTTTGAAAAGGGCTTGGATCCAAACAATGCCATGGCAGCGATGAACCGTGCTTGTCAGCTTATTGAAGAGATGGGTGCAGGTGAAGTTGTTGGTGGAGCGATTGATTATTATCCTACTAAGAGAGAGGAATCAAGAGTTAAATTTGAGCCAAACCGAATTAACGCTATTCTTGGTACTAACCTTAGTGAAAAGGAAATGTTAGATTACCTTGCCTTGGTAGAACTTACCTTAGATGAGGCAAGTGGTGAAATCGTGGCACCTACCTTCCGTCAGGACATCCACAGAACCTGTGACGTAGCAGAAGAAGTAGCAAGATTCTTTGGTTATGATAAGATTCCTACCACCCTTCCTGCTTCTGGTGCTTCTTCAGGAAAATTATCTTACAAGCTTGAGGTTCAAAACAAGTTAGCAGAGGTTGCTAGATTTGCAGGATATTCAGAGGCAATGACCTTCTCCTTTGAAAGTCAAAAGGTGTTTGATAAGTTATTGATTGATCAGGATGATTCCGTTCGTAATGCCGTAACGATTCGTAACCCATTGGGTGAGGATTATTCTGTTATGAGAACCCTTCCATTAAATGGAATTCTTACCGCCCTTGCCTTTAACTATAATCACAGAAATAAAAATGTTAAGTTATATGAACTTGCAAATATTTATCTTCCTAAGTCCCTTCCTCTTACCGAACTTCCTGATGAGAGAATGCAGTTTACCCTTGGATTCTATGGAGAAGGTGACTTCTTTACCTTAAAGGGTGTAGTAGAAGAGGCTCTTGTAGCGGTAGGTCTTACGGGTACGATTCGTTATCTTCCAGATGCTAAGAAGAATTTCTTACATCCTGGTCGTCAGGCCCTGATAGAATATGAAGGTAAGGTGATCGGTTATTTGGGTGAGGTTCATCCATTGGTTGGAAAGAATTATTCCATTGGTGAAAGAGCCTATGTGGCAGTTCTTGATCTTCCAGCATTTTTAGAGAACACCAGCTTCCTTCATAAGTTTGCTGGTATTGCTAAGTATCCAGCCGTAAGCCGTGATCTTTCTATGGTTGTCCCTAAGACAATCCTTGCCGGACAGATTGAGGAAGTAATTAAAAATAAGGGTGGAAAGCTTCTTGAGAATTGTAAGCTCTTTGATATCTACGAGGGAGATCAGATTAAGGAAGGCTATAAGTCAATGGCATACTCTATTTCCTTTAGAGCCTTAGACCATACCTTAGATGATACAGAGATTTCCGGCGTAATGGAAAAAATCCTTACCGGTCTTGAAAAACTTGGTGTAAAACTACGTGCCTAGGAGGGACTATGCGTTTTGTTATTCAGCGAGTAAAGGAGGCCTCTGTTTCGGTAAATCAGCAGATTATCGGTGAAATTGGCCAGGGATTTTTGGTCCTCTTAGGAATTGGAAGGGAGGATACCAGGGAAATGGCAAATAAGATGGTAAAAAAACTAGTGGGACTTCGTATTTTCTCCGATGAACAAGATAAGATTAATTTATCCTTACGGGATGTTGATGGATCCGTATTAGTGGTTTCGCAATTTACTCTTTATGCCAACTGCAAGAAGGGGAATCGTCCTTCTTTTGAAAAGGCGGGAGATCCTAAGCTTGCCAACGAATTATACGAATATATAAAAGATCTGATTGCACAGGAAATCCCAAGGGTGGAATGTGGAGAATTTGCTGCGGATATGAAGGTATCCCTGGTAAACGATGGACCATTTACCATAATCCTTGACAGTGATGAAATCTGTGCTTAGAAAGGAAAATATGAAAGTCAGCGATTTTAATTATGAATTACCAGAAGAATTAATTGCGCAAGATCCCTTAGAGAATCGAGACAGTTCAAGACTGATGGTTTTAAAAAAGGAGACAGGTGAGATTTCTCATCATGTATTTCATGATATCATTGATTTTTTAAATCCGGGGGATTGCTTGGTTATTAATAATACCAAGGTAATTCCTGCTAGACTTTACGGGGTAAAGGTTGGAACCCAGGCTCATGTGGAAGTTCTTCTTTTAAAAAGAAAAGAAAAAGATGTTTGGGAGACCTTAGTTAAACCTGGGAAGAAGTTAAAGGTAGGAGCCCAGATTAGTTTTGGAGACGGTCTTTTAATGGGCCGGGTAATAGATATTGTGGAAGAGGGAAATCGTTTGATTCAGTTTAGTTATCAGGGGATTTTTGAGGAAATCCTCGATCAGTTAGGCGAAATGCCTTTGCCTCCTTATATTACCCATAAACTGGAGGATAAGAATCGTTATCAAACCGTATACGCCAGGTATAACGGTTCAGCGGCAGCTCCAACAGCAGGACTTCATTTTACGGAAGATCTTTTAAAGAAGATTGAAGAAAAAGGAGTAAAAATTGCCAGGGTAACCCTTCATGTGGGACTGGGAACTTTCCGTCCGGTAAAGGTAGATGAAGTAAGGGACCACCATATGCATTCGGAATTTTATATGATCGATGAAGAAGCAGCTGATTTGATCAATTCTACCAAGGACCAGGGAAAACGGGTGATTTGTGTGGGAACGACCAGTTGTCGTACCATTGAGAGTGTTGCAGATCAAGAGGGACATGTGCGGGCTACCAGTGGATGGACTCAAATCTTTATTTATCCGGGTTATAAGTTTAAGTGTTTGGATTGTTTGATTACAAATTTTCATTTGCCACAATCTACCTTATTAATGTTGGTATCGGCACTTGCTGGAAGAGATCATGTAATGAAAGCATATGAATCTGCGATAGAAGAGAAATACCGTTTCTTCTCCTTTGGAGATGCAATGTTTATAGAATAGTAAATGAGCGGATAAGTGTAGGCTTACCCGCTCATTTAAGATTTTTTTGTGAATTCTTCTTTCTTTCTATGGTAAGTTCTTATTCTTTCGTATAGAATATGATAGAAAAGAAAGGAAGTGTGAGAGGATGAAATTTCGACAGTTTATAAATAAAGTCCAAGAGAATATGATTACTTTCATGCAGGGAAGGTATGGGATAGATGAACTTGGGAAGTTCCTTTTTAAATTTATGTTTCTTCTTTGGGTACTGGGATTTATCTTTGGAGATGCAGGCACCAATCTATTTGGACGTTTGATGAGTTTACTTATTTTGGCAGATATTTCCTGGGTGTATTTTCGTTGTTTATCAAAAAATAAGCCGGCCAGATACAAAGAGAATGAAAGGTTTAAAAAAATAAAGACGAATTGTAAGAATATTTGGATTCGTTTTAAGTATCAGTTATTTCAGTGCAAGAAGTACCATATATACAAGTGCCCGGATTGCAAACAGAAAATTCGAATCCCTAGGGGACATGGAAAGATTGAAGTGACCTGCCCTAAGTGTCAAAGAAAGTTTATTAAGCACAGTTAGACTTGTTGGGAGGTTTTTATGTTTGGCTACTTAATGACAAAACGGGACCAACTAAAGGTGATGGATGATGAGTTTTATAAAAGCATTTACTGTGGTCTATGCTATCACTTACGTAAGGACTATGGGCTTCATACCAGCTTGTTTTTAACCTATGATCTTACTTTTTTAACCTGTCTTTTTTCTTCCTTGTATGAAAGCCCTTATGAAAAAAAAGTGCATTTTTGTCCAAAACATCCGATCAGGCCAGAAAATATGAGAATCAATGATTGGACCGCCTATGGTGCGGCTCTAACCATTCTTTTGTCCTATCATAATCTATTAGACGATTATGAAGATGAGAAATCATGGAAGAGTTTGGCCATGGCTATGTCTCTTTCTAAGGCCTATGAGGAAGTAGGAAAAAACTATAAGAAGGAAAAGGAAATGGTTGTTTCCTATATGGAGGAGACTAAAAAAATAGAAAAGATGGGGACAGATAATCTGGATCAGGTATCCTATCCTACCGGCCATATGCTGGGAAGTATTTTTTCCATAAGAAAAGACGAGTTTCAAAAGGATCTCTATGAGATGGGGTTTTACTTAGGAAAATTTATTTATTTTATGGATGCCTATGAGGATGTAGAGGAGGATATAAAAAATCAGAACTTTAATCCCTTAAAGAATCGTTATAGGAAGGATGAAAAATTTGAAGAAACCATATGGTTGATTTTAAATGATACAGCGGCAAGAGCGGTAAGGGCATTTGAGCGATTGCCTATATTAAGAAATGGTGAACTCCTTCGAAATATCCTTTATTCAGGAATGTGGGAGAAGTATAGAAGAACCCGTGCCAAGCGGGATGAGAGGAAAAAAAGTATGACAGGTTATGATCCGTATCAGGTATTAGGAATTGGTCCCAATGCCAGTGATGATGAAGTAAAGAGAGCCTATCGAAAACTTAGTAGAAAGTATCACCCGGATGCTAATTTGGATAATCCAAATAAAGAAGAAGCAGAAGAGAAGTTTAAGCAAGTGTTGGATGCTTATAATCAGATTATGAAAATTCGTGAGGGAAAGGATTCTTCTGGTTACAGTGGCTTTTATTCCGGAAATTTTCAAAGGGAATCTCAATCACAAGAAGAGGTACATCTTCAGGCTGCAGCGAATTATATTAACAGTGGGCATTATAGGGAGGCCCTTCATGTTTTAGAGGAAATGAAGAATCGTAACGCCTATTGGTATTACTTAAGTGCATTTGCAAATGCAGGACTATTAAATTCCGCCACTGCACTTGAGCATGCGAAAAGGGCGGTAGATTTAGAACCTGGAAATATCAATTATAGGAACCTCTATCAGGAACTTCAGTTGCAAGGACAGTACTATTATCGTGGAGGAAGTCCTTATGGACGTAGGGAAAGTTATGGTGGTAGTGGCTGTGCAGAAAGTCTTTGCCTATATTGTCTTTGCAGTGAACTGGGTGTTCCCGGGGTAATTTGTTGCTAAAAAAAATCCTCTAAGAGGATTTTTTTAGACAAATGGTGGTAGGAAACGAAACATTAATACAATATGACAAAAACTTCCAAGCATAACAAAGAGGTGAAAAATTTCATGACTTCCGAAGTTTTTATGCTTGGCATCAAATCTTGGAAGCTTAATTGCATAGATGATTCCGCCTATGGTATAGATTACGCCACCTAGTAGTAACCAGGCAAATCCTTTGCCAGAGAGTTTGCTATAAAGGGTTTTTACAATAGGAAGACACATCCATCCCATGGCTACATAAATTATGGAAGAAAACCATTTTGGACAGTAGATCCAAAAGGCTTTCATAATCATTCCCAGGATTGCCACAATCCATACGGATAAACAAAGGAAAAATCCTTTTTTACCTCCCACCACAATCAGGCTAATAGGGGTATAGGAACCGGCAATCATAATAAAAATCATCAAATGATCCCATTTTTTTAAACGTCGGTTAATGGTTGGGCTTAGATTAAAGGTATGATAGCAGGTAGAAGCTAAATAGAGGCCAACCATGGTATAAATAAAGATAGCCATGTAAATCACAAAGGCTCTGCTACCTGTTTGACTTGCCTTCTGTAAAAGTACCGGAGAAAATAAAAGGGTAGCAAGCATTGCTATAAAATGAGTCCAGGCACTTCCTGGATCTTTCGGATTTTTTAAATCATGTTTCATCTTGTTTTTTATCACTTTTGTCATAGCCTTCTCCTTTCGAGTTTAAATAAACATGTCATGTAGTATTTAAGACTACATCATCTACAGATAGATACTAGCACCTGATAGTTTGAATGTCAATCTAATTTTGTGGATTTTCTGTGAAATTTGATTTCCCAGGAAAATAAAGGGCTTATGATCAACAAGATATTTGGCCTTTCTTGAAATTCAATACATAATATGGTAAAATCATTTAGAATATAGTGAGAAAGGAGGGGAGTAATGAAGCGGATTTGTAAGCAGTGTGGAATGGAATTTGAAATCACAGATGCTGAAATTTCATTCTATTCAAGTAAGAAGCTTGCGCTTCCCAAACGCTGTCGAGATTGTAGGAATGAGAATCGAATGAAGGCCGGATATCGGTTTACAGAAGAGGATCATATTAAGGAAAAGAATTATGAGAATACTTTAAAGAATCTAGCCTCAAAGAATAATAAGAACAATAAAAAAAATAGTGGTGGTAAAAATACCTACCAGGGAAATAAGAACTATAAGAATGGGAAGGAAAATATCCACGAAAAGAAGAGAAGTGAGGTTAAGAATCAGGCAGAACAAAAATTAAATCGGGAATTTGAATATTATAAGTTAAAGGATTCTAAGGGGAGAAGAAAGAATTATAAAAAGTATAATCCGAAAGGAAAGTCTGATTTAATCCTATTTGCCGAGGTGATGGTCTTTATAGTGGTGGTATGTTTGATTTCAGCTTGGATTATTAGGACTGGGGGACCGAAGATTAAATCTAGCCAAACCGATTCTAAGAACAATGTACCTGAAAAATCCCAAGAAGCGTTTAGCAAGCAGGAAGAGAAAGAATATGAAACGGAGCTTGTTACCAATCAGTTTGGGAATGTAATTGGTTCAGAAACCGTAAAAGAAGAAGAAACAACAACTAGGGCTCATGTGGATTGTTCCTTTGAAAATGAACCTGAGCGTTATGCACAATATGGAAAGTATGGGGTAGGTTTGGGGTATACCAATCCAGAGGATTATGAGATTGCAGCCCAGTCTTTGGTGAACAATCAGCAGGCTGTTTTAAAGGTTGCTTCTGATGGAAGTAATGTATATTTTTTATCTACCACAGGAGAAGTTGTGGTATTAGATTCTTCCAATCGAACCATTCTTACGTATTTTAAGAAATCAGATAATAAGGAACTTTATCGTAAATTAATAAGAGAAGCAGAATAAGATTTAAAAATGATTCATCTTTTTTTTAGATGAATCATTTTTTACTTTGCAAACATGACATTTGTCATATTGTACACAGGAAGGACAAAATTTCGCCGAAAAAACAAAAGGTTCTTATGCTATCATTTAAGTAACAAGATAGAAGGTTTGATGAAATATGTGTTAGTTGTATAGTTCTAAGAAGGGAGATGTTTTTATGAACTTGAATTGTCAAGTTAAGTGCA
>DEWK01000007.1 GCA_002363615.1 Lachnospira sp. UBA3212 | reverse complement strand
GGCTTATGGATCTTGGTTGGTAAAAATAAAATTTGTTCTAACGTTAAAAGTATAAAAGTGCAACCTTTTATAAAAGGGTTGCACTTTTTAACGATTAATAGGTATAATGTCGAAAGGAAGAATGCCTTGTGCAATAGCTGTTATAACTAAGAAAGAAAAGGTGAATGCAATGTGGTTTAAGTTACATCCATGGGTATTTCCGGCAATTTTTGCTGCTATAGGTTTGATTTATCTTACAATGGGCCTGTTTTTGCTATTTGGGAAAAGGAATCCAGAACACAGTGTATCAGGAGTTCCTATTCTTGGTGGTATTCACTTTTTGATAGCAGGTTTAATATCACCATGCAAATGGCTAGCACTTCTTTGCGTGCTGGATTATGCTGTGATTGGATCTATATATAAGTTTATAAATCCAAATGCATTTGAAAGAAATAATGATAATAATGATACAGAGAATAAAGATGAAAATTCTAAAACATGAATTTAAGCAATTGAATTTACAACTAGTAATATAAAAAGTTTTTCAAAGGAGCTGAACTATGATTAACGGAAATATTGATGAGTTTGTTGAAAAACTCTTGGATGGTGAAGAGGTTATATATGTCTATCATGGAAAAAAGTATTTTTCGCAAGGATACAATCTGGATGATGGAACATATTATTTTGAACTGCAGCAGTGGGAACCTACAGTGACTGTTTTATGGAGTGTAAAAGGATTAGATCGTCCTGCGAGTTTGGATGCTTTTCTAAAAGAACCATTGTTTGATGGAAGAACTTTCTGGGAATGTGAAAAGGAAATGGAATGGGTGGACGAATAAAAAAATCCCCTTGGGCGCTACCAACACTCAAGGGGACATATTTGAGGATACCCTAAGATGCATCCTAATGTTCCACATCAGCATAAGATAACCTATGACGATAATGGAAAGATGCATAGAGATAGTTCAGATACGAAGGTAAAATAAATGGATTTAGATCAGTTAAGAGAATATGTTTCTGAGGGACGTGAGATTGAATTTAAGTTCAATGGAAAAAAGTATTCTATAACGTATGGAGTCATTGTGCTTCACATGTTGGAGTCAATTACAGAAGAGGATATTTGGATTTATTAAAATGAATAAGGGTGTGTTTTGGACAAGGCAAATCACTGGTTTGTCTTTTTTTTACATTCGAGGGTATAATGTAAGCATAGACAAAGAGAATAAAAAATTCTATTTAGCCTATTTATCACTTTTTATTCAAAGGAAAATTGGCAGGTATTAAATCGATGAAAACAATATAATCTATTGCAATTTTTTCGTTTTTTTGAATATACTATATGTAACAGAGTTGCCCGAAGTCTTTTTGGCATTGGGGACCAAGCTGAGACTTGTGTTCAGCTTTTTTACGTTAAGGAGAGATTTTATGGATTTTCAATTGCTAAATGTACGGAGACTCCGTATGATCAGCATTATGATGAGAATAATTTCTATAACAAAAAGGGTTACAGAGAAGTTATGGAAAATTTCAGCAGGGAGAAAAATTATTATAAAGATAGCTTGATTGTTAAGCATCATAAAATGAAATATTCTAGTAAAATGCCATTGTGGGTTATTGTGGAATTAATGTCTTTTTCTAATATGTCTAAATTATACAGCTCTATGTATTATTCAGAAAAAGATGCTATTGCTCATATGGTTGGTGTTGGAAGAGATACATTAGAAAATCATCTTCATTGTTTATAAATTTTACGAAATAAATGTTCGCATGCAGCTAGAATGTATAATACAGATTTTAATCCTCCGGCAAAGTTTACAACGTCATTTTTGAGAAAACATCCAGAAATAAAGAATAATTCATTATTTGCATATACACTAGTCTTGCTAAAAAGACTTCCGGATGAAGAGAGTAAGAAATCTTTGATGCAGACAGTGGAAAAAGTGATAGATGACTACAGAAATGATATTGATTTGGAGTTGATTGGTTTTCCAGAGAATTACTTGGAAATTATGAAGAATAATTTGTAAAATAAGAATAAACAACCACTTTTATCGTAGCACTCAATGGATATGTTTACTTCATGCATTATAACCGAACGGGATTGTATAAGGTTAACATGAGCAATCCCGCTGATATCACATTTATTAAGTTTGGTTTTACATCAAATTTTAATGGCGGAGATAACTATGGATACACATATATGCGGGTGTTAGGAGATTGGATATTCGGGTCTGATTTTAGAATGGGTTCAGATGATAAAGTTTACAAAATAACTAATAACAGAGCATTAAGTTATGTATGTACACCATTTTTTCAGTACGGACCCTATGCCATTATGTTTGGAAGGTACTATTGGAGCAGCGAATCCATCTATAAAGGCCTGTGGCTTATAACACCGTATCTTGCCACCATCAATAATCTGTCTACCTCGGTTATTAAGACGGCAGACAAGACAATGAAAATTACATATACGATTGAGGAGCAGTAAGCATCTATCAGAAATGGTAGGTGCTTTTTACTGGTAAAATTACGGGTTGAGTGATATAGTATAATATAGTAGTTTTATAAACATTTTGAGAGGTAAAACAATGTAAACAAGGAACAATCCCGTATTCATATAGTGTGGCTTTTATTGGCATCCGGGATAGATCTGGATGCTTTTTTGATTGGAGGGATTTGATGGGACGTGTATGTCCGAAATGTAAATCGAATAATATAATTCCAGGATGGAACAGTTAAGTATTTTGCTTATCCTAGAGCAAGCAGGAGAGTTCTTGATTTAGAGGAAGTAGATTCAAATACAAAGTGATGGAGAATGCATATGAGCGAACATTATGAACCCCCATTTACGATGACTGGGGAAATAACAAATTTAATAGTAGAGATAGGCGAACTCGTTGGCTCTATTTCTACATATGAAGCGATGAATCCAAACCCTATTTTAAGACGAGAGAGTAGAATAAAAACTATTCATTCGTCCCTTGCAATTGAGCAGAATACACTGACGTTAGAACAGGTAACGGATGTTATCAATGGTAAAAGAGTACTTGGCCCACCACAGGATATTCACGAAGTAAAGAATGCTTATGAGGCTTATGAAAGAATATCAGCATTGGATCCTTATAGCGTAAAGAATCTTTTGCTAGCGCATAAGATGATGATGGATGGATTAGTAAAAGAAGCAGGTACATTCCGTAGTGGTAATGTAGGTGTTTATGCTGGAACGGAGTTAATCCATGCTGGTGCGCCAGCTAAGTATGTACCTGATTTGATTCAGCAGTTATTTAGGTGGCTTAAGGAATCAAAATTTCATCCGTTGGTTAAGTCCTGCATTTTTCATTATGAATTTGAGTTTATTCATCCTTTTCAGGATGGCAATGGTAGAACAGGTAGATTATGGCAGTCTTTAATCTTACAAAAATGGAAAGATATATTTGCGTGGTTACCGGTTGAGACACTTGTTTATGAGAATCAGCAGGCATATTACGATGTACTTGGGCATGCAGATAATCAAGGTGAATCTACTGAGTTTGTTGAATTTATGCTTGGTATGATTCGCGATTCCTTGCAAGAAATCAATAAGGCGCAAAATGAACATGATGTCGTAATAAATGTCGCAAAAAACGTCGTAACAAATGAAGATAAAGTGATTTCTTTGTTGAGACAAGATAATAGACTTTCAGCTAATATGTTGGCGAATTCGTTAGGAATTACACAACGTCAGGCACAAAGAATTCTTTCTAAATTGAAAGATGAAGGAAAGTTATTACGACATGGGGCAAATAAAAACGGTTACTGGGAAGTGATCGATTAGTAAAGGAATGTGTTTGATGACAGCAGAACAATTAAAGAATTCAATATTGCAGATGGCTGTCTAGGGGAAACTTGTGTCACAAGACCCTAATGATGAGCCTGCAAGTGAACTTATAAAAAGAATACGAGAAGAGAAGGAACAACTCATTAAGGAGGGAAAAATAAAGAAGGAGAAGAACCATTCTTATATTTTTCGTGGTGAAGATAATATTCCTTATGAGAAGGTTGGTAAAAACGAGCCGGTTTCTATTGCGGATGATGTACCGTTTGAGATTCCGGATAGCTTGGAATGGGTGAGACTCGGAACGCTTGTCTACAACCACGGGCAAAAGAAACCTGAGCGTACATTTTCTTACATAGACATTGGGTCAATAGATAATGCTAATCAGAGATTATCTTCTGATGAAAGCCTTATAGAAGCAGACAAAGCTCCTTCGCAAGCCCGAAAAATCGTCAAGACAGGAGATATTATTTATTCAACAGTTAGACCATATTTACATAACATGTGCATTATTAACAAGGATTTTTCTTTCGAACCTATTGCAAGTACTGGTTTCGCCGTGATGACATCACATGCAGATTTCGTAAACGAGTTTTTATTTCTATATATGATGTTTCCGAATTTTGATGCTTATGCAAATGATACGAATAATTCGAAAGGTGTTGCTTATCCTGCTATTAACGATGAAAGGTTATATAGGGCTTTTATTCCTGTTCCGCCAGTCTCAGAACAGAAACGTATAATTGAAAAATACACTTCTTTAAAGCCTTACATAAACAAGTACGGAAATGCTGAAGAAAAATTAACTTCACTGAATGGCAGTTTCCAAGAGCAACTTAAAAAATCCATTCTTCAAGAAGCTGTCATCGGGAAGCTTGTCCCTCAAGACCTTAATGATGAACCTGCATCAGTTCTTCTTGAGAAAATTCGTGCTGAGAAGCAGCGTCTTATTGCTGAGGGAAAACTGAAGAAAGACAAGCACGAATCTATTATTTATCGTAGGGATAATTCTCATTATGAGAAGTTAGATGGCGTGGAGCGTTGTATCGACAATGAAATTCCATTCGAGTTGCCTGATTCATGGGAGTGGATAAGATTGAAACATGTTGCAGAAATTGCACGTGGTGGTTCACCAAGATCAATTAAGGATTTCCTTACTGATTCAGATGAAGGTGTAAATTGGATAAAAATTGGAGATACTAATAAGGGTGGAAAATATATCAATTCTACAAAAGAAAAAATAATACCAGAAGGCGTTACAAAATCACGTTATGTCCATGCTGGAGATTTTCTGCTTACAAATTCAATGAGTTTTGGTAGACCATATATTTTGAATGTAGATGGATGTTTTCACGACGGTTGGCCCAGACTAAAAAGAGCCGAAAAAGGGGTAGCTCACTTTCAGATTGACAATCATAGGAGTCCGTGGCAGAGAATGTTGACCTTTTAGGTGATGCAGTAGGATTAGATATTACTGTTGATGAAACAGAGTCTTCTGGTGGAGATTTTAATGCTGATATCTATGCCTCTGAAACTGGAACAGATAGAAAGATTATGTGGTTTGCTCTTGATTGGAGAGAATTGCCGGAGCGAAAGGCTAGTAGAATTATTATTGAAAAACCTGCTGATTTAGATGATCAGGCTGCGTGGCCAGAACAGTTTGATTATATCAAGGATGTCTGTACGAAGATGAAGAAGGCATTCAAGAAGTATATATAGATATAAAATTTGTAGCAATTATCAATAAGGAGTATGGAGTTGAACTAATGATAGATACAAGCAAATCTAGTTCCTATGAACAACAGAAGGCAGAAATATATATCGCATCAACGGTTGAAGAATGGCTTGGATGCCCAGTTGAGAGAAATGTAAAGGTGATTCTCTCGGATGGGGTACATATTGAGCCGGATTTGTATTCTGAAAAAGATAGAGTAATTTGTGAAATATTTGCTCATATTGGTACTTTGAAAGTAGGACAACAACATAAGATATCCCAGGATATTCTTAAAATGCTACTTCTTGAAAGGAGCAAGAATACTACCTATAGAAAAGTAATTGTGATTGCTGATGACAAGGTAGAAAAGTATTTAAATGGTAAATCCTTTATAGCTGAGAGTATTCGACAATTTGGAATTGAAATTAAAAGGATAAACTTGTCTGAAGAAATGCACTCTATGATTTCAAATGCACAGGCTAGGCAGACTATGATTAATGCATAATCCGCGAAATTTACAAGTACTATTATAAGGAGGATAAATTTGCAAGAATGACTGAATAGAGCAAAGTCAAATACATTTTTTATGGAGGAAAACATGATGGGATTTTTCAGTAGTTTGTTTAAGAGTGCTTTTGAGAAATGGCTTGAAAATGCATCTGATGATGAGTTGTCAGAAGGATATGAAAAGAGAAGGCAGCAATGGATTAAGGATGGATTCAACGGCGGAACAGGAGAAAAAACTCCAGAGATGAAAAGAATTGATAGAGAGATGAGTAGGCGTTCAGCAGAAAAATGGGAGAATGACCCAAGAAGGAATAGGAATCCAAATTTCAGATGGACGGACGCAAATAGATGGGATAAGGATTAATAAAATAGGGTGTGTAGAAATGCACACCCTTTGTTAAATTGTGAACACCCCTAATCGCAGTAGTAATTACTCTTAATTTCTACTACGATTTTACTACTACACATGGCTGTGAAATGCTAATATTTGCAAAGATATGCTGATTATGTAGTTTACACTTGAAAAAATCGAATGCCCGGAAATGCCGATAAACCCTTGCAAAACTCGGCATATCTTGGCATTTTAGGATAGGAGAAATTTATGATAAAAGTACTTTTCGTCTGCCACGGCAGTATAGGATATTTGTTTTCTAATCCTTGTAAATAGGTGTTTCCGAAGAATAATAATGTTGATTTGCACCCTGTGTGCACCTTTTTGTAAGAGTTAACTATTGAATGAGTCCAGATCCCTTAATAGTTAGTCTTTCTCAATATAAATTGGGAAAGGATATTTTGATGACAGTTAGGGAAAAGTACATTATTCCCCAAAAATAAAAAAATGCTGAATTTGGGGAATAGAGGATGTATTATAATCGTGGAGGTGATGGAATGAAACTAATAAAAAGAGTCAAATATCTAAATGAGATTGCCGAATTAATTGGTATTCCTGATATTAAAGTGATAACCGGAATACGTAGATGTGGTAAGTCTAAAATCATGGATGCTTTGACTGAGTTGATTAAGGAATCTGATCCATCAGGAAATGTAGTACATGTAAATTACAATATTACTGAGTTTGAAAATCTACTTGAGTATCATGCGTTAGAAGACTACATTGAATCACAATATATTACCGGTGAAAATAATTATGTGTTGATTGATGAAATACAGATGTGTGAGCCTGGAGTTTTGCAAAAGGTTATAAGTAAATAAAGCAGTGTATCATAATTAAAAGCCTGCAGTGATCTGTTTTAGGACAGACGCTGCAGGCGAGTCTTTACTTGTAATCAGGGATGTCTTTTTCGTGTTTAAAGCCCCAGACCATAATAGAGTAGAAGACCGGAAGAAGGTCGCGTCCCATGTCTGAAAAGGAATACTCCACATGAGGAGGAATCTCGTTAAACTGTTCCCGAACGATCAGGCCGTCTTTCTCCAGGTCCCGAAGAGTATTCGTGAGCATTGTATTTGTAATTCCGGGTAGATCTTTCTTTAACTCACCAAAGCGCATCCGCTCATTGATGCAGAATTCATAGAGCACCTGTGTTTTCCATTTTCCCTGCAGCATAATGAGAAGCGGGGTGACCGGGCAGTTTCCATCTTCTGTCAGAATACCGGTCTTTACTTTTTCAAGATATTCTTCATAAGACATATATTCGTTCATCACAACACCTCGGTATAATTTTTGTACTATGTACAAACTTTCTGCGTACTTGAACAACTTTCCAATAGCAAGTATAATAATGATACCATGAAAAGTCAAGAAGGAGTTCAGATAATGAATGTAGAGAAATTCGAAGTAGCAGAAAAAGAGGTGACCCTATACCATTCGAAGGAATCGGGAAGCCCTCTGATCATATTAAATAACTATGCCGGCGATGGGAAATCCGTTATAGAAGCGGTGGGGGAACTGGAAGAAAAAGACTTCAACCTCCTTTGCGTCGGGAACCTTAAATGGGATCATGATATGACGCCCTGGTATTGTCCACCGACGTCACCGCAGGACACGCCCTGTACAGGCGGAGCGGATGAATACCTAAGGCTCCTTCAAAATGACATCCTTCCGGAGTGTTTAAGAAGGGTGAACGGAATACCCTCACATATCAGCATAGCAGGTTATTCTCTTGCGGGACTTTTTGCATTGTATGCGCTGTATCAAACGGATGTATTTGAGCGTGCAGCAAGCATGTCGGGTTCTCTGTGGTTCCCGGACTTCAAGGAATATGTGTTTTCGCATGAAATGAAGAGAAAACCGGAGAAACTCTATCTTTCCCTGGGGGATAAAGAGGCGAAGACGAGAAACCGGTACCTGAAGACAGTGCAGGAAAATACCGAAAATATAGTGGCACATTTCCGGGAAGAAGAAATTGATGTGACCTTGGAGATGAACCCCGGCAATCATTTCAAGGATGCGGCACTCAGAAGCGCCAAAGGCATCCTGGCAATTATTTGAGGAGGAAAGAGAAACATGGATAATACGATATACGGTCTGTTTCAGGAGACAGTCAATAAATACAGAAACAACGTGGCAATTATCGAAAACAAGAGAACGATGACCTTTGGCGAACTGTCTGACATGGTGGATATGATCGCCGACAGCTTTCCGGATTCCCGTATCTGCTCGCGGAGATGAACCACCTCCCATCGATTCCGGGGAGCTTAAGGCTTCTGATCAGCGGCGGCGACGTCCTTCGTGCCCATCATGTAAATCATCTTCTGGACAAGGCAGAAGTTTACAATACCTATGGCCCATCGGAAACAACTGTATGCGCATCGTATTACCGGTGCAGGGACGGTCAGATCCTGGAGGACGGAACGTATCCCATCGGGCGTCCGGTACTGGGGGCAGGGATCAGGATCCTGGAGGTGCGAAGCGAAGGCATCGGAAGAAAGATTATAGAATATCTGATCAATGACGCAAAAGAACGCGGAACAGAAAAGATCTTTCTGGAGAGCTCGGGTGTTGCTAAGAAGCTGTATCATGAAATCGGTTTTGCGGATATGGAAGACTACATGAAGTTAGAGGATCAACAGTATGCAGATGAAAGAAATTGATGTTAAAAGTGTAATGACGAAATCCAACCTTCCGGTGTCGGATTATTCGGTCAATCCTTATGTGGGATGCAGCCATGCGTGTAAGTATTGCTATGCCAGCTTCATGAAGCGGTTTACAAATCATCCGGAACCCTGGGGGGAGTTTGTTGACGTGAAAAACTGGCCTGAGATCAAAAGACCGGAGAAATATGCAGGCAAGGAAGCATTCTTTGGCTCTGTGACTGACTGCTATCAGCCTTGCGAGGCAAAGTATAAGAGAACCCGGGCACTGCTGGAGCAGCTGCAGGGGAGCGGAATCAGTATCAGCATAGCTACCAAGTCCGATTTGGTGCTCAGGGATCTCGACCTGATCAGGACATTTCCGAATGCCAGGGTCTCTTTCTCCATTAACACACTGGATGAGGATTTCCGCAGAGAGATGGACCGTGGCGTCAGCATAAAGAAGCGTCTGGAAGCCATGAAACAGTTTTATGAAGCCGGAGTACAGACAACGTGTTTCATTTCACCGATTTTTCCGGGAATCACAGACCCGATTGAAATCATCGAACAGGCAAAGAAACAGTGCAACCTCGTCTGGCTGGAGAACCTGAACCTTCGCGGTGACTACAGAGTACGCATTCTGGAGTGGATCCATGAACACCATCCGGAGCTGAATGATCTTTACCATGAGATATACAGCAAAAAGAGCCGCGCGTACTGGACTGAGCTTGATCAGAAGATGAGGGAGTATACCGCCAGGGAGTCCATGCCATATATGCGTGATGATGATCAGCATCGTTCGGAATTTGGAGATCCTCCTGTTGTTGTAAATTATTTTTATCACGAAGAGGTGAAAAAATCGGCGAAGAAAAAGCAGAAATGATTATGAGAGAAGAAATATTTAAGTATGTGAAAAAGAAATACGGCACAGAACCGGATTATCCGCTGCCAACAGCTCAGGACTTTCCGGTTCTCCGCCATGAGGATAACCGGAAGTGGTTCGCAATCATCATGGATGTCCCGCGTGAAAAACTGGGACTGGAGGGAACAGAGCGTGTCGATGTTCTCAATGTGAAAATGGGTGATTCCATGCTGGCCGATATACTGACGCAGCAGACAGGATACTTTCGAGGTTACCATATCAGCCGCGGAAACTGGATATCCATCCTCCTGGATGGCACTGTACCTTTTGAGGATATTTGTAAATGGATCGATGAAAGCTATGTCGTGACGGCATCGAAGCTGAAAAAGCAGAAGATTCGGCCGCCGAAACGGTATAAGCCGGATCAATTTACATTCGACAAACTTAAAGGCGAGTATGGCATTTTTGCAATTCGCGGTCCCCGCGGAATACCGCATTCGCTAAGTGAAGCATTAAAAAGTAGGAGGTTTAGCAATGCCGAGATTTACCGTGTTTGACGTTGAAACGCCGAACCGCATGAGCAACCGCATGAGTGCGATTGGGATAACCGTGATAGAGAACGGAATGATTACTGACGAATTTTATTCACTGGTCAATCCGGAAACACATTTTGATTATTTTAATACACAGCTTACGGGGATCAGCGAGGAAACCGTGCAGGATGCGCCAACTTTTCCGGAGCTTTGGATGCAAATAGAGCCGCTGATGTCAGGTGGGCTTTTGGTAGCGCACAACGCCGTGTTTGATATGAACGTACTGAAAAAGTGCCTGCGTGATTACGAAATAGAGTGGAAGCCATATACACGGTATATTTGCACAGTACAAATGGGCAGGAAGATTTTGCCTGGGATGAGCCATAAGCTGAATGTCTTGTGCGACTATTATGGTATCTGTCTTGATCACCACAAGGCTGACAGCGACAGTCGTGCATGTGCGGAAATACTGCTCCGATATCTGGAGGGTGGAGCGGATATCCGGCAGTTTATCAGAACATGCTCCTTCAATAAATAGTTTTGAGAAAGTGAGGTGACCTCCATTGCACGATATATGGAACCCGTGGCATGGCTGCAGAAAGTGCAGTGAGGGCTGCCAGAACTGCTACATGTATTATCTGGATTCTCTTCATGATAAGGACGGATCTGAAATATATAGAACAAAAGCAGGATTTAAATATCCGCTTTCCAAATACCGTGACGGAACATACAAGGTTAAAAGCGGAGAAATGATCCGGGTCTGTATGACTTCAGACTTCTTTTTGGAAGAAGCCGATCCCTGGCGTGATGAAGCGTGGGCTATCATAAAACAGCGGTCGGATGTGAAGTTTTTTCTGCTGACAAAGCGTCCGGAACGAGTGGCGGATCATCTTCCGTGGAACTGGGGAGACGGATGGGAGAATGTGATGTTCAATGTCACCTGCGAAAACCAGCGGCGCGCGGATGAGCGTATTCCGATTCTTCTTGACCTGCCATTTAAGCATAAAGGAATCATGTGCGCGCCTTACATCGGACCGGTAAGCATCAGAAAGTATCTGCCTGCAGGGCAGATCGAGCAGGTTCTTTGTGACGGAGAAAATTACGGAGGCGCGCGTCCATGTCATTATGAATGGGTAAAGTCGCTGAGGGATGAGTGCGAAGCGTATAATGTAACGTTTGTATTTTGTGGTACCGGACGAAGATTTGTGAAGGACGGAAAAATGTATAAGCTGGAAGGAAGTATTCAGAGTGAGCAGGCGTACAAATCAGGACTCAGCTATGAAGGACGGCGTATGGAGTGGCACCTTACCGATGAATGGGGATATCCGATTGAGGAGGAAAGACTGTACAGGCCATATTTTGGAGAACGCTGCACGAATTGCGGAATGAGGCTTATCTGCAATGGATGCAGCAGATGCGGAAAGTGCGGAAGCAATTAAGGTTGAAGATATAGGAAGAATAGATTTTTTACAATTGCGGTCAGTGGAGATTCTCTGCTGGCCGTTTTTTTGTCTTTTTTCAGCTTTTACCGGAATTATCTCATCCAAAGGCGCTTAGGAAGATAGAAGGGAGGCGCCTGAGGATGAGCACCGATATCAAAAAAGAACTACCTTGGTGGCAGAAGCAGGAAAATGTTTCTGATGATTGACACTCTGGGCCGGTTTTTTTATAGATTAGAAACTATGGTTTCGATTGAAACTATTCCTCGGAAGGAATAGAAAAGCTAAGTTAAAGGAATTGACGGATAGGATGGACAAGCATGCTGATTATTATCAAGACCATGATATGATTAGATCTGCTTTTGGTTTTCTGAAAAAAATAATTGAGGCTTGGTAATTGACAGAGGATCCGGAAAACAATAAAATATAAACACAAAGAAAAAGCGTGTGCTTTTGCGGAGCGGTATTGCAGAAATGTGATATGGCTCTATTTTTTTGCCTTGATGTAAAACGCCTAACTTTGAACGTACAACGATTCGAATGCACAAAAATTCGAAACTTTACAAACACTATAAAAAGGTTTTTAATGGAGTTAAGCTATGATTAATGGTAATATTGAGAAATTCGTCAATGAGACTTTTTAAAAAGTGAAAAAATAATGCGTTATGAAAAAAAATAGATATGAGGTATGCATTTACTAATGTGCAGGAGGCAGTCGACTACTTCGGCGCAACAAATGATATGGCAGTAGCTAAATTATCAGCTACAGAGGATTCAATGATAAAGTCAGCATTCAAGGATGTTGAAATGGTATCTACACCTGTAGGAGAAGAGATTACTTCGGTAAAGATGGTTAACGAACAGCAGACTATGGCGATTAACGGTGAACCTACATATAGCAATCATTTTCGAAGTGGGTGGCCGTGAGATATCTTTTGAGAAGGATACAGTTCCGTTTTCCGAGGAAATAACAATTCAGAGAGGGAATGATTTGATTGATGAAGAGACAGAAGTTTTCTTTGGGATTGGTGTGGCTCCAGATTGCTGCAATAAAGGTTATGGACGAGAAATATGTGAGAAGGCTGGTTTTAGCATCGATGGAGAACCAATCAAACAAACGACTTCTATAGGTGAGGGTGTGTTCTATCGTATGGTGGCGCATTGATTTAAGAAAAAATGAACCCATCGAGAAAAAGTTTTGCAGAAATGATAACTGTACCGAGGCTTAACGCCTAAACATGTTTTTAACGCCTAAAATAAGTAAGAAAATAGGCGAATAATCGCCTAAAGTGTTGATTATCGCCTAATATATGATATAATTTAGGCGATAAGGAGAAATGCTATGCGAGAATTTAATTACAGTAAGTATAAAGATTACAAATGGGACAGTGAAATATTAGGTTTAGTCTCAGGTATACATGAATATAGAGGACGGCAGGAGTTGTATTTAACTCAGAAACCAGCTGTTTTAGATAAGTTAGTTGAAGTGGCTAAGGTTCAAAGTACTGAGAGTTCAAATGCGATTGAGGGAATTTTTACTTCAAATACAAGATTGAATCAATTGATGCAGTCAAAAACCACACCAAAGAATCGTGATGAAGAGGAGATTGCTGGCTATCGATTTGTATTGGATATGATTCATGAAAGTTATGAGTATATTCCAATTTCTTCAAATTATATTCTTCAGTTACACCAGAATCTTTATCGTTTTACTAACAGAAGTATAGGCGGTCATTTTAAAAACAGTGATAACCACATTGTTGCCAGGGCTGAAAATGGCGTTGAACATGTTATATTTGAACCACTTAGTCCCCTAGAGACACCTATTGCTATTGATAGAATATGTGAAGAGTTTAATAGAGTGTCTGCTACCGAAGAAGTAGATACATTACTTTTAATACCAATATTCATTCATGATTTTCTATGTGTGCATCCTTTTAATGATGGCAATGGTCGAATGAGTAGATTGTTGACAACATTGCTACTCTACAGAGCTGGTTATGTTGTGGGTAGATATGTATCTTTGGAAAAAAAGATAGCTGACTTAAAAGATTTGTATTATGACTCGCTTAACATGAGCCAAAATGGTTGGCATGAAGGAAAAGATGATCCGACTCCTTTTATCAAGTATATACTAAAGACCATAATTGCAGCTTATAAAGATTTTGAGGAGCGAATTGAAATTATTGATATAAAGGAACCTGCAATTGAACAGGTAAGAGCTGCCGTTTATAAAAAAATAGGCAAGTTTACAAAAAGTGAAATAATGGAAATGTGCCCAAAGCTAGGGCGTGCATCGGTGGAAAACTCGTTAACAGCGCTTGTAAATGAGGAAGTGCTTGAACGTCGAGGACGTGGCAGGGGCACTTATTACATAAGAAAAGATGCGCTTGTTTGATTATTTCAAGTTGTGAATTGGTTGTAAAACATTATTATTACATGCAATAATAGTTCATGTTGTAAACGATTGGAGGACCAGTATGCTAAAAATACTATTTGTCTGCCACGGCAATATTTGCCGTTCACCTATGGCAGAGTTTTATTTTAAGGAACTAGTAAAAAAGAAAGGATTGGCAGATCGGTTTGAAATTGCATCTGCAGCTACAAGTACGGAGGAATTAGGAAATCCCCCTTATCCGCCAGTGCGTCAGTTGTTGAAACGAAAGGGAATTGATTGCTCTGGAAAATTTGCACGTCAGATGCAGGAAGAGGATTACAAGTATTATGATTATTTGATTGGAATGGATCATTATAATTATAAGAATATGCAGTATCGGTCCGGAGGGACAGGCAGGGAAGATGGCTATCAAAAGATTAGCTTGCTTTTGGATTGGACGGATCATCCGAGAGATGTGGCAGATCCTTGGTATACGGGCAAGTTTGAAACTACATGGGAAGATGTGGTAGATGGATGTGGCGGATTCTTAAAATATTTAATACAGACTGGGAAAATAATGTGATAGAGAGTCAGGATCCTGGAAGTGGATTCTGACTTTTTTACTAGGTAGATAGTTTCTTTTGCATAAGTGCATTTGAAAAAATGCACAAAAAAAAATCAAAAACCAGGAAAAATATAGAAAAAATGATAGAAAAGAGAAAAGGGGAGTGTTATAATAAAAAAGATTGAGAATAAGAGAAAGGAGCCGAAAGGCAAGACTATCGGGGTGATAGTCTGGTAGAAGACATGAGTAGTAAAGAGTATAAGAGTTTTAGCATGGAACTTGCGGGAAGAACGCTTACTGTTGATGTGAATCGTGTGGCTGCCCAGGCGAATGGCGCGGCATTTATGCACTATGGAGACACTACTGTTCTATGTACAGCAACCGCGTCGGAGAAGCCAAGAGAAGGAATTGACTTCTTCCCTTTAAGTGTAGAGTACGAAGAGAAGATGTATGCAGTAGGAAAGATTCCTGGAGGATTTAATAAAAGAGAGGGAAAGGCCAGCGAGAATGCAATCCTTACCTCAAGAGTAATTGACCGTCCGATGAGACCATTATTTCCAAAGGATTATCGTAATGATGTAACCTTGAATAACTTGGTTATGTCAGTGGATCCTAAGTGCCCACCAGAGTTAACAGCAATGCTTGGATCGGCTATTGCAACCTCTATTTCAGATATTCCGTTTGATGGACCATGTGCAACTACTCAGGTTGGTAGAATTGATGGACAGTGGGTAATCAATCCAAGCCAGGAGGAGAATGAAAAATCACAGTTAAAGCTTACGGTTGCTTCTACCAGAGAAAAAGTCATTATGATTGAAGCAGGGGCAGATGAATTGCCAGAGGATCTTATGATTGAAGCAATCTATCTTGCAGATGAACAGAATAAAAAAATTATTGAATTTATCGATCAGATTGTAGCAGAAGTTGGAAAGCCAAAGCATGAGTATGAGCATTTTACCTTGCCGGAAGGCATGATGGAGCAGATGATGGAATTGGTTCCACCGGCAGAGATGGAGGAAGCTGTCTTTACAGATGACAAGCAGACAAGAGAAGAGAATATCCGTCAGATTTCTGCCAGATTAGAGGAGGCATTTGCAGAGAAAGAAGACTATCTTGCTGCAATTGGAGAGGCGGTTTATCAGTATGAGAAAAAGACCGTTCGCAAGATGATTTTAAAAGATCATAAGAGACCAGATGGACGTGCGATTGATCAGATTCGTCCACTGGCAGCAGAGGTAGATATTATTCCTAGAGTGCATGGATCGGCTATGTTTACAAGAGGACAGACACAGATTTGTAATGTTTGTACCTTGGCACCTCTTTCAGAGGCACAAAAAATTGATGGTTTAGATGAGAATGTTACTTCAAAGAGATATATGCATCATTATAATTTCCCATCATACTCTGTAGGTGAGACAAAGCCTTCAAGAGGTCCGGGACGTCGTGAGATTGGTCATGGAGCTTTAGCAGAGAGGGCCTTGGTACCAGTGCTTCCAAGTGAAGAGGATTTCCCATATGCTATTCGTACGGTTTCCGAGACATTTGAATCGAATGGTTCAACTTCTCAGGCATCTATTTGTGCATCTACTATGTCATTAATGGCAGCAGGTGTGCCAATCAAAAAGCCGGTAGCAGGTATTTCGGCTGGATTGGTAACGGGAGAAACAGATGAGGATCATATTGTATTAACCGATATCCAGGGATTAGAGGACTTCTTTG
Source organism: Lachnospira sp. UBA3212 (assembly GCA_002363615.1). Lineage (GTDB taxonomy): Bacteria > Bacillota > Clostridia > Lachnospirales > Lachnospiraceae > UBA3212. Next base: position 119,594 of record DEWK01000007.1, on the reverse strand, counting down.
GAGATATGGACTTCAAGGTAGCTGGTACCCATGATGGTATTACCGCTATTCAGATGGATATTAAGATCCATGGTCTTACCCGACAGATTGTGGAAGAGGCGATTGCAGCAACTAAGAAGGCAAGAGAATATATTTTAACTGATATTATGGAACCTTGTATCGCAAGCCCTCGTCCTGAAGTGAATGAATATGCACCTAAGATTTGTATGATGGAAATTGATCCTTCTAAGATTGGCGAGGTAGTTGGTCAGAAGGGTAAGACTATTAACGCAATTATTGAAGCAACAGGGGTATCCATTGATATTACGGATGAAGGAAAAGTTTCGGTATGTGGCGTAGACAAGGCAAAGATTGCTGAGGCTATGAAGATGATTGAGACCATTGTAACGGACTTTGAAAAGGGTCAGGTATTTACTGGAAAGGTTGTATCAATTAAGGAATTTGGAGCGTTTATTGAATTTGCTCCAGGCAAAGAAGGAATGGTTCATATTTCTAAGATTTCAAAGGAGCACATCAATCATGTAGAAGATGTCTTAACCTTAGGAGACACCGTAAAGGTTGTTTGTCTTGGTAAGGATAAGATGGGAAGGATTTCATTCTCAATCAAGGATTGCGAAGCGTAAGAATTGGTTGCAAAATTTCATAATATCGCTTATGATAGCGGGGTATTTTATGAAAAGGAAGATAGATGATGTCGAAAACAACTATAGCAGAAGATAGCAATTGGCTTGGAAAAGTCTGGGAATTAGTGGAATGGATTGCACGGGCAGTTTTTAAGTTCCTCTTTAAGATGATTGGAAAAGAATTAAAGGAGGAGACATTTCAGTCTCTCATGCAATTTGTGAAATTTGGACTGGTTGGAGTGAGCAATACCTTATTATCCTTTGGATTATTTTGGCTTAGTTCTCATCTGTTTGATCAGGCACATGCCTTTCATGACAACCAAACCTATATAGCTTGGGCATCGAATGCGATTGCATTTATATTAAGCGTACTCTGGTCATTCTATTGGAATAATAAGATGGTTTTTACCCTAGAGGAGGGGCAAAAACGTCATATGGGAAAGGCTTTGTTAAAAACATATATAGCCTATTCCGTATCTGGGATTTTTCTGAATTCATTCCTGTTATGGTTCTGGGTTGACTTAATTGGAATTTCTAAGTTACTTGCTCAGTTTATTGATCTCTTTATTGATGTACCGGTGAATTTTATTATTAACAAATTTTGGGCCTTTAAGGCTGAGGAATAAAAAAGAGTCTGGCGTTTTGCCAGGCTCTTTTACCATTAACAAATGAAATTAGAAATTTCTTCCGTCCCAACCCCAGTCGTTGACTCCGTGGTAGGTAACGTAAATATCTCCGCCAGGAATTCCCAGTTCCTCCTTGTAGATTTCGCAAATTTTTGCAGTCATCTTTTCGTAATCGGAAGAAGAGGCATTACCGAATAGACTAACGGAAACATATGCACCCTCCTGCAATTTTTTCCCTGCAAAATAAAGGTCATAATCATCTGCGATTCCTACCATTAGATAAGATTCTGGTTTGTGAAGAGTGGAAATAGCCTGTCCCAGTTTCTTCTTGAGATTATCCTTTTGTGTATCACTCATCTTAAGAGTTACTTTGTTATCGATAAAAGGCATTTAATTGATCTCCTTTCAAATAATAATTTTCTTGATTATAACACAGGCTAAGGGACTTGAAAAGGGGAGGAAAAATTCACAAATGATAAGTCTAAGAGGATGAATTCATAATGAGTGATAGGATTTTAAAGGATTTTTTTGAAATTACGAAAAAATAGTTTCCAATGTACTAAATTTTCGTAAGTGTGGAAGTTTATTTGAAGGATTATAAAATAAATAAAAAATAACAAAATGTTGAATTTATTTTAATAAGTTATAAAAAAACACATAAATTAGAATGCTAATTCCCTGTTGAAATTATAAAAAAACAAGTGCGTTTTTAGTGATGGTGTACAAGTTAGAGCTCTAACTTTACGGATTGCAAAATTAAAAATATAGGAAACTCCAAAAAAGAAATGATGGATTGACAACATCGTTTTCGTAAAAATATAATGGAAATTGTGTGAAATACTTACAAAAATGCTGGAAAATTCTAAGAATTTTAAAGCAGTTTTTGACTAATTATAATCGGTCGTGTTATACATTTCGACGGAGTCTTGATTAGGAGAGATATAAGAAAAACGTTCGTAAAATAAAAATTACGGAAGGGAGGGTAGCAAAAGAATTTCGGGGGTAGTTACTTGTTGTTATGTCGCAAAGACATTGTTTACGATTAAGAAAAGGAGAAGGATTCATCCATGAAAAAGAGTTTTCTTACAAAGATTAAGGCGGCTACAGCACTGGTGTGCTCAGCAGCTTTAGCGCTTGGAATTATTCCAGCAATTCCAGAAGGATCTCAGCCGGTTGTTGAGGCTGAAGCAGCATCTAGTGTCAGTCACGTCTCAGTTCATGATCCATCGATTGTGAAGGGTGATAATGGATACTACTACATTTTTGGTTCACACAGAGCATTTGCAAAGTCAAAGGATTTACAGAATTGGACCACTTTTGATCTTAATATTTCTTCTGATTATGCGAATGTTTTTTCTGTTGGTTCTGCATGGGCAGCTACCAATAATTCTAGCTATGATCTTTCTGGTAATCTTTGGGCACCTGACGTTATTTACAACACGACCATGAAGAAGTGGTGTATGTATATGAGTATCAATGGAACTGATTTCAATTCTTCCATTGCTATGTGTACTGCTGACAGTATTGAGGGACCATATACCTATGCGGGTACCGTCGTATATTCAGGATTTACAAGTTCAACACATCCTGTATCTATGACGGATTATTACAAGGTATGTGGTAGTGGTGCAAGTATTAGTAGATATTTAACAAGTTCAGGAAAATGGAATAGTTCTTATGGAACAAACGCCATTGATCCTACCGTTTTCTATGATGTGAATGGAAATCTTTGGATGGTTTACGGTTCTTGGTTTGGAGGAATCTTTACCTTAAAACTTAGCAATTCTACCGGTCTTCGTGATTACAATACCACCTATAGTTTAGATACAGATGCTTCCGATGGTAAGGCTTCGGATCCTTATTTGGGTAGCCGTATCGCAGGTGGACTTGGATCTTCCGGTGAGGCTCCATATATTGAGCATATTGGAAATTATTACTACTTATTTGTAACTTATGGTGGATTAGATTCTAACGGTGGTTACAATACAAGAGTATTCCGTTCTAAGAGATTAAACGGTCCTTATACAGATGCTGCCGGTAATTATGCTACTTATACTACCGGAACCGGAATCTCTAACACCTATGGTACGGTAGGTATCCGTATGATGTCTTATTATCAGTTAAGTGGTATGTCAACCGGTCAGATTGCAGGTGGACACAATTCCATCTTAACGGATTCAGATGGTAAGATTTATAATGTATATCATACCCGTTTTGATGATGGTTATGAATTCCATGAAGTTCGTGTACATCAGTTAATCATGAACAAGAACGGATGGCCATGTGAGGTTCCTTATGAATATGCAGGTGAGACAGTTTCTGAATCCGGCTATTCAAAATCAGAATATGTAGGAACTTACGAGTGGTTAATTCAGAAACCGGGTCTTTTGACAGATGATAGTGCAAGCAGTGGTGGTTACAACGTAATTAAATCAGAGACAGTTACTTTAAATAGTGATGGAACCATTACAGGTGCTGTAGATGGAAAATGGTCTTATACAAGTGGAACACCATATATCACAATTACCTTAGATGGAAATTATTATTATGGTGTATTTACCTATGCATATGATGAGAATACCAAGGCTAAGAAGATGACATTCTCAGTAGTTGGAAAAAACAACGTATGTATTTGGGGTGCTAAGGGAACCGGTATTAATACCTATACAACAACCTCAATCACAGATGGTGGAATTTATTACTTGAGAAATGTTGAAAGTGGACTCTTTTTAGATGTTTCCAATGCTAGTTCTGCAAATGGAACGAACATTCAGCAGTGGACCTTTAACGGACTTACCGCTCAGAAGTTCCAGTTCAAGAAAGTTGGTAACTACTATGCAATCCTTACCGGAGCATCTGACTACAATTCATGTGTAGATGTTACCTCAGGAAGCTTTGAAAGTGGAACAAATATCGAACAGTGGGAGTACTGGGGTGGAGACATGCAGTTGTTCCGCGTAGTACAAAACACAGATGGAACATATTCATTCTTAACAAAGGTCTCATCAGAGACACAGGCTTTAGATGACGAAAACCTTGGTACCACAGATGGAACGAACGTTGATCAGTGGGCATTCTGGGGGGGAGATTGCCAGAAGTGGGAATTAGTTTATACACCGGACACTTATACAACAACTTCAGATATGACATACAACGGAACCTATTATATCCAGTCTGTATCATCAGGTCTCTATCTTGATGTTGTAAATGGTTCTTCTAATGATGGAACTAATATCCAGCAGTATGCTTACAACGGAAGCGATGCTCAGAAGTTTAAGTTAGTTGGTGTCGGTGGAGGCTATTATGCACTTCTCACCGCATGTTCAGATTATAAGAGCTGCGTAGAAGTTGAGGCAGGCTCTACATCAGATGGTGCAAATATTGATGAGTGGTCATTCTGGGGTGGAACCATGCAGTATTTCAAGGTCATTGGTCAGTCTGACGGATCTGTATGCTTTACTTCATGGTGTTCAGATGGTGCACAGGCAATTGATGTATACAACTGGAGTACTTCTAGTGGTGGAAACATCGACCAGTGGTCATACTGGGCAGGTGATTGCCAGAAGTTTAAGTTGATTGGGGCATAAGGTCTACGATTGAAAATTTGTAAATAAGGGATATAGCAAGTCGTGCACGAATCTTCGTGTGCGACTTGTTTTTTTGATACAACTTAGTAAAGACAAGAAATGCTTCCTATGCTATAATGGGTGAACTTAGGAAAGAAAGGAGAATGGAAATGAAGCGTCAATATCTAGACCAAGTTCGGAATGGAAAAACCTTAACCAAGAAAGAACAAATAACTATGATTTGGCAATTGTCATTTCCGGCAATCTTAGCCCAGTTGTCCTCGATTCTTATGCAATATATCGATGCAGCTATGGTAGGTCGTTTGGGAGCGGATGACTCTGCGTCCATTGGACTGGTTTCCACAACCACTTGGTTGATTGGAGGACTTTGTTCTGCGGCAGGCACCGGATTTACCGTTCAGATTGCTCACAAAATCGGTGCGAAAAAAGAAGAGGAAGCAAGAAGTGTCATGAAGCATGGCTTATTTGCGGTCTTTTTATTTGCCCTTTTTTTCTCCTTACTGGGGGTTGGAATTAGCAGGTATTTACCTGGCTGGATGGGGGCTAACAAAGAAATTTGGAGAAGTGCAACCATTTACTTTCTTATTTATTCCATCAGTCTACCGGTTTTACAGATCGTCTATGCGGCCGGTGGTATGATCCAATGTAGCGGAAATATGAAATTTCCAAGTATTGTAGATATTATGATGTGTGTCTTAGATGTGATTTTTAATTTCTTTTTGATTTTTCCATCAAGAAGAGTTGAATTTCTAGGAACCTCTCTTTGGGTTCCGGGGGCAAATCTTAGGGTGGCAGGTGCGGCCTTAGGAACTGCTTTAGCGGAAATAACCTGTGGATCCTTGCTTTTGTTTTACCTGCTTTTTTATTCGCCAGCCCTTCATCTGCGTAAGGGAGACCGGAAGTTTAGTAAGAAAGCAGAACTTATCCGGGCTGCTAGAATTTCCCTGCCAGCCTGTATTGAATCGGTGATTATGGGACTTTCCTATGTAGCATTTACAAGAATTGTGGCACCATTAGGAAAAATTCCTTTGGCGGCGCATTCCTTTTCTATTACGGCAGAAAGTGTATGTTATATGCCGGGATATGGAATAGGAGCAGCGGCTACCACTATTGTAGGTCAGACCTATGGGGCAAAAAGAAAAAAACTAGCCAATCAAATGGGAATGTTTGCTACTTTTCTTGGCATGGGCATTATGACCCTTATGGGGATGTTCTTGTTTATCTTTGCTCCTTTTATGATAGGACTTTTATCTCCGGATCCGGGGATTCGAGAGTTAGGAACCATGGTTCTTCGAATCGAAGCTTTTGCAGAACCGATGTATGCAGCTTCCATTGTGGTTTCAGGGGTCTTTCGAGGTCAGGGAAAAACCTTGCTTTCTAGTATCTTAAATCTGGTTTCTGTGTGGTTAGTTCGAATTCCTGTAGCTGCAATATTGGCAGGTCGCCTTGGTTTAAAGGGCGTGTGGATTGCTATGTGTCTAGAACTAATCGTAAGAGGAAGTTTATTCTTACTTGCATTTGCGATGGAACGAAAAAAAGAAGAAAAATTGTTTTTTTTACCTGTTCATGATAAAATGACGGGAGATGAAAGATAGGAGTTTATCGAATGAGTTTTGTAGAATTTCGAGATGTAGTAAAGCAGTATGGCTCTGGTAAGGTTGCGATCAAGGCGGTCGATGATATGAACTTCACAATCGAAAAAGGGGAGTTTGTAGTAATTGTTGGGCCTTCTGGTGCCGGTAAAACCACTGCTTTAAATATTTTAGGTGGAATGGACAAGTTAACAAGCGGTCAGGTTTTGGTGGATGGAACCGATATTAGCAAGTATAGCGGCAGGAAACTCACCAAGTACAGGAGAGAAGACGTGGGAATGGTCTTTCAGTTCTATAATCTGATTCAAAACCTGAATGCACTTGAGAATGTTGAGCTTTCAGGCCAGTTAGTAAAGAATGCCATGGATGCCAAGGCGGCTTTAAAAAGTGTCGGTCTAGAGAATCGAATGAAGAATTTTCCGGCCCAGCTTTCTGGAGGAGAGCAGCAGCGAGTATCCATTGCAAGAGCCTTAGCTAAGAATCCGAAACTTTTATTATGTGATGAGCCGACGGGTGCCTTAGACTATGAAACGGGAAAGCAAATTTTAAGTCTTTTGGAAGATACCTGTAGAAAGCAAAAGATGACGGTTGTTGTGATTACCCACAATTCAGCGATTACGCCAATGGCTGACCGGGTAATTAAGATTCGAAATGGTAAGGTGGAAAGTAACAAGCGTAACCGCTTCCCTGTACAGGTTAAGTTTTTGGAGTGGTAAAGTGAGGAAGAGCATTGAAAGCGATAAACAAAGAATTTCATAGGGAAATACGAAGGAGTTTCAGCCGATTTATTTCGATTCTTTTGATCGTTGCTTTGGGAGTTGCTTTTTATTCGGGAATTCGTTCTACGGAACCGGATATGCGAGCAACAGGAGACCGGCTGTATGATAAAAGCAATATGATGGACATTAAGGTAGTTAGTACCCTGGGTCTATCAGATTTTGATGTTTCAAAAATAGAAGAACTAGAAGGAATTGAAAAGGTCTGTGGTTCTTACTCTCAAGATGTCATTGCCAAGACCAATGGTCATGAACATGTGGTGACCTTTATGTCTGCAATCTCAGGCATTAACGATGTGGTAATCAAAGAGGGAAGAAATCCTTCCGGGGAGACAGAATGTATTGTAGATACCTCATACCTGAAGGAAGCAAAGCTTAAAATCGGGGATACCATTCAGATTTCTTCGGGTTCAAAAAATACAAACCTAAAAGAAATATTTGCCAGGAAGAAATTTATCATTGTGGGTAGTTTTACCTCTTCACAGTTTATTTCTAACACCAGGGCTAGTTCCAAAATTGGAAATGGGCGTGTGTCAGGACTTGCTATTGTAGATGACAAGGCATTTGTTACCGATGGATATACTGAGATTTATGCTAGAGTGAAAGGGGTCAAGGAAGAAAACTGTTACGAGAAGAAATACCAAAACTTGGTAAATCTTGCCAAGGATTCCATTGAAACTAAGGTGAAGGACCTATGCATTCAAACTAAGTATCAGGAACTATATCAAGCGGCCACGGATGTGATGGATGGAATTCAAAGCCAGATTGATGCTCAAAAGAAAGGAATTAAAAAAGCTGAGAAAAAGATTCAAAAAAAGCAGGAGTCTATTCAGGAATTGGAAGGACAGGTTCCGGCACTAGATGCCGAAATTGCTTCTTATCAGACCAAAATTGATGTTTACGATAAATTTATTAATCAGTATTCTTCCATGGGATACGTGCCGGCAGGTAATTTAAATACCTACGATGTTCCCATGGAACAGTTGGAAAGAGAAAAGCAACAATTGGTGGACAAACAAACTCCATATCAAACTCAAAAGGACCAGATTCTAACCCAGGTGGAAACCCTTAATACGGATATTTCCAATCTGGAAAATGACATTGCCTTGGCAAAGGATACAATTACCGGTCTTCAAGAAGAGTTGGATTTAGCAACGGATGCGAGAGATGAGATTCAGTCTCCGAATTGGACCATTACGGATCGTAATCAGGTTTCAGGCTATGTGGAATTTGATCAGGATGCCAGTCGAATTGCAAGAATTGCCACGGTATTTCCAATTATTTTCTTTTTAGTAGCCGCCTTTGTTTCCTTAAGTACCATGACTCGAATGGTAACGGAGGAACGAACCAATATTGGAACCCTAAAGGCTCTTGGATACAGCAAATTAAAGATCTCGGCTAAATACTTAAAATATGCCCTTTGGGCCACTCTGTTAGGAAGTATCATTGGAGGTGTAGTAGGAGTACAGTGCTTTCCGGCAGTAATTCTAAGTGCCTATCGCCTAATATATCCGGGCCTTGGAAGTATTAAAATATTATGGAACCTTGAGTACTCGCTTGTGGCTGCCGTGATTGCAATACTTGTGGTACTGGTGGCTACCATCTTTGCTACTTCAGCCACTATGAAGGAAACCCCTGCAGTTTTAATGAGACCGAGATCACCGAAGGCAGGAAAAAAAATTCTTTTGGAATATTTGCCATTTGTTTGGAAACATTTAACCTTTCAAGCAAAATCATCCATTCGAAATTTGGTTCGATACAAACGAAGATTTTTCATGACCCTTTTTGGAATTAGTGGTTGTATGGCTCTGATTATTGTGGGCTTTGGATTAAAGGATTCTTCAGATGAAATCATTGCAAACCAGTATGGCAAAATCTTTTTATATAGTGGAAAAGTTGCAATCAACGGTCATAGCAACGAGAAGCGTCAAAATGAAATGTCTGACTTCTTCCAAAATGATGGTCGAATTGTAAAGAGCATGAAACTTGCGGAACAGACCATTACCGTAAAAAGTAAGGATCAAAAGGAGGAAGCATTGCTTCTTTGTCCGGAAGATGCAGATTTACTTGCAAATTTTGTTTCTTTGAAATCACCAGAGGGGGAGGGGCTTTCCCTTGGAACGGATGGGGTTATTATTGATGAAAAATTTGCTCTTTTAGGCAATCTTTCTGTGGGAGATGAGATTCGTATTGCCTGCGGAGAAAAGGAAGAAGTTTCGGTTAAAATCAGCGGTATTGCTCATAATTACATGGAACATTATGTCTTTATAAGTAATAGCCTTTATCAAAGCTTATTTGCTGAAGAACCACTGAACAATCTTATGTATTTCAATGCCGCAGAGCAGCTTTCAAGCAAGGAGAGAGTAGCCTTAGGAGAGGAGATTTTAAGTCTTAGAGCTTGTCAAAGTGCAAGTTGGTTAGTGGATGAAAAGACCCAGATTAAGTCGGTTTTAGAAAGCATCTCGATTATTGTGATTGTTTTAATCCTTTCAGCGGCTGGCCTGGCTTTTGTGGTTCTATACAATCTTAATAACATTAATATCTCTGAGCGAAAGCGTGAACTTGCCACCTTAAAGGTACTAGGTTTTTACAATCGTGAAGTAGAAAACTATATCACCCGGGAAAATGTTCAAATCATGTTTTGGGGAATTGCCAGTGGATGTATCCTGGGTTATTTCCTACATCGTTTTGTCATTGTTCGGGCTGAGCTTGACATGATGTTATTTGGTCGAACCATTCAACCTCTCAGTTATGTCTATGCTGGACTTTTGACATTGGCGTTTGCCATTCTTATTAATTTCACCATGAGTTTCCGTATTAAGAAAATCAACATGGCTGAAAGTATGAAAACAGTTGAGTAAAAAAAACGTGCTATGCTTTAAACATGGCACGTTTTTTTCATGCGGATGGACTCGACCAAGTTAAAACTTATGAAATTCCGCTTTACGATCCTTAAAGGTACAGTAGTATTTAAAACCACAATCCTTTAATAAGTCTTGGGCTTGATCGAAGGCGTAGCCTAGATATTTAGCCTGATGGTCATCAGAACCCAGGGTAATAATCTCGCCGCCAAGTTCACGGTAGCGCTTTATGATTGCAGGGTGGGGGTTTGTATGGTTGGCTCCCTTATAAAGCCCACCTGTGTTTAATTCAATTCCCTTTCCTAAGGACAAGAGCTTTTTTAAAAGTGCATCTAAATAATCTATGTAATCCAAAGGATTGTAAACAAAACCAGGCTCTTTACAATAACGAACCCCATAATCGATATGGCCAAAAATGTCAAAATCGTGACAGGTCTCAAGGGCCTCCACAGAAGCTTCAAAATATTGAGAAATAGCCTGCTTAGCAGACTTGCCTTCCCAGTAAATGTCGTAATAAGGATCAATGCCGGAAACCACATGAATGGAACCAATGATAAAATCAAAAGGGACCAATCTGGTAAAATCAGCCAGGCGGCTGGCAAATTCCTTGCCTAGTCCCGTCTCTACACCAATACGAAGGTCCAAACGACCAGCATATTCCTTCTGGAAGTTTTTAAGGGTTTCATAGTATTTTACAGGATCAATGGTGAAGGATACACCATCTTCCACATAATCAAAATCCTGGTGATCCGTGATACAGATGGAAGGCATGCCAAGTTCCACTGCATGATCTAATAATTCTCTAATATCTTGTGAACTGTCACCTGAAAAACAGGTATGATTGTGAAAATCTGGAAGCATATTATTCTCCTTCTCTTAAAGAAAATCAATTCCCACTGGGAATTACGCATTGCTACGGTTCTAAGTGGTGCAATCCGGTGACTTGCATGAAAACCAGCTCCATTGTAACACAGGAAACATAAAAATGAGCAAAAATGTAAAAAAAGTTAGAATCTGGCCTTTGAAACACTTGATATTTTTGGGCAACTTATGTAAAATAAGTTTGTGGCTCGTCAAAAGCTATCATATTTGACGGGAGATTACCAATATTATAAACTAGGAGGTTTCAAAATGGCAGTAAAAGTTGCAATTAATGGTTTTGGACGTATTGGACGTCTTGCATTCAGACAGATGTTCGGAGCAGAGGGTTATGATGTAGTCGCTATCAACGACTTAACAAAGCCTTCAATGCTTGCTAACTTATTAAAGTATGATACCGCACAGGGCGGATATTGTGGAAAGATCGGTGAGAATCTTCACACTGTAACAGCTGATGACGAGGCTGGAACAATCACAGTGGATGGAAAGACTCTTACAATCTATGCTAAGGCAGACGCTAACGAGCTTCCTTGGGGCGAGATTGGTGTTGATGTTGTTCTTGAGTGTACAGGTTTCTACACCTCTAAGGAGAAGTCTATGGCTCATATCAATGCAGGTGCTAAGAAGGTTGTTATCTCAGCTCCAGCTGGTAAGGATCTTAAGACCATCGTATATTCAGTAAACGAAGGTACTTTAACAGCAGATGATCAGATCATCTCAGCTGCTTCATGTACTACCAACTGTCTTGCACCTATGGCTAAGGCACTTAACGATTATGCACCAATCCAGTCAGGTATCATGTCTACCATTCACGCTTACACTGGTGACCAGATGATTCTTGATGGTCCACACAGAAAGGGTGACTTAAGAAGAGCAAGAGCTGGTGCTGCTAATATCGTTCCTAACTCAACAGGAGCTGCTAAGGCAATCGGACTTGTAATTCCAGAATTAAACGGAAAGTTAATCGGTTCTGCACAGAGAGTACCTGTACCTACCGGTTCTACAACAATCCTTACAGCAGTTGTAAAGAAGGCTGACGTTACAGCTGAAGCTATCAACGCTGCTATGAAGGCTGCTACTTCAGAGTCATTTGGATACAACGAAGATCCGATCGTTTCATCTGACGTTATCGGTATGAGATTTGGTTCATTATTTGATGCAACCCAGACAATGGTTAACCAGATTGCGGATGATCTTTATGAAGTTCAGGTTGTTTCATGGTATGACAACGAGAACTCATACACAAGCCAGATGGTTCGTACAATTAAGTACTTTGCTGAATTAGCATAAGTTCATATTTGGTATTGATCCGAAAGGGGTCCGGTCATTGGGCCGGACCCTTTTTTTATAAAATTAAGAAAAGAGAGGTTTTATTCATGTTAAATAAAAAATCAGTAGATGATATCAATGTTAAGGGCCAGAGAGTGTTAGTACGTTGTGACTTTAACGTGCCATTAAAAGATGGAAAGATCACAGACGAGAATCGTCTTGTAGCTGCTCTTCCTACTATTAAGAAGTTAATTGCAGATGGTGGAAAGGTAATCCTTTGCTCACACCTTGGTAAGCCAAAGGGAGAGCCAAAGCCAGAGCTTTCACTTGCACCGGTTGCAGTAAGATTAAGTGAACTTCTTGGACAGGATGTTAAGTTTGCAGCTGATCCTGAGGTTATTGGACCAAACGCAAAGGCAGCTGTCGAGGCTATGAATGATGGAGATGTTGTTTTACTTGAGAACACACGTTATAGAGCAGAAGAGACCAAGAATGAAGAAAGCTTCAGCAAGGATCTTGCTTCATTGGCAGATGTATTTGTAAATGATGCATTTGGTACAGCTCACAGAGCACACTGCTCAAACGTTGGTGTAACCCAGTATGTGGATACAGCAGTAGTAGGTTACTTAATGCAGAAGGAGATTGATTTCCTTGGTAATGCAGTAGAAAATCCAAAGAGACCATTCGTTGCAATTCTTGGTGGATCAAAGGTTTCTTCAAAGATTTCCGTAATCAACAACTTACTTGATAAGGTTGATACCTTGATCATTGGTGGTGGTATGTGCTTTACATTTGCAAAGGCTGCCGGTGAAAAGGTTGGTAAGTCATTAGTTGAGGATGATTATCTTGATTATGCCAATGAAATGGTTCAGAAGGCTAAGGATAAGGGTGTAAATCTTCTTCTTCCTGTTGATGCAGTAGTAGCGAAGGAATTTAGCAACGATGTTCCTTTCCATACTGTAGAAGGTGATATGGCGGATGATGAGATGGGTCTTGATATAGGACCTAAGACTCAGGCGCTTTATGCAGATGCATTAAAGGGTGCTAAGACCGTTGTATGGAATGGACCTATGGGTGTATTCGAGATGTCAAACTTTGCAGCTGGAACAATCGCAGTAGCAAAGGCTATGGCTGATCTTGAAGATGCTGTTACAATCATCGGTGGTGGTGATTCGGCAGCAGCTGTAAACCAGCTTGGTTATGGTGATAAGATGACTCATATCTCTACCGGTGGTGGAGCTTCCCTTGAATTCCTTGAGGGTAAGGAACTTCCAGGTGTAGCAGCAGCTAACGACAAGTAGAACCAGGACAAAACAAGGGTAGATTGCTAAAAAGAGAGGGTAAGGTATATGAGGAGAAAGATCGTTGCAGGTAACTGGAAGATGAACAAGACCCCTTCAGAAGCAGTGGCATTGGTGAACGAATTAAAGCCATTGGTAGAAAGCAAGGACGTAGACGTTGTCTTCTGCGTACCGGATATTGATATTATTCCCGTAGTTGAAGCGGTGAAAGGTACAAAAATAAAAATCGGTGCTGAGAACATGTACTTCGAAGAGAATGGTGCATATACCGGAGAAGTCTCTCCGAATATGTTAGTGGATGCCGGTGTAACTTATGTAATCGTTGGTCACTCGGAGAGACGCGAGCATTTCGCAGAGACCAATGAAACCGTAAACAAGAAGGTATTAAAGGCGTTTGAACACAATCTGATTCCAATTATTTGTTGTGGAGAAACCTTGATTCAGAGAGAACAGGGTGTAACCATTGATTTTGTAAGGACCCAGATAAAAAGTGCATTTGCAAGGGTGCCTGCTAGCAATGCCAAGAAGGCAATCATTGCATATGAGCCAATTTGGGCGATTGGAACCGGAAAGGTTGCAACTCCTGAGCAGGCTCAGGAAGTATGCCAGGAGATCCGTTCTTGTATTCGCGAATTATACGATGATGAGACAGCAGATATGATCCGTATTCAGTACGGTGGATCCGTGAATGCTGATTCAGCTCCCTTCCTTTTTTCGCAGCCAGATATTGATGGCGGTTTAGTGGGAGGAGCATCCTTAAAGACTGATTTTGGTCGAATTGTAAATTACGATCGTCAGTTGGCTTATCGAATCTAGTTTTTGGCTAAAGATAAAGTGGTTTATCCCAGACTTGATGTGGGATAAGCCACTTTTTTCGTTTCTTAAAAGACATTTGGGAAATAAGTTCTTGATTTATCATTGACCTTGTGGTAAGATAGCCATGTTTGATTATTAGGAGGTGTCATCGTGGATTTTAAATTAATTTTAACGATTTTATTTATTTTAGTCAGTGTAGCATTAACAATTGTTATTTTATGTCAGGAAGGTAAGGACGCAGGATTTGGTTCTGCATTTACCGGACAGGTAGATAGTTACTGGGAGAAGAACAAGGGACGTTCAAAACAGGGTGCTTTAATTCGAGCAACTAGATTCCTTGGGACCGCTTTTCTCATTATTGCTATTTTACTGCAGGTAAGTTTCTAAGATGCGATTGACAGCTCTCTGAACGATCAGAGAGCTTTTTTCATGCCTAAAGGAAAATAGACGCCAGACCTTTGGTCAAACAAGTCGAAATAGAAGGAAAGAAAGTAGAAGAAAAGATGGAAGAATTTATTAGTAAAACAATGGAAGACAAAAAGCAGATTGTGCTTGATTTAGTGAATGAAAAAAGCTACAAACCAATGAAATTAAAGGAAATTGCGATTCTTTTAGATGTGAAAAAAGAGAACCGTGAGGACTTAAAGGAAGTGTTAGATGCTTTGATTGCTGAGGGGAAAGTGACCATTAGCAGCAAGGAAAAATATAGGAAAAGCGACCTTACTGGTTTAGTAGGAAGCTTTTGGGCAACCAAATCAGGATTTGGTTTTGTGAAGGTGGTAGATGAGGAAAATCCGGAAGCAGAGCCGATTGAAATTTTTGTCCCTAAGGATGATACTCATGGAGCATTTCATGAGGATACAGTCCTTGTAACCATTGTAAAGAAGGCAGAAGGAGAAGATGAGAAGGATACCGGTAAGATTGTAAAAGTCTTACAGAGAGCACATACGGAGTTCATTGGTAATTTCCAGAATAATAAGACCTTTGGATTTGTTATCTTAGATAATCCCAAATATAATCAGGACATTTTCGTGGAGGGCCGTAATAGCATGGAAGCGAAAACTGGTAGCAAGGTTGTGGTAAAGGTAACGAGCTTTGGAGATGGAAAGAGAAAGAAGCCATCGGGAAAGATTGTAGAAATCCTAGGTGACGCAAGCGAACTTGAAACAGAGATGAAAGCGGTTCGGAGAACCTATGAATTTACACCGGAGTTTCCAGCGGAAGTCCAGGCTCAGATTAAATCTATTCCGGATGATGTGCAGCCAACCGAAATGGTGGGAAGAAAAGATCTTAGAAATCTTACCATGGTAACCATCGATGGATTAGATTCTAAGGACTTGGATGATGCAGTAAGTTTGACCGTATCAGAGGATGGAATTTATCACTTGGGAGTACATATTGCAGATGTTAGTCATTATGTAACAGAAAATACTCCGTTAGATGAAGAAGCATACAAGCGAGGAACCTCATGCTATATGCCGGATATGGTTATTCCAATGCTTCCAAAAAAATTATCCAATGGCATTTGCTCCCTAAATGAAGGAGTGAATCGTCTTGCTATGACCTGTTTCGTGGACATTGATTCCAAGGGAAAGGTTGTCGGACATGAGATTTGTGCTTCGGTTATTAATGTAGATAAGCGTATGAACTACGACAGCGTACAGAGAGTCTTTGATGGAAACCCAGAAGAGGACTACCTGCCATATGTAGACCTGTTAATGAAAATGCATGAATTACAGGACATTTTAAATGAGGTTCGTATGAAAAATGGAACCATTGACTTTGAGTTTTCAGAAACTAAGATTGTCTTAGATGAAAATTGCAATCCAATCGATATTCATCCATATGACCGCACGCAGGCAACTATGATGATCGAGGAATTCATGTTAATGGCCAATGCTACCGTTGCAGAACATTTCTTCTGGAAGGAAGTGCCATTCCTTTATCGTACCCATGATATTCCAGATGAGGATAGAATTACCGAATTAAAGCGAAATCTTGCAGAACTTGGAATTATCCTTCATAATGAAGGAGACGAGCATGGAATTCATCCGGGAAAGTTAGCAGAGGTATTAAGAAAGGTAAAAGGAACAGATAAGGAAGCCTTGGTATCAACCATGGTCCTTCGTTCTATGAAGCAGGCCCACTATACCGTAACTGCAGACGGACACTTTGGTTTGGCCATGAAGTATTATTCACACTTCACTTCGCCAATTCGTAGATATCCGGATCTTTACATCCATCGAATCATCAAGGAGCAACTTCATGGAGAGTTAGATGAGAAGCGTATGGATCATTTCCGTGAAATCGGGGATGGAGTGGCTACTTCTACCTCTGAAAATGAGCGTAGAGCCGTGGATGCCGAGCGTGATGCCAATAAGATTATGATGGCAGCCTATATGAAAAAATATGTAGGCGAGGTATTTTCGGGAATCATTACCGGTGTAACCAGTTGGGGGATTTATGTTCGCTTGGAAAACACGGTAGAAGGACTGGTTTCTGTACGTAGTATGAAGGATGATTACTATGTTTATGATGAAGAGCATAGAATCTTAATTGGAGAGGCAAATCGAAAGGTATTTCGAATTGGAGACCCATGCCTAGTAAAGGTAGATGCCTCAGATGTTCGTCTTCGTGCGATTGATTTTTCACTAGTGGAAGAGGAGAAATAGTATGGCTAGGGATAAGGGACGTAAGCTGATTGCCAACAATAAAAAGGCATATCATGATTATTTTATTCTGGAAAAATATGAAGCAGGAATTGAGCTTCACGGAACAGAAGTGAAGTCCCTGCGTATGGGCAAATGTAGCATTAAAGAAGCCTATGTTAAAATAGAAGAGGGAGAAGTTTTTGTGTATGGTATGCATATTTCCCCTTATGAAAAGGGAAATATCTTTAACAGGGATCCTCTTCGAATCAAAAAACTTTTACTTCACAAGAGTGAGATTCGAAAACTCTTGGATAAAGTGAAGGAAGAACGTTTAACCATTGTGCCTTTGGAGGTATATTTTAACAATGGTCGTGTAAAAGTAGAAATTGGTCTTGCCAAGGGTAAAAAGCTTTATGATAAGCGAGAGGATATTGCAAAGAAGGACCAGAAGCGTGAGGCAGAAAGAGATTTCAAACTTGGCCTTCGATAAGATACTTGTCAAAAAAGAAAAATGTGTTATGATAGGACTAGCACTTAAGTACCAGTGTCCGGTAATAGAGTCTCGAATAGAGACCTAATTTTGGGGTTGTACTGGTTTCGACGGGGTTTTTGAAGTTTAGGAAGCCACTGGTGAGGTAACACCTAAAACTACTAACTTTAAATTTAAACGCAAACGATAGTTTAGCAATCGCTGCCTAGTTGCAGCTTGTCTGTCTTAGGTCTCCTGTAGCTTAGGAACAGGCATCGACTTTACAGGGAACTTATTCGTGAAAGCTTTGACACGGATAAAGAATTCATGAAGCTACTGAAGTTAGGATCCTGTTCCTGGGAGCCTGGCGAAGGGAATGTTTATACAGGAACTGTAGTGGGAGAAACCTTTAGGGAGAGAATTTCGGACAGGGGTTCGATTCCCCTCAGCTCCACTTAATAGCAGGTGGAATTCGTTGGATTTCAAAAAAGGAATCAGATGCTTTGTTTAGCAGGACTTCGTAGGGGAGACATTGTCTCCCCTATTGATTTATACTAGGAATAAAGGAGCAATTTATGTCAAAGACGGTAGTGGTAGGAATGTCAGGTGGAGTGGATTCATCGGTCTGTGCCTATTTGTTAAAGGAACAAGGATATAATGTGATTGGTGTCACCATGCAGATCTGGCAGTCGGAAAACCCGGAAGAGACTGCTAAGGGAAATGGTTGTTGTGGTTTATCAGCGGTAGATGATGCCAGAAGAGTGGCCAATGCCTTAGAGATTCCCTATTATGTTATGAATTTTAAGGAGGTTTTTCAGGAAAAGGTAATCTCGTATTTTATTGAAGAATATAAAAAGGGAAGGACTCCAAATCCTTGTATTGCCTGTAATCGTTATGTAAAGTGGGAATCCCTTCTTCAAAGAAGTATGGAGATTGGGGCGGATTATATTGCTACTGGTCATTATGCCAGGGTAGAAAAGTTGGAGAATGGTCGTTATGCCCTAAGAAAATCCGTTACGGCACAAAAGGATCAGACCTATGCTCTCTATAATTTAACGCAGGATCAACTATCTAAAACCCTAATGCCGATAGGAGACTATTATAAGGACCAGGTACGAGAGATTGCTGCAAGGATCAATGCCCGTATTTCCAAAAAGCCGGATAGTCAGGAAATTTGTTTTATTCCGGATCAAGATTATGCAGGATTTATTGATCGCAATCTTGAGAAAAAAATTCCGGAGGGAAATTTTGTGGATATCCACGGTAATGTGTTAGGAAAACATAAGGGAATCACCCATTATACCGTGGGTCAGAGAAAGGGGCTTGGACTGGCCATGGGCCATCCGGTATTTGTGGTAAAGATTGATCCAAAAACCAATCAAGTTGTAATTGGGGAGAATGAAGATGTATTTACAGATCATTTGATCTGTGATCGGTTAAACTTTATGTCGGTAGAAGATATTGAGGGGACAAAAGAGGTGGTGGCCAAAATCCGATACAACCACCAGGGGGACCCTTGTCAGATTAGAAAAATAGATCAGGATAAAGTGGAAGTGATTTTTGACCATAAGGTACGGGCAGTAACCCCAGGTCAGGCAGTTGTCTTTTATGATGGAGACCTGGTGCTTGGCGGAGGAACCATTATTTCTTAGGGAGGGTAGAATGAAAAAAATTAAAGAAAATCCAAGAGTGTTTTGGTTTACTATTATTATGATTGTGGTGGTAGCCTGTGTAACTACCAGCATTTTCTTTCGAAATAACAAGAAAATTACAAACAAAATCAGTTCCTATAGTGAACAGTATGTAAGGGATGTTATGAATGAGAATGCCGATAATATTGGGATTCGAATCACGGCAACCCATGATAAGTTAAGCCTTATTGCGGCAAATATTGCTAAATATAACCGTGAGAATGGGGAAGAAATTTTAGAGTATTTAAATACGCAGGAAAGCGTCTTAAAAAGAGAGCTGGATCTTGTATATCCGGATGGAGAGGCTTTGGTAGGGAAAATCGAATGCAAGGATTTGATGGAAGAAAATTTTATTAAAGAAGCTTTTAAAGGGAAAAAGACGGTATCAGATATTGTGACTTCTCTTGGACAGAAAGAAGAAGAGATCCTTTTTGCAGTACCTGTAAAAAATCATAAAAAAGAAGTGACATCCATTTTGCTTTGTGCTTATACCACCAACCAATTTACGGAGTTAATCGGCCAGTCTGTATTTGATGGAAAAGCCGATGCTTTTGTGGTAAAAAAAGATGGAACCTTGGTAGCAAAACCAAAGGCAGTTATGACTTCTAATTTCTTTAGTTTGTTAAATGTCTTGGTTCCGGATCAAAAACAGGTGATTAAGGAAATCCAAACCAGCATTAAGTCAGGAAAGACAGGGGTTATTTCCTTAGGTAAGGATCAGTATAAACGGTATATCTGTTATACCAAGTTAAATCAAAATGACTGGTATGAGGTAACGGTAATGACGGCCAAAACCGTGGAATCCAAGATTGACGGGGTTTCTCAGATTTCTGTTCGGACCCAGTTAATTTTAGTTGGAGTCTTAGTCTTTTTGGCAGGTTACCTCTTCTTAGTCTTTATCTTCTTTTATCGAAAGAACCGTATTGGCTATCGAAGATACAATATTATTACCAACCAGTCGCAGGATGTGATTTTTGAATATGACCCAAGCAAGCAAACTTGCACTTTAAATGACGCATGGAATGAAAGTTTTGGGAAACCTATTTTTATGAAAAAATTCCTGCCAAGTCTAATTGAGGATAAGACCATTCATCCGGAGGATGTGGAATTATTTGAAAGTGTTTTTGAAGAATTAAGAAATGGTGCGGAAACCACTATTAAAATCGTTCGCTTAAAGGATCAGACGGGACAGTATAAGAAATATCAGTTTAAGGGAACTTCCCTACATAACCGAAGAAAGGATATTTACAAGGTCATCGGTCGTCTTCGTGAAATCTACACGCAAGAGATGTTAGAGGCAACGGAGGCTAAGATTGAAGAATTAAAACTTCAGAAAAAAGCAGGTAAAAAGTCAAAATAAAAAAGTCGAGTAGGTGAAGGCCTGCTCGACTTTTTTAGGATAGTATTCAATGGTGGTATGCCAGGTTGGGGATAGAAAGAAGGAAAATGCCCAAGATAATGAGATTAAGGGTTGAAGAATTACAATATTAAGTGTAAAATGAGAAATGATACTGTGTGCTAAGTATGCGCAAAGGGATGGAGGAAAATAGATGAGTATTTTAGAAGCGATTTTTTTGGGAATTGTACAAGGGGTAACAGAATTTTTACCGGTAAGTAGTTCGGGACATTTGGCAATTGCTCAAAACCTGTTTCATATTGAGGAGGCAGATGTCACCTTTGATGTTATGCTTCATTTGGCAACCTTAATTGCTGTATGTGCAGTATATTGGAAGGACGTAAAGAAGTTAGTCTTTTCAGCCTGTGGCATTATTGCAGACTTCTTTCGGAATATTGCGATCTTTATTCAGAGAAGAAGAGGATATGATGTGGATTATATTCGGGTTGTTCGAACGGTGTATCGTAAGTTTACCATGTTGATTTTGGTATCAACGATCTTTACTGTAGTAATTGCTTTACCTTTTAAGGAAATGTTTAATCGAGTGGGAGGATCCCTTTTGATTCCAGGCCTTTGCCTGATTCTTACTGCTATCTTTCTTCGAATCTGTGATTTTCTTCCGGTAGGAAAGAAGACACCTAGAAAAACGAATTACGTAGATGCGGGAATCATTGGTTTCGTTCAAGGAATTGCCACTTTACCGGGTATTTCCAGATCTGGTGCCACTATTACAGCCTGTGTGGCAAGGGGACTTAGAAGAGACTTTGCAGTTAAATATTCCTTCTTAATGTCTATTCCGGCAATCCTTGGAGCAGTAATTCTTGATCTTCCAAAACTTGGAGGAGTATCTGCTTCCATGATTGGAAGCTACTTAGTGGGCATGCTGGTTGCTGGAGTAGTAGGTTATGTATGTGTTCGCTTGATGATTAATCTTGTGAAGTATTCAGAATTTAAGGGATTTTCATATTATTGTGGGGCGATTGGTATGATTTCCATTATTTGTTACTTTGCCTTATCATAAATTCATATTATAGTTTGGAGGTTTTGTTGTGGCACAAAAGAAGAAAAGCACTAGCCGGACCGGCTCTTCAAGGAGTAGAGGAAGCCGTAATACAGGAAGGTCCGGAAAAGCTAAAACTTCACCAAAGAAAAAAACTACAGCAACAAGTGAAGAAGACTCTATGTTAACGGTAGAGGTTCTCTTTTTAATCATAATCGGCATAGCGCTCTTAATGTTTTTAAGTAATTTTGGCCTAATCGGAACATTTGGTAAGATGCTATCCTATTTTCAATTTGGACTGGTTGGCGTATATGCGTATCTCTTTCCAGTGGGTCTTGTTTTGGCCACTGGGTTTGTTATTTCCAATGCCGGAAATAGGAGGGCGATGAGAAAGCTTTGGGCCTGCCTTGGAATGTTAGTGGTTCTTTGCGGTGTGGTAGGATTATTAAACTATCAAAATACCATTAAAATCAGTGAGTACTTTGCATACTGTGGCGAGGGCAGGTGCGATGGAGGTTTGATTGGCGGAATTGTAGACGTGGCTTTGGTAAAGGCGCTTGGTTTAGTAGGAGCCTTTATTGTACTGGTAATCCTGGGAGTAATTTTTGTGGTTTTAATCACGGAAAAATCCGTGATTGGTCCCGTGGAAAGAAAGAGTCGGGAGGTTTACGAACAGGCTAGAGATGGAGCCAGAAGAAGCCGGGAGGCAAGAGAAGCTGAAAAGCACCAACGAGAAGCAAAAAAAGACCAAGACCAGGAGGAGAGACCAAGAAGTAGGAAGGGAGAAATCCGAAGAAAGCGGACGGGCAATGCTTCGCTAGATATAGAGCAGCTAATGAAGGATATCTATGCTGCGAATAATGGCAGGACAGATGGTGTGGTACGAGGCCATATTGAGTTGAATGCCGATGGTTCTTATGTGGTGAAAAAAGAAGAGGATCCTAATGCGGAACACATTTTCTCTACGGTTCCTGAGGGCGGAAAGGAAGAACTGCCAGAAGTTATGGTGGAAGAGCCTTCTCATGAGGATCTGGAGGAAAGAAAATTTCGTCGTGATACCAGAGCCAAGAAGAAGGCCCTAGAAGCTCAATTTGATATTCCAATTCAGGGTTTAGAAGAAGGAAACCAGGAAGATTATTGGTCAAGAGAAGACGCCAACCTCTTTGATGAGGAGGATGAAAAACTTCCAATTTCTCCTATGCCTAAAGGTCCAAGTCCTGTGGAAGAGGAAATCAAGAAGACGGAAGAAGCAGCAGAGGAAGCGGCTTCTTACGGGGAAGATGGATTATTTACACCGAAAGAAAAAATCATTCTTCCTCAGTCAGCCAAGGATGCTATGGAACGAAAACCTGGAGAGGTGAAACCAATTCCTGAAAAAGTAACAAAGGAAGATACCATAAGGGAAAGTGATCAAACGGCTAAAGAGATTGAAAAGAAAAAGGATGATTTTGCAGATTATAAGATTCCGCAAACAACTCTTTTGATTAAGGGAAAGAATAAGTCCAATATCCGTGAAGAAGAGATGGAATTAAAGGCTACTGCGATTAAGTTACAGCAGACTCTGCAGAATTTTGGAGTGAATGTAACCATTACCAATGTGAGTCGTGGTCCTTCCGTTACCAGATATGAAATTCAGCCGGAGATGGGAACAAAGGTTTCAAAGATTACGCAATTAAGCGATGACATCAAGTTAAACCTGGCTGCCTCGGATATTCGTATTGAGGCACCAATTCCCGGAAAGGCAGCGGTCGGGATTGAGGTTCCAAATCCAAGTAGGGCAACGGTTTATTTAAGAGACTTAATGGAATCGGAAGAGTTAAGAAACACAGACTCTAAGATTGCATTTGCAGTAGGTAAGGACATTGCCGGCAAGGTGATTGTGGCAGATATTGCCAAATTACCACATATGTTGATTGCAGGAACTACCGGTTCTGGTAAGTCTGTCTTTACCAACTCGATTATTATGAGTATTCTCTTTCGGGCCAAGCCTTCGGAGGTTCGATTAATTATTGTGGACCCTAAGGTGGTGGAATTTGGTATTTATAATGGAATCCCACATCTTTTAATCCCAGTAGTAACAGATCCGAAAAAGGCGGCAGGAGCTTTGAATTGGGCAGTTTCTGAGATGGAAAGGCGATATCAGAAATTTGCTGAGATGAGCGTTCGAGACCTGAAGGGATATAATAAAAAAATAGAGGACATGCCAGAAGAAGAGGGATTAGAAAAGATGCCTCAGATTGTCATTATTATTGACGAGTTGGCAGACCTTATGATGGCGGCAAAGAAAGAAGTAGAGACCTCTATTTGCCGATTGGCCCAATTAGCCAGGGCTGCAGGAATTCATTTGATTATTGCGACTCAAAGGCCATCGGTAGATGTAGTCACCGGTTTGATTAAGGCCAATATTCCATCTAGAGTAGCCCTGCTTGTTTCTTCCGGAACGGATTCAAGAACCATTATTGATATGAATGGTGCGGAAAAGCTTTTGGGGAATGGAGATATGCTCTTTAATCCTTCCGGTTACCTAAAACCGGTGAGACTTCAGGGAGCATTTGTATCAGATGCAGAAGTGAATAATGTAGTGAATTATATTAAGAAACAAGGAATTGAAGCCAGATATGAAGAAAAAGCAAATCAGGGAATCAAGACTTCTGAGTCCACCGGCCCGGGCAGTGAGGAAACTGAGAGCGATTATGATTCTTACTTTGTTGATGCGGCAAAACTTGTGGTTTCAAAGCAAAAAGCATCCACTTCCTCCCTTCAAAGGGTATTTCGAATTGGATTTAACAGGGCTGCAAGAATCATGGATCAACTGGCTGATTGCGGAATTGTTAGTCAGGAAGAGGGAACTAAGCCAAGAAGAGTTTTAATGGATCAGGCAGGTTTAGAAAAACTTTTGGGGCAGCTTGGTCTTTTATAGGCGCTAGTAATTGTTTTATTAACTACAAGAATAGATGTTTAATTTTATAAGGTTTTAAGGAGGCACATATGGAAGTAAAGTCTGATATCGAGATTGCAAGAGAAGCAGTGATGGAACCTATTGGAGAGGTAGCTGCAAAGGTTGGAATTTCAGAGGATAACCTTGAGTTTTACGGCAAATATAAGGCGAAGTTAACAGAGGAATATCTTCGTTCCTTAAGGGATAAAAAGGATGGAAAACTAGTGTTGGTAACCGCAATTAATCCAACTCCTGCCGGTGAGGGAAAAACCACGGTCACCGTTGGGTTAGGTCAGGCATTAAATCGTCTGGGTAAGAAGACCGTGATTGCTCTTCGAGAGCCATCCCTTGGCCCTTGTTTTGGAATCAAGGGTGGTGCTGCAGGTGGTGGATATTCACAGGTTGTACCAATGGATGATTTGAATCTTCATTTCACCGGTGATTTCCATGCGATTACCGCAGCAAACAACCTATTAGCAGCCCTTTTAGATAACAGCATTCAGCAGGGAAATCCTTTAAAGATTGACAGCAGAAATGTGGTTTGGAAGAGATGCGAGGATATGAATGATCGAGTACTTCGTAATATCGTGGTAGGCCTTGGAAAGAAGGCAGATGGTACCGTAAGAGAAGATCATTTTGTAATTACAGTAGCCAGTGAAATCATGGCAATCCTTTGTCTTTCCAGTGACCTTGCAGATTTAAAGGAAAGACTCTCTAAGATTGTAGTCGCATATAATTACGATGGAGAGCCGGTTACTGCCAAGGATTTACAGGCAGTAGGAGCCATGGCAGCGCTTTTAAAGGATGCTATAAAGCCAAACATTATCCAGACCTTAGAGCATACGCCTGCCTTAGTACATGGTGGTCCATTTGCCAATATCGCGCATGGATGTAACTCGGTTCGTGCTACAAAGGCGGCCCTTAAGATTGGTGATATTGTAGTAACAGAGGCAGGTTTTGGTGCTGACTTAGGAGCTGAGAAGTTCCTTGACATTAAGTGCCGGGCGGCAGACTTAAAGCCGGATGCAGTGGTTCTTGTGGCAACCGTTCGCGCTTTAAAGTACAATGGTGGTGTAGCAAAAGAAGATCTAAAGGAAGAAAACCTAGAGGCCTTAAAGAAGGGAATTGTGAATCTTGAAAAGCATATTGAAAACCTTCAAAAGTATGGGGTCCCTGTAGTGGTTACCTTAAATTCCTTTATCACAGACACCCCTGCTGAAAATGCATTTATTAAGGAATTTGTAGAGCAGAAGGGATGCCGTTTCGCCCTTGCCCGTGTTTGGGAAAAAGGCGGAGAAGGAGGAGAAGAGCTTGGCAAGCAGGTACTTGATATCTTAGAAAATGAAGAATCACATTATGCACCAATCTATGATTTATCCCTTTCCATCAAGGAGAAAATCGAAAAAGTTGCGAAGGAAATCTATGGTGCTTCCGGGGTAGAATATGAAGGCCTTGTAGATAAGCAGATTGCCAAGATTGAAGAGATGGGCTATGGAAATCTTCCGGTTTGTATGGCAAAGACCCAGTATTCTCTTTCAGATGATCCTAAGTTGCTTGGAAGACCAAGCGGTTTCACCATGCATGTGCGTGATGTTTATGTATCTGCAGGGGCAGGATTTGTAGTTGTATTAACAGGAAGTATTATGACCATGCCCGGACTTCCAAAGAGACCGGCAGCATTTGATATTGATGTAGATGAGAATGGACAGATCACAGGACTGTTCTAAATAAATGGAGGAATAAGATGGCTAAAATTATTGACGGAAAGCAGATTTCTCAGGAAATTAAGAATGAAGTAAAGGAAGAAGTTGCAAAGCTTAAGGAAGCAGGAAAGGAGGTTTGTCTTGCCGTTATTTTAGTAGGTGCAGACCCGGCTTCCGCTGTTTATGTAAGAAACAAGAAGCGTGCTTGTGAGTATACAGGAATTCGCTCTTTATCTTACGAATTACCAGAGGAGACCACAGAGGAAGAATTACTTGCTTTGATTGAAAAGTTAAATCAGGACAAGAAGGTTCATGGCATTTTGGTACAGCTTCCTCTTCCTAAGCAGATTGATGAGAGCAAGGTAATTGCAGCCATCTCTAAGGATAAGGATGTGGATGGTTTCCACCCTGAAAATGTAGGGGCCATGGTAACCGGAACTTTGGGATTCTTACCATGTACTCCGGCAGGAATCATTGAACTTTTAAAGAGATCAGAGGTTGAGATTGCCGGTAAGAATTGTGTAGTAGTGGGAAGAAGTAATATTGTAGGAAAACCAGCAGCCATGCTTCTTTTAAGAGAACACGGTACCGTAACCATTACTCATTCAAGAACTCAAAACCTTCGTGAAATTACGAAGCAGGCTGATATTTTAGTAGTTGCCATTGGTAAGAAGGAATTTATAGATGATAGCTATGTAAAAGATGGTGCAGTCGTCATCGATGTAGGAATTCATCGTGGTGAGGACAAGAAGCTATTTGGAGATGTGAATTTTGAAAAGGTTGAACCACTTGCATCAAAGATTACTCCTGTTCCTGGCGGTGTAGGACCTATGACCATTGCTATGCTTATGTACAATTGCCTTCAGAGTCGAAAGAGAGTAGAAGATTGAAATACGCAAGTATCATTGTAGATATTTCACATGAAAAACTTGATAAACCATTTACCTATGGGATTCCTGGGGCGCTTGAAAATCAAGTAACTGCAGGTACCGCTGTAGAGATTCCTTTTGGCAAGGGAAACCGGCTGATTACAGGTTATGTGATAGATTTTCCGGAAAAGATAGATTTTCCGGAGGATAGGATCAAGCTCATCGCTTCGGTCTTAGATAAGAATGTCACCATGGAATCAGAGCTGATTTCCCTTGCTTTCTGGATAAGAAAAAACTATGGTGGAACAATCAATCAGGCCTTAAAGACCGTTCTGCCGGTAAAGACAAAGATTCAGGAAAAACTCCAGATTACTGTTTGTTTAAACCAGCCGAAGGAAGAGGTAAAAAAACTTCTTTGCCAGATTGGAACCAAGCGTAATATGCTGGCCAGGGTAAGACTTTTAAAGGCTTTGTTGGAAGAACCTAAGCTTAGCAAGGAATATGTTCGAGGACAGTTACATATTTCCGATTCCACCTTGAATAAGATGGAAGAGTTAGGCTTAATTGTCTTAGAGAAAAGTCGAGTTTGGAGAAATCCGGCCATGGCAATGTTGGGAAGTAAAAAGGAAATCCATTTGAATGAAGTGCAAAGGAAGGTGTTTTTAGAACTTCTTTTGGAATATCAAAAGGAAGGCCCTAAAAAGCCGCAATTGCTTTTTGGAGTCACTGGTTCGGGCAAGACGGAGATCTACCTGAAATTGATAGAGGAGGTAATGAATCAGGGCAAGCAGGCCATTGTGTTGATTCCCGAGATTGCCTTAACTTACCAGATACTTTCTCGTTTTTACGAGCGTTTTGGAGACCAAGTGGGAGTCATACATTCTAAAATGTCTGTGGGAGAGCGCTATGACCAAATGCTTCGAGCAGAAAAGGGAGATCTTAAGGTTATGGTAGGTCCAAGATCAGCATTATTTACCCCGTTTACTAACTTAGGATTGATTGTGATTGACGAGGAACATGATCAGGCTTATAAAAGCGAGGGAGTACCGAAATACCATGCCAGAGAAACCGCTATTTACCGGGCAAATAAACAGGATGCCATGGTGGTGTTGGGATCAGCAACCCCATCCCTAAATTCTTTTTATCAGTGTCAGAAAGGAAATTACAAGCTTCATCAGCTTCCCGTTCGTGCAGGGAATGCCCAGCCGGCTAAGGTAGAACTTGTTGACCTAAGGAAGGAGTTAAGGGAAGGAAACCGGTCTATGTTTAGCAAACGTCTGAAAGACTTGATTTTAGACCGGCTAGAAAAAAAGGAACAGGTGATCCTCTTTTTAAATCGGAGGGGGTATTCCAGGTTTGTTTCTTGCAGAAACTGTGGAGAGGCGGTGATGTGCCCACACTGTTCTGTAGCCATGACTCTTCATAGGAATCCATTTGGCAAGGAACGTTTGGTGTGTCATTATTGTGGCCACGAAATGGACTTGCCAAAGGAGTGTCCAAATTGTGCCTCTCCTTTTATTGGTGGTTTTGGAACCGGTACCCAGCAAGTGGAAGATATGGTGAAAAAACAATTTCCTATGGCAAAGGTCCTGCGTATGGATCTGGATACTACCAAAGGAAAAGAGGGAGCCATCAAGATTTTAGAGGCATTTGCAGGGGGAGAAGCAGATATTCTAATTGGAACCCAGATGATTGTAAAGGGACATGATTTTCCCAATGTCACCTTGGTGGGAATTCTTGCGGCGGACCTTTCCTTATTTGCTCCGGACTTTATGGCTAGTGAAAAAACCTTTGATCTTTTGACTCAGGCCTGTGGACGTGCAGGAAGAGGAAGGAAACCGGGAATTGCAGTGATTCAAACTTATAATCCGGAACATTATGCCATTGTTACATCAAAAAATCAGGATTATAAAAGTTTTTATAAGGAGGAGATTGCCTACCGAAAGATTCTGAAATATCCTCCGGTGTTTCAGATGCTATCCATCCTGATTTCAGGGAAAAAGGAAGAACTGGTAAATCAGATGGCGATAGAGGTAGGAAAGTCCTTGCAGGTCCTAGAAGGAGATTACCTTGGTTACCAAAAGATTGGGCCGGTAGATGCTAGGGTTGCAAAAATCAATGATGTCTATCGAAAGGTTATTTATATCAAGGCAGAAAATCATGAGAACCTGCTAAAAAGTAGGGATCTGGCAGAAGGTGTGGCCGTAGAGAAAGAAGAATATAGAAAGTATGTAAGCCTCCAATTTGATTTTTCTCCAATGGGAGGTCAGTAAAGAAAGGAAGAAAAATGGCAATTAGAGAAGTAAGAAAAATAGGTGATCCTTGTCTTGAAAAGGTATGCAAGGAAGTGAAGGCGGTTTCTCCAAGAACCAACGAATTAATTGATGATATGTTTGATACCATGTACGAATCTTGCGGAGTAGGTCTTGCGGCTCCCCAGGTGGGAATCTTAAAAAGAATCGTTGTAATTGACGTGGAAGACGATCATGGTCCGATTGTTTTGATCAATCCTGTAATTACAAAAAGAGATGGAGAACAAACCGGTTATGAAGGCTGTTTAAGTGTTCCCGGAAAATCGGGAATCGTGACTAGAGCAGAGAATGTAACCGTAGAGGCCTTTGATCGGAATATGGAAAAATTTACGTTAGATGCAGAAGGCCTCCTTGCCAGATGTATCCAGCATGAATGCGATCATTTGGATGGTGTCCTTTATACCACAAAGGTTGAGGGGGATTTGTTAGATAACAGTCAGTTAGAAGAAATGTATGAAGACTAATATCCTTGGAGGAAATAAACATGAGAGTAATATTTATGGGAACACCGGATTTTGCCGTACCGGTGCTGAAGGCTTTAAAGGAAGCCGGACATGACGTGGTATTGGTGGTATCTCAGCCAGACCGTCAAAAAGGCCGTGGAAAAAAGGTTTTATATACCCCGGTTAAGGAGTGTGCCTTAGAATATGATCTTCCTGTTTATCAGCCGGAAAAGATAAAGGCAGAGGGAGTGTACGAAGAACTTGCTTCCTACCAGCCGGATGTTATGGTGGTAGCTGCCTTTGGACAGATACTTCCAAAGAAGGTTCTAGAACTTCCAAAGTATGGTTGTATTAATGTTCATGCATCTTTGCTTCCGAAATATCGTGGGGCAGCTCCTATCCAGTGGGCAGTCATTAATGGGGAAGAATATTCCGGTGTTTCTATTATGCAGATGGCAGAAGGATTAGACACCGGAGATGTTATTTTACAAGAAAAATTAAAGATTGCAGAGGATGAAACAGGAGAGAGCCTTTTTGATAAACTTTCCATACTTGGTGGAAAGGCTTGTGTGGAAGCCTTAAAGCAGTTAGAGGATGGAAGTGCTACGTTTACCTCACAGGACCACGCTTCTTCAAGCTATGCCAAGATGTTAAAAAAGGATATGGGAAGGATTGACTTTGGCAAGGATGCAAGGGAAATCGAACGTTTGATTCGGGGGCTTTATCCTTGGCCAAGTGCCTATACCACCTTGCACCAAAAGACCTTAAAAATCTTTAAGGCTCAGGTGGTTTCTTCTTTTGGTAAGGAGCCGGGGACGATTCTTAGACCGGACAAAGATACCTTGATTCTACAGTGCGGCAAGGACGCACTGAAGGTTCTAGAAGTCCAGTTAGAAGGAAAAAAGAGAATGGAGATCCAGGATTTTCTCCGTGGATATCAGGTTGAAGATGGTGAGCGTATATGAATTTAAGAGAACTGGCCTTAGATAGCCTCTTGGAAATTGAAAAAGAAGGACTGCGTTTAAACACTGTGGTGCATGGAACCTTAGATAAATATTCCTATTTACCAAAACAGGAACGGGCCTTCTATTCCCGTTTAACTAAGGGATGTTTGGAGTGGCAGATTTTTGAAGACTATGTGATTGATCAGTTTTCAAAAATAAAGGTAAAAAAGATGAAGCCCCTGATCCGTTGGGTATTGCGTATGGGGGTTTATCAGGCTTATTTTATGGATTCTGTTCCGGAATCTGCTATCTGCAACGAGGCTGTAAATTTGACCAGAGCTAAGGGGCAAGACCGATTTTCCGGGTTTGTTAATGGCCTGCTTCGAAACATCCTTCGTCATATTTCAGAGATCTCATTTCCGGATAAAAAGGAGGCACCGGTGGATTATCTTTCCGTCACCTATTCCGTGCCTCTTTGGATTGCCGGTCGATTTTACAAGTCCTATGGATTAGAAAAGGCAGAAAACATCCTTTTAGCCATGAGTCAGGAACAGGTTTTATCGGTTCGTGTGGTTCATGCCTATGAAAATCCAAAGGAACTGGAAGAAGTCCGGAAGGACTTAGAAAAAGAGGGAGTAAAGGTTTCTCAAAATCCCTATGTGAAAGAGGGCTTTTATTTAGATGGGGTTGACCGGGTAGACCAGCTAAAGGTATTTTTAGAGGGAAGGATTACGGTACAGGATACCGGGGCTATGCTGGCATCTATTTTAGCTTCCCCTAAGGAAAATGATTTGGTAATTGATTTATGTGCGGCTCCCGGTGGAAAGAGCCTTCATATGGCGGATCAGATGAAGGGGACTGGCACGGTGATTGCAAGGGATGTTTCCGAGCATAAATTAGATCTGATTCGGGAAAACCTGGATCGAACCGGAATTCAAAATGTAACGGTGGAATTACATGATGCTACCTGGGAAGATGAGAAAAAGAAGGCATGGGCAGATGTGGTAATGGCTGATCTTCCATGTTCTGGCCTAGGTGTCCTTGGAAAAAAGCAGGAAATTCGCTATAAGATGACCAAGGAAAAGGTAGAGGAAATTGTTGCATTACAAAAGGAAATTCTAAGGGCCAATGTGGACTTACTGAAACCGGGAGGATGCCTTTTATACAGTACCTGTACCATTTCTCCTAAGGAAAATGAAAAAATGGCTGCCTGGATTCAAAAGGAATTGGGTCTTTTCGGAGTGGCCATTGATCAACAGTTAAAGGAGCTTTTAAAAAAAGATTACCAGGCCCAAAAAGAGAACTATTATTACCAGTTCTTACCGGGCTATCAAAAAAGCGATGGTTTCTTTGTGGCAAAGTTTAGAAAGAACTAGGAAGAGTTAGGAGCAGACGTGGAAGATTTAAGAAGTTTTAACTTAGAGGAGTTAAGCTCAATCGTTGAAGAGTTTGGAGAAAAGAAATTTCGTGCCAAACAGCTTTATGAATGGATCCATAAAAAGAGGGTAGCCACTTTTGAGGAGATGACAAACATTTCTAAGGGGTTAAAGGAAAAACTAATGGCAAATTATTTCTTTGCCCCTTTAAAGCCCTTACAGGTGTTAACCAGTAAGATCGATGGCACTCAAAAGTACCTCTTTCGCCTTTATGATGGCAATGTCATCGAGGCGGTTTTAATGAAGTACAAGTATGGGAATTCCGTCTGTATCTCTACCCAGGTGGGCTGCAGAATGGGTTGTCGTTTCTGTGCTTCTACCATTGATGGAAGAACCAGAAATCTTACTCCGGGAGAAATGTTAGCTGAGGTTTATACCATTGAGCACATCACAAAGGAACGGGTTAGCCATATTGTATTAATGGGCGCGGGAGAACCTATGGATAATTTTGATTATGTGGTTCGTTTTCTAGATATGATAACAAATGATCAGGGAATGAATCTTAGTGGTCGGAATATCACGGTCTCCACCTGTGGATTGGTGCCAAAAATCAAGGAATTGGCAGATTTGAAATTACAGGTGACTCTGGCAATTTCCCTTCATGCGTCCAATGATGAAACCAGAAAAGAGTTAATGCCTATTGCCAACAAGTACTCCATTGCTCAGGTGCTGGAGGCTTGTGATTATTATTTTCAGACCACCGGCAGGCGGATTAGTTTTGAGTATTCCCTGGTTAAAGATGTGAACGATACCAAGGAGGGAGCAAAAGAGTTGGCAAGTCTTTTAAAGGGCCGGAACTGTCATGTAAATCTAATTCCGGTAAATCCCATTGAAGAAAAGGATTTTAAACAACCTACCTGGGATAATATTTATCGCTTTAAGGAAGTGTTGGAAAAACACCATATCAATGTGACGATTCGTAGGGAAATGGGCCGAGATATTAATGGATCTTGTGGCCAGCTTAGAAAGAATTATCTAGAAGAAGGGGGCCAGGAGACCTTTGACAAATAGCCTATTATTCTATATAATAGACCGTGGAATTGTGCCGTTTTTCGGCATTTGAAGATAGAATGATTTAGATGAGAAGGGAGGCACCATGAAAGCTTACGGAGTGAGTGATATCGGCAAGGAAAGAGCCGTGAATCAGGATTATATTTTTTATTCTGTAACACCGGTTGGACAGCTTCCGAATCTTTTTGTGGTGGCAGATGGAATGGGCGGTCATAAGGCGGGCGATGTGGCTAGCCGATATGCTGTTAATACATTTGTAGAATATATTAAGAATCAAACAGATAGCAATCCCATTCGTTTGATCGATGAGGGGATTGCAAGAGCTAATCATACGGTACTTGATGAGGCTACCACCAGCGTGGATTATGCAGGCATGGGTACCACTTTTGTTGTGGCAGTGATATATAAAAATTGCGCCTATATTGCTAATGTAGGGGACAGCAGGCTTTACCTGATTAATGATGAGATTAAGCAGATTACCAGAGATCATTCCCTTGTGGAGGAGATGGTCAGTTTGGGAGAACTGGATCGAAAGAAGGCAAGGAGTTACGAGAAAAAGAATGTCATCACCCGGGCGGTGGGAGTATCAAAACGAGTGATTCCGGATATTTTTGAGATTGAATTTGAACCGGGTGACAAGTTTTTGCTTTGTACAGATGGTCTATGTAATATGATTGATGATCAAAGAATCAAACAGATTGTATGTAACAGTGCACATGTAGAAGAAGCCGTTGATCAGTTGGTGGAGGAAGCCAACGGCAATGGGGGAAAAGATAATGTTTCTGCTGTGTTGGTTCAGACAGAGTATAGACAGGAAGAACTGCCTAAGGCAGGTTTTTAGGTCGTAAGAAGATGCTGAAAGGGATTAAATTATGTTAAGGAAGGGTATGTTCATCGGAGACCGATATGAGGTAATTAGTCAGGTTGGATCCGGAGGAATGTCAGAAGTATATAAGGTAAAAGATCATAAGTTAAACCGGAATGTAGCGGTGAAGGTTTTGAAACAGGAGTTTTCAGAAGACCGTAATTTCGTTGCTAAGTTCAGAGTAGAGGCTCAGTCTGCGGCAGGACTTTCTCATCCTAATATTGTAAGTGTTTATGATGTAGGAGAAGAGAATGGGATCTATTACATTGTAATGGAGTTGATTGAGGGAATTACCTTGAAGCGATATATTCAAAAGAAGGGTAGCCTTTCGGTAAAGGAAGCTACCAGTATCGCTATTCAGGTGGCTCAGGGAATTGAGTGTGCTCATAACAATCATATTATTCATAGGGATATTAAGCCACAGAATATTATTATTTCCAAGGAAGGAAAGGTAAAGGTAACGGATTTTGGAATTGCAAGAGCCGCCTCTGCCAATACCATTAATTCCAACGCCATGGGCTCTGTTCATTATATTTCTCCAGAACAGGCGAGGGGCGGGTACATTGATGAGAGAAGTGATATCTATTCCCTGGGTATTACCTTGTTTGAGATGTTAACAGGTAAGGTACCTTTCGAGGGAGATTCTACTGTATCCATTGCCCTTCAACATATTCAGGGTGAAATTCCGGATATTAAGTCTATGGTTCCGGATATTCCGGTTTCTACCGAAAAAATTGTTTATAAATGTACACAGAAAAAGCAGGATCGTCGATATATGAAGATTTCTGCTTTGATTGAAGATTTAAAGAGATCTTTGGTGGAACCGGAGACAGATTTTGTTCAGATCGCATCTCCACAGCCAGTGAATGGAGCTACTGTTATGTATGATCCAAAGCAGGTGAATGCTAAGGCTACCGAGACGGAGATGGCTGATAAAAAGAAGAAGATGCCGGGAGAGTCAGATCAGGTTGCGGTGATTAACGAGCCGGATGATGACGATATTGACAAGGTAAATCCAAGGCTTGATCATGTGATTCATCTTGCTGGTGTGGTAGTTGCTATTTCCTTCTTGATTATTGTGGTTATGTTGGCCTTTTATTTCTTTGGCCAGGATAATATTAGCGCTACAGAAGATGAAACCCAAGAGACCCTGGCAGAGGGGTATGTGTATATGCCTGATCTATATGGCATGACCGTAACAGAGATCGAGAATACCCTTCGTGAGGTTAACCTGGGAAGAAAATTTGAATATGCCAAGGATTCAAGCGTGTCAGAAGGCAAGTGCTTTAAGCAGTCGGTAGAGGCTAATTCGGTGGTGGAAAAATACCAAACGATTACCTGTACCATTAGTGAGGGAGCCAATAGCTTCCAGGCACCAGACTATGCAGGTCAGACCATGACTGCAGCACAGAGGGCTATTACAGAATTAAGTCTTTTATATGAGGTAAACTATACCTTTAGTGATACAGTTCCGATTGACACGGTTATTTCATCTTCTCCACTGGCTCCGGAGGAAGTGGTTCCCGGGGATACCATTACTTTAACGGTAAGTCGTGGTAAAGAGTATGTAGCAGATGGAACAGTTCCAAATATTACCGGTGTAGGTATTAATGAAGCCATCGTTCGTTTAACCAGTTCTGGCTTATTGGTCGGTTCTTATTCTTATGAAGAGAATGATAACGTGGCAAAGGATGCGGTAATTAGTCAACAGTTTAAGGCTGGAGATAAGCTTCCGGTGGGAACAACGGTTGATGTAGTGGTTTCTACAGGTCCTTCAGAAGTAGAGGTTCCTGATTTGAAATATGGTCATTATACCAAGGAGAAGGCGGAACGTGTCCTGAATCAGGCTGGATTAAAACTTGGTAAGGTCACTACTGAGTATTCCGATCGTAAGGTAGGAAGAGTCATTGGGCAGAATCCTGTGGCAGGTACCACCGTAGATGCTGGAAGTACCGTTGATATTGTAATCAGTGGTGGACCAGAACCAGAGACAACTACTAGCGCCGAGGAAGCAACCACGACAACTGCCACCGATACCAAGGTTTATAGTGGATCCTTTGCGGTATCTAAGAGTGTAAACCTCGGTGGTGCAAGTGCTGGAACTTTTGCGGTAACTGTAGATGGTGTGGCGATTGATGTGGGTGCCTATGCAGATGTTGCAAATTGGCCTACAGATACATTTGTTTATACGATTGTGAAGGATGCGGTAGGTGTATCCAATGTAATCGCAACCTTAGATGGGGTTGAGGTTTATAACATGTCTATTCAGATTAATTGATGGAAAATATGACAGGAAAAATTGTAAAAGGAATTGCTGGTTTTTATTATGTGGCAGTAGATAATATAATATATGAGTGCAAGGCAAAAGGGGCCTTTCGCAAGGATAAGATTAAACCTTTAGTGGGAGATGATTGTCAGATTGATGTCATTGACCAGGAAGAAAAAAAGGGAAATATTATAAGTATCCTTCCAAGAAAAAACCAGATGATTCGTCCTGCTGTAGCCAATACAGATCAAGTGATCATTGTATTTGCTCTTGCAAATCCTGATCCGAATTTGAACCTTTTAGATCGTTTCCTCTTATCCATGGAGGAACAAGAGGTTAAGCCGATTATTTGTTTTAACAAATGTGATTTAAAGGGGAAAGAGGAAAGGGAAGAGATTAAAAAGATTTATGAACATAGCACGTATCCGGTGATTTTTACCTCTACCTATACAGGAGAGGGGATGGAACATTTGAAAGAATTGCTCCAAGGAAAAAACACGGCATTAGCCGGAGGATCTGGTGTAGGCAAGTCTTCTATTTTGAATGCGGTCTTAGAAAGAAAGCAAATGGAAACGGGAGATATTAGTAAAAAACTTCACCGAGGAAAGCATACGACCAGACATTCAGAGATTTTTATAGCGGGAAAAGACACCTATTTAATGGATACGCCTGGTTTTAGTTCCTTCCTGGTTATGGATATGGAGCCGGATGATTTAAGGTATGATTTCTTTGAATTTCAACCTTATGAAGGTTCTTGCCGATTTCATGGTTGTGTTCATGTAAGCGAACCGGACTGTGCCGTGAAACAGGCAGTGGAAGAAGGGAAAATCGCTTCAAGCAGGTATGAGAATTACTGTCAATTTTATCAAGAATTATTAGAAAAGAAAAATAATCGATATTCATAGAACAAGAGATAGCGCAAGGGTGCGCGGGAAGAGGTGAGGGAGTGTCAAAGATTAAATTGTCTCCTTCAATTCTGGCAGCAGATTTTAGCAGAATTGGAGATGAAATCAGAGCAGTTGATGCGGCTGGTGCAGATATGATCCATATTGATGTTATGGATGGTATTTTCGTTCCGTGTATTTCCTTTGGTATGCCAGTAATACAATCGATTCGAAAGGTAACCAATAAGCCTTTCGATGTTCATTTGATGGTAGATGACCCAGGAAGATATATTAAGGATTTTAAGCGGGTAGGAGCGGATATTATCACGGTCCATGCGGAAGCCTGCGTGAATTTAGAGCAGGTTATCGACCAGATTAAACGGGTGGGATGTAAGGCTGGAGTAGCAATTAATCCTGCAACCCCTGTAAGCGTTTTGCAATATGTGTTGGATCAGGTGGACCTTGTGCTTTTAATGACAGTTAATCCGGGTTTCGGTGGACAGAAATATATTGCAAGTTCTACGGAAAAGATTACCAAACTTCGGGATATGATTCGAAGACGTGGTTTGAATACGGATATTGAAGTGGATGGTGGTATTAAGACCGGTAATGTTCAGATGGTTCTTTCTGCAGGAGCCAATGTAATCGTTGCTGGTTCTGCTATTTATGATGGAGTTATTGCCCAGAATATGGAGATGTTTAGAAGAAAGTTCGTAGATTATAGGGAAAATGATATTAAACTAGAACGTATTTAAACTTTAAGAAGGCTGTTACTATGAGAAAGAATACCCTGATTCTTACTGGTGGAAGCATTTGTCCAAAGCTGGTAGAAGACCTATTAGATGCTAAAAAAATCGACTGTGTGATTGGTGTTGATGGTGGTTGTCGATTTGCAATCGATCATGGAATTTTTATGGATTATGCCGTGGGAGATTTTGATACCTTAGAAGCCGACTACTTTGAGATGATTCCAAAGGAGACGGAGATGATAAAGCTGAATCCTCAAAAAGATGAGACAGATACAGAAACGGCAATTCTTCTTGCGAGAGACATTAAGAGCAGCGGGGTTTTTATTGTAGGAGGGATTGGAAGTCGTGTGGATCATAGCATGGCAAACATTGCTCTTTTACAGCTGTTGTTAGAGGCAAAGATTCCCGGATGGATTTTGGATGAACACAATAAGATTTGTTTGGTGGACCAATCTTATGAGCTAGCAAGAACAGAGAAGTTTGGAACCTATATTTCCCTGCTTCCGTTTACGGAAGAAGTCAGGGGGATTTGCTTAAAGGGGATGAAATATTCCCTGGAAGATGGTAGTATGTCCCGTTTTTACAACCCTAGTTTAGGAGTTTCTAACGAGATTGTGGGAGAAAAGGGAGTGATCACCCTAAAATCGGGGATTTTAGTAGTAATTGAAAGTAAAGATTGAACTGAAGTGGGGAATTATCCCTATAGGATAAAAAAGACCAGCTCATCTACCGTTTGGTAGGTGGCTGGTCTTTTTCGTGTCTATACGTTAAATCTAAATAAGATGACATCTCCGTCTTTTACGATATATTCTTTTCCTTGAGTTCCTACTAATCCTTTTTCCTTAGCAGCGGACATGGATCCACAAGCTACTAAATCATCATAGGCTACAACTTCGGCACAGATGAATCCACGTTCAAAGTCTGTATGGATTTTGCCGGCAGCCTGAGGAGCTTTCGTTCCCTTTTTAATGGTCCAGGCTCTAGTCTCGTCTTCTCCGGAAGTAAGGTAAGAGATTAGACCTAAGAGTCGGTAAGAAGCGGTAATTAACTTATCTAAACCAGATTCCTTTAAGCCTAAGTCTTCTAAGAACATGGCCTTTTCCTCTTCGTCATCTAATTGGGCGATTTCCTGCTCTATTTCAGCACTGACAACAAAAACTTCAAATCCCTGTTTTGCTGCAAAATCACGAACGGCAGCTACCTGAGGATTATTGGCACCATCATTTGCAAGGTCCTCTTCTGCAACATTAGCTGCGAAAATCACAGGCTTCGCAGTCAGAAGGTTGCAATCCTTTAATAAGGCTTCTTCATCTTCGTTATCAGGTTCGATGGTAATGGCGAGTTCTCCATTTTCCAAGTGTTCCTTGAATTTTTTTAAGGATGCCTCTTCAACAGCTAACTTCTTGTCCATTCTTGCACCTTTCGCTACTTTGGCGATTCGTCTGTCTAAGGTTTCAATATCCGCAAAAATCAATTCCATATTAATGGTTTCAATATCACGAATGGCATCAATGCTTCCATCTACGTGGATGATGTTGGTGTTATCGAAACAACGAACCACATGGACGATAGCGTCTGTCTCACGGATGTTTGCTAAGAACTGGTTGCCTAGGCCCTCTCCTTTAGAAGCTCCCTTTACAAGACCTGCAATATCAACAAACTCGATGACAGCAGGAGTTGTTTTTTTGCTGGAATACATCTGGGTTAATACGGTTAATCTCTTATCCGGAACTGGAACAATTCCTACGTTGGGATCAATGGTACAGAAAGGGTAGTTGGCAGATTCAGCTCCTGCCTTTGTAAGTGAATTAAATAAAGTACTTTTGCCTACATTTGGAAGGCCGACGATTCCTAATTTCATGAAATAATCCTCTTTTCTAACGTCTCTTTTGCTGGTGGATTGATTGAAATTTAAAAGCACACAGCAGAGTAAGTTTAGCATAAAGCGCTTACCCTGTCAAAACATCTTAAAGAAGTAAAAAACCAATAGACAAAATATACAAAAGTGACTACTAAAGTTTGGTAAAAATTATTTTTTTATGAATTAAGTTAGGGATGACCCCCCACTTTTCACCACCTTTGGAAAATCTAGTGATTTATCTTTTTGAAATCACAAAATATAGTTGTTAATAGTGGTTTATTCGATGGAAACTACAAAATTTAGGGGAGTTGCAAAAGCTTAAAAAATACGATAAAATAAGGTTGTTCATAACGGAGAACCATTTTCTATGTCACCAAGTGGTGAAGAGTGGTAAAAGGTGGGAGATAAACCTGAGCAGTTCAGAAAGGAGGTATACATGTTTAGCGGATCATATGAGCACAGTCTTGATGCAAAAGGACGAATCATCATTCCAGCTCAGTTTCGAGAAAAACTGGGAGATGCTTTTTACATTTCAAAAGGCTTAGATCACAACTTATGTGTATATCCATCCGATGAATGGGAATCCTTCGTTGAACAGCTCAGTAAACTTCCATCCTTAGATGCAAGAGCGCGTAGCTTACAGAGATTTATGGTAAGTGGTGCAGTTAAGGTTCTTCCGGATAAACAGGGAAGAGTATTAATCCCAACAAACTTACGTGACTATGCAAATCTGGATAAGGATTGCTTATTTGTAGGTGATATTAAAAAGGTTGAAATTTGGAATAAGAGTCAGTTTGAAAGTGATATGGATGACATTGATCCAGTGGCATTGGCTAACGATCTTGGTCAGCAGTATGATCTTTCAGGTTTTACGTTTTAGGAGATAAGAAGAGGAAGGAATATGGAGTTTTTGCATAAATCCGTTTTATTAGATGAAGTAATTGAAAATATGAACATCAAGAAGGAAGGGGTTTATGTTGACGGAACACTTGGTGGCGCTGGTCATTCCTATGAGATCTGCAAAAGACTCGGGGAAGGCGGAGGACTGGTTGGAATTGACCAGGATAAGGATGCCATCGAAGCAGCTACCAGGCGTTTAGAACCATTTTCAGACAAAGTCTTTATTGTTCGAAGTAATTACTGTCAGATGAAAGAAGTCTTAAGAAGTCTCGGAATTGAAAAGGTGGATGGAATCCTTTTAGATTTGGGAGTTTCTTCTTATCAGCTGGACAATGGAGAAAGAGGTTTTTCCTATATGCATGATGGTCCGCTTGATATGAGAATGGACGACAGACAGAAAAAAACAGCGAAAGATATTGTAAATCAGTATTCGGAACTTGAACTTTCTCGAATGATTTGGGATTACGGGGAAGATAAATGTGCAAAGAGCATTGCTAGACATATTGTGCAGGCAAGAGCAGAAAAGCCGATTGAGACAACCTATGAACTTGTAGAAATCATTAAGAAATCGATTCCTATGAAGATGCAAAAGAATGGTGGTCACCCGGCAAAAAGAACCTTCCAGGCGATTCGAATTGAATTAAATCAAGAATTGGAAGTACTGAGAAAGAGCATTAACGACATGATTGATTGTTTGGAATTTGGGGGAAGGCTTGAGATTATCACCTTCCATTCCTTGGAAGACCGAATTGTCAAACAGATGTTTAAAACAGCAGAGCGACCATGTGTTTGTCCGCCGGAACTTCCGGTTTGCGTATGTGGTCGTCAATCAAAAGGAAAGGTAATAACTAGGAAGCCAATCTTACCTTCAGAAGAAGAGATGGAGGAAAATAGCAGGGCTAAGAGTGCAAAGCTTCGGGTCTTTGAAAAGGGCACTCAGTGGCAGCATATTAATGAAGTGTAAGAACAATAATGGGGTTGTAAGGCAACTGGAATGGGAGTAAAATATGGCAGAAAGAAGAACATATGATGCCAGGAGGAGATCTGGTAACAATCGGTATGGTGTGAATGGGAATGCAGCTTATGAGGCAGCACCTGTAAGAAGAAGAAAAGAGATCCACAGAGAGACAATCGAAACAAGCCGTTCCGTGGAAAATAGACGTAATTCACTAAAGAGAATGAGTTTTATTGATGTTTTGATGTGTCTTGTTCTTGCATGCGTAGTTTTTTCTGGTTTTGTTATGTTGATCAATTATCAAAACCGGATTACCGAAGAAAATGAGCAGATTGCTGAATTGAAGAAGGATTTAGCGAATGTTGTTGCAAGTAATGACGAACTGGAATATAACATTAATAGTTCCATTGATTATGAAGAAATTTGTCAAAAGGCAGAATCAGAACTGGGAATGGTAGTAGCAAGTAAGGATCAGGTTTACTTCTATACAAGAAGCTCTGATGAATATATGAAGCAGGTAAAAGATGTGCCTGTGGAGTAAGAATGCTACAGTAAGGGAGCAGGTTAATTATGGCACAGAGAAGCCGTCGGAGAAAAAGAAGAGTATATAAGAAATATAAAAAATATTCAAGAATAACCAGGTGGATGCAGGGAAAGATGCAGTTGATTGTGCTTCTTTCCCTTCTTGTTGTAGTTGCGGTACTCGTTAATTGTTTCCGTTTGGTCTTTGAAAATGGTAAGGATTATGAGAAAATTGTTTTAGACCAACAACAATCCACCTCTTCCGTTCTTCCTTATAAACGTGGAAATATCACAGATTGCAATGGTAATATCCTTGCCACTAGTATTAAGGTATATACTGTTGTACTGGATCCTAAAACCATTTTGGATGACAAGTATTTTGAGGCGACCATGAAGGCCTTAACAGATACATTTAATGAATTTACCTATGAGGAATTAGTGGAAGAGTTAAATGCTAGAAGCAATACTCGCTACTATGTAAGAAGTGATCTAAAGAAATTAAGCTTTGATGAAATTTCTGATTTGAAAGCTCTTTTAGAATC
This sequence comes from Lachnospira sp. UBA3212, assembly GCA_002363615.1. Taxonomy (GTDB): domain Bacteria; phylum Bacillota; class Clostridia; order Lachnospirales; family Lachnospiraceae; genus UBA3212. Next base: position 76,857 of record DEWK01000007.1, on the reverse strand, counting down.
AGGGGATAATACCAGAGTCAAAGGGATTAGTTTTGAAGAATCTTACCAAAGAAGATATCCATATCAGACCTTGGCTTGCCATGTATTGGGTTTTTCTACGGGATCTTCCACTCCTACCTATGGAATTGAAGGTTCCTATAATGACTATTTGATTGGAACAGATGGAAGAAAATTCACTTATGTAAGTTCAGATTCGGATGATACCGTGGAGAATGTTGAAAAGGCTGCGGTGGATGGAAGTAATGTGGTATCTACCATTGATATGAAAATCCAGCAAATTGTAGAAGAAAAAATCGCTGAATATCAGGCTGAGATTAATTCTGCGGAGATTTCTGTTTTAGTCATGGATCCTAATAGCGGTGAGATTTTAGCTATGGCTAGCGATAAGGAATATGACTTAAGTAATCCTTCGGACTATGTGACCTACTATGGAGAGGAACGAGCTGAAAAGTACGAAAAGAGAGAAAAAAAATTAGAAGAATATCAAGAAGAGTTAAGCAGACTTGAGGCTTTACGTGGGGAAGCAGAGACCACAAGTGGTGAAGAAAGCACGGAAGAAACCGAGTATTATGATGACGTTTTATCTCAAGAAGAAATTAGTGAGACCACAGAGGATAGTCAAGAGGAAGAAGATAGTCTGGATACTCAGATTGAGAAACTTCAAAAAAAAATCGATAAGTTAAATACGGCACTTTCTACTGCCAGGGGTAACATGTGGAAAAATAAGATTATTTCCAATACCTTTGAACCTGGTTCTACGGCAAAGCCTTTTACCATTGCAGCTGCTTTAGAAGAAGGCGTTGTTACTACGGAAGATACCTTCTATTGTGATGGTGGAGAACAGGTTGCTGATTTCTATATTAAGTGTAGTGAAAATAGTGGGCACGGCGTTTTAACACTATCGGGTGCCTTGGCGAAATCCTGTAACGATGCCTTAATGTCCATTGGATTTAAATTGGGGGCGGATAAGTACCGAGAATATCAGAGCAGATTCGGTTTTGGAAATTATACCGGCATTGACTTGCCGGGAGAAGCAAATGGTATTTTACTTGCAGAGGGAACCACTTATGGAGATACGTCTCTTGCCACCAATTCGTTTGGTCAGAATTTCACAGTGACCATGCCACAGATTGCTTCGGGCTTTTGTTCATTGATTAATGGAGGATATTATTATACTCCTCATGTGGTGAAAAGTATTGAGGCAGTAGATGGAACAGTAATTAAAAATTATGATACAACTCCGGTGAAGCAGACGGTTACTGCTGAAACTTCGAAGTATTTGCGTGAGGCTTTAAGAGAAGTGGTAACAGATGGAACCGGTTTTAGAGCAGATATTGATGGATACGAGGTTGGAGGAAAAACCGGTACAGCGGAAAAGTTACCTAGAGGAAATAACCAGTATGTACTTTCTTTTATTGGAGGTGTGCCAATTAGTAATCCGGAGGTAGTGTGCTATGTGGTTATTGATACTCCGCAGGAGGATTCCGATAATTCGGCCTATGCTACCAGATTCTTTAATATGATTATGTCAGAGGTTTTACCTTATATGAATATCTACCCTACCCTTGAGGTAGAAGAGAGTGATTCGGATGCAAGTTTAACCGATGAAAGTTTAGGTGTTATCGATTCATATGGGGCAAGTACAGGAGATACCAGTACTTACGATAGTGATTCATCAGATACTTATTCCTATGATACAGGAGCAGAGAATACCGATACTTGGGATAGCAGTGGGGATGGAAGTGATACAGGATATTAGGGGAATGTAATGCAGGAAAGGACGCGGATTTATTATGGAAAATACAGTGATTTATACGATTTTATTGGCATTTGCAATCTCTACGATTCTTTGTCCGATAGTGATTCCTATGCTTCAGAAATTAAAGTTTGGACAGTATATTCGAGAGGAAGGACCAGAAGCGCATAAGAGCAAGTCTGGAACTCCTACCATGGGAGGTATCGTTTTTTTACTGGCATTTACAGTTGCTGGTCTTGTATTTTGCAAGGGAGATAAAGAGGTGCTTGCGGTTATTGTTTTAACCCTTGCCTTCGGATTGATTGGTTTTTTAGATGATTACATTAAAGTAGTAATGAAAAGAAACTTAGGCCTTCGGGCTTGGCAGAAGATGGGATTACAGTTTTTGGTAACCGGAGCCTTTGCTTTTTATCTTGCTAAGTATACCAAACTGGGAACCGAAGTGGTCATTCCGTTTGTAGACCGTTCCTTGGATTTCGGAGTTTTCTATTGGATTCTCCTATTTGTAGCAATTCTTGGTACTGTAAATGGTTCGAATTTCACCGATGGTTTAGATGGACTTGCCACTGGCGTAACGATTGTGATTGCAGTATTTTTCTTGCTTGTAAGTTTTAAGTTTGGATCAAATCTTACGATTTCCTCTGGGGCTCTTTTAGGGGCTTTAATGGGATTTTTCCTGTTTAATGTCAATCCTGCAAGAGTGTTTATGGGAGATACGGGGTCCCTTGCCTTGGGTGGATTTGTGGCAGGAACGGCTTATCTTTTGCAAATGCCAATTTTTATTGTTTTGGTGGCCTTTATCTATCTTTTAGAGGTAGTATCAGTAATCATTCAGGTTTTATACTTTAAGGCAACAGGAGGAAAGCGTTTCTTTAAGATGGCACCAATCCATCATCATTTTGAACTTTGTGGATATGCAGAGACCCAGGTTGTGGCAGGGTTTACAATTGTTACAGTAATCCTTTGCTTGATTGGCCTTCTTGCGTTATAATAAAAAAGTTACTGGAAAGGAATTAAGATGGAATTAAAGGGTAAACATATTTTAGTGGCAGGACTTGGAAAAAGTGGAATCGGAGCGGCTAAGTTATTATTAAAAAAAGGTGCAGAAGTAACCCTATACGACGGGAATGAATCGATGACTTATGACCGGGTGAAAGATCATTTTCCCGGATATACCTTACCGTTAGTGGCAGGGGAGTTGACAAATGAGGCGATTGCCTCTCATGAGATCCTTGTATTAAGCCCGGGAATCTCTGTGGAAGCACCATTTGTAGAAAAGGCAAAGGCGGCTGGACTTTTGATTTGGGGTGAGATAGAACTTGCCTATGTATGTTCCAAGGGTAGACTGGCAGCTGTAACAGGTACCAATGGTAAGACTACCACCGTTAGCTTGATTGGTGAAATTTTTAAAAATTATTTTGAAAGTGCTTTCGTGGTTGGAAATATTGGAATTCCATATACAGGGGTTGCAGATCAGATGGGAGAGGAGTCTGTAACAGTCGCTGAGATTTCAAGCTTCCAGTTAGAGACAATCCATGAATTTCATCCGGAGGTATCTGCAGTTTTAAATATTACACCAGACCATTTGAATCGCCATCATACCATGGAGAACTATGCGGCTTGTAAGATGAAGATCGCTATGAATCAGACGTATGAGGAGATTTGTGTTTTGAATCATGAGGATGAATATCTTCCAAAACTTGCAAAAACTTTAACTTGTAAGCCATTTTTCTTTTCTAGCAAACAGGTCTTAGAGGAGGGAATTTACTATCAGGATGGTGGAATCTATCTTGCGGTAGATGGCCAAAGAGAACGGTTAATGGATGTAAGTCAGATGCAACTTGTGGGCATGCATAATGTGGAAAATGTTATGGCTGCCATTGCGGTAGCTTATTTTATGAGAGTGCCAATGGATGTGATCTTACAGACAGTTTATTCCTTCCAAGCGGTAGAACATCGAATTGAATTTGTAAAAGAAGTGAATGGTGTAAAATATTATAACGATTCAAAGGGAACCAACACCGATGCATCCATGAAGGCGATTGAAGCTATGCCATCGAAAACCGTTTTGATTGCAGGTGGCTATGACAAGGGATCGGAATACGATGAGTGGGTGGATGCTTTTAAGGACACCATTAAGGACTTGGTGTTACTTGGAGTCACTAAGGATAAGATCAGGGCTTGCGCAGAAAAGAAGGGCTTTCATAATATTCATGTAGTAGAGTCCTTAGAGGAAGCAGTGAAACTTAGCAGTCAGCTGGCAAAGCCAGGGGAGAATGTTCTTCTTTCACCTGCCTGTGCTAGTTGGGATATGTTTCAGTCCTACGAACAGAGAGGAGATCTCTTTAAGGAGTATGTTCGTAATTTATAAAAAGTACAGATAAAAGGAAGGGAGGATGCATGGCAGATTATTCGAAACATAGGGGAAAAAAGAATAAGAATGTGAAAGTTTTAAGCAACGGTATTCAGATTCGAGAGCAAAAGGGTTTGATTGACTATGGTTTGATATTTGCAGTAATCCTCTTGATTTTATTTGGTCTATTGATGCTTTATAGTGCAACCTCTTATTATGCCTATGAAACACAAAATGGAGATTCCTTTTTCTTTGTAAGAAAACAGTGCCGAAATATTGTGGTGGGCTGTGTTTTAGGAACGATGATTATAGCCTTTAATTATTATCGGTTAAGATTCCTTTATAAGCTGGCCTATATCTTATCCTTCTTCTTGATTTGTATGGTAAAAACCCCTTTGGGTATTACTAAAAACGGTGCGACTAGATGGGTAAATCTATATTTCATCCAGGTTCAACCGGCAGAAGTTTTAAAAATTACCATGATTTTGATGTTGGCCTTGGTAATTACAGAACAGGGAGAACGAATGAGAAAGCCGGAGGTCATCATCAAGGTTGCCACTTATTATGTAATTTTTCCGGCAATATTTCTTGGGGTTATGACCAGCAACTTAAGTTCTGCAGCGGTAATCGCTCTGATCGGACTTTTAATCATTTTTACCTTTTCTAAAAACTGGAGGTTCTTCTTTCAAGTGGCAGGAATTGGAATTTGTGTTCTGGCTTTGGTGATTGCTTTTCATAGTATAACAGACCGGGGAGGAAGCGGTTTCCGTGCTAAGCGAATCACCGTATGGTTAAATCCGGAAGCAGATGCCCAGGGAACCGGTTACCAGATTCTTCAAGGAAAATATGCCATTGGGTCTGGGGGTTTTTTAGGAAAGGGAATTGGCAATGGAATACAAAAAGTAAGTATACCGGAGGTTTACAATGACTATATTTTTTCTGCAATCGCAGAAGAACTTGGCTTTGTAGGAATTGTTCTGCTTGCCTTTTTGTATCTTTATATTCTATATCGTATGCTTGCCATTGCCGTTAATTCACCGACTCTTTTGGGGTCGATTATTACCTGGGGAGTGATTTTGCATATTGGTCTTCATGCCTATTTGAATATGGGAATCAATTCGGGTTTAATTCCAAATACAGGTGTTACGTTACCTTTAATTAGTTATGGTGGTTCCTCTATGGTATTAACTATGGTAGAGTTTGCTCTTGTATTTTCGGTATCCCTTTCTATTAAGCAAAAGGAATTCTTAAGAGAAACAACGGTCGTTCGGGAGTATTAAAATGAGCAATGGAAGAAAACGTTTGATCGCTTTTGCCACGGTCCTTGCAATTTTGGGAATTATGGTATTGGTCCTTAGTTTCATCAGGATTAAAACGGTTCGTGTAGAAGGATCGGTAAATAACAGTAAAGAAACGGTAATCAACCGTATATTTGGTAGTGAAAAACATCCCATCACAGCTTTGTTTTATCTGGAAACAAAATTTAGGGATGAAAAAAGTATTCCCTTTGTGGAAAAATATGAAATCGAATTTGTTTCACTTACAGAGGTAAAGATTACCATTTACGAAAAAAAACTCATCGCCTATCTGGAGTATGCCGGATGTTATATCTACTTAGATAAAGATGGAATTGTGGTGGAAAGTTCTGATACCAAAATCAATGGAGTTCCTTTGGTAACGGGATTTCATTTTGACCAGGTGGTGATGATGGAAGCCCTTCCGGTGGAAGATGATGATGTCTTTGATGAACTTTTAAATCTTACAAAGTTAATTGAAAAATACCAGTTCAAGGTAAAGAAAATACAGGTAGATGAAAAGACCATGGATCTTACGATTTATATTCGAAGACTAAGCGTTGAACTGGGTCGTGGAGACCAGTTGGCTGAAAAGATGAGTGATTTAGCGGATATGCTACCGGTGATTCGAAAGAAGCGGGGAAAACTGGATATGAGTCAATATATGGAAGATGGAAACTATAGTTTTAAGGAAACAGAGTAGATTTTCCTTGCAAAAAAACAATGAAATGAAAAAAATCTATTTTTTTTGTTGCTATTTTCACTAAAAAATTATATTATATAGTATATATGTTTTGATGGGAGTAGTTCAAGACGAGTATATAGGCGTATTATTTTGGGATGCGCTTTTCTTACATCAGGCAAGACCTGGTGAGAAATATGTTATAGGAGGATGGAACCTTGGTTGAGATTGTAACAAACGAAGCAGATGCCGCAGCAAGAATTATTGTAATTGGTGTTGGTGGTGCAGGAAATAACGCAGTTAACAGAATGATTGATGAGGAAATCAGTGGAGTAGAATTTATTGGAGTGAATACCGATAAGCAGGCTCTTACCGGATGTAAGGCTTCTACAACACTTCAGATTGGAGCAAAGGTAACCAAGGGACTTGGTGCCGGAGCAGAGCCTAGCGTTGGTGAACAGGCTGCTGAAGAAAATTTAGAAGATATCTCTAATTTAATCAAAGACGCAGATATGGTATTTGTAACATGTGGTATGGGTGGAGGAACCGGTACCGGAGCAGCACCTGTCATCGCTGGTGTAGCTAAGGAGATGGGAATTCTTACCGTTGGTGTTGTTACAAAGCCATTTCGTTTCGAAGGTAGAACTCGTATGAGTAATGCTAACGAAGGAATTGAGAAGTTAAAGCAGGCAGTAGATACCCTGATCGTAATTCCGAACGATAAGCTTCTTGAAATTGTTGATCGTAGAACAACTTTACCGGAAGCATTAAAGAAGGCTGATGAAGTATTACAACAGTCAGTACAGGGTATTACAGACTTAATTAATATTCCGGCACTTATTAATCTTGACTTCGCAGATGTTCGTACCGTTATGAGAGATCGTGGTATCGCTCACATTGGTATTGGTTCAGCAAGTGGTGATGAGAAGGCTAACAGCGCTGTAGAAGCAGCAGTTACCAGTCCACTTCTTGAGACAACCATCGAAGGGGCAAGTCATATTATCATTAATATTACTGGTGATGTTTCACTTATGGAAGCAAACGAAGCAGCAAGTTATGTTCAGGAACTTGCTGGTGAGAATGCCAATATTATCTTTGGTGCTCGTTATGATGCTTCTACTCAGGATCATTGTACAATTACCGTGATTGCTACCGGATTAGATGGAGGTATACAGAGCGCTTCTAAGGGATATTCTGGTATCCGCTCTGCAAGAGATGGTAATGTACAGAGTGCGTTTGCTTCTTCTGTTTCGAATCAGGCAGTAAATCGTGGACCAAGTTTCTTAAATGGAAGTGGTCAGGCATCAAGTGCAAGTCCTGTAAAGCCGAATGTAGATTTTGCTACAACAAGATCTACCACAACAACCAGAAGAACCGAGAGACCTACTAACAAGAAGGTTCAGGTTCCGGATTGGTTAAACAAGAGATAAGATAATAAGATTGACGAGTAGATAGGAATATCTACTCGTTTCTTTTGTTTGCGCGCCATAGGCGTACTCTAACAGGTGAAAGTCCCAAACATGCTCAGATCGTGGACAAGGGTAAAAAAGGAACCTCAAATAGGTTGATAGGGAGAAATCGTTGTCCGGTCTTGACATGACTGGGGCAGAGTGATATAGTTACCATTAGTAGAGGTTGCAGATGACATGATTACTACTTTTGACACGACAGGCGTGGATGAGAAAGTAGGAAAGGGGAATTTGCCGAAGTTAAAAGGGGTCCTGTGCTTCTTTTTTCTGGGCATGTGTTTAAGAGACGCATGACTGTCATCCATGCGGATGGAGCGCTACAGGAAATTTTTGATTTTTCTATAGAGCATCCAGTCGTGTGGCTGGGTGCTCATATTTTTTTATAGGAGGTCAGACACAATGGCTATTTTTACAGGTGCTGGTGTTGCATTAGCAACCCCAATGAATGATGATTTAAGTGTTAATTTTGATGTGATGGGACAACTCATCGAGAAACAGATTGCAGGAGGAACCGATGCCCTTATTATTTGCGGTACGACAGGTGAGTCGGCAACTATGTCTCATGATGAACACATTGAATGCATTAAGTATGCGGTAGATAAGGCTGCAAAGAGAATTCCGGTCATTGCAGGTACAGGATCTAATTCCACTTCTGAGGCTCTTTCTCTTTCCAAAAGAGCAGAAGCAGCGGGTGCAGATGGACTTCTTTGCGTTACCCCTTATTACAACAAGGCAACTCAGAAGGGTTTGGTAAAGTATTTTACAGATATTGCAAAATCGGTGGATCTTCCAATTATCATGTACAATGTACCAAGTCGTACCGGATGTAATATTCTTCCTGAAACTGCATTAATGGCAGCAAAAGAAGCCGATAATATTGTGGCAATCAAGGAAGCAACTGGTAACATTAGTCAGGTTGCTAAGCTTGCATCTATTTCAGAAGGTTTATTAGATATTTATTCAGGTAATGATGATCAGATTGTTCCACTTCTTTCCCTTGGTGGTAAGGGTGTTATTTCCGTTCTTTCTAACGTGGCTCCAAAGCAGACGCACGAGATTTGTGCAAAGTATTTTGCTGGAGATGTAGAGGGAAGTAGAAAGATGCAGCTAGAAGCTTTGGATTTGATTCATGCTTTGTTCTGTGAGGTAAATCCAATCCCTGTAAAAGCCGCTCTTAATATGATGGGCAAGAATGTGGGAACTCTTCGTGCTCCATTAACAGAGATGGAGGAGGCAAACAAGGAAAAACTTGCAGCAGCTATGAAGGCTTATGGTCTTATTTAATGAAGGTGTAGGAGATTAGATGATGAATATTATTATGCACGGTTGTAATGGCCGTATGGGTCAGGTAATTACTAAGATTGTTGCCGAAGATCCAGAAGTTCAGATTGTTGCAGGAGTAGATATTACCGGTGATCAACTTTCCGATTATCCGGTTTTTAAGACAATTGAGGATTGTGACGTAAAAGCAGATGTGGTCATTGATTTTGCCCATGTTTCAGGGGTGGATCATTTGCTGGATTATTGTGTGGAAAAGAAGCTTCCTTTGGTACTTTGTACCACCGGTCTTTCGAAAGAGCAATTAGACCATGTAAGAGAAGCAGAAAAATCCATTGCCCTTTTAAAATCTGCCAATATGTCCTTAGGTATTAATACCCTTGCTATGCTTTTAAAGCAGGCAACCAGGGTTCTTTCTCCGGCTGGGTTTGATATTGATATTGTGGAACAGCATCATAACCAGAAATTAGATGCTCCTAGTGGTACCGCTCTTTTACTTGCAGATGCTATTAATGAAGCTTGTGAAGAGAAGTTTGATTATGTTTATGATCGTTCCACTAGAAGAGAGAAGAGACCAAAGAAGGAAATAGGTATTTCATCAGTTCGTGGAGGTTCTATTGTGGGAATTCACGAGGTAATCTTTGCAGGCTTAGATGAAGTGATTGAAATCAAGCATACCGCTTATTCCAGATCCGTTTTTGGCAAGGGCGCAGTAGAGGCTGCTAAGTTCCTAGTTGGTAAGAATCCAGGACATTACGATATGTCTGACGCTATTGCAGAATCGTAAGGGAGTATGAATAAGTCACCATCTTCGGATGGTGGCTTTTTTTTTAAAAAATAAAAATATCAGAAAGAATTAACAAAAATTCATAGGCATTTACAAGGTTTTGTGGTAGAATTGTCGATAGTTGTGTAAAAGGGGAGAGTAGGTAAGTAGATAGATTTAGGGGTTAAAAGGAGGAACAAGACCGTGATTGAAGTGAAACATCTTACAAAAAAATACGGCGATCATTACGCGGTTCGGGACCTTTCTTTCCATGTGGAAGAGGGAAAGATTTATGGTTTTCTGGGACCAAACGGTGCGGGTAAGTCAACAACAATGAATATGATTACCGGCTACATTTCACCAACAGAAGGACAAATCCTGGTGGATGGACATGATGTAACAGAAGAGCCGGAGGAAGCAAAGAAGTGTATTGGATACCTTCCAGAGATTCCGCCGCTCTATATGGATATGACTCCTATGGAGTATCTGGAGTTTGCAGCAGATCTGAAGAAGATTCCTAAGAAAGAAAAGGAAAAGCAGATCATGGATGCAATTGAGCGTACTAAGATTAAGGATGTAAAGGATCGTTTAATTCGTAATCTTTCCAAGGGTTACAAGCAGAGAGTAGGTTTTGCTCAGGCAATTCTTGGATATCCTAAGATTATTATTTTGGATGAGCCAACGGTAGGTCTTGATCCAAAGCAGATCATTGAGATGAGAGAGTTGATTCGAAGCCTTGGAAAGCAACATACCGTTGTCTTAAGTTCTCATATCATGCAGGAAATCAGCGCGGTATGTGATGAGGTATTAATCATTGCCCATGGTCAGTTGGTAGCCCTTGATACACCTGAGAACTTAAGCAAGCATGTAAGTGGTTCTTCTTCGATTGAACTGATTTGTAAGGCGGAAGACTATAAGGTTCGTGCTGCCTTAAATAAGGTAAAGGGAATTTTAAAAGTCCAGACAGAAACGATCGAGGAAGATGGGATTGCATGTTGTCGTGCAGAGGTATTGGCTCCTATGGATGAAGATGTGAGAGAACAGATCTTCTATGCCTGTGCCAATGCCAAGTGCCCGATCATTTCTATGAAGCCTACTATTACTACTCTTGAGGATGTATTCCTTAAGGTTACAGAAGGTAAAACCACAGATAATCGTGGTCTTCGTGATCATTCTAAGGTACATGTGGATGGTCAGTTGAAGCCAAGAGAGAGAAGATAAGGAGAGTCACATGTTAGCAGTTTATAAAAAAGAGATGAGATCGTATTTCTCATCTGTGATTGGATATGCATTTATGGCATTTCTTTTGCTGGTCATTGGAATTATCTTTTCCTGGATCAACATTAGAAATAAGAGTCCATACATTGGTTATGCCTTAAGCAATACGAATGTTATGGTACCTTTTATGGTATTAATTCCGGTTATTACCATGCGAATTCTTGCTGAGGAAAGCAAGCAGAGAACAGACCAGTTACTGTATACTTCACCAGTAACCGTTGCTCAGATTGTAATCGCAAAATATCTTGCTGTGGCAAGCTTATTCACCATCCCAATGTTAGTAGTATGTCTTTATCCTACCGTACTTGCAAGTTATGGAACCGTACCATATGCCATGTCTTATTCGGCAATTCTTGGTTTCTGGTTATTGGGATTGGCATACTTGGCAATTGGTGTGTTTGTGTCAGCCACAACAGAAAATCAGATCATCGCAGCGGTCGTTACCTTTGCCCTCTTGTTACTTTCATTTTTAATGACTTCAATTAATCAGTTGATTCCAGCAGGAAAAGAGACTTCCCTTGTGATTTTCATTGTTCTTTCTTTGATTTTGGGAGCAGTGTACTATATTCTTACAAGACATCTCTTAGGTGGAGTAGTCTGTGGAGGGCTTCTCTTAGGAGCAACCATCGTTACCTACTTAGTAAAGTCCTCTTTATTTAAGAATGGAATTCAGAAGGTTCTTTCTTCCTTCTCTTTATATGACAGAATGGAAGACTTTACCAATGGTATCTTAGATTTATCAGCGATTGTTTACTATTTGACGGTTGTTGTATTTTTCCTGATTCTTGCTATTCAGGTAATTGAGAAGAAGAAAGTAAGCTAGGAGGGAAGAGACAGTGAGTGACAATAAAAAGAAAACCCGTCAGGGGCAAAATTTGATTCGTCCAGATCAGAAAAAGGACGCAAAATCGAACCTTGTAAAAGAGGGGAATAAGGATTTTAGGAGTGGCAATTATTTAATGATTGTGGCCATTGCTGTACTTGCCATTGTAATCATCGTGAATGCCTTGGTTTCTGCGATTCCAAAGAAATATATAAGATATGATTTAAGTTCCTTAAAGGTTTTTACCATTTCAGATACTACAAAGGATATTTTAAAGAAATTAGACAAGGATGTAACCATTACCACCCTTGCAGAGTATGGATCTGAAAATGATTACGTAAAGAACATGATTCAACTTTATGCGAATGAGAGCAAGCATGTAAAATTAGAAACCGTTGATCCAATCGCAAATCCAGACTTTATTGAGAATAAGGTGCAGGCCAATGTTTCTCAGGGGAGTCTTTATATTCAGTGTGGGGACTTATCTGAAGTGATTGAATTATCAGATATGTTTGTAGATACCGAGGATAACAACGGGGAAACCATTACCGGCTCTGGTATGGATATTGAAGCTCAGGTAACTAGTGCCATTGTGCATGTAAGTTCCGAGGATACCAAGCAGGCTTATATTTTAGGCGGACATACAGCTAGCAAGAGTTATGCTACCGTAGATGATTCTATGCTCACCGCAGCAAAGAAGCAAAATGTTAACATTCATAATTTTGATATTACCTCTGAAGAATATGCAGGAAAGCTTCCTGAGGACTGTGATGTATTGATTTTAAATTCCATCGATACAGACTTTTCAGAAGAAGAGATGAATAACATCCTGGCATTCTTAAAAGAGGGCGGAGACATGGTTGTTTTTACTTCTACAGATGTTCAGGATAACGACCTTCTTCCGAACTTTAATACCATTTTAGAGTATTATGGAGTAAGTGTTGAAACTGGTGCGGTAATCGAGCGAGACAGCAACCAGATGTTAAATTCAGATAAGCCATATAATATTGTGCCTAAGATGAATGCCCATGATATTACGAATAGTATCATTAAGGAAGAGGAGAAATTATTAATGCCTATGGCAGCTTCTCTTGAAGTATCAGATAATCTTCGCAGCAGTGAAAAGGTAAGTGTACTATTAAATACCTCAGAATCTGCATATTTCAAGAAGAATGGTTCCTCTACCATGTCAAAGACCGACAGCGATAAGTCTGGAATCTTTAATGTGGGAATTGCCTTAACCGACAAGGTGAGTGATGACAAGGAGACCAATATTGCAATTTTTTCCTCTGCAGCCATGTTAAATCCTGGTATGGATGAGGAAGTAAATGGTGCTAACGCCGAGTTGTTCTCCAATGCTATTAACTGGGCATCTGGAAATACTCAAAATATTTATATTCCAATTAAGTCAATTTATCCAGCAGACCTTGTACTTACCTCAAGACAGATTGCAGTAGTAACCATTCTTGTTGCCATCGTAATTCCTGTATTAGTACTTGTTTATGGTTTATTTGTATGGATTAAAAGGAGAAGAAAGTAATGGCTAAATTAAGCAGAAAAAAAAGAAGACAGAGAAATCTAATCTTTCTTTTGGTCCTTTTGGTTCTTTTAGGAGGATCCTTGCTTGCTGTGAACTTGTTCTCTGAAAATAAGGAGGGTGGAATTGCAGAAGAAGAGGGAACTTATAAGATGTTAGATGGTTCCAATATCCAGACCTTTTCTAAGTTCCACTTTACCACGGAGGATAAGACTTTTACCTTCTCTTTAAACAAGGATGACACTTGGGTTTATGAGCAGGATGAGCTCTTTCCGGTAAGTAAAGATGCTATGACCGAGATGATTGCTGCCGCCGGTACCGTAACTTCCGAGCATATCCTAAAAGACGGGGCAAAAAATCCAAAGAAGTATGGAATCGATCAGCCAAAATTAGACTTAACCGTAACTGCAGATAAAAAGAATTATCATTTTGTTGTTGGAAATTACAATAATACAGCAGGTATGTATTATCTCCAGTATAATGATGGGGATGACCTCTATCTTATTGATGATACTCTTTTAGTGGATTTCAATTCAGACCTGTATTCCTATGGAGCGGTAGAAACCATTCCTGGAATTACGCAGGAAAATATTACCAATATTGATTATTACAATGACAAGGGTAAGATTACGATTGAACATCTAGATGACTATGGCTTAGATATGACCGGTGCTTCTACCTGGTACTTTCACAAGCCATTTCATGAACTTAGAGGTATTGATCCGGGAGCCATTGAAGACTTTATCGGTTATTATACCGGCATGACCTTATATCGCCTGGCAGATTATAATGTAGGTAGCAAAGACCTTGATCAGTATCATCTTACCAATGAAAAGGCTCATCGTGTTGTGATTAGTTATTCGAACGATGACAGTGAAAATAAGAGAAAGTTTACCATTTATTTTGGTAAACAGGATGATGAAAGCGGTTATTATTATGTTAGAATTACCGATGGATTAGGAGTAGATATTACAGATTCTAAGTGCGTTTATTTAGTAGATCCTGAGACGGTGAATAACTGTTTAAATATTAACCCGGCTACCATTATGTTCGGCAATGTGAATTACGTTAAGAGTGTGAATCTAGAAAAGGCCACGATTACCGTAGACGGAGAAAGCTATGAACTTGTGGTAGATCGTTCTCAGGTTCCGGAAGAGGAAGAAACCACGACTGCGACCTATAATGGTACAAGTATTACCACTGTGGACACCAAGGGTTATATTTATTATTTAAATGGCAAGAAAATGGAGGAAGAGGATTTTAAGAAGTTTTATAAGGAGTTAGTGGGACTTCAGGCGGAATCAATCTTCTACAATGAAAGCGAAGTGAAGCAGGATTCAGAGGTGTATATGACGATTGAATTTGAAAGCAATGCCCCTGGATTTGAGCATTTTACCGTAAACTATGCCGCTTATAATGCTGGTTATTATGAGGCCGGCTTTAATAAGGATTATGAATTATTGGTAAATAAATCTGAGGTAGATGCAGTAGTCGAAACACTGAAAGAACTTGCAGCTAAATAAGAAATTTTTATGGGCTCTAAAGCACGTCCTTGCTTTAGGGCTCATTTTCTTTTTAATTTAAAGGGTTTAGGGGTAGAGAAACTTAGGCAATTGTTGTAAAATGATTCCATAGAGCGCCAAAGAAAGGAAGTCTTATGAATAATTTTGGATTTATCAAGGTAGCAGCGGTATCTCCTAGGGTTGCTGTTGCTGATTGCAAGGAAAACCTTGCGGCTATGAAAAAAGAATTAGATCAGGCGGTAAAGGCAGGAGGAAAGATTGTGGTTTTTCCGGAACTTTGTCTGACAGGATATACCTTACAGGATCTTTTCTACCAGCAGCTTTTGGTGGAAGAGGCAAAAGTAGCCTTGGAGATGTTTGCTTGGGAAACGAAAGGCTTGGATGTCCTGACTTTTGTGGGATTGCCATTTGCCTATGAGGGAAAATTATATAATGTGGCTGCGGCATGCTTTGATGGACGGGTAATAGGACTTGTTCCCAAATGTTTTTTGCCAAACTATTCAGAATTTTACGAGGCCCGACACTTTACCAGTGGAAGAGGGAAGAAGGGACTTGTATACCTAAAAACACGAAGTGGTGAAGAATATCCTGTTTTATTTGCTGAGGGTCTTTTGTTTAAGGATTTAAACCATGAAAATCTTATTGTAGGATGTGAGATTTGCGAAGACCTTTGGGTGGCAGATTCTCCATCTACTCAGATGGCAAAAAGAGGAGCTACCATTCTTGTAAATCTCTCTGCGTCAGATGAAATCATTGGCAAGGCAGAATATCGAAAAAATCTGGTGGCTTTCCAGTCAGCAAAGACTTTGTCTGCCTATGTTTATGCAGACGCTGGCAAGGGAGAGTCCTCTACGGATTTTGTATTTTCAGGTCACAATTTAATTGTAGAAAATGCAACGATTTTAGATGAAAGTCCTCTCTTTTCCGGACAGATGGCCTTGGCGGATGTGGATTTAGATCGACTAGCCAACGAGCGTCGTCGCACTGGTACCTTTGAGATGGTGGACCATGACCCTTCTCGCACCGTAGACTTTCGGTTTGCATCGTTAGGAGATTATAAGAAAGAGACCTTAAAGCGTTTGGTGCCACCGATGCCTTTTGTACCGGCAGACAAGGAGCAGAGAAACAAGCGATGTGAAGAAATTCTTTCTATTCAGGCCTTGGGACTGGCAAAAAGACTTAGCCATACCCATGGAAAAAGCCTGGTGATTGGAATTTCTGGAGGGCTTGATTCTACCCTTGCCCTTTTGGTTGCAGTAAAGGCCTTAGATTATTTAAAGAAAGACCGGAAGGACCTGATTGCGGTAACCATGCCGGGATTTGGAACCACGGATCGAACCTATCATAATGCAGTTAGCCTGGTAGAAAACCTTGGGGCAGAACTTAGGGAGATTTCCATTGTTCCGGCGGTTTTACAGCATTTTAAAGATATTAATCATGACCAGGAAAACCATGATGTAACCTATGAGAATGCTCAGGCCAGACAAAGAACCTATTTGTTAATGGATATTGCAAACCAGACGGGAGGACTGGTGGTAGGAACCGGAGATCTTTCCGAATTGGCTTTGGGTTGGGCAACTTATAATGGGGACCATATGTCTATGTATGGGGTGAATGCTTCCGTACCAAAAACCCTGGTACGTCATTTGGTTCGTTACTATGCAGATACTTGTAAGGAAGAAGAGACCCAAAATATTCTTTTTGATATTTTAGATACACCGGTAAGTCCGGAATTACTTCCTCCAAAGGATGGAAAGATATCACAAAAGACGGAAGATTTAGTGGGACCATATGAATTACATGATTTCTTTTTATACTATGTACTTCGTTATGGGTATCGACCAAAGAAAATCTACTATCTGGCAAAGCAGGCCTATGAGGATAAGTATGATTCAGCCACCATATTAAAGTGGTTGCGTTCTTTCTACTGGCGCTTTTTTGCCCAGCAGTTTAAACGTTCCTGTCTTCCGGATGGACCAAAGGTGGGTTCTGTTGCGGTATCTCCGAGAGGGGATTTAAAGATGCCTTCTGATGCGATTAGCAGGATGTGGATTGACGAGGTTTTTAGTCTTCAAGAAGAATTAGAAGAGGAATAAAGAAGATTGGGGGTATTATGAGTTTACAGTTTGTAATTGGAGGAAGTCGATCAGATAAGACGAAAAAGGTTCATGAACAGATGGTTTTAGAGGCAGAAAGCAATCTTACGATCCATTATGTTATGTTGGTACCAGAACAGTTTACCTTAGAAAATCAGAAAAATCTTACAAGCTTAAGTACCAGAGGTGCACTTTTTAATATTGATATTTTAAGCTTTGCAAGACTGGCCTACCGTGTTTTTCAAGAACTGGCAAAAGAGATGCCAAGGGTATTGGACGATACGGGAAAGAATCTGATATTGCGAAAGATTTTAGAAGAAAAAAAGGAGGAGTTACCTTTGCTTGGAAGCAAAGCCAAGAAGATTGGTTTTGTGGCAGAGGTAAAGTCCTCTATTTCTGAATTTTTACAATATGATATTACAGGAAAGACCCTTCTTGCTATGGCAAGGACCAGTGAGAAAAGACCAAATCTTTACCGAAAACTGAAGGAACTGTCTGAGGTGTATAAGGAGTTTTTAAAGTGCCTAGGAGAGGATGAGATTACCAGTGAAGAACTCTTAGACCTTCTTTGCAAGGCCATTAAGGATTCGAAAAGTATTCCTAATACAGAATTTGTTTTGGATGGATTTACCGGATTTACTCCAATTCAGTACCGGGTGATTGAGCAGTTACTCCTTCATGCAAAAAAGGTAACCATTGTGTTAACAATGGAACCAGAGGATATGAAGGAATCATCCATTGCACCTCATGAACTGTTCTATATGAGTGGTCAGGTAAAGAATAAACTTCTTGAAATCACAAAGAGGCATGCCATTTTGGTAGAGAAAGATCGAATCATGGAAAGCCAAGGGGAAGAAGAGGATCTAGACTTTTTGGCAAAGCATATCTTTCGCTACGGGGAACAGGCTTCCAAAGGGGACTGTAAGCAAATCTCCATTCATGTGGCTGCGTCTCCTGAAAGGGAGGCTCATTTTGTTGCAAACACCATTTTGAAATATGTGAGAAGTAATGAGGGGTATCGTTATCGAGATTTTGCCGTTGTAACAGGGGATTTAGATGCGTATTACCGGGATTTTACCCAGGTGTTTCAAAAGGAAAATATCCCTGCCTTTATCGACCATAAGGAAAAGATTCTCCATTCTTTCCTGGTAAATGGAATTCTTGCCTTAATCGAGATGGTTCGTTATGATTTTTCTTATGAATCGGTCTTTCGATATCTTAGATGTGGCTTTGAGGAGGACTTAGAATCTGGAGATATTGACCTTTTAGAAAATTATATTTTAGCCTTTGGCGTACGGGGAAAGTCCATGTATGGAAAGGAATTCACCTATGGAGAAAAAGTATTTACAGAGTCGGAATTAGGGGATATTGATACCTACCGAGAATGTTTTTTTGAGTCTGTAGATGAGATTACCCAGGAACTTTCAAAAAAACAGCCGGTGAAGAAATGGCTGGAAGCGATTGTTTTACATTTGATTCGTTTGAAGGTGCCACAAAAATTGGATCAAATGGCAGAAACGTTTCGGGATAATGGAGACTTTGGATTAGACAAGGAATATAGTCAGATTTATGGAACTCTCTTAAATTTATTTGACCAGTTGGCCCTTCTTGCAGGGGACGAGTATATGAAATTAGGAGAGTTTGAAGATATTTTAACTTCTGGATTTGAGGAGTGTAAGATCGGAACCTTACCATTAACTCAGGACCAGGTTGTGGTAGGTGACCTTACTAGAACCAGATTAGGAGAGGTGAAGGTCTTATTTGTGGTTGGTGCAAATGAGGGAGTGATTCCTAAGAAAAAGGAATCCATGGGAATTCTTTCTGAAAGTGACCGTATTTTCTTAGAGGAGAATGAGTTTGAATTAGCAGATACTGCAAGAAAGGATGCTTTTGTACAAAAGTATTATCTTTATCGCATCTTGACCCAACCTAAAAATAGGCTGTTTGTGTCTTATGCGTCTGGAACGAATGGGGGTGACAAGAAGTCCCCTTCCTATCTGATCTCTCTTTTAAAAGGTCTGTTCCCATCTTTAGAAGAAGATTTTATCAAGGAGGGTTTGGAAGGAATCTCCTCTAAGGCTGACGCAAGAGAGTATCTGGCAAAGATGCTTTGTGAGAAGGCCGGGGAAACGGAAATGAATCTTTCAGACCCATCCTTTAATACTCTTTACAAAGAACTCTTTTTCAGAAAAGAGGAAAAGGAGCATGTAAAGTCACTGGTGGAAAGTGCTTATTATTATAACCAGCCAATGCCTTTAGACGAGAGTTTAGCCAAACGATTGTTTCATGCAGAAGACAGCAAGGTAACAGAACTGGAACGATTTGCAGAGTGTTATTATAAGCATTTTCTAACCTATGGTCTTCAGTTGGCGGAACGACAGGAATATACCATTTCTCCAAAGGATACAGGAAATATGTTCCACGATGCCTTAGATTACATTACAGAGATGATTCAAAAGAAGAAGCTTGGCCTGGATAGTTTGAATTTAGATGTTCAGTCTGAGTTAGTAGAGGAGGCCATGAAGCAGGTGACTGAAAATTATCAAGAGACTGCACTTTATGCTTCAAGAAGAAATGAATTTATTATAAAACGTATGACTCGAATTTTAAAGAAAACCCTTTGGGTTCTTTTAAAACAGGAAGAGGCAGGCTCCTATCATGTGGCTTATCATGAAAAGAAAACGAAAAATGGACGAATCGACCGAGTAGATTTCTTTGAGGAGGATGAGGATCTTTATGTAAAGGTGATTGATTATAAGAGTGGAAGCAAGGAGTTTTCTTTAACAGACACGTTTTATGGTCTTCAACTTCAGTTGGTTCTTTACCTGGCAGATACCATAGAATTAGAATCAAGGAGTCAAAAAAAGAAGGTTCTTCCAGGTGGTATGTTTTATTATAGGATCCAAGATCCTTTTGTATCTGAGGAAGAGCGGGAGGATGAAAAAAAATATCTAAGAAACTTTAAACTTTCCGGATTGGTGAATGACAATGAAAAAAATTTAAAGGCCTTGGATAAGGAAATGAGTCCTGGTGTGTCTTCTTCCATTATTCCAATCAAAAAAAATAAAGATGAAAAATTTGATAGATTTTCAATGAATGCAAGCCAAAAGCAATTTCAGGATTTAATTGACTATGTGAAATGGAAGACGGAAAATATGCGGGAAGAAATCAATCAGGGAAAGATTGATTTAAATCCTTATTCTAACGGGAATAATAAGAATGCCTGTGATTACTGCCACTATAGGGGCATTTGCCAATTCGACCCAAGATATAACAAGTATCGGATTTTAGAAAACATGAAGAACGAAGAATTTTGGGATAAGATTAGCCAACAGTTGAAAAAGGAAGAGGGGGAGTAAGAGATGGAATGGTCTAAAGAACAGCAATCGGTGATTGATATTTTTCACCGAGAGGTTTTAGTATCCGCAGCGGCAGGCTCTGGAAAAACTGCCGTGTTGGTAGAACATATTATAGACAAGGTAACCAGAAAGGAAAATCCGTTAGATATTGACCGCCTTCTGGTGGTGACTTTTACAAAAGCCGCTGCAGGAGAAATGAAGGAAAGAATTTACCGGGCCATTAACAAGAAGGCCCAGGAACACCCGGAAAACCTTCATCTTCAAAAACAGTTGACGTATATTCATAATGCCCATATTACGACTATTGATTCTTTTTGTAATGAGGTGGTCCGTAATTATTTTGATGTGATTGATTTAGATCCTTCGGTGCGTGTGGCCGAAAGTGGGGAGTTAACCTTAATTGAAGAAGAGGTGATGGCAGATCTGTTTGAAGAAGAATACAAGGACTCCAGGGATGATTTTATTGACTTTGTGGAAGCTTTTGTTTCAAAAAATTCAGAAGATAAATTAGAAGATTATATTAAAAAAATTCATCACTATATTCAGGTCTTTCCACTGCCGGATCAATGGCTGGACCAGGCTCTTTTAGACTATAGGGACCATGGTCCTTTAACCCCAAAAAATTACAGGTTTATGAAATTTTTAAATAATCTTGCAGATGCTTATTTGTTAGACTGTAAGGAGATGTGTCAGGATTTAATTTCTTTTTGTAGGAATAGTACCTTATCCACCTGCTCTCAATATGAGGAGGCAATTGTAGAGGACTTAAATTTTGTAAACGCTTTGCTTGAAACATCGGACTATGAAAATAGATATAAGATGTTAAGCAACTATAAGCAAACTACTACCTGCAGGGTGAAAAAGGGAATTGATGTAGAGGAAAAGAGTTACTATAAAAATAAAAAAGAACAGATTAAGAATCTGATAGACAAGGAACTTTCGAAAGGGTTATATGTTCAGTCGGAAGAAGAGGTAAAGAAATATCTCCCAATCGGCGGAAAATATCTTGAGGAACTAATTCTTCTTGTAAAAAAATATTCTAAAAATTTAAAATTAGCCAAGGAAGAAAAGAAGGTTGCGGATTTTTCGGATATTGAACGATACACCTTAGAAATTTTAACGGACCAGGTGGATGGAAAATTGCAGCCAAGTTTGGTAGCTAAGGAATTATCGGAACAGTTTGATGAAATTTTAATTGATGAATATCAGGATTCCAACCAGCTCCAAGAGGAAATCCTTCGAAGCATTTCCAAGGTAGATACAGACCAACCCAATGTTTTTATGGTGGGTGATGTAAAGCAAAGTATTTATCGTTTCCGCTTGGCAAGACCGGAACTTTTTATGGAAAAGTTTAAAAATTATCCGCGTTATAATAGGGACGATAAGGATTTACAGGTAACGATTGTTTTAGATAAAAATTTCCGTAGCAGGAAAGAGGTTTTAGATACCTGTAATGCACTTTTTTATCGTATTATGGATCAGAGTATAGGTAATGTTACTTATACAGAGGAACATGCCCTTCATGCGCAGGCGGATTATCCCCCAATTCCAGAGGGACAAAGCAATAAGACGGAGTTACTTCTTCTTACCATAAAAGAAGAGGAAGACTTTGAAATAAGAGCAAAGATGTTGGCGCAAGGCCGTTTGATTGCAGAAAAAATCAAGGACATGGTCAATAAAAAATTCCAGGTGATGGATAAGGAAAGTAAATGTAATCGAGATGTTACATATGGGGATTTTGCAATTTTATTGCGTACTGCTTCTGGTAAAAATGAATATTTTACAGAAGCTTTTGAGGAAGCAGGGGTGCCTCTTTCCGCGGAAAATAAGAAGGGATATTTTTCTACCCTTGAGGTAACAACAATTTTAAATTATTTAAATATTTTAGATAATCCCCTTCAGGATTTGGAATTGACCAGTGTTTTAAAATCCCCCATCGGTGGTTTTAGTGATGTGGATTTGGCAACTTTGAAAATTAATACTCGTGAAAATTCATTTTACTATAATCGCTTATGTCAGTATTTAGAGGATGGTGAAGAGAAGGATCTTCAGGAAAAATGTGGGAAATTTTTAAAACTTTATAGTAAGCATCGAGAGGCTGTAAAGCATTACTCGATTTACCAATTGCTTTCTATGATTTATCGAGAAACAGGCTATTTGGAACAGGTAAGGGCCATGCCGGGAGGAGAGCGAAGAGAAGCAAATCTGTTTGTCTTAAAGGAAAAAGCGGCTACTTACGAAGAAACTTCCTTCCATGGACTTTTTCAGTTCACCAGATATATTAAACGGATTCAAAGCTATAACGTAGACTACGGGGAAGCCGCCTTAGGGGAGAATCACAATGCGGTTTCCTTACTTACCATTCATAAAAGTAAGGGACTGGAATATCCAGTGGTATTTGTGGCGGATTTAGATAAATCATTTAATAAAATGGATCAAAATGACACCTTAGTCATGGATGCAGATTATGGAATTGGCATTGAGGCTAGGGATGGAAAGAAAAGAACCAAGTCCGGTACCCTTGTGAAGAAAATTATTTCCCAGAAGATAGCCTTAGATAGCATAGGAGAGGAGCTTCGTGTCCTTTATGTGGCTATGACTAGGGCAAGAGAAAAGCTATTTTTGGTGGGAATGAAAAAGGAAAAGAAGGTGGAAGAGATCATGGAAGACTACGAAGATACGATGCTTTCCTTTCAGGAAAGGAAGGGGGCAGGTTCCTTCTTGCAGTGGATTTTAAGGGCAAATCTTCCAAATTCCCTGATTGAAACCACAAGTATAGATTGTTCGGAATATGTGTTGGGAATGTTGGTGAAGGGGGAAGACCGGGAATTTCAGATGAGAAAACTCCTTCAATTCAAGGAAAATGTTCCGGTTGATGAGGCTTTTTCTGAAAAATTAAAAGAGGTTATAGATTATACCTATCCATATGAATCTAGTCTTTCCATCGCAAGAAAATACAGCGTTAGTGAAATTAAGCATGCGGCCATAGAGAAGTTAGAGGAAGGGGAAGCAAGCTTTGAACGATTGTTTCATGAAAAGCAGACAAAAGATTATTTGCCTGCTTTTATGAAAGAGGAGGAAAGGGTGACCGAATCCATTGCAACGATGCGGGGAACGGCGATACATAGGGTGTTTGAATTGATTGATTATAGGGAGAATGTACCTTGTAAAAATCCAGCAGAATTGCTATCATTAATAGTAGGTAGGTCTGAAATCACACCGCTTGCGGCCTCCTATATTTCTCCGGATATTATAGAAAAATTCTTAGAGTCAGATCTCGCTTTAGAGATGAAAAAAGCCCAGGAAGAAGGCCGTTTGTACAGGGAACATCCTTTTGTAATGCAGGTTCCTGCAAGTCGTGCAAAAGAAGGGGTATCAGAGGATGAGATGGTTCTTGTTCAGGGAGAAATAGATGTCTTTTATGAGAATGAGGAGGGAATCGTTCTCGTAGATTACAAGACAGATTATGTAAAGACAGAGGATGCTTTGGTGAATCGTTATCGCAAGCAGCTTCAACTTTATGCGGAAGCGATTGAAAAGATGACAGGAAAAAAGGTAGTTAGAATTCTAATCTATTCTACAAATTTTGGTAAAACCATTGAATTGTGATTGAGACCAGGATCGGAAGGAGGAAGCAGAATGATTTTTCCTGAAAAAATTAAGGAAGGCTCAGTGATTGCTGTTACAGCACCTTCAGATGGTGTTTCAGATGAGCTGGATATAAAAAGATTTCGTAACGGTGCAAGGAAATTAAAAGAGACAGGGAATGATGTCTTTTTTACTGGACATGTATTTTACTCACTTCCCAATGGTTCTAGTGCCATCGGAGAAATTCGAGCTAGGGAATTGAATGAATTGTTTGCAAGACCCAATGTATCGGCAATTTATTCTGCCAAGGGAGGAAAGTTTCTTTATGAGATGCTTCCCTATGTAGATTATATAGCTTTAAAAAGAAATCCTAAGTGGATTCAAGGCTATTCGGATAACACAGGACTTTTATATACCATTACTACCAAGTATGACGTGGCAACAGCTTATGGAGCAAACTTTGGAGATTATGGTATGGAGGTCTGGGATGACAGTGTGAAGCAAAATTATGATTTGCTTCGTGGAAGAACCAGGGTACAGCATGGTTTTTTAAAACACCAAAGTGGTTTTTTTGATAAGGTGACTGGTTTAGAGGGGTATCAACTGGATGAGGAGACCAGATGGGTGAATGCCAGGGGAGAAAGCCGGATTGAGATGAGCGGTCGTTTGATAGGAGGATGTTTAGATGTATTATTAAATCTGGCAGGAACTAAGTACGATGCTACCAAAACCTTTATCAACAAGTATGCAGGAGATGGAATTATATGGTTCCTAGAATCCTTTAGTACGAATAGTGATGATTTACCTATGCAACTTTGGCACTTAAAGGAACTGGGATGGTTTAAGGGAACGAAGGGTTTTATTTTCGGTAGACCAATGTTTTATAATAGTTTTGAGGATATTAGCTATGAAGAAAGCGTTCTTTACGAGTTGGAGAGGTTGAATGTTCCGATTATTTTTAATGCAGATATCGGACATAAGGGGCCTCAGATGACCATGATTAATGGAGCTAAGGCAAGAATTTTGTCAGAAAATGGCAATGGATCCGTTACCTACTCGGAACCATGGTTTGTATAATTAAGGGAGGTTTTTATGACATTAGAAGAGTGCTATGCTGCATGTAATGGGGACTATTTGAGTGCAAGGTCCCGTTTAATGGGAGAGGCACTTGTATCACGCTTTTTACTTATGTTCTTAGATGATACATCTTATCGGACACTTTTAGAGGGCATGGAAAAGAAGGATGTAGATATGGCTTTTTTAGGAGCTCACACCTTAAAGGGAGTATGCCAAAATTTAAGTTTACGGGGATTGTATGAACCCACCTATCAAATTACGGAAGCCCTTCGTAGCAAGGATATGGAATCGGCCAAACTGCTATTACCAGATGTACAGAGTGCATATGAAGATACGATAGGTGCAATTCAATCCTATAAGAAGTATATAGAAGTAGATGGATAGTGATTTTCATAATAGGAGAAATGGAGATAGTTATGGGAGAGGATACTACACAAAAAATTCTTATCGTGGATGATTCACCGATGAATCGAATGATTCTAATTGAGATGCTTGGGGAAGATTACTCAATTATTGAGGCTGAAGATGGATTATCCGCAATTGAAAAGCTACAGGAGAATTCAAAAATCGATTTGATTCTTCTGGATATTATGATGCCTAAGATGGATGGTTTTGAAACCTTGGAACGATTGAATCAATTGCATTTGATTGATCATATTCCGGTGATTATGATTTCTGCTGAGAATTCTCCGGAGATAATTGAAAAAGCCTATACCTTAGGGGCAATTGATTATATTACAAGACCTTTTGATGTACGCGTGGTAAGACTTCGTGTGAATGCAACGCTTGCTTTATTTGAAAATCAGAAGCAGTTGCTCACAAGACTCCAGGCAAAAGATCGTTTGGAAAAGAGAAAGATTCCCGTAAAGGGTCTCATGGTAGAAGATGAATTTTATGAGAATGCAGATCAAAGGTTACGGCATTATTTTGAAGACAATAGTATCGCATCACCAGTGCTGATTGCTATGCATAATGATTATTTTAAGTTGCTTAGTGAATGGAGCGGAGCTTCTGTTAGTGATCAGTATTTGGAAACGGTAGGAAATTGTCTCTTAAAAGTGAAAGAAACAAAGAATGCCCTTGTGGGATACTTTGGTCTTGATAACTTTGTAGTTATGATGGAGGAGGATTGGGATTCAATACATGGTTTGATTCGTGATATTAAAGAGTCATTAGAGGCCATTCGCATCGAACTGGGATTTACGCCAGCTTATGGTATTTATCGGGCCATTCGTGAAGATGTGGATCTTGCCCCGGTTGCTATGTATGATCGTGCCCTGTTAGCCTTGGAAAAATCCATGAATAACTATATGACACGTTATGCCGTCTATGATCCAAGGGAGTCTGTGAACATTGAACAAGATATCAAGATGTTAAATCGCTTAGAATATGCTTTTAAGAATAAAGAGTTTCATTTCTATATTCAGCCAAAGTGTGATATGATTTCTGGTAAGATTATCGGAGGAGAAGCGCTTGTTCGATGGAACAGTAAGAATGATGGATTGATTTATCCGGGTGTATTTATACCGGTCTTAGAAAAGAATGGGTTTATTACAAGGATTGATACCTATGTCTGGGAGGAAGTTTGCAAATGGCAAAGACGTTGGATGGACAAGGGAAGGATTTCCTTGCCGGTATCTGTGAATGTATCTCTGACAGATGTATATGCAATTAATGTTCCGGAATATTTCAAGGAATTGATTGAAAAACATAATATTCCAGCTAATCTGGTGGATATTGAGATTTCTGAAAGTGCCTATGTAAAGGGGGGCAATCTGATTAGGGAGACAATCAATCGATTAAAAGAATATGGATTTCGCGTATTTTTAGATAATTTTGGAAGTGGTTACTCTTCTTTAAATCTTTTAAGGGATATTAATGTGGATGTAATTAAGATTGATGCAAGATCCTTAGATTTAAAAGCAGGTAATTCTGAGGATCGAAGAGGCATTGGAATTCTTGAGACTATGGTAAATTTGGCAAAACAGATGTCCTTACCAGTGGTTGTACAGGGGGTAGAAGAGGCTGAGCAGGTGCGCTATTTAACCCAGATGGGTTGTAGGTATGCCCAGGGATTTTATTTCTTCCGATCTATGGTGGTAGATGAATATGAAGAGAAAATTAAGGTAGAAGAAGATATTGATACAAAACGGGAGCAGGTTGTGGAGAAAGACAGCTACCGGATTCAAGAGTTCTTTACCGATCATATCTATAACGATTTGATGCTAAATCATTTGTTTGGATCCGTGGTAGAGATGGAACTTTATCAGGATGAGTTAAAGATTCTTAAGGCAAGTGATACCTATTATCTTATGGTAGGATGTAATGACCGGAACGATCCCTATTATCGGGTGAGCAGGAAGCACATTCATCCAGCGGATTGGCAGCCAATTTTACAATCTTTTAAGAAGGCCTTTGAGCAAAGATACAACGGTTCGGTCATCGACTTCCGTTTTATTAAAAAAGATGGAGATATTATTAATTTCCATGCTAAGATTTTTGCTTCTTATGCTAAGGATGCTAGAAAGTATTTTTATGCTTGTGTAGAGAATGTAAACCATTACTATACGATTAATAGTGGTGCAGCAGTGTTTGATGGTGGGGGAAATTTTGATTATTTTAGAGGTTTAAATTAATGAATGAACAAATTTCCATGGAGAATCTGGAAGGACAGGCAGAATATTCCTATGTCATAGACAAGGATTTAAGTGAAGAAAAAGAGGATCATATTCGAGAAATTGAACGTTCCATTATTAAGAAGTTTCGTAAGAGTATTTGGTGTAAATTTACCAAGGCCATTACCCGTTATGAATTGATTAAAGAAGGGGATAGGATTGCCTGTTGTATTTCAGGTGGCAAGGATTCTATGTTAATGGCTAAACTTTTACAAGAGATTCAAAGACATGGGAAGTACCATTTTGATCTGGTCTTTTTATGTATGAATCCTGGTTACAACAAGGAAAATTGGGAATTGATTGAACAGAATGCCAAGGTGCTTGGAATTCCTCTTACGGTGTTTCATACAGAGATTTTTGATACGGTGGCAGATATTGATAAGAATCCTTGTTATTTATGTGCCCGAATGCGAAGGGGGTATTTATATTCTCATGCGAAGGCTCTGGGATGTAATAAGATTGCCCTTGGCCATCATTTTGATGATGTAATTGAAACCACCTTATTAGGAATGCTTTATTCCGGAAAAATTGAAACCATGATGCCCAAGCTTCATAGTCAAAATTTTGAAGGAATGGAATTGATTCGGCCAATGTATCTAATTAAGGAAGAGGATATAAAGGCCTTTCGAGATTATAATGGCTTACGTTTTATTCAATGTGCCTGTCGATTTACAGAGGCCTGTGCAGCACAAGAGGAGGCAAGTATCTCTAAAAGGGAAGAAATGAAGGCATTGATCGAGCAGTTTCGAAATACCAGCGATGTAATTGAAAGTAACATCTTCAATGCAATGCATAATGTAAATTTGGCCACGGTTCTTGGTTATCAAAAGGATGGAATCAAATATAATTTTTTAGATGATTATGACAAATAAAGAAGGGACTGTAAAAAAAGTCCTTAAGTAGCAGAACTGCATTGGTCATTGCCAATGCAGTTCTGTTTCCTTCTTTTTTTTACAGCACCTTTTTTAATAATGGTCAGGTTCGTCTACTAATTTTACATTCTTGGAAATAAAATTTTTTAAGGCCTCGAAACTTTCTGGACTAATTACATGCTCGATTCTACAAGCATCGTTGGTAGCAGTTAATTCATCCACACCTAAAGTCATTAATAATCTGGTTAAAAATTTATGACGTTCATAAATGGTTTCAGCGATTTCTCTTCCGGAATCAGTAAGAGAAATATAACCTTGTGGAGAAACGGTAATATAGCCATTGTCTTTCAGTTTTTTCATGGCAATACTAACACTGGATTTTTTATAACCTAAATCATTCGAGATATCAACGGCTCGAACAACAGGAAGAATTTCTCCCAAGGAAAGAATAGATTCTAAATAATCTTCAGAAGATTCCTTTGATGAATGCATGACATACCTCCTCTTAATCCTAAGAATTATATTTTTTTAAGTATAACACGTTCAAAATTAAAAGTATAGTAGTTATGTGAAACTTTTGTAAGTTAGACGAACTAACCTTTTTTTGACAAATAGGTCAAAACATGAGAAAATCACAAGGAAATAAGGAGGGATAAGATGGAAATAATCGGCTATATATGGAATGATTACCACAGTAAATTTGGGGTACCTAGACAAAGTGGATTAGATAAAAAAACGATTAGTAAAATTATATTGAACCCGCCCTATGATCATCCGGATGCGCTCCGAGGGATTGAGGGGTTTTCACATCTTTGGATTCTTTGGCAATTTTCTCGGGCCGTGAGGGAAGGGGAGGCATTTCATGCAACGGTGCGTCCTCCAAGATTGGGTGGAAATATCAGAATGGGGGTCTTTGCTACCAGGTCTCCTTTTCGCCCCAATCACATAGCTATGACAGTGGTAAAACTAGAAGGAATAGAGGAAGTGGATGGAAAAAAAAGACTTTTAGTAAGTGGGGGAGATATGATGGATCAAAGCCCTATCCTTGATATTAAACCTTATATTCCCTTTGCAGACTCTATTCCGGATGCAGTAGGGGGATTTGCGGACGGAACTCAAAAACGTTTGCAGGTAGAAATAGGGGAGGGCGTAAAGGTGGATTCCTTCATGTCTAAGGAAGAATGGGAGACCATTCAGGAGGTTCTTTCCTTGGATCCTAGGCCTGCCTATAAAAAGGATTCGGATCAGGTTTATGGGATGTCTTACGGAAGATGGGACTTGCACTTTAAAATCAGGGAGGATAGGGTCCTTCTTGTGGGAATTGCTGAATTACTTTAACGGGAAGGGGTCTTTTTCGGAATCATGATGCTTGGAATCTGTGATAAAATCATTTTAGAGTTATGAGAAAATAAAAAGACTGAGGAGAATAATTATGAAAAAAACAAAGGTATTTGTATCAGACGTGGAAAATAAAAAAGTTGCCTTCCTAGGAAGCGAATCAGGTGTTTCCTTTGGAAGCTTACATCAGGATATGAAAACCGTCCTTGGAGACCGCAAGGATTTAGAAGATGCCTCTCTTGTGGTGTTTACTGCAGGAAATCTGGAATTGGAAGAGAAAATCTCTTGGATGAAGGAAAACTTAAAAGAAATACAGAAGGGGAATTTTAGGGGACAGATTTTTATTGTTGCAACTCCGGTAGATTTTTTGACCGCTCAGGCAGAGGTATGTTTTCCTTGTGAAAAGGGAAAGGTATTTGGCCTGGGAACGGCGGCAGATACGATTTATGTGAAAGAAAGACTAGCAGCTTATTTCCAAGTTAACCCAGAGGAAATAAATGCATATGTTTTAGGTTTAAAAGGAAAAGACGCTTTTATTCCTTGGGATCAAGTAAGGATTTCAGGTGTGGAATTAGATACTTTTGCTCAAATGAGAGGAAAGTTTCATTATAAAGAAGTATTGGAAGAAATCGAAAGTGTGGTAAGAGAAGGAAACGTGGGTGCTGATCTTATTACAAAGACCGTTGGGACGATTTGTAAGGCTATCATCTCTAACAGCAAAAAAGTATTTACCCTATCCTCACTTGCAAAAGGGGAGTATGGAGTAGAGAATCAAGCAATTTCACTACCTTGTCTGATTGGAAAGGACGGAATCGAATTTAAAGTTCCCTTGGACTTAAGCCCTGCGGATATGAAACGTTTAACCAATCAGTAGTAAATAATTGAGGACCCATGAAATATTTAAAAGTTAATGATTATATAAAAAATATCTTTGGCTATAAGATGTATAAAGTCTCTTTGAACATCAGCCTTTCTTGTCCAAACCGAGATGGATTTAAGGGCAGGGGAGGCTGCATCTTTTGTTCACAAGGTGGCTCTGGGGATTTTGCTTCTGATCATAAAAAATCTGTAACGGAACAAATTGAAGAGGGAAAAACTAGGGTGGTAAAGAAATTAAACCTGGACCCTAAGGATCAGAGACCCCATTATATTGCCTATTTTCAGGCATTTACCAATACCTATGGGCCAATTGATTATTTGAGAGAATGTTTTTTTGAAGCGGCAAATCACAAGGATATTGCAATTATTTCCATAGCTACAAGGCCGGATTGTCTTGGACCAGAGGTTTTAGAACTGTTAGATGAATTAAATCAAATGAAACCGGTATGGGTAGAAATGGGACTTCAGACCATTCATCCAAAGACGGCAGATATGATTAACCGTTGTTATCCCCTTTCAGATTATGAAGATGCTATAAAGAATCTAAAGGAAAGAGAAATTAAAACAATTACTCATCTGATTTTAGGGCTTCCAGGTGAAACTGTAGAAGATATGCTTGAAAGTGTAGATTATGTAGCAAGTAGATCCTGGGGAATTAAACTTGCCATGCTTCATGTGTTGGAAGGAACTAGATTAGGAGAAATTTATAAAACGAATCCTTTTCATGTGTTTCATATGGATGAATACATAGACCTTGTCTGCCAATGTGTAAAGCGATTGCCAGAGGACATGGTGATTCACCGATTAACTGGGGACGGGCCAAAGAATCTTTTGATTGCTCCTAAGTGGAGTGGAAATAAACGAGTTTTGCTAAATAAATTACGACAGCGCCTTTCCAATATGGAAAGATAAAAAGAAAGGGATGAATCAAGTGGAGGGAAATATAAAAAAAGGAATTGCATGTATCTTTTTAGCGGGAATCGGTTTCTCCCTAATGACCTTTTTTGTTCGATTATCTGGAGACCTGCCTACCATGCAGAAGACCTTTTTTAGAAATTTTGTAGCCTTAATCATTGCAACGATCAGCTTGCTTAAAACCCAAGAGAAATTTTATATAAAAAGAGCCAGCTTCAAGGATATCTTTTGGAGGTGTGCCTTTGGAACCTCAGGCATGATTTGTAATTTTTATGCCATTGATCATTTGGAAATTGCAGATGCCAATATGCTTAATAAGATGTCTCCCTTTTACGCGGTTCTCTTATCCATTCCTTTATTAAAAGAAAAACCCAATTATGTAGACATTATATCCACTGTAGTGGCCTTTATAGGGGCTATGTTTATCGTTCGACCTTCAGGAAATAATATATCCTTAATTCCGTCCTTAATTGGACTTTATGGAGGAATTGGTGCCGGTGCAGCATATGTCTTTGTAAGGCGTTTAGGAAGGATAAAGGAAAGGACATCAGTGATTGTATTTTGCTTTTCTGCTTTTTCATGCCTGGTAACCCTTCCTTTTTTACTAATAGATTATCATGCTATGAGTTTCAGACAGATTGGTTGCCTTTTATTGGCAGGATCTTGTGCCGCGTTAGGACAATTTTCTATTACTTCGGCCTATAAGTATGCACCAGCTAAGGAATTATCGGTGTTTGATTATATACAAGTAATATTTGCTACCCTTTGGGGCTTGATTTTCTTACATGAACTGCCTCATCGTTTAAGCTTTGTAGGCTACTTTATTATTATTGCCACAAGTATTTTCCGTTGGTATTACACGAAGGAACGGGATAAAAGAGAAAAGAATAAGCAAAAGGTATCATAGAAAACGAAAACAACCTCCTAACCAGAAAATCTGTTAGGAGGTTATTGTTTATTGATCTTTTTTATTATACCAAAGATAACCATTACGGCCTTTCTTCTTCACCTGATAAAGGGCTTTGTCAGCACAACTGGTTAATTCACTTAGGGTTTGTCCATCCTTAGGGAATTGGGCAATACCGGCACTAAAACTTAAGCAAAGTGTTCCCAGATTCGTTGCATCTTCCGTTGGAAAGATGGTTAGACAGGAATCCTGTAGGAGCATAAGCTTGGTAGTTAAGACACTCTTTTGCTTATAATCCTTGATGAAAAGTACAAACTCGTCTCCGCCATAACGTCCCAAATAGGAATCCTCTTTGAAAATTTCACGAAGGAGCATGGAAAATTCTATCAAAATATGATCTCCGGTTTCATGGCCAAAGGTATCATTGATTTCTTTAAAATGATCAATATCAAAGAAAATAAATGCTCCATTGGTTTTAGAGGCGTGTTTCATATACCAGTTAATATTATATTCAAAGGCACGACGATTTAAAACATTGGTCAGAGGATCTCTCGTAGATAGATTTCTTAACACTTCCTTCTCAGACCTTTCCTTTTGGTAAAGGGATACCACAAAGATACCGCTGGCAACTGCAAAGATTAGGAAGAAAATCAAAACAATAATTAACAATTCCTGACTGGTTGTGGCAAGGATGGTATTTGGTGATTTTACTACAAAATACCAATGATTCATGGAATCAATCGCCTTAAATACCTGGGTATAGATGGTGCCATTATGGGAATAGGTAAGAGATGCGGTATTAACACCGGCATGTATCTTGAATTTCCATTTATCATAGGCTTCTTGATCTGAGGTTTTAACATTTTTTTTCAGGAGTCTAAGGTTTTGCCAGGTTCCAATGGAATGAGTGTTAGCCCCATAACAAAGAATGGCATTCTCGGTATCACTTTCCACCAACCAGATTTCAATATCTTGATAAGCGGTATTGGTATCTGCCATGTCTTGGATTTCGGATAGGGGATAAGTCATAAAGACAAAACGATAGGATTCTTCAGGCTCATCCTCTAAAGTGTTGTTATTAATACGGGCGAATACCGTAAATACCATAAGACCTGTGGAGGAGGAACGATAAGGCTCCGATAAGGAAATATTTCCTGATTTATAGGTAAATTGAAGTAAATTATATTTTTTAAATTCTTCTTTTTCAATTTCTGAGGCATAAATATTTCGTTTCTCATCAATTAAACCAATTCCAATATACTTGGAATGTTTCGTTGTCTTAAGTAGCTCCTGATATTCCTCTTCCCAGGAAATGTTGTCCTTCACGGCAAAGAGATTGGCCATATCATAGGTGGTTTCTGTCATATAACGGATGGATGAATTCATCTTTTCTGTTTGCAGATTGCAAATCTCGTAAGAAAGTTGTTTATCATGGCGGCGAACCAAAATAGTTATAGTAACCAAAAGAGCGGTTATTCCTAATAAGAAAATGCAGATATAAATTAACAGAAAACGAAGCGGTGATTTTTTTTCACCCTCAAGATCCATCTGAACAATATTCTCTTTTGTTTGAAGGTTTTTAGATAAATTTTTCATAACGACAATTTCCTTCTGTTATTTGTTATAAGTGAGAATCTGTTGGGTTCCATCTTGTAAAAGGGTATCCTGATTTACAATCACCAATCCTGTGTCGAAAAATTTTTGATTGTGGCTTGTTCCGGAAATTGCATCGATTACCGCATTGACTCCTTTATAACCCATGGAGTACTGGTCCTGTAAAAGCATAGAGGCATGGTAACCCGAATCAGTCTCTGTAATCATCTTTTCCATAGATGGACAGTAGTCAAAACCTACCAGAGCAATGTTTTTTATATTATTATCAAGCAGATAGGTAGCAGCACCATCGGTGGAACGTTTGTTAGTGGAAAAAATCCCCACCAGGTTTGGATAATCTTTAATAAATCCTTCAATATCCTTGGCTATTTGCGTGTGATCCATATTATTACTTTTTACCTCAGAAAGAATGGTCCACTTTGGAGGAGCAATAGATTCCCAAAGATTACAAAAACCAGCCAGGCGCTCAGAAATAGTGTTAATGGAAGGGGAGCCGATTTCAATGCCAATAGTGACTTTGTCGGAACTGTCATATCCCATGTCCTCAATTAATGAAATCATCTCTCTTGCGGCGTCTTCACCTGCCTTTAAATTATCGGTCATATAGCAAACTTCGTAATTGGTGGTGTTAATAATGGAATCTAAAAGGACTACAGGGACCTGTTTTTGGGCGCTAGCTATGGAATCGGAAAGTAGGTCGGCAGCGTTTGGAGTAATCATAATTCCATCTGCTCCCCTAGAAAGGGCGGTATTAATTAGTTTCTCCTGACCCTTACAATCGTTCTCGTTTTCAGTGCCGCTATAATAGAGATTGCAAGAATAAGTATTAGCGGCGGCAATGGCACCGTCCTTTATTACATTAAAATATTCGTTGTCGGTATATTTAAGAATTAAATAAATATCTTTTTGTCCTTCCTTGATTTCGGTAAGTGCTTCAAAATCTTTTGGTTCCTGGTTAAGGAAAGGCTTGTTATGATTGGCCTTTTCAGGAGAAAAAGGAGTACTTGTACTACAAGCACTAAAACCAAGTCCTATAAAAAGGGACAAGAAACAAAGGACGGCATATATTTTACATTTTCTTTTTTTTGTTCCCATTTCAAACCTCTTTTCTATTAGGGGTTATAACTACTAATTCACGCTAATTATACCATGAAAACAGTAAGGATACAATGAGAATGCTTTTTAGCAAAGGATAAAAAAATCCCTGCGATTTCTCACAGGGATTAGCATCTTAATAATTCTCGTTTCTTACTTCAAAATATGACTTAGGATGTGCACAAACTGGGCAAATTTCAGGAGCCTTGGTGCCTACTACAACGTGGCCACAATTTCTACATTCCCAAACCTTAACTTCACTCTTTTCAAATACCTTAGCGGTTTCAACATTGTGAAGTAAAGCACGGTAACGTTCCTCATGCATCTTTTCGATTGCGGCAACTGCACGGAACTTAAAGGCAAGAGCCTTAAATCCTTCTTCCTCAGCGGTCTTTGCAAATTCTTCATACATGTCGGTCCACTCATAGTTCTCACCATCAGCAGCAGCTTCAAGGTTTGCAGCGGTATCACCAATTCCGTTTAATTCCTTGAACCACATCTTTGCGTGTTCTTTCTCGTTATTAGCAGTTTTTAAGAATAATTCTGCAATCTGCTCATATCCTTCCTTCTTAGCAATAGAAGAAAAATAGGTATACTTGTTTCTTGCCTGTGATTCTCCTGCAAATGCTGCCTGAAGGTTTTTTTCAGTCTGAGTTCCTTCGTACTTGTTAGCCATAAAACTACCTCCTTACTGAATTGTATAAATAAAATCTTGTAAAACAATTATAACATGGATTTGTATTATTTTCATAAAAAATCTATGAAAATGAAAATTTTATGAAAATATCTCAAATAAAAGGAGAATGATTTGACACTTTCCATAATCATAGCGTACAATTACGTTAACTTATGGGTAACCCCCTCGAAAGAAAAGGATGGTTTGAGAAGATGAAAAAATTAGTGATTGGAATGGTTGCACATGTCGATGCCGGAAAAACAACATTATCAGAAAGTATTTTATATCAATGTGGTACCATTCGTCACTTAGGAAGAGTGGATGATAAGGACACATTCTTTGATACTGATCAGATGGAAAGAAGTCGTGGAATCACCATCTTTTCCAAACAGGCCCAGGCTATTTATAAGGATCATCTTGAATTAACCTTACTCGATACTCCGGGTCATGTGGATTTTTCTGCAGAGATGGAAAGAACCCTAAAGGTTCTTGATTATGCGGTTCTTGTTATTAGCGGAAGTGATGGGGTCCAGGGACATACAAGAACCTTGTGGAGACTCTTAAAAAGATATCAGATTCCGGCTTTTATATTTGTAAATAAGATGGATTTGGCAAATGCCGATCCGAAAAAGGTTCGTTCCGATTTAGAAAAACTAGACAGTAGAATCTGTGATTTTACAAAGCTAGGTCAACCTCAAGAAGAGGGGGATTTTTTTGAGGAATTAGCTCTTAGTGGCGCTAAGGATGACGGAAGTGAAAGTCCCCTAATGGAACACTTTTTGCAAGAGGGACATTTAACAGATGAGGAGATTGCAAAAGCGGTGAAGAATCGGGAAATCTTTCCTATGATTTTTGGATCTGCAAGGAATCAGGAAGGAACAGAAAATCTCTTAGACTTACTTGAACGATTTAGCTTATTTGAAGAGAAAACCAAGCCGGCTGCCATGGTTTATAAGATTGACCGAGACCAGCAAAACAATCGACTTACCCATGTAAAAATCTTAGGAGGAAGTTTTTGTGTAAAGGATCTTGTAAATACCGGAGCTTTGGGAGAAGAAGAAAAAATTAATGAAATTCGAAGGTATCACGGGGAAAAATTTGAAGGACAAAAGGAAGCACACCAGGGAGAAGTGGTTTGTTTTACCGGGCTTTCTCATTCCTATATTGGACAGGGATTAGGTGATGCTGTGGATCAAACGGAAAGTGAGCTGGTGCCGGTACTTACCTATAAGGTTCTTGCAGAATCAGTTCCACAAACCAGGTTACTTTCAGATTTTTTGATCCTTGAGGAAGAGGATCCTAGCCTTCATGTGGTAGCTCCTAAGGAGGGGCAAGAGCTATCCGTTCAGATTATGGGAGAAGTCCAAATTGAAATCCTTTTAAAAAACGTAAAGGATCGTTTTGGGTATGACATTTCCTTCGAAGAGGGTAAGGTATTATATTTAGAAACCATTGAATCTACCGTGGAAGGAGTGGGACACTACGAACCTCTTCGCCATTACGCAGAGGTTCATGTTGTGCTATCACCTTTAGAATCTGGAAGTGGAAGAAGGGTAGAAAGTATTTGTAGTTTAGAACAATTAAGTAATAATTATCAAAAGCAGGTTCTTTCTACCTTGGAAAAAGAGGAATTTACAGGAACCCTTCTAAATGCTCCTTTAGTAGATGTAAGGATGACCTTAGTAAGTGGTCGATCACATATTAAACATACAGAGGGAGGAGACTTTTATCAAGCTACCATTCGAGCCATTCGCCAGGGCCTTATGCAAGCCAAAGGAGTCTTGTTAGAACCTTACTATCAGTTTTATTTAGAGCTGCCAAATGATGCGGTAGGTAGGGCTATGACAGACATTGATCAAATGTCAGGAAACAGTCAGGTATTAAGTCAAACCCAGGATCATACAGTTCTTTCCGGAGAGGCACCGGTGTCTGAAATTCGTAATTACAACCGGGAAGTAATCACCTATACTAGGGGAGAGGGACGATTAGAATTACAATTTGCAGGCTACAGGCCTTGTCATAATACAAAGCAGGTATTAGAACAGTATCCTTATGATCCTGTGGCGGATTTAGGCCATCCTTCTGGTTCTGTTTTTTGTTCCCATGGAGCAGGCTTTTATGTGGACTGGAATGAGGTGCCAAAGTATATGCACCTGCCATCTTATTTGGAGGAAAAGGACAAAGAGGCCTGGAATAAAAAGGAGCGGGAAGAAGAAGTATCGCCTCAAAATATGGTACAGGAACTGGATCTTGCCATGGGAACAGATGAGATTGATGAAATCTTAAGGAGAGCCGGAAATGCCAACAAAAAGAAGGAAAAAATCTATGGTAAGTCTACAAGTATTCATCAGCCAAAGGAAGTGGTTTATCAGCCAAAATTAAAAAAGAATCTTTATCTTTTGGTGGATGGTTATAATGTGATTTTTGCTTCAAAAGAACTAGGAGAATTAGCAAAAGAAAACCTAGATGGAGCCAGAGGAAAACTAATGGATGAACTTTGTAACTATCAAGGATACCTGGGAAAAGAAATTATCCTAGTCTTTGATGCTTACCGTGTGGAGAACCATGAGATTAGGGCTTATGATTACCAAAATATTCATGTAGTCTTTACTAAGATGGCTCAGACAGCGGATGCCTATATTGAATCATTTTCCCATGAACACCATAAAATCTATGATATTACGGTAGCTACCTCAGATGGTTTAGAACAGATTATTATTCGTGGACATGGTAGTCACTTAATTTCTTCTCGGGAACTTTTAGAGGATATGGAGAGAACTCAAAAAGTAAATAGCAAATTACAGGAAGTCCAAAAGAATTATTTGCTAACGGAAGAAAGGATGACAGAAATTTTAGAACAATTAGAAATAAGAGATTAAGTTGGGAGGGTTTACATGAAAAGAAAGAATTTAAAAAGAGGATTTACACTTGTTCTTGGACTTGCTATGGCAGTGGGGCTTTCCGCCTGCGCAGGCAAGGAGGGCAGTAAAAAAAATGATGGTGATGAGAAGGCTACTCCGCTTGTGCTAAAGAAAAGTACCAGAGGAAATCCCATTGCAGGATTTGATGATCAGGGCAATGTAACCTATGGGGGAGATCCGGCGGTATTGGTGGATGGAGACAAGGTTTATCTTTATACCGGACATGACATGGCAAGCGCTGGCAATGGAATCTATGTAATTCCGGAATGGCTGTGTTATTCAAGTGATGACTTAATAACATGGACCTACGAGGGAGTGGTTTTAAAATCGGAAGATATTTCCTGGACCAAGGATAATACTTCTTCCTGGGCGGCACAGGTGGCAAAACATAAGGATCCAGAGACTGGAAAAGATTTATATTATATTTATACCTGTTCTTGGGATCAAACGTCTCAAGGCAAGCAGTCCATTGGAGTTGCCGTTAGTGAGAGTCCCAAGGGACCATTTGTAGATATTGGAAAGCCACTGGTTTCAGGGGCCATCACCACGGATCAAACTTCTGACTGGAACGATATTGATCCAACGGTTTGGATGGAAACTGTAGACGGGGAAGAGCACATTTATCTCTATTGGGGAAATGGAAAGAATTATCTTTGCGAATTAAATTCCGATATGATTT
Source organism: Lachnospira sp. UBA3212 (assembly GCA_002363615.1). Taxonomy (GTDB): domain Bacteria; phylum Bacillota; class Clostridia; order Lachnospirales; family Lachnospiraceae; genus UBA3212. The sequence continues at coordinate 37,406 of DEWK01000007.1, read as the reverse complement.
CCGTAAAGGATCGAGATGGAGATGGAACTATTAGTTTTGGGCCTGGAAAGGATATTATATCAAAAACTCCACCGAAAGAATTTACTGAGGCTCCATGGCTTTATCGGAGACAGGATGAAGAGGAAAATTATTATGGAGATTACTACCTCTTCTATGCCCAGGGATGGAGAGAAAAGATGGCCTATGCTAGAATTGATGACTTATTTGAAGGTAGCTTTACCGGGGCTAAGACTATTATGGAACCAACAGCCACCTCAAACACCAACCATATGTCGGTGTTTGATTTTAAAGGAGAAACCTATTTTGTCTACCACAATGGTAGTTTAACTGGCGGGGATGGATTTAGGCGAGTGGCCAATATTACAAAAATCCAATTTAAGGAAGACGGAAGTATTGAACAACTAAGTGAAAATGCCTTGGGTATTACAGAAAGCAGTGTATATCAATTAAAGGATTTAGAGGGAAATATTATTTCCCATAATCATTTTGAGAATTCTTCTTCCGATGATAGTTATCCATATCTAAATATTGCAATTACCAATAAGGTGAATAAAAATATAGAAGATTCCTACTGGCTGATAGAAAATGGAAAGTTCGATCCGGAAGATGAGAATATGGTTTCCTTAGAGTCGTATAATAAACCTGGTTTGTTTCTGACGGCGGCTCAAGCCACGGCAAACCTGGCTCAGGCCACCAGTGCAAATTTTGATAAATCTCAGTCTTTTAAAACAGTAGAAGGTTTGGCAGGAAAGGGTGTTTCCTTTGAATCCGTTAGTAAAAAAGGAAAGTATTTAATGATAAATGGAAATGGAAAATTGGTATTTGGAGATGGTTCAGATGCTAAGGCCTGCTCCTTCCTGGTAGAAGAGGTAGAGATGAAAGAATGATGAATTTTGAAAATCAAATAAATCAGATTTTAAAAAAATACTATGGGTATGAGCGTCTTCGCCCCGGTCAGGAAGAAATTATCATGTCTCTTCTTTCGGGGCAAGATGCTCTTGCCGTTATGCCTACCGGTGCAGGTAAATCCTTGTGCTATCAGATTCCGGCTTTATGTATGGACGGAATAACTTTGGTGGTATCTCCCTTGATTTCACTGATGGAGGACCAGGTTTTGGGATTATGTGCCAATGGAATTTCTGCGGCCTATTTAAATAGTTCTCAAAGTATGAAAGACTATCGTGAAACCATACAAAAAGCTAGGGAAGGGGCGTACACCTTACTTTATGTAGCACCGGAACGTCTCCTAACTGAGAGTTTCCTAAGCTTTGCAATGGAGGCAGAAATCTCCCTTCTTGCAGTAGATGAAGCACACTGTATTAGTCAGTGGGGCCAGGACTTTCGACCATCCTATAGGGAAATCCCAACTTTTATCCGGAAACTTTCGAAACGCCCAGTAATAGGGGCATTTACCGCTACGGCCACACAGTTAGTAAAAGAAGATATCAGTTTGAATCTGTCCTTACATCAGCCAAGACTTGTGGTCACTGGTTTTGATCGGCCTAATTTGTATTTTTCAGTGGTAGAAAAACACAAGGTAAAAGAAAAAGAAGAGGCCATTCTTTCTTATCTGAAGGAGCATGGTGAGGAAAGCGGGATTATCTATTGTTCCACTAGAAAACAGGTGGAGCAATTATATGACCTCTTAAAGACCAAGGAATTTTTAGTTGGAAAATATCATGGTGGCATGACAAATAAAGAGAGAACAGAGAATCAAAGAAAATTCTCTTATGATGAAGTGAAACTTATGGTGGCAAGTAATGCCTTTGGTATGGGAATTGATAAGCCCAATATACGATTTGTCTTGCATTATTCCATGCCTCAAAGTATGGAATATTATTATCAGGAGGCGGGAAGAGCAGGACGAGATGGGGAATATGGGGAGTGTATTTTATTTTTTTCAAACATGGATATTAAAATTAACCAGTTCCTGTTACGAAATAAACAATATTCGGAAAGTTTAAGTCAGGAAGACATAAAAACTGCCCGAAGAAATGATCAAAGAAAATTAAATCAAATGATTGGTTACTGCAAAACTGAAACTTGTTTAAGATCCTATTTTTTAAATTATTTTGGAGAAAGAAGGAAAGAGGATTGTGGCAGGTGTAGTAATTGCAAGAAAGATCCGGAATTAATAGGTCTAAGGTTACCGGTGATTGAAAGCCAGAAGCCTAAGAAAGCTAAAAATTTTTATTTGGGCCTTTCAGATGACCAGAAATATTTATTTCAAAGACTTAAGGAACTTCGAATAGAACTGGCAGCAGGTGATCATGTGCCACCCTTTATTATTTGCGGAGATAAAACCTTAATTGACCTTTGTATTCAGGTACCGACTTGCTTAGCTGATCTTTCATCTATTTATGGTTTTGGAGAAAAGAAAATCAAAAAATATGGTAATGAATTTCTTTTTTTTATTCAATCCTATCTAGACGAGAACCATCTAAGTCCTGAGGAACTTTCCAGTGAAAAAATAAAATTAAAGACTCCAAGAATTCATAATAAAAAGAAAGTAGACTTAGGGGCCTGTAATGCCACGGAATTAGCTTCGATTATTAATGACAGTCACAGGGAACACTTGGTATCTGCGGTGAAAATTAATAAAATATTATTAAAACACGGCTACTTAATGAATGAAAGCTATGGCAAAAAAAGCAGAAAGCGGGTAACTTCAAAGGGATTGAAGGCAGGAATCATTGAAAGGGGGTATCGTAGGAGGGGAGGAAGAATTGCTTATTCCATCCTCCATGGAGATCAGTCAAAAGAATTGATTCTTGCACTTTTAAAAGAGGAAAATATTTTATAAATTTAAACCAGTATCTTCTGGAAGTCCTAACATAATATTCATGTTTTGAATTGCAGCTCCAGATGCTCCCTTACCGAGATTATCAAATCTTGAGGAAACCATGATCCGCTCATCGTTACCGGTGATATGTATTTCTAATCCATCCTTACCGCTCAGGTTGTTAGAACCTAAGAAGTTTCTGGTTTCTTTTTCCTGACCCAAAGGAAGAACCTGAACAAATGGCTGATCCTTATAGTAATCAGTAAAGTATTGATGGATAGATTCTAAGGTCTGTGAACCCTTTAAAAGATTGGTAAAGAGTGGTAAAAAGACCTCCATACCGGAATAGTAATCTGCGACGATTGGGGTAAAGATTGGTGGGTTCTTTAAGCCGGTTAAAAGTTGCATCTCAGGAAGATGCTTGTGCTTCTGGCTAAGTCCATAAGCTCTTGGAGAGGCAAGCTCCATGTCTCTATGTTCATCCTGATATTCTGCAATCATCTTTTTTCCGCCACCAGAATAACCGGTTAAGGAATAGGTGGTAACAGGGTAATCCAAAGGAAGAATGCCTCCCTTGGTTAAAGGATAGGCGATCGCTAAAAAGCCGGATGCGTGGCAACCGGGATTTGCAACTCTCTTACTGGTTTTGATTTTTTCACGAAAACTAGGGTCTAATTCGGCAAATCCATAGTCCCAACCAGGAGCAACACGGTGGGCGGTGGAGGTGTCAATGATTCTTGTGTTTTCATTCTCTACCAAGGATACGGCTTCAATGGAAGCCGCATCCGGAAGACATAGGAAGGTGATATCCGATTCATTAATGTATTTCTTTCTGGTTTCGGTATCCTTTCTAAGTTCTTCTGGGATTTGCAGGATTGTTAAGTCCTTGCGGTTGGCAAAACGTTCCTGAATTCTAAGACCGGTGGTGCCGGCGCTTCCATCAATATAAATTTTTGGCTGACTCATGAGTCTCCTCCTTATAATCAAAAAATTTACTTTGAATTATAGCACATCTAAGGAAAATTACAAGGGAACGGGTTCTTGTTGAAGATAGGTGGGAATTTAGGTATAATAAAGATATACTGTGCAAAAGTGAGGAAGTATATGTTACCGGAAGAATTTTTACAGGAGATGCAAGATCTTCTAGGAGATGAATACGAAGAATTTATCAAAAGCTATGACCGAAAAAGATATCATGGTTTGGAGATAAACATTAATAAGGGAGTAACAAGAGCGTTTTTAGAAGAGAAGGGATTTTGCTTATCAGAGGTTCCATGGAATCCCTATGGTTTTTATGTAGAGAATAGGGAAGAAGAGTTTAGACCAGGGGCTCATGCCTATCATCATGGTGGACTGTATTATTTGCAGGAACCTTCCGCTATGGCACCGGTTTTGTACTTAGATGTGAAACCGGGAATGAAGGTCTTGGATCTTTGTGCGGCCCCAGGAGGGAAAACAACCCAGATAGCCATGGCACTGAAAGGGGAAGGCCTTTTAGTTGCCAATGAAATAAATGGACAAAGGGCTGGGATTCTTTCTGAGAATGTGGAACGTATGGGTATTAAGAATGCTTTAGTTACCAATCATGCTCCGGAGGAACTTGTGCCATTTTTTAAAGAGACTTTTGACCGTATTTTAATGGATGCGCCTTGCTCTGGGGAAGGAATGTTTGTAAAGAATGACAATGCTGCAGATGAGTGGAGCAAGGAACATGTTCTTTTGTGTGCAAAAAGGCAAAAGGAGATTTTTCAATCTGCCTATGGAATGCTAAAACCGGGAGGAAAACTGGTTTACTCTACCTGTACCTTTGCAAGAGAAGAGAATGAGGAAAATATAGCTTATTTCCTAGAGAAGTATAAGGATTTAAGATTAGTTAAAACGAAAAAACAATCCGGAATGTCGGAAGGAATTTCTTTTGATCCGGATATTGCCAAAAATACCCTTCGTCTATTCCCACATCATTTGAAGGGAGAGGGACATTTTCTTGGAGTTCTTGAGAAAGAGGACAGACCAGTAGAGGAGGAAGGAAAGAGGAAGTCTAAGAAGAAGGGAAAACAGGGACCTTCCATTTATTATAAAAAGAGTGAATTAAAGGAATATTTGGATTTTGAAAAGAATAATTTAAAGATGTCCTTAGACGGTTCCTTTGTTCTTTTCGGAGATGAAGTTTTTTTACTTCCCGGTCATGTTTCTCTTGAAGGGTTAAGGGTAAAAAGAGCTGGCCTTCATCTTGGAAGGATGAAAAAGAATCGATTTGAACCATCTCATGCCTTGGCACTTGCCATGAAAAAAGAAGAGAGCGTAAGGGTTTGTGACTTAAAGGGAGATGATTCGAGAGTCAACCAGTATTTAAAAGGGGAGACCTTTCAATATGAAGGGGAGTCCGGCTGGTATTTGATCTGTATTGACGGATATTCCTTAGGATGGGGGAAACTTGTTTCCACCACTATGAAAAATCATTACCCAAAAGGATTACGTAAGATGAAAGTATAAAACCTGGAAAGGAGAATATCATGAATAAGATGAATCAATTACAAGATGAAATAAACCAGGTGATTCGAGGAAAAGAAGAAGTTGTAAGGAAGGTGTTGGCTGCGATTTTGGCAGAGGGCCATATTTTAATGGAGGATATTCCAGGGGTTGGAAAGACAACCCTTGCTACTGCGTTTGCCCAGACCCTTTCCATGGATTATAAAAGAGTTCAGTTTACACCGGATGTTTTGCCAAGTGATATTTTAGGCTTTTCTATGTATCACGATAAGAATCAGGAGTTTGTTTTTCATAAAGGATCGGTTTTTACCAATTTGTTTTTAGCGGATGAGATCAATCGAACATCCCCTAAAACCCAGTCGGCCCTCCTAGAGGTTATGGAGGAACGTCATGCCACGGTGGATGGTGTCACTTATGAATTGCCGGATCCATTTGTGGTAATTGCAACAGAAAATCCCTATGGTTCTTCCGGAACCCAGATGTTACCTGAATCTCAGTTGGATCGTTTTATGATTCGAATTTCTATGGGGTATCCGTCACACCAGGATGCGGTGAATATTTTAAAAAGTAATCATTTGCATCCAATCAGCCATGTAAAGCCGGTAATGGATTTAGAAAATATCAGAGAACTTAGAAAAAAAGTGAATGACATGTATGTGCATGATTCCATTTATGAATATATCGTAACGATTGTAGAAGAAACAAGAAATAATGTTTATTTTTCTATGGGTGCTTCTCCAAGAGGATCCATTGCCCTCCTGCGAATGGCGAAGGCTATGGCGGTAATTGATGGACGTGATTTTGTCCAAGCCGAGGATGTACAAGGAGTGGCAGGAGATGTTTTAGGACATCGAGTTGCCCTAAGTGCCAGGGCAAGAGGGGAACGCTTAGATGAGAAGGATGCCATCTTGCTTTTGCTAAAGGATATTAAACCTCCAAGAAATAAATAGGAAAGAAGGGAGAATCCTGTCATGCAAAAGAAAATCAATGTCTTGCGTCTGATTTTTTATAGTTTTATTTTATTCGTTTCAGCACTTTCCTTTTGGTTTTTTAGGACTGCTTTTTACCTGATTTGTGTATTGCTGCTTGTGATTTTTTTGATTCTTGATGAGGTAAATCTTAGGAGACTTGTAGCTAAGACAGTATTTTCTGTGGACAATGGGGTAGATAGTATTTTGATCGGAGAAAATACAGATTGCTATCTTCAAATTTATAATCCCGATTATTCCTTGAGTCTCAAAGCTCAGTTAACCTTATCCATTCAAAATTCCTTTTATGGCGACCGGGGGGAGATGAAGCTAACCTTACCTATTCGAATGAAGGGAAAAGAACGTTATAAAATCCCCTTAAGCCTTACGCGCTGTGGTTTGGTGACAGTTAGTATCAGTGCAGTAAAGATTCAAGATCCCCTTGGCCTTTATGAAAGAACGATTCTTTATAAGGACGTAGAAATTTCAAATCATATGGAATGCTCTTTTACGGTGTTACCAAAGCCGGAGAATCAATCCATTATGAAGGAAATTATAAAAAATTCCACCCTGGGTTATTCTGAAAATGAAGAAACCAATGTGAAGGGCAATGATTTCTCTGAAGTATCGGGTCTTCGGGAATATATTCCAGGAGATCGAATCAAAGATATTCATTGGAAAATTTCTGCCAAAAAGGGAATTAAGATGGTAAAGGAAAGAATCAATCTGTCAGATGAACAGTTGATTTGTGTCCTTGATTTTTCAAGGGAAGCAGAAAAAACAGAATTGATTTTACAGATGACTTATAGCCTGATTAAGGTTCTACCTAACGGACTGGGAGCCAAGTTTATCTGGTGGGATGATAATAGTATGGAATTTGAAAGTATTAATTATGATGATGATACCGGTGTAGAACAGATTTTTTATCATATGTTTAAAAGTAGGGTCAGTGATCAACAGGAAAATATTAAGAGTTTAGTAGGTGTTTTTTATAAAAATATTCCTTCCTATCTCTTTTTAACAGTTGCTGCCACCGGTCCAAAAGTAGAAAGTGTATACAATACGTATTAAGAAAGGCGATTTTATGGGTGGAGAAATGCAAGAGAAGGTAAAACAATCCATCTTTTTTGGTCTTTTTCGAAAAAAACAAGAAGAAATTCCGAAGGTCATAATTCCCGGGGTGGAATTATCGGACCAGTTTTATGATCCGAAAGAAAGCCGTATAAAAACCTTGCTTTTAAAGGGGCTGTTAGTTTATGCCTTAGTGGGTGGCGGAACCGGTTCCTATGTCAGTGCCATTGGTTGCGAGTATCATGAAATTCAAGTTCAATTTGCAATTTTTGGATTTGCTATGTTAATAGCCCTAATGCACTACAATCGACTCTTAGAGGATCTTGCATATGTGATGGGAATGATTCTAGTAATCGGGATGGGATTATATTTTAGTGCCTATATTAACAGTGGATTTTATGAAATGGTAAACCAAACCTTTGAACAGGCTTCGGAATATTTTGACCTTTCCGGTGTAAAAACCTATTCCATTTCTATTAATAATGAATCCTTAACGGTAACGGTATCCTTGATATTTCTTGGTATTGTCCTGTCGATTTTTACGCATCTTTGGATTACCAAGTATATGCGCTATTACATAGTAATTCCTGTATTTACTGTTTTATTAGCCATCCCGTCCTATTTGGAATTAAAATCTTCCTTTTATTATTTAGCTCTTTTATTAGCCGGGTTATTCTTTAGCTTTATCCTGCGAGGAACTAATAATTATGCCTTAAAAAGTGACGATTATATTTTTGACCATCCGAAAAAGAAAAAAAGGCATTTTGGAAAAAAGCCTCAAAAACAGGAGGACAGCTTCCAGTTTACCTATCGCTATTCCTTTGTGGCCACAGGACAAATGTTCGGGATTGTAGCCCTATTGGTAGCCTGCTTAGTTATTATTATAAATCGCATTTTTAGTGGTTCTATATTACAAACGATGGATAATAAAAATCAGTTAAAAAATGAAACGAAGGAAGTTGTTTCCAGGGTAGCTGAGTCAGGATTTGCAGGGCTATTTAACCAGTATAATAGTTCCGGAGGTATGAATCATGGAAGGTTTGGTGGAGTTGATTCCGTTACCTTAGATTATAATACCGATTTGATTTTGGAATTTGTTCCATATACCATGGATCGAATTTACCTAAAGTCATTTACCGGAGATATATATAACAGTGAAGACCGCTATTGGGAACCTGCCAAAGACCAAAGCGAGGGAAGTCAGTTAGGGGCAGAGACGGAAAAGAAGAAAAAAGAATATGAGATGGAAGCAAATTCAGAATATGGTAATGTTGACACGGCAAAGGCTGTGATGAATATTAAGGACATTACTTCAGGTTCTGTTAGTAATCCCCAGGGAGAAAAGTATTATCCCTATTATTCGGATGCCAAGGATAGCAAAGTGGTCCTGCAAGGAGACGATTACTATCATCAGATTGTAACCTACTATCCGGAACTTACAGACTGGAAAAGGGAATTATCTGGTTTAACTCCAATGGGAGAATTGGTTGCAAAGGCAGACTTAACAAGGGGAGATTATCTGGAAGAAGATTTGGAAATTCCGGAAGTCAATCAACGAGTGATTGAGACTTTTTGTGAAAGAAATGGATTAGTCATTCGGGAAAATGGTGAAATCAATGACTGGAAGGACTTAGCCCAGGCAATCGAAGCTTACTATCAAGAGAATATTCCATATACCTATTCCCCGGGAGCAACCCCAAAGGGAGAGGACTTTATTAATTATTTTCTAAGGGTAGGAAAGAAGGGATTTTGTGTTCACTTTGCGTCGGCAGCAGTAATGATGTTTCGATATAATAACATTCCCGCAAGATATGTGGAAGGTTATGGGGTAGACATTAGCAATTCCGGGGAGAATCTGGCTAGTTTAGATGAAGATCCAAAAGATTTCTATAAAGGTTACAATCCCCTTTCTGAAAATGTCATGGTATCCCTAGATGTAACGGATGCTAGTGCCCACGCATGGGTAGAGGTTTATGATGAAACCGATGGTTGGCAGGTGGTGGATATTACGCCGGGAAGTAGTGAAAACTATTATGGCGGTTCATTCCTTCAAGCCCTTTTTGGAAGGATCAATACAAGTGGAAATCAATCAAATTCTACGGATGCAATAACAACGGTTCAAGAAACAGGAAAGAATATTTTTAAAACTGCAGGCGTTATGCTTTTTGTGGTTGTCTTTCTTATCCTGTCTTTGATTTTGGGTATTCTTTTGATCAAGATGGGAAGAGAACAGGTGCTATACCACCGGGCTTCGATGAATGATCGCTTGATTCTGGATTATAAAAAGAAGTGTAAGGCTTATAAAAAACATAATCCGGCATTTGATGAAAAAATTAATTTTAAAGAGCAATTAGATTTATTGCAAGCCCAGGAGAAAATAAAGATTTCAGACCCTTTGGAGTTTGAAAAATTCCTAAAAATTTTAAATCAGGCGGCATTTTCAAATCATCCGATTTCCAAGGAAGAGTATTCATTTGTAAAGAAACACTTATAAAATGACCTTATTCTAGTTCACTAGAATAAGGCCATTTTATTATTTTATTTCATGAGCACCAGGTCCGCAATCCACAAGATAGAACTCTGGTAGAATTTGGTATTTTTCCTGGTATTTTTTTGATAGAGTTGTTTGAAATTGGTCTAGGGAATCTTTGGCAACAATGCTAACGGTGCATCCACCGAATCCGCCTCCGGTAATGCGACTTCCAAGGACTCCTGGTATTTCCATTGCCAGGTCTACCAAGTAGTCAATTTCCTCACAGGAAACTTCATAGTCATAGCGAAGGGATTTATGAGAGGCAGACAAGAGAAGACCAAGTTTTTTTAGGTCATCTCCCGTTAAGGCCTCTTTAGCCAAAATGGTACGCTGGTTTTCATATACTGCATGTTTTCCCCTATTTTGACAAATAGGATCTTGGATTAAGTCCTTATGGGCCTCAAATTCTTCCGGACTTAAATCACCTAAGGATTGGATTGGAAGTTCTTTTTGCAGGTCCTTTAAGGCACGTTCGCATTCTCTTCTCCGAGCATTGTAGGCAGAATCCACTAGGCTGTGCTTTACTTTTGAATTGGTAATGACAAGCTTATGGTCTTTTAAGGAAAGAGGGGCATACTCATAGGTGAAAGTGGAGGTGTCTAAAAAGATAGCATGTCCTTCCTTTCCCATGGCAGATGCAAACTGGTCCATGATTCCACAGTTCATACCGCAAAACTCATTCTCTGCGCTTTGGCCTAATTTAGCAATCTCCAGGGGACTTACCGGAAATTCATAGAGTTCTTTTAAAATGGTTCCGGTTAAAACCTCTAAAGCTGCAGAAGAGGAAAGACCAGAGCCATCCGGAATATCTCCGCAAATGGCCAGGTCAAAACCACTTGGAAGCACATACCCTTTTTCTTGAAAACAGTGAATCACACCTTTTACATAGTTGGTCCAACCATCCTCCTTTTGGTAGTGAAGGTTTAAAATAGAGGACTCAATAACACCGGCTTCCTTAAAATTATCAGAGTAAAGAAGGAGTTTGTCATCTTCTCGTTTTCTGGCAAGTCCATAGATTCCAAGGGTAAGGGCACATGGGAAAACGTGCCCACCGTTGTAATCGGTGTGTTCGCCAATGATATTAACACGACCTGGAGCAAAAAAGAGTCTTGCCTCCCTAGATCCATACAATTCTTGAAATTTCTCTTTTAAGTGTTTCATCATAAAAACCTCCCGGATTTTGTATCCTTGTCTAAGTGGTGTTTTTTTGGTACAATAATTCTAATGTCGATTGTATCGGAATTTCGGCATTTTTGCAATGGTTTTCATTGCGCTTTGAAAGGAGTAAATATGAGCAGAGCAGACGAAATTTTCATTTCCATGTGCAAGGATATTATTGAGAATGGAACCAGTACGGAGGGGGAAAAGGTAAGACCCAAATGGGAAGATGGTTCTTATGCTTATACAGTGAAAAAGTTTGGTGTAATCAGTCGTTATGATTTGGAACAGGAATTTCCTGCCATTACTTTGAGAAAAACCGCTATTAAAAGTGCTACAGATGAGGTTCTTTGGATTTGGCAGAAGAAGTCAAACAATATTCATGAATTAAAGAGTCATATCTGGGATGCCTGGGCAGATGAGACCGGTTCCATTGGAAAAGCATATGGCTATCAGATGTCAGTGAAACATCAATACAAAGAGGGAATGATGGACCAGGTAGATCGTTTGATTTATGATTTAAAGAATAATCCATATAGCAGACGTATGGTGACTAACCTTTATGTGCATCAAGATCTTTTTGAGATGAATCTTTATCCATGTGCCTACAGCATGACCTTCAATGTTACCAAAAGACCGGGACATGAGAAGTTAACCTTAAACGCAATTTTGAACCAGCGTTCTCAGGATGTTTTAACTGCTAATAACTGGAACGTATGCCAGTATGCAGTTTTGATGCATATGATTGCCAGAGAGGTGGATATGGAAGTAGGTGAATTGGTACATGTAATTGCAGATGCCCATATCTATGACCGTCATATTCCAATTGTTAAGGAATTAATTCAAAGACCAACCTATGATGCACCAAAACTATGGTTAAATCCAGAGGTAAAGCATTTTTATGATTTTACCAGTGATGATGTAAGATTAGATGACTATGTAACCGGTCCTCAGGTAAAGAATATTCCTGTGGCTGTATAAGAAAGGACAACAGATGAAAGCGATTGTAGCAGTTGATAAAAATTGGGCCATTGGTTTACATAATAAGCTTTTGGCTTCTATTCCTGAGGATATGAAGTTCTTTCGAACCACTACCACAGGAAATCTTGTGATTATGGGTAGAAAGACCCTAGAAAGTTTTCCTCATGGTAAGCCCCTTCCAAACCGTGTAAATATTGTGATTAGCAGAAATCCAAACTATGACGGACAGGGAGCGATTGTGGTAAGTTCCATTGAAGAAGCCCTGGAGGAGGCGGCTAAGTATCCAGACTTAGAGCATTATGTGATTGGGGGCAGCAGTATCTATGAGGCCCTAATTGACCAGTGTAAAGAGGCATATGTTACCTATATTGATCATGAATATCAGGCAGATGCTTATTTTCCAAATCTAGAAAAAAAGGACAATTGGGAAGAAATTAGCAGAAGCGAAGAAGAAACATGTTTTGACCTTTGCTATTACTTTACAAGATGGAAAAACAAGAATAAATAACCTTTTCACACCAAATAAAGGATTCCTATATTTACAAGAAAACTCCAAATTGTTACTCTCAATAGAGAAGCTAAAAGTGAAATTTTCATAATTCGTAAATGGAGGAAAGAGAATGTTAAAGGCTTATTCGTTAAACCAGATTACATTAGAGGATCAATACTTAAAGAATGCATTTGCCAAGGATTTAGCGTATCTGAATTCTTTTGATACCGATCGTTTGTTGGCAGGTTTTTATGAAACCGCTGGCTTAAAGCCTAAGGCCATGAAGTACCCTGGCTGGGAAAGTACGGAGATTCGTGGTCATAGTATTGGGCATTATTTAATGGCGGCAGCTCAGGCTTATCAGGCTTCCAAAGACCAGGAAATCAAGGTTAAATTAGATGCTATGATTTTAGGATTAAAAGAGGCTCAATTAGCAAGTGGATATCTTTCGGCATTTGAAGAGACTCTTTTTGATCACGTAGAGGAGAAAAAGCCTTGTTGGGTTCCCTGGTATACCATGGATAAGATTTTAAATGGTCTTTACGGTTGTGTCACATTGGCAGGAAGTAAGGACGCCTTAGAAATCCTTAGTAAGTTGGGAGATTGGGTATATTCCAGAACCAGTAGATGGTCTAAGGAAACCAGAGATACGGTTCTTGCTGTTGAGTATGGTGGCATGAATCTTTCTATGTATCAGGTATATGAATTAACTGGTAAGGAAGAGCATCTTAAGGCTGCTCACGCCTTTGATGAGGAAAATCTCTTAGAACCTATTTGCAGGGGAGAAGATATTTTAAATGGCAAGCATGCCAATACCACCATTCCAAAGATTCTTGGTGCCTTAGAGCGTTATATTGCTTTGGGAGAAAGGGAAGAAGAGGACTTTTACCTAAAGACGGCCATCTCTTTTTGGGATATGGTAGTTGAGCATCATTCCTATATTACCGGTGGAAACAGTGAGTGGGAGCATTTTGGAGAACCATATATCTTGGATCAAGAGCGTACCAATTGTAACTGCGAAACCTGTAATACCTATAACATGTTAAAACTGTCTAGAAATCTTTTTGCCATTACCTTAGATAAAAAATATGCAGATTTCTATGAAAATACCTTTATTAATGCCATTCTTTCCTCTCAGAATCCGGAAACTGGTATGACCATGTACTTCCAGCCTATGGCTACAGGATTCTTTAAGGTTTATTCCACACCATTTGATTCCTTCTGGTGTTGTACCGGAACAGGAATGGAAAACTTTACAAAGTTAGGAGATAGCTTCTATTTTCAGGGAGAAGATGGAAGTATCTATGTGAATGCTTATTTTTCTTCTGAATTACATCAGGAAGACTTTACCTTAAAGATGGATAGTTCCATTCTGGATGGAGGAGAGGCAAAGATTCAGGTAAGTAAGGAAGTAAGCATCCGTCTTCGCAGACCTGATTGGGCTAAGTCTGAAGTAGTAATCCTTAATGGACAGGAAGTAAGCCTAAAGGAAGAGGGAGGATATCTTCTTGTTCAATTAAAACCGGGGGAGGAATTAATCTATCGTCCCGGTATGGAGGTTGTGGCTTTTTATTTGCCGGATAATCATCAGGTGGCAGCATTTAAGTATGGTCCAATCGTTCTTAGTGCGGAACTTGGTTGTGAAGACATGACGGAGAGTAAGACTGGAGTGGATGTTACCATTGCAACTAAGAATATTGAATTGGAAGACTTCTTGATTATCCAGAATCAAAACTTGGAGGGAAGTAGTGAAGAAGAGGAAGTGAAGAACTTTTTAGACAATATCAAAGACCATATGGAAAAAGGTCCTAATATGAAGTTTTGCTTAAAGGGCACCAATCGTTCTTTGGTATTTAGTCCACATTATAAACAGCATAAGGAGAGATATGGAATTTACTGGCAGTTCTGTACGAAAGATTCTAAAATCTTAAAGGAACATGAGGCAAGGCTTGCCAGAAGAAAAGAATTTGAAAGTATTCAGATTGATTCTATTCCGCTTGGCAATGATCAATATGAACTTTTACATAATATCCAGGGACATGATACGGGTGCAGTTACTTTTAATGGTATGATGCTTCGTCACGCATGGGGAAAAGATGGATGGTTCTCTTATGATATGAAGGTGAATCCAAGTGGTCCAAATTATCTATTGGCAAAATACTTCAGTCCCAATAAGGGAAGAACCTTCAATATCTACGTGAACGAAGAATTATTAATCGAAGAAACCATTGAGGACGTAAAGCCAGATGATTTCTATGATAAGTATTATGAAATCCCAGAGAAATATACCAAGGGACAGGAGATGATTCGAATTAAGTTTGCTGTTCGTGGAGATAGTTTTGTAGGAGGTATCTTTGATCGCTTGTATATCGTTTCAAGAATATTAGAGGAGGCCTAATATGTTAAAAAGAGAAGTGAAGCAAGCCTTAGAAGAGGCTGAGTTTGAGATGAATTTAAACCTTGAGAACAATTATAAGGATCAGGCTCATCAGGATTTTTTAACCTATGTTGCTTTAACCAAACGGTTTTATGATGAGGGAAAAATCAAGGAAAAAGATTATGAGAAATTAAAAGATAAATTTTCTGACTTGGCAGAAATGTTTGAGGAATATCACCACTAAAAAATCGCTTAGACCTTATATGGTCTAAGCGATTTTTTTATCTTTTACTCAATGGAAGTTTGTACCCTAACTGACTTAAAAATTATGAAAATAAATAGGCAGTTCTTGAAAGAGTAATTGTTTGATTTCCTGTAACGGTAAAGCTTTGGGCATTCAAGTAACTTTTTCCTAAGATTTTGCCATTTGCATCATAACAAGTATAGGTACGGTCGGATTCTGATGTATAGGAATTAATATCATAGGTTCCTGGAAGGAGATAAGCGTAAAGATAATTGGTTGCTTCATAACTCTTGCTTTCGTTATTCCATTGTTTAAAAGTACTGAGATTGTAGCTGTTGGTATATCCCCTTTCAAGAGTAATGCTTGAATCTAGTGAAACACGACTAGCTTGTGACATATCATCTGTAACAAATTTTACGAGGTGATATGGAGAATATAAATCCACATTGCCACCTGAGGTGACTGTTATAATACGTATTACCCCCCTTGAAGCTATTTTATACTGAGCTGGAATTACATAGGCAGAATAATAACCATTAGCATCTGTATAGCAGCCATGATAGTAGCATCTACCGTTAGAATCATACTTTGATACAAATGATACATAGGCATTTGGAATACCGATGCCGTCTGCATCACGTAAAACACCAGTAATCTTTACGGTATCACAAACAGTGATGGTAACCGGAATGGTAGTTGAGTAACTATTTTCTCCTGATTTATAGGTAAGTGTCAAATGGAAACTATAATTACCGGGAACAACATTCTCATCATTTGCATAAGTTACAAGTCCATCATCTGTCATCTTAAAGATGGAAGGGAGATCTGTACTGCTATAAGTATAATCATTCTCTGAGTAGGAAGGGCCACTGATAGAAAGGTAGTCGCTTAAGAAAATATAATGATCACCATAAGCTGATTCGGTTTCGGTAGATGGTCTATATTTTTCAACTTCACAGACAATTGGTTTTGCTACGACCTGAGTATCCGATCCAACGTAGAAGTAGTAGGTTCTGTGATAAACATTTCCTTTGACATCTGTACCTGTAAGGATAGTTGAGGCACCATTGCAAATAGAAGTAAACCGTCCTCTTACGACCAATTGTGTCTTATCTTCTGAAAAACATGCCTTTAAACCAGCAGGAAGAGATGTGATCTCATAGGTCATAGGGACACTATCATCAATATACCAACTAGAACTGTATGGTTCTCCTACGCATGATGTAACATAGGAGTTCCTATCGTTACTTTTATCAGCAGAGATGTCAGAGTAAGAGATAATTTCCTCTTTTTCATTATCTATAGAAAGTTTAGGAATAGAAATCTTCACGTATTCGTTCGGATATAAAGAATCATAAGCATCATTTAAACTAATCTCATAGGTTTTACCACCATCATAACTCTTAGCCTGATAATCTTCCCAAAGATGAGAAAAGCCATATTCCTTTGAGCCGGAATGGATTGTAAAATCAGTTCGGGCAAGATTTTTTGGGGCACTTAAGGTAACAAGAAGAGATTCTGGTCCAGTTACTTTTACTGATTGAATTCCAATTCCTACCTTTACATTGAAAACGGCTTTTTTCTTGCTACCATCGGTGGCAGAAACTGTGATTTTTGCGCTTCCTTCTCCTTTGGCAGTGACCTTACCTTTGGCAGATACGGTTGCTACTTTTTGGTTGGACGACTTATAAGAAAGCTTCTTACTTACCTGTTTACTTGGGCTAATGCTAGCCTTAATGTTTGCGGTCTCACCAACCGAAAGGCTTGCACTCTTGGTTTTTAAGGTAATCTTTTTAACTGGATTCTTCTTAACGATTACCTTAATACTAGCAGATTTTTTCTTGTTCTTTTTTGAGGTGACTTTAATGGTAGTTTTACCAACTTTTCGTCCCTTTACAAGTCCCTTTTTTGTTACACTGGCAATCTTTGTATTTGCTGACTTATAGGTGACAGCCTGATATTTTTTTGCAACTGTCTTTTTAGGACTTCCACTTACAGTTGCCGTTAAAGAAACAGACTTTCCTTTAGCAAGGATACAGGTCTTACCGGATGGAGCCTTTACGGTGACTTTTTTAATGGTTACCTTGGATGCTGCTTCTACAGTACTTGCATTCGTAAGGCTGGAACATGCAAGGGCAAAAACTAATGCAGAAGCAGTAAGTGTTTTAGAAAAACGTTTCATAAATAATCCTCCTTGTATGATTTTTTATAAACATTGTTTATTCTATCATAGGGATTTGAAAAAGTAAAATTTTTTTCCAAATCCTAATTCTTAAGAGAGTCTGGGTTACAATTTAAAGGCTGCTTGCTATAACGAACCAGGTCATAAGAATTTAAAAGTTTTGCATTTCGTTTGGGATTTTTGTTATAGTTTTTGGCACGATGAAAAGACTGGTTGGGGGTGTCGCTTTCATGAAAATCAAATCCTTTTTTTATCCACTGAATGGTGGTTTTTGTATAGAGATAGCGGATTTTCTCTGAGTCATTCATGGAATTCCATGCCTTCTTTTTTAAGCGGGGATGTTTCTTTTTTCTTCGTCTAATGGACTGGGAAGAGTCGGTATATCCCTCGATTTTAACAGAAAGCTGAAAAGAATTTTTTGCCGGCAGTTGAAAATGCTCAAAAAATCCAGTGATTACGGAAAGAAAACTACCTCCTAGTTTTCGTATGAAACGAAATACATGCCGAACTGGGTTATGCTTATGAAGAAGCAGGCTTAAAATAAGAAATCCCAGTCCAAGAAAAAAGATCATTCCCCAAAATAAAACCTTCTCCATAGGATGTTTGGAGAAAAGAAGGGAAAAGACATGACAGAAGGCTGCCAGAAAAAAACATAGGAAGGAAAAAAACAGAATCTTCCGATCATCTTTTTGAAATTTAAAAATTAATTTTTTTTCTTTCATAAATAGTTCCTTATGCTTGCATGTGCTCATTAATAGGGATAAATTCCAAGCTGTTGCCCATTTGCCGTAAACTAGAGATCTGGTCAGAAATCACATCATCTAAGTAGAAGGAGAAGAGAAAAATTTCACTGTCACAAATTCCTTCTTTTAGATCCATGTTAATAATGGAAGCAAATGAATTACCGGCCACCATACGGATTTCCGATAGCATGGACAAAAGACTTGTATAGTAGTCTGGGGAATTGTTCTTTTTAAAGCGGAGATAGTGGTCTCCATTCACCATTCTCGCATTACAAGAAAATCCTACTTCATATCCATGGCTACTGGCCTCATAAATTAGATAAGCAATATGCTCCAGGGCCTGTTCCATGTAGTAGTTATAATCGGAAAGACGAATCATCTTTTCTCCCACTTGGAAATTCAAGTAAATCTGAAGGCGACGGCCTAAGAGATATTCCGTTTCATTTACTAAAAACTTCTGGTGACGGGCAGAGGCTTTAAAATTAATGTTGTGGAGACGGTCGCCGGTGGCAAATTCACGAATTCCCCGAACCAAAAAAGGATCCGTAAGAATAGGAAAATGACTGGGACTGTCATATTGCAAAATTTTATTTAGGGACCTTGCAGTTTCTATGGATACCGGCTTGGGATACACATGAAGAGAAGCAACACTGCTTACATCTAATTCCATTTTCGCAAAGTGAATTCTTGCGGATTCCAATTGGTAGAAGCCACGTTTTAAAGCCTTTGCTTCATGAGTCCGGGTAATAGAGGTGAAGGGAGGAATAAAAGAAAATCGACTAATAAAATATTGGTTGACCTCATCCCTGGCTACGGCACCTTTTAAGAAAATCTGACTGGTTATATGGGTTTCCACATCAACTAAAAACATAGGAAAAATGGAGTGGTTGGACAATTCTTCAATTAACTCTACTGGTTCGTTGGCATAGACTCCTTCTTTACTAAAGTATCTTTTGTATCCTAGGCGTTTTATACTTACAGTTTTTGCCACATGATAGAGGATAAAAGCCAAGATAATCAGGCCAAAAAAGACAAAGACAATAGTAAGAAGGAAAATAATAAATCTGGTATATTCCATCTTATTCTTCCTTTAATTCTTCTTCCGTAGGGACTGGAATTTGGTCTAAAACTTTAATAATCAATTCAGAAGCCAGGTTTTTTTGAATCATCAGATGACTCTTAAGCATAAGCCGGTGGGCTAAAACCTTAGGAGCCATCTTTTTTATGTCGTCTGGAAGGACATAATCTCGTCCGTAAATAGCCGCACAAGCCTTGGAAGCCTTTAATAGAGCTAAGATTCCACGGTTACTTACCCCTAATAAGACACCTTCTGTTTGAGCTAAAACACTTTGGATTTCTGCCAAATAGGCCAATAAGCTGTCATCTATATGGACCTGGGTTACCTGCTTTTTTGCTTCCTGAATATCCGAAAGACTTGCCACAGATTTTAAATCATCTAAATGAGATCCCGTTTGATGGCTTCTTAAAAAGTCAACCACATGGGAAGCATCTAAGGAAGTCATGGATCCCTTAATTAAAAAACGATCCAAGGATGCTTCCGGAAGAGGAAAAACCCCTTGAGTTTCAATGGGATTCTGGGTGGCAATTACAAAGAAAGGCTTTTCTAAAGGGTAGGTGGTTCCGTCGATGGTCACCTGGCCTTCTTCCATACATTCTAAGAGTCCGGACTGGGTTCTTGGGGTAGACCGGTTTAACTCATCAGCAATTAAAAGATTGGTAAAGACCGGACCTGGTAAAAATTGAAATTCCTGGGTTTTCATATTAAAAAATGAAACACCGGTTAAATCCTGAGGCATAAGGTCAGGAGTCATGGATATTCGTTTGCAGGTTCCGGAAATAGAGGCTGCCAAAGATTTGGCTAGCATGGTTTTTCCTGCCCCTGGGACATCCTCAAGTAAAAGGTGCCCACCAGAATAAAGGCAAACTAAAACATCGAAGAGAACCTCTTTTTGGCCAACCATTACCTCTTCCATGTTGTGAACAATTTTTTCTGATAAGGTTTGAATATAATTAGGATTCATATTTTCTATCCTTTCTTTATGACATATGAATTAAGTATACCTTGTTTTAGAAAGAATGGAAAGAAATTTCGTTGTGGGATGAGGGAAATAATGCTATACTCGAGGAGAAAGGCAAAAAAAGAAAGGAAACGAATGATGACTATCGTAACATTGAAAAAGGGAGAGGGAAGAACCATTAAAGCAGGAGGTTCTTGGGTCTTTGATAATGAAATCGCATCCATTACAGGAAGTTTTAAAAATGGTGGGATTGTAAGTGTTCATGATTTTGATGGATATCCTATGGGCAAGGGCTTTATTAATCAGAACTCCAAGATTCGTGTAAGAATGCTTACCAGAAAGGCAGACCAGGAAATCAATCAGGCATTTTTGAAGATGCGAGTAGCAAATGCAATCAATTACAGAAAGAATATTACAGATATGTCTTGTTGTCGTTTAATCTTCGGGGATGCGGATTTCTTGCCAGGATTGGTGGTAGATAAATATTCAGATGTGTTAGTGGTAGAGTGTACGGCTCTTGGAATGGAGAACTTAAAGGAAACCATTGTAAAATTAGTAAAAGAAGAACTGGAAGAACAAGGTTATCCGATTCGAGGAATCTATGAACGAAGTGACAGTAAGGAACGTTTAAAGGAAGGTCTTCCTCAGGTAAAGGGATTTTTGGGGGAAGAATTTGATACAAAGGTTGAAATTTTTGAGAATGGCGTGAAGTACTATGTGGATATTAAGGATGGTCAAAAGACCGGATTTTTCCTGGATCAAAAATACAATCGTCTTGCTATGCAACGTTTTTGCAAGGATGCAAAGGTTCTTGATGTTTTTACCCATACCGGGTCCTTTGCACTAAACGCAGGGATAGCCGGGGCGAAATCTGTGTTGGCAGTAGATGCTTCAGAACTTGCTTGCAAGCAGGCCAGGGAGAATGTTAACCTGAATGGATTAGAGGATTGTGTTCGTGTTACCTGTGCAGATGCCTTTGATTTTTTAAAGGAAGAGGTTTTAGCCAAACATTTATATGATGTGGTAATCCTTGATCCACCAGCTTTTACCAAGTCTAAAGCCTCTATTAAAAATGCAGAAAAGGGTTATCGTGAAATAAATATTAATGGAATGAAACTGGTAAAGGATGGCGGAATCCTTGGAACCTGTACCTGTTCACATTTTATGGATTTTGATAATTTTACTAAGGTGATAAAACAGGCAGCTAAGGCAGCTCATAAAAGACTTCGTCAAATCGAGTTTCGTACCCAGGCACCAGATCATCCAATTCTTTGGGCAGCTGATGAAAGTTATTATTTGAAGTTTTATATTTTTCAGGTTGTAGATGAAAAATAATCAAAAGGAAAGGAGATTGCCTATGAAGGAAAAAGGCTTGATACACGTTAATTGCGGCGATGGTCAGGGAAAAACCACAGCTGCTTTAGGTCTTGCCATTCGTTTTGCCGGACGGGGTGGTAAGGTTCTTTACTATCAGTTTTTAAAAGATGGTTCTAGTGGAGAAATATCCATGATCAAAAATCTTGAAGGGATTACCTATCTTGAAGGCTATGCTCTTTCTAAATTTACATTTTTAATGACTCCAGAAGAAAAGGAGGCGGCAAGAGCCTACTATACAAAGCATTTTTCTAATTTAGTGGAAGAGGCGAAAAAATCCTATCAATTGCTGGTTTTAGATGAAGTGCTAGATGCGGTAAATGAAGATTTATTACCACTTAAGGATCTGATCACTTTTTTAAATAACAAGCCAGAGGACCTGGAAGTGGTGCTTACAGGAAGAAATCCTAAGGAAGAAATTCTTTCTTTGGCGGATTATGTAACGGAGATGAAAAAATGTAAACATCCGTTTGATCAAGGTCTTGCTGCTAGAGAAGGAATTGAATATTAGAAAAAAAGGCGATTTTGTTTTAAGTAAAATCGCCTTTTTTCTTTTGCCTAGAAGAGATATTTTGAAATTATGGGGCTGGGTTGTATAATAGAAGGGACAATAGATTGTAATTACCTAGAAGGTGGTGATTCTCATGGAGAAATCTAAGTTAGATTTGAAAAAACTAGAAGAATCAAAGGATGGAATCTATCTGGTAGATGAAAGTCGTAAAATCATCTATTGGAATCTGGCGGCATGCCAACTAACCGGTTATAGTAAGGAAGAGATGGTTGGAAAGCACTGCTATGAATCCGGTTTGGATCACATTAGCATGGATGAACGGCATTTGTGTAGAAGTCTGTGTCCATTAATGGGAACGATGTTTGATGGAAAAACTAGAAAGGAAGAAGTTCTTGTTCAAACCAAGGACCGGAGCCGAGTTTTAATCCAGGTAGAAACCTATTCGCTAGAGGAGGATGGTAAAATTGTAGGAGCCATGGAGCTATTTAGACGAAAGGAAACAGGCCATGAGATCAAATGACGGAGAAGGAAAACTGAATAAAGATCATTATCGGACTGATATGCCAGGTGGGTATTTGGTATACCGTGGTATGGAAGAAGGAGAAATCCTAGAAGCCAATGATTATGTGGTAAAACTGTTAGGTTGTAAAGATTTTAAGGAGTTTCTGTCTTATACCAAGGATTCTTTTTGGGGGATGATCTTGCCGGAAGATGTCAAGGAAACCAAGGCAGAGATTATGGGACAATTAGAGTTTTCCGGAGGAGATGATACCTATGTTTGTTTTCGGGCTAAGGCAAAGGATGGAGGAATCCTTTTTATTGAAAGCTATGGACACCGGGTTTTAGAAGCGCAAGAAGTGTTCTTTTATGTCTTTTTAATCGATACAGCAAGAAAGAAGATTCATGATGATATAGATTCAATTACTGGCTTGGTTGGTAGAAATCGCTTTATAGATCAGGTTTCAAGAGTACGAGATTTAAATTGGATGGCTGGAAACTTTGACCAGTACCTGCTTTATGTAAATATCACGGATTTTAAACACTTTAATGTGGAATATGGAAGTGAAAAAGGGGATGAGGCCCTGGTTAAGATTGGTCAATTTTTAAAAGGCTACTTTCCGAACCAATTCATCTCACGTTTTTATGCTGACCATTTTATGGTTTATACGGATCAGGTGGACCTAGAGGATTTTGCTGATCGATTTTTCCAAGAAGTGACTTCTTGGAAGGTGGGTGGTAATTTCCTTCCTAAAGTTGGCTGCTATAAAATCCAAGGGAAAGATGAAATTAGGGATGCCTGTGAGTTTGCCAAAATGGCAGGAGACTATATAAAAAAAGATGTCAGCCGTATTAGCTGCTTATATACGAGGGAATTGGGAGAGAAGTTAAAGCGGAAGGAATATATTATTACCCACTTAGGACAGGCTCTTGAACAACATTATTTACAAGCTTATTATCAACCGGTGATTCGAACCTTTTCCGGAAAACTATGCAGTTTAGAGGCCTTATGCCGATGGATCGACCCGGTTTTAGGGATGATAAGTCCTGGAGAATTTGTTCCCTATCTGGAGGAAAAAAATCTCCTCTTTCAGTTAGACAGTTATATGGTGGAAGAGGTTTGTAAACAATTACGAACTCAGCTGGATTTGGGTAATGAAGTTGTTCCGGTGTCGATGAATATTTCAAGGAATGATTTTATTGAGGGAGATCCATTTTCTATTATTGATCAAACAGTGAAAGAATATGGATTAAATCCTAAACTGATTTGTATTGAAATCACGGAATCAGCGGCTATCACGGATCAGAGTTTAATTCAAGAAGCGATGGAACATTTTCATGAGGCGGGCTATGAAGTTTGGATGGATGATTATGGAAGTGGCTATTCCTCTTTGAATGTTTTAAAAAACTTTGAGTTTGATGAAATAAAAATTGATATGGCTTTTATCCGAGATTCCAGTGAACGTGCCAAAATAATATTAGAATCCACGATCAATATGGCAAAAAACATTGGAATATGTACCTTAGTAGAGGGCGCAGAAAATCAAGACCAGATTAATTTCTTAACCTCCATTGGATGTGAGAAAATTCAAGGCTATTATTATGGAAAGCCTATGCCCTATGAACCTCTAATGGAAGAAATAAGGAGGAAGGGAATTCGGTTGGAAAAAAGGTTAAAATCACAATTAGACTCTCCAGGCTAGGGAAGCCAGGGGCAGGAATGAAAACAAAGATAGAGCAAGGGGGTGACATAACCTTGCTCTATTTTAGTCTTGAAAGTGCTAGTGGTTTTTGTTATAATGCCCTTTAATATATCCTTTTTTAGGATTTCTCTAAAAAGGATGAGGAAAGTACAAGTATAGAAAAAAGGAAGAAGAAACAATGACACAGGAACAGGAAAAGATTGTAGCTGAAATTAAGCAATTACAGAAGGAAAAGAATGCTATTATTCTTGGACACTACTATGTTCGAGATGAAGTACAGGAAATTGCAGATTATGTAGGCGATTCTTATTATTTAAGTCAGGTAGCAACCGAGACAGATGCAGATGTAATCGTATTTGCCGGTGTGTCCTTTATGGCTGAATCTGCAAAGCTATTAAACCCTGAAAAAACAGTATTACATCCTGATACCCTTTCAGATTGCCCAATGGCTCACATGGCAGATGTTGCAACGATCGAAAAGATGAGACAGGAATACGAAGATCTTGCTGTTGTATGCTATATCAATTCCACCGGAGAGTTAAAGGCACATTCTGATGTCTGCGTGACATCTTCTAATGCATTAAAAATAGTAAGCTTGCTCCCAAATAAGAACATTTTCTTTATTCCAGATGAAAACCTGGGGCGTTACATTGCATCCAAGCTTCCAGAGAAGCATTTTATCTTTAATCCAGGATATTGCCACGTGCATAAGTCGATCACCTTGGAAAATGTATTGGAGGCTAAGAAGGCGAAGCCAAACGTAAAGATGCTGGCTCATCCAGAGTGTCGTTTAGAGGTCTTAGAGCAGGCGGATTTTATTGGTAGTACCAAGGCCATTATTGAATATGCAAGAACCCATGAAGACAAGGAATTTTTGATTTGTACAGAACTTGGAGTCCTTTATCAGATGAGAAAGGAAAATCCAGATAAGAATTTCTATTCCGTTGGTCATCGTCAATATTGCCCAAACATGAAGCGTATTACCTTGGAAAATGTTCGTGATGTGTTACGTGATAATTTAAATGAAGTATTTGTTACGGAGGAATTCCGTAAGGCTGCAAACGCTCCATTAGAGAAGATGTTAGAGCTGGCAGCAAAGTAGGATTGTTTAAAAGACAGATTGAGAGGCAGAAAAATGAAAAACTTAACTGCAGATGTCGTTGTAGTTGGAACGGGAGTCTCAGGATTATATCTGACCTTAAATCTTCCGAAAGACAAGAAGGTTATTATGATCACCAAATCTACCTTAGAGGAGTGTGATTCATTTCTTGCCCAGGGAGGTATATGTGTTTTAAAAGACATTAACGATTATGACAGTTATTTTGAAGACACCATGCGTGCCGGACACTATGAGAATAACAAGGAATCCGTGGATATTATGATTCGGTCCTCTGCGGGAGTGATTCACGATTTAGTGGGTTATGGTGTTGGATTTGCCAAACATAAGGATGGCACATTCAAGTATACAAGGGAAGGCGCCCATAATGCCAACCGAATTCTTTTCCACAAGGACGTAACAGGAAAAGAGATTACCTCCCATTTATTAGAGGCGGTAAAGAAACTTGATAATGTCACCTTATTAGAGCACACAACCATGGTAGATCTGGTGGAAGACAAGAAAAGCCGGGATTGTGAAGGAATTATTTGCAGGGACAGGAAGGGAGAAATCTTTGGTATTTCTGCTAATTTTACGGTGCTTGCTTGTGGGGGTATCGGAGGAGTGTTTAAGCATTCTACCAATTTTCCACATTTAACCGGAGATGGACTTGCTGTATGTTTAAAACATCAGGTGAAACTACAAAATCCGGATTATATTCAGATTCACCCAACTACCTTCTATACAGAAAAACCGGGAAGAAGCTTTTTGATTTCTGAATCGGTTCGTGGAGAAGGAGCGCTTTTATATGATGCCAATGGACAGCGTTTTGTAAACGAACTCTTACCAAGGGATGTGGTATCTGAAGCTATCTTTAAGCAAATGAAAAAAGATGGCACAGATCATGTTTGGCTTTCTATGAAGCCGATTTCAGAGCATACGATTAAGACACATTTCCCTAATATTGATAAGTACTGCTTGGAACAGGGATATGATGTTACCAAGCAGAACATTCCGGTGGTTCCGGCCCAGCATTATTTTATGGGAGGAATTGACGTAGATTCCTATAGTCATACCTCCATGAATCGTTTATTTGCTGTGGGTGAAACTGCATGTAACGGGGTTCATGGTAAAAATCGTTTGGCAAGTAATTCTTTGTTAGAGAGTATGGTGTTTGCAAGACGGGCTGCCATGCAGATTACCTGCACCTATGTATTTTCTAAAAGAAGAACAGAAAGCTTCTTAGAAGTGGATGCTAAGCAATATGAGGATTACCAGAAGCTTTCAGAAGAATATAAACAGTTAGTATTAGATGAGATCGAAAGGATGAAGAAGTATCATGAACAGCATAACCATGAAGCTTAATGCAGATACCTATATTAAATTGGCTTTACAGGAAGATATTACCAGTGAAGATGTATCTACGAATTCGGTAATGAGAGAAGAAGTGATGGGTCGAGTAGACCTTTTGGCAAAGTCAGACGGAATCGTGGCTGGACTTTTTGTATTTGAAAGAACCTTTACTCTTCTTGATGAAAAGACGCAGTGCGAGTTTACCGTGAAAGATGGGGATTTCGTGGAAGCAGGTCAGAAGATTGGTCAGGTAACAGGTGACATTCGGGTCTTACTTTCCGGAGAGCGAGTAGCTTTAAATTATCTTCAGAGAATGAGTGGTATTGCAACCTATACCCGTTCGATTGTAAATCTTTTAACAGGAAGCAAGACAACCCTTCTTGATACAAGAAAAACCACCCCAAACAACCGGATTTTTGAAAAGTATGCGGTAACCGTTGGTGGCGGAAAGAATCACAGATATAATCTTTCCGATGGTGTACTTTTAAAGGATAACCATATTGGGGCAGCAGGAAGCATAACAAAGGCCATTGCCATGGCAAAGGAATATGCTCCATTTGTAAGAAAGGTGGAAATTGAAACGGAAAGCCTGGACCAGGTAAGAGAAGCGGTAGAGGCTGGAGCCGATATTATTATGCTTGATAATATGACCTATGATACCATGAAGGAAGCAATCGCAATCATTGATGGTAGAGCTCAGACCGAGTGTTCGGGTAATGTGACATTGGAAAATGTTGCGGATCTTGCAGACTTGGGGGTAGACTTCATTTCCTCAGGAGCTCTGACTCATTCAGCTCCAATTCTCGATCTGTCTTTAAAGAATTTACATCCCCTTTCAGCAGACGAGAAATAGGAAAATAACAGTTGTGTTAGAGAAAATCTTATGATAAAATAAAAATGCTATGCAGACTTGAATGTTTGCAGGAAAAGATTTTAGAAATTAATATTTTTTTGAAAAGAAAGGAACAAAAATGGACGATTTGTTGTATAAGAGTACACGAAGCGATGATTACACAGTGACAGCCTCACAGGCAATTTTAAAAGGACTTGCCGATGACGGAGGTTTGTTTGTACCGGTTTTTCTTCCAAAGCTTGATGTATCTCTTGAAGAACTTTGTAAGATGTCATATAAGGAAGTTGCATATGCAGTAATGAAGCAGTTCCTTACAGATTTCACCAAAGAGGAGCTTACAACATGTATCGATAAGGCTTATGACTCTAAGTTCGACACGCCTGATATTGCACCACTTGTAGAAGCAGACGGAGCTTACTATTTGGAATTGTTCCATGGTAAGACGATTGCTTTTAAGGATATGGCATTATCAATCCTTCCACACTTAATGACAACTTCTGCAAAGAAGAATCAGGTAACAAATGATATTGTAATTCTTACCGCTACTTCCGGAGATACAGGTAAGGCTGCCATGGCAGGATTTGCTGACGTACCTAATACAAAGATTATCGTATTTTATCCAAAGGGTGGTGTTTCTCCAATTCAGGAGAAGCAGATGCTTACTCAAAAGGGTAACAATACTTATGTAGTTGGAATCAAGGGTAACTTTGATGAGGCACAGACCGCTGTCAAGCAGTTATTTAATGATGAAGCCTTAGAGAAGGAATTAGATGATGCTGGTTTCCAATTCTCATCAGCGAACTCTATTAATATCGGACGTTTAGTTCCACAGATTGTATACTATGTATATGCATATACAAGATTATTAAGAGATCAGAAGATTGCTGAAGATGAGAAGATTAACGTGGTTGTACCAACTGGTAACTTCGGTAATATTCTTGCAGCATACTATGCTAAGAATATGGGACTTCCAATCGGAAAGTTAATCTGTGCATCCAATGATAATAAGGTATTATATGATTTCTTTAGTACTGGTGTATATGATAAGAATCGTGATTTCATTCTTACCACATCTCCATCTATGGATATCCTTGTATCTTCAAACTTAGAGCGTCTTTTATATAAGATTTCAGGTGCTTCAAGTAAGGTAGATAAGGATCTTATGGGGCAGTTAAATACCATTGGTCACTATGAGATTACGGATGATATGCGTAAGGAATTAAAGGACTTCTATGGTAACTATGCTGAGGAAATCGAGACAGCAGAAACCATTAAGAATCTTTATGAGTCAACTGGTTATGTCATTGATACCCATACTGCTGTAGCAGCAACCGTATATAACAAGTATAAGCAGGAGACAGGAGATGAGACTACAACTGTAATCGCTTCTACTGCCAGTCCTTTCAAGTTCACAAGAAGCGTAATGGATGCAATCGATCCTAATTACGATGATCTTAGTGATTTCCAGTTGGTGGACGAGTTATCTAAGATTGCTAATGTTAAGGTTCCAGGTGCAATCGAAGAGATTCGTACAGCTCCAATTCTTCATGATACCGTAGTTGAGGTAGCAGGAATGAAGGATGCTGTTAAGAAGATTTTAGGATTATAAAATAAAAAGATGATTCAAATAAAAACCTGTCGGGACCCCGGCAGGTTTTCTATTTCAAATTATAACAGATGACCCGCTTGAAGGAGCGAATAAGCGGGAACAAAGGATGGTGAACCACATTGGAAAAAATGTATCAGGGGTGGATAGGCACCTTTGATTCCGGAGTCGGTGGACTAACAATCTTACATGAATTAAGAAAACTTCTTCCTGAAGAAAATTTCTATTACTATGGGGATTCCCTTCATTCTCCTTATGGAGAAAAAACCAGGGAAGAGATTATAAAACTTTCGGAAACAATAACAGACGCAATGGTAGAAAAAGGGGTGAAGGCCCTTGTGATTGCTTGTAACACTGCCACAAGTTCCGCAGTCACATATTTGCGGCAGAAATACCCAAATCTACCAATTATCGGGGTAGAACCTGCTTTAAAACCTGCCGCACAGAAGGGGGAAGACAAACATGTCTTAGTGATGGCGACAAAGGCAACCCTAAAATTAGAAAAATTTCAAAAACTTCTTGAAACCTTTAAAGACCAAACCCACGTAGATTCCGTGGTTTGTACCGGTCTTGCTAGCGCAGTGGAGAGGGGAGAACTTCACTCAAAAGAAGTAAAGGATTTGTTACATGGACTTTTAGACCCATATGCCGGCAAGGTAGACCGGGTGGTCTTAGGTTGTACCCATTATCCCTTGGTAAAAGACGAAATCAAAGAAATTCTGGGGGAGGTGGAGTTTTATGACAGCAGTTATGGAACGGCCAAACAGCTTAAGAATCGTTTAAGAGAAGAAGGATTACTGGTAAACGAGGGAAGAACAGGGCAAATAATCTTTGACTCTAGTAAAAAAACAGAAGAAGAACTTGCTCTTTATAAGCGACTTTACCAGATGATGGACTAGGAGGGAATTAGATGAGAAAGAGAAGGATGATTAAGGGAGTCTTATCGGGAGTTCTAAGCTTAGGAATTGCCCTTGGAGGAATCACACCATTTGCAGAAAAAAGCGAGACCGTAATTACAGCCTATGCAGATGATTTTGAAAATTCTATATCCGGATTTCCGGATAGCTATAAACCATATTTAAGGGCTTTACATAGTAGCCATGCTTCTTGGAAGTTTGAGCCTTTAAACACGGGATTAGACTTTGAAACAGTTGTGGATAATGAATTGGATCCAACTACTTCCGGAAGTGGTAATAAGAGTTTAGTTTCCAAGTCAGCAGGCAATCTTTTAAAGAGAAATCTGGCTTGTGATTATAATGCTTCTACGGGAACCTATATTTACAAGGATTCTTCTTCCTGGGTAAGTGCCAGTAGAACAACGGTTTCTTGGTTTGTAGATCCTAGAAATTTCTTGAATGAAGTAAATATTTTCCAGTTTGAAAAAAATGTATATGATGCCAATGTGCACACCTATGAGGGAGTGAAGTCGATTCTGGGTAACTCTTTTATGAAGGATCAGGGAGTAGTATATACCTATGTAAATACAGCAGGAAAGACCGTGAAAGCAGACACGGTTTATCCGAATGAGTTTTATGTAGCAGGTATTACCTACAATGTCAGTCCTTATTATCTGGCAGCCAAGTCCCTTCAAGAGATGGGATCAAATGGAAGTGGAAGTTGTTCTGGTACTTATAGTAGTACATATACTGGTATTTATAATTTCTTTAATATTGGAGCCAGTGATGGAACGGATCCGGTGGCCAATGGATTAAAGTATGCATCTAGTGGTAGTACTTACAATCGTCCATGGACTTCTCCACAGAAGGCCATTGTGGGCGGTGCCATGTATTATGCAGAAAAATATATTAACCAGAACCAATATACCGGTTACCTTACTAGATTTAATGTAATGAATGCCAGTAATCGTTATAAACACCAATATATGACCAATATTTCCGGTGCGGCTCAAGAAACCTCTTCCCTTTACAATGCCTATAAAGACAGTGGAAGTTTAGAGACTGCAAAGGTCTTTTTAATTCCGGTTTATCAGAATATGCCAAGTGCCAGTGGAAGCGTAACAATTACGGGAGCCTCCACAAAGGGAACACTATCGGCTAGTACGGTTTTAAGAAGTGGTCCCGGGGTATCTTATAGTAAGATTGCCACGTTAGATGCTGAAACAAGTCTTACCATTCTTTCAGGAAAAAGAGCGGATACAGGATATTCTTACAATAACCTGAAGTATCCATACTGGTATCAGGTAAAGGTAAGCGTAAACGGTGCGGAACAAACCGGTTACGTGTGGTCTGAAAATGTAGGATTAAATGCCAGTCGTGTGTTAGCAGTGGGCCAGACTGAGAAACTTCCTGCCACAGCCAGTACATCCTCCGACCGAATCTATTATCACAGTGATAATCCTGGGGTGATTAGTGTAGACGATAGTGGAAATGTAATTTGTAATTCCATGGGTACGGCAAATGTGTACGCCTTCCTTGGAAATGGTAGTATGGCTTGTGTGGCCTATACTACTTCCGGCATGACGATCAGTGAAAAAAAGGTTAGCGTGGATATTAAAACCACCCATCAACTTACCTGCTATAGCAGTGAGGTGGGAACCACCTTTACCTGGTCTTCCTCTGATTCAAAGGTGGCCAAGGTAGATGCCAATGGTCTTGTGACAGCAAAAAGAATTGGTAGGGCAACGATTACTGCCACTGCATCGGATGGAGGACAGTTAACCTGTCAGGTTAATGTGGTACCGAAACCATCCGGTCTCAAGGTGTCTTCGGTTACATATAACAAGATTGGTCTTAGCTGGGAACGTTCCGGCTATTCAAGAGGTTATGTTATTTATCGAAAAGAGGCCGATGGAGCCTATAAGCGAATTGCAGTTATAAAAAATAAAAACACCCTCACCTATACAGATACCAGTGTGACAAATGGTAGGACTTATACCTATCAGGTAAAGGCTTATAAAAAGGTGGATGGAAGCAATTATTATTCCAGTGGTAAAGAGGCTACGAAAAAGGCTGCCATTAGTAAGATTACAGACTTAAAGCGTTCGGTAAGCCAGAAAAAGAACCGAGTAACCTTGTGTTGGAGCAAAGTGAGTGGAGCCAGTGGATATGCCATTTACAGAAAAACTGCCGGTGGCTCATATAAGAGAATTGCTAGGGTAAAGAGAACGGTGGATAAGTACTATGATAAAAAACTTGCGGCAGGCAAGTATTATTATCGGGTAAGAGCCTATAAAACCACCAATAAAAATCGGGTGTATGGTTACCTAAGTAGTACAAAAAAAGCGACGATTAAGTAATAAGGCTTAAGAAGGTAAGAATGATGTTAAAAAAAATAAAAAATATCCTGCTTGTTTTGGGAGGTTTGCTTCTTGTTTTGCTTTTGAATGACCGGAAGGTCTATGGAGCTAAAACAGGGGTAGACCAATTTCCAGCCAGTTATCAGGAGGCTTTGCAGGAATTACAGGATGCCCATCCTAATTGGATTTTCGAACCTTTAAAAACGAATCTTAGTTTTTCAAAGGCAGTGTCTATGGAATTTAATAAAAACGTAATCACCAAGGATGCCAATTCTTTTTACAAAAGTAATTTGCCGGGAGATTATGTAAATGGTAGCTATGTATTTAAGGATGCCAATAAGTGGGTTCGGGCCAGTGAAAATGCAACCGCCTACTTTATGGATCCTAGAAATTGGTTAAATGAAGAAAACATTTTCCAATTTGAAACCATTGAATTTAATTCCAAGCGCCAAACCGTTGAGGGAGTAGAGGAAATCTTGAGTGATACATTTATGTATAAAAAGAAGATACGTTACTACAACACCAAGGGAAAGCGTGTAAAAACCAAGAAAACCTATGCTCAAGTGATTTATAATGCAGGAAAGAAATCTGGGGTCAGTCCTTATTATCTGGCTTCTAAAATTCGCCAAGAGATCGGTACAGAAGGTTCTGGAAGTTCTTCTGGAAAAACAAAGGGTTACAAAGGTTATTATAATTTTTATAATATAGGAGCTAGTGATGGAGCAAACCCAGTAGCCAATGGTATTTCCTATGCCAAACAAAAGGGCTCATATTGTCGCCCATGGAATTCTCCTATGAGAGCAATCTTAGGAGGTGCTTATTATATTGCAGATGAGTATTTATCCGGGGGCCAGCCTTGCGGTTATTTAATGAAATTTAATGTAAATAAAAAGTCTAGCTGGGGTCTTTATTCCCACCAGTATATGACCAATGTAGGCGGTTGTTGTCAGGAGTCTATTACCACCTACCAGGCCTATGAAAATATGGGAAGCTTAAATAAGGAAAAACGATTTTTGATTCCGGTATACAGGGATATGCCAGATGAAGAATCCACCGTAGAAATCGGGGGAGGAAAAAATACTGGAATAACTAGTACAGCCAGCAGAATAAAAAAAGGTCCTAATACAGATTCGGCTACCATTTGCAGAATCAAAAAGAATACCCAGGTTACCATTATTGGTTGCGGCCAGTATCAAGACTTCTATCAATTTAAAAATTTAGACCACCCATATTGGTTCAAGGTAAGTTTTACCAGGGCTGGAGAAAATGTGACTGGTTATATAGAAGCCGAGTATGTGACCATAGATTCCTCTATGACCATTGGAAAAAATCAGTCCATTAAGCCGGACACAAGTCTTTCAGCTACCACAGCTGGAAAAGTTTATTACCAAAGTTCGAATCCTGAGGTTGCTACGGTTTCGTCCAATGGACGAATCAGCACGGTAGGAGATGGGAAAGTAACCATTTACGCCTTCCTTGCAAATGGTAATTTTGATGCCCTTAGTATTACGGTTAAGGGAGAAGGAATCATCAAGGTCAATCAAAGTAGCCTTAGCTTAATTATGGGAAAGACCAGCCGGTTAGAAGCGAAACTTACCAAAACGGAAGATGAGTCAAAGATTTATTGGTCCAGTGATGATGAATCCATTGCCACGGTAGATAAGGATGGAGTAGTGACAGGAATTGCCGTGGGATCCACGGTTATTTCTGCCAGGGCAGCCAATGGAGTAGAATCGTCTTGTTCCGTAACGGTTCGTCCGGGAAGTGTAGGAAAGATACAGGTTCTTGATCGGACTTATGGACATTCGGTTCTTAATTGGAATGTTGCCACAGGAGCAAGTGGTTATGAGGTTTATCGAAAGGGTGGAGAGGATGATCGCTATGTTCGGATTGCCCTGGTACGTGGACATAATAAGACCAAATACGTAGACAAAAAGGCAGAGCCGGGAGTGGTTTACCGCTATAAGATCCGGGGATATCGGGTTTCCGATCGAGTTCGGTATTATTCGGTAGACCGATTTAAATCACTTCGTCCAAAGATTAGTAAGGTGAAGGTGAAAAAACTCATAAGAAAAACCTCTTATGCAAAAATCACCTGGGAGAGAGATCCTTATGTCGATGGTTATTTGGTTTATCGAAGAACAAAAAATGGTCAATACAAGGAAATTAAGCGAGTGACAAGAAGTAGAATCACTTACTATGTAGACCGAACCATAAAAAAGAATGCGATTTACTATTACAAAGTTGCAGCCTATAACAAAATCAATGGAGAGATTGTAAAAGGAAACTATTCAAAATCCATACGATTAGACTAGGAAAATGCGCCGAGGGATTGTGATAATCTCCGGTGCATTTTTTTTCAGTTTTCCATTAAATTAGGAACACGAATTAGTCACAGTTACTTGTTAGGATAAGGAAAAGTAAATAAATAGCACCCACAAATTGTGGATTTAGAAAGGACTGAGGACAATGAGAAAGAACAAATTATTTAAAAAGGCACTGGTTATGTGTATGGTAGCTAGCATGGTGATTGCATCAGGGTGTGCATCAAAGAGTAATTCTTCAAGTACATCTTCAAAGAGTTCTAATTCTTCTAAATCTACAGCCCAGTCAGATGCCACAGATTCATCGGATGATTCAGGTGTAACAGCAACGTCAACAGCAACGACAACGGTTACAAGTAAGATCGATGAAAAAGATGCAAACGATAATTGGGAGTCAGAAGACTATATTACCATTAGCTTAGATGGAGATGAAGTAAGTCTTGACAAGGAAACAGAAGGAGTTTCGGTAAGTGATGGAATTATTACCATTACCCAGGCTGGAACCTATGTATTTGAAGGAAATCTAAGTGAAGGACAGATTCAGGTAGAGGCGAAAGACGCAAAGGTTTGGATTGTCTTAAAGGGAGTAAGTATTACAAATTCAAGTAGCGCTGCTATTTACGTAAAGGATGCGAAAAAAACAATTATCACTGCGGCAGATGGCACCACCAATACCCTTACAGATGCCACCAGCTATACCTATGATGACGTTGAAAATGAAGAGCCAAACGCTTGCATTTTCAGCAAGGATGACTTGGTTGTAAACGGAAGTGGAAAGATTCAAGTAAATGCACAGTTTAATAATGGTATTTCATCTTCCAATGATCTGATCATTTACGAAATAGAGCTTGAAATTTCTGCGGTAAATACAGCCATCCGTGGCAAGGATTGTGTATGTGTGAAGGATGCAAACATTACCATTACCGCATGTACCGCAGGGATTAAGTCAACCAATACCGAAGAGGATGGTTTAGGTTACATCTACTTAGAATCCGGAGATTATAATATTACCTCTAAGGAAGATGCCTTAAATGCAGCCACAGCCCTTGTAATTGATGATGGTAACTATACCATTAACGCAGGAGACGATGGAATTCATTCCGATTATTATTTGATTATAAATGGTGGAGAGATTACCATCGAATCATCTGTGGAAGGCATTGAAGCGAGAGATATGACCTTTAATGGTGGAAACATTGAGGTTCATTCTTCCGATGATGGTATCAATGCTACGTCAGGAACCACTTCCTCTTCCGATGGCGGTTTTGGAAAACAGGGAGGTAGCATGTTTGCAGACGATGGTTCGCTTATTACCATTAACGATGGAAACATTTTAATTGATGCAGATGGAGATGGTTTTGATTGTAACGGTGCAGCAACCATGAATGGTGGATGCTTAATCGTCTATGGACCAACGAACAATGGCAATGGAGCCATTGACTACAATGGAAGTTTTGATATTAACGGAGGAACCGTATTTGCATCCGGATCTACCGGAATGGCTGAGACAGCAAGTGATACTTCCGGCCAGTGTGCGTTTAACTACTTTAGTGACGCTAGCGTGGCAGCGGGAAGTACGGTAAGTATTTTAGATGCAGATGGAAATACTTTATTTGAAACAGAGATTTCGAAGGTCGCCGGCTCTATCGTATTTTCAAGTAGTGACTTAAAGGATGGAGAAACCTATACCATTTGTGTAGATGGTAGTGAGGAAGGAAGTATTACACTGTCTGGAACCATTACAAGCAATGGATCTGCCAGCATGGGTGGACAAGGTATGGGTGGCCCAATGTCCGGAGGTGGACAGGGGAGTCACCAAGGCGGACCAAGATAGTTCCTTGTAAATAAATGATTCAAATAACTCACCTTTCTTTTTTAAAAGAGGGTGAGTTATTTTCTTGCTTTTTTTAGGAATTCTTTGTTATAATAAAAAAGAACAAATGTTCGAAAGGAGGACCTATGAAAGTTAAGAAAATCTTCTTAAGTTTATGCCTTTGTCTATTTTATGGCCTATTCTTTTTAAATATAAAACTTTATGCTAAGACTAGGATACCAGCCAGGTACCGTGCATACCATAAGGCTGTAATTTCTGCCCTTAAGAATAAAAAAACCAGTGTCGAACTATATGGGAAGGAAAAAGAGATTCTTTATTACTGGAATCAGCTTTTACCCAAAGAGGAGAATTTTTCCTATTCCGGTCATGATTTTCAACCCATTCATTCATCCAGAAGTGATGAGGACAAGGTTCGTTATACTCTTTCTTGCGATTTTTACCGATATTTTCTGGAGAGTAAAGGGAATAAGAAGATTATAAAAAGATTAAAGAGGAAAACCAAAGGGATGAGTAAGAAAGACAAGGTTTTTTATGTGAATCAATATCTGGTAGACCATGTTTCTTACTATTATGGGGCAAGTGGAGAGCAGGGGAGAAGTGCTTATTCCTGTTTGGTTCAAAAGAAGGGAGTTTGTGAAGGATATGCTAGGGCATTTGCATTGATTATGAAAAAGATGGGGATTTCCTGCCGCCTGGTTTCAGGCTGGGTAAGCCTGGGGGATGGAAGTAGTTCCTATCATATGTGGAATCGGGTAAAGATCAAAAAGTCCTGGTATTATCTTGATGTAACCTGGAATGATACTTGGTGGGAACCCAATGCCTACTTGCCTTCAAGAAGGCTATGGAAGGACCATAGACTTGAATAAATTGCCTGCTTAGTGTATAATGCGATTTGTTGTAGACTGTCTTTTTTTAGATCTTGAATTGTCAAGTTAAGTGC
>DEWK01000023.1 GCA_002363615.1 Lachnospira sp. UBA3212 | reverse complement strand
TTGCACTTAGATTGTAAATTCAAGTTCATAAAAAAAGGATTTATAATAAATATGGAATTGTTTTCGGTAAAAAGGGTGATGTATGAAAAGGAGGAAGTTATGAACTTTACAGAGATTTATTATGAGAAAGTTCCAAAACGTTTGAAGGAATTACGAAAGGGAAGAGGACGATCACAGATTGATTTGGCTAAGATGTTTGGTGTAGGTCAAAGAACCGTCAGTGATTACGAACGAGGTGTTGTTATCGTTCCTTATGATCGTTTTCTTACCCTAGCGAAATATTATGACGTAAGTCTTGAATATTTAACCGGCCTGTCTGACCAACCAGGTAATTTTCCTTGTTGATATGGGGATAAAACTATAAATACAAACAATTAGATAAGTAGCACATAGGAAGAATAACCTACCAAAACAATTTCTAGCGACCCTTTGGTCGCTATTTTTTTCTTAGCAAATATGGAAAATACAATGATAAAATACATGAAATCTTTATGAACATATGGTATTTAAGGGGATTTTTTGATAAAATAATCAAGAAATTACTAGAGGAGGTCTATCGTGGAGGAGTATCGTATTGAAGGAATTGTATTTTCTAATGAAGATGAATATCAAAAGGCCTTATTAGATCAAAAAAATATTGAATTAGTAAGGGCTAAATATGAATATACCGATGCTAAAACAGCTGAGGCAGTATATCAAAAACTGATACGTCAAAACATTTTTAAAACTATACTTGGTGATTTGTTTTTAAAAGAATTACAGGACATTATTCAAATTGGAGGCGGAAACATAGAATCTCTCCCACCAATTCTCGCTAGGGAAACCACATTTTCAAAAGGAGATAATTATCCGGTGGAAGAAGAAATTCAATCGGAAAAAAGTCAAAAGGCGCTGGGTATTTCCTTAACCTTAAATGTTATATTGTTCTTTTTATTAATTCTCTTTTATCTGTTTACCAAAAATAGCGATAACGCCAATATAACCAATTATGAAAGAGTAATTAGTAAAAAATATCAGGCGATCTACGAAACAAGTAGCAAGGCCACAGAAGAAACAAGTACCTTTGGAGTAGAAGTAGAGTCACAGGAATAAGGAGGCATATATATGGACGAATTAAAAATTCTTGTAGTGGATGATGAAAGCAGAATGAGAAAGTTGGTTTCTGATTTCCTTACCAAAAAAGATTATAAGGTAATTGAGGCTGGAGATGGAGAAGAAGCAGTGGATTTATTCTTTAGCGACAAGAATATTGATTTAATTATTCTTGATGTTATGATGCCAAAGATGGATGGCTGGGAGGTAACCAGACAAATCAGGAAATTTTCCAAAGTTCCCATTATTATGTTAACGGCAAAAAGTGAGGAACAGGATGAATTGTTAGGTTTTGAATTGGGAGTAGACGAATTTATCACGAAACCATTTAGCCCCAAAATCCTTACCGCACGTGTTGACGCTATACTAAGAAGAGCCAACAAAATTGGGGCAAGCGATGTATTAAAAGCTGGAAATATTGAAGTTAACAAGGTGGCTCATATCGTCAAGGTTTGTGATCAGCCCATTGAACTTAGTTTTAAGGAATTTGAGTTACTTTGTTATTTCATTGAAAACCAAGGCATAGCTCTTTCAAGAGAAAATATTCTAAATAATGTTTGGAACTATGATTATTTTGGAGATGCCAGAACGATTGATACACATGTAAAGAAGCTTCGTAGTAAATTGGGAAGCCAGTCAGATTATATTAAAACAATTTGGGGAATGGGATACAAGTTTGAAGTAAGTACGGAGGAATAATATGAGTAAGAAACACTCCATGCTTTCCATGCGGGTTCAGATGACCATTCTCTTAGCCGGTATCCTATCCGGCACCCTTTTGTCATGTATTTTGATTAATTCTTTGTTTTTATCTAAATATTACTATACAGAAAAGGTAGCAGCCCTAGATTCCATGTTGGAGTATATTTCTGACATTGATGATGTAGATGAGTATTTCAATGATAGCGAGAATTGCAATACAGTAAAGAACAAGTGTGAAACCGCGGGAATCGCTTTAACGATTTTTGGTTCTGATAGTGATAGCATCTTTAATTCCGGAGATGACCTAAAAGATTTCACCAGGGGCCAGATGTTTCGTGGGGAATTAACCCTTTCCGATGACAATGATGTTACCGATACTTTTTATGATCGGCATACCCAAATCGAATATCTTCAAAAATTCGGTAGTTTGGATTCAGATACCTATTACTTAATGAGAGTGCCTATTACAGCTATGCGAGATAGTGTTGCTATTTCCAATCGTTTCTTTGCATATATTGGCGTGATTGCTATTATTGTGTCAACTTTCTTAATGACAATCCTGTCCTACTATTTTACCAAACCTATCAAGCGTTTAGTAAAAATCTCAGAACAGATGTCTTCCTTGAATTTTAATGTAAAATATAAGGATCATGGAACCACGGAATTAGACGCTTTGGGAAATAGTATGAACAAACTTTCTACAAAGCTTGAGGCAACCATTACAGACCTAAAAAATGCCAATTCTAAATTGGAGCAAGACATTGAAAAGAAGGAAAAAATCGATAAGATGCGTACTGACTTTATTTCCAATGCTTCCCATGAATTAAAGACCCCAATCGCTTTGATTCAAGGATACGCGGAAGGACTAAAAGAGGGAATTAACGATGACGATCCGGAAAGCAGGAATTTTTACTGCGACGTTATTATTGATGAAGCCAATAAGATGAATCATTTGGTAAGAAACCTTTTGTCATTAAACCAGATGGAATCAGGTGGAATCCCTTTGGATATGAGTAGATTTGATATTATCAGTGTAATCAACGGGGTCTTAGAACGATCAAAAATCCTCATAGAACAAAAAGAATTGGATGTTTATTTTGATAATTCGAAAGAGTGTTATGTTTGGGGAGATGAGTTCTGGATTGAACAGGTTCTTACGAATTACGTTACAAACGCCCTAAATCATGTTATAGTAAAGGGTACTATTAAAATTTCTTTGGAAAGTTTTGATGATAATTTACGGGTCACCGTATACAATGATGGAAAGCCGATTCCAGAAGAAGACCTAGATAAGTTATGGATAAAGTTTTATAAGGTGGATAAGGCAAGAACCAGGGAATACGGCGGTAATGGAATTGGTCTTTCCCTTGTAAAAGCCATTATGGATCAGCACAAACAAAACTATGGTGTGTATAACTTAGAAAACGGTGTTGCTTTTTATTTTGAGGTAGAAAAGGAGAAAATTGAACATGATAGCAATCATTGATTATGATGCGGGTAATTTAAAAAGTGTCCAAAAAGCATTGGAGTTCCTTGGGCAGGATTGTCTTGTGACAAGAGATCCAGAGGCTATTTTACAGGCGGATAAGGTTATACTACCAGGCGTGGGTTCCTTTGCAGATGCCATGGGGAAATTGGAAAAATATGAATTAGTTCCAGTGATTTCTCAAGTGGTAGAAAGTAAGAAACCGTTTTTAGGAATTTGTCTTGGACTTCAATTATTATTTGAAGAGAGTGAAGAGTCCCCAGGAGTTAGGGGACTTGGCCTCTTGCCAGGAAAATGCTATCGTTTTCCAGAAGACAAAGGATTAAAGGTTCCTCAGATTGGTTGGAATTCTTTGGAACTTCAAAATAATGGACGTTTGTTTCGGAATATTCCAAAGGATTCCTATGTGTATTTCGTACATTCCTATTATCTTTCTAGCCCGGATGAAAGTATTGTAAAAGCTTGTTGCGACTATGGTGTTCGTGTTCATGCTTCCATTGAAAAAGACAATTTATTTGCTTGCCAGTTTCATCCTGAAAAATCTGGTAAAACCGGTTTAGCAATTTTAAATAATTTCGCAGAGCTTTAAAGAAAGGAAATCATCATGCATACAAAAAGAATTATTCCATGTCTAGATGTTAATAATAACCGAGTGGTGAAAGGTGTAAACTTTGTAAATTTAAGAGATGCCGGAGATCCTGTGGCAGTTGCCAAGGCTTATGATGAGGCAGGGGCCGATGAGTTGGTATTCCTTGATATTACAGCAAGTTCTGACGAGAGGAAAACTGTTGTAGATATGGTTGCAAAAGTAGCTGAACAGGTCTTTATTCCTTTTACGGTAGGTGGCGGAATACGAAGTGTAGAAGATTTTAAAATTCTACTTCGTGAAGGAGCAGATAAGATATCTGTCAATTCCGCTGCACTTATGAACCCAAGATTAATTGCCGATGCAGCCGATAAATTTGGCAGTCAATGTGTGGTTCTTGCCATTGACGCAAAACGAAGACCGGATGGAAGTGGTTTTAATGTATATAAAAATGGCGGACGAGTAGATATGGGGATTGATGCCTTAGAATGGGCTATGAAAGGGGTAGAATTAGGTGCCGGTGAAATCTTATTAACCAGTATGGATGCAGATGGAACAAAGAATGGTTATGATTTGGAATTGACCAAATTAATTTCTGACCACGTGAATGTTCCTGTGATTGCTTCCGGTGGTGCCGGAAAGATGGAGCATTTTTATGATGCCTTAGAAGCAGGAGCTGATGCGGTTTTAGCAGCTTCCTTATTCCATTATAAGGAACTGGAAATCTCAGACCTGAAGAAATATCTGGCACAGAAAGGGGTTTCGGTGCGAAGATGAGTAAAGGAATCAGTAATGACTGGCTAATTCCCTTATCTGAGGAGTTTAAAAAGCCCTATTACAAAAAACTATACGACATCGTAACCAAAGAGTACCAAACTGAGACAGTCTATCCACCTGCCCAGGAAATCTTTACCGCCTTTGATCTTACTCCCTTAAAAGAAACGAAGATTGTTATCCTAGGTCAGGATCCCTACCATGGGGAAGGACAGGCTCACGGCTTATCTTTTTCCGTAAAACCGAATGTGGATATTCCACCTTCCCTACTGAATATTTATAAAGAGTTGGAAAGTGATTTAAATTGTTATATTCCAGACAACGGTTATTTAGCCAAATGGGCAAAGCAAGGTGTCTTACTTTTAAATGCTGTTTTAACCGTTCTTGCTCATAGACCCAATTCGAATCAGGGAATCGGTTGGGAAGAATTTACAGATGCAGCTATTAAAGCCTTGAATAAGGAAGACCGTCCCATTGTATTTATGTTATGGGGATCTTATGCCAGAAAGAAAAAAAGTCTTTTAAATAATCCAAATCATTTAATTTTAGAGGCACCACATCCAAGTCCTCTTTCCGCTTATCGAGGATTTTTTGGCTGTAAGCATTTTAGTCAAGCCAATGAATTTTTAAAGGCCCATGGACAAACACCGATTGATTGGCAGATTGAAAATTTGAATTAAAAAGGAGAGTCTTATGAAAGATTTTTTAACACTTGCAAAGGAACGTTGTTCCGTACGTAAATTTGAAGATAGAGAAATTGAACAGGAAAAGTTAGATTATATTCTTGCTTGTGGACAGGTAGCTCCTTCTGCGAGAAATCTTCAGCCTTTTCATACCTACTTACTTTTAGGAAAAGATGCTGTCAAGAGAATGGAAGGAGCAACTCATTATACGTTTTCCGCTCCGGCCATGCTTATTGTCACTTATGATCAAACGCAGGCTTGGGTTCGTGATAAGATTGATGATTTTTGCAGCGGTCAAACAGATGCAGCTATTTTAGCTTCTCATTATATGTTTGCAGCTTGTGATTGTGGCCTTGGAACCACATGGGTTCAGTATTTTGATCCAAAGGAAGTGAAGAAGGAATTAAATCTTCCAGAAAATATTCAGGTAATGACCCTTCTTCCTTTAGGCTATCCAGCTGCCGATTACGAGGCAAGTCCTAGACATACTGAGCGTAAGGATTTATGCGAAACCCTTACTATTATTCGGTAAAGACAAGGGAGACTTTATGAAAATAAAAAATATAGGCAAAC
This sequence comes from Lachnospira sp. UBA3212, assembly GCA_002363615.1. Lineage (GTDB taxonomy): Bacteria > Bacillota > Clostridia > Lachnospirales > Lachnospiraceae > UBA3212. The sequence continues at coordinate 71,601 of DEWK01000023.1, read as the reverse complement.
TATTAATGGCCGGTCTTGCCGTTCTTTCTTTTTCAAGTCCGGTATTTGCCGGAGACATTAATAGTTATGAAGCTCAGGTGATTGCCTATGCTTCAGGAACCTTTACCTATCAAGGTCAAACCTATGTGGCTGCTAATGGGATGATTGGTCAATTATCAGCTTATTTATCAGAGGATGGTGTAAATCTAACCAGTGAAGGAGCGTCCAAGGCGATTTCTTCTATTGCAGCTAATGTTGAAAAAGGTGTAACGGCAGGCTATTTGGTACCCATAGATCAACCCACCAAAGAGGCGAAAGAGGAGGAAACGATCTCACTCGAAGAGGCCAGTGAGCTTCAAAAGATTTGGGAAGAGACGACTGAGAAAACAACTATGATTGAAAGTACACGGATCATGGAAGAAAGAGAAGGCTCTAGTGAAGTTACCAGTCAGAATCTTCCAGCTACAGAAGAAAATACCTCGTTAGTAATCACACAAAAAGCCAGAGAAACAAGTACTAAGCCTCATAAGAAAAGTATTAGTAATTTTAAACGGCTTAAAAAGCTTTTAGGCTTATTTCTTTTAGGGATTTTTGTAGGATATAGTTTTAAATTCCTATACAAGAGGTATAAGAAAAAATCTTTTAAAAAAACCAATCGGCATTTAACATACGATATGCATTGTCATATTCTTCCAGGAGTAGATGATGGAGCGAAGGATCTTGCCATGTCCCTGGCTATGTTAGATGAGGAATATAAGGAAGGGGTAAGAACTGTGATTATGACACCTCATTATACAGCAGGGTCTAGGCACAATTTACCCAAAGATCAACTTAAAAGCGTTTTCAATCAGTTGGTAGAAGAAGAAAAGAAACTTCATCCTGATATGATTTTAGGTCTTGGAAATGAAGTACTATATTCTGAATCACTATTAAAGGACTTAGAAGAAGATAAGATTTGCCTTCTTCCAGAAGGAATGGTGGATTTTAAAGATCACACACTTTTACTTGAGTTTTCTCCGAGGGAAGACTATCAGGTGATTTATCAAGCAATCCTTCAACTAACAAGAGAGCGTTACCGTCCGATTATTGCTCATTGTGAGCGATATGAAAATCTAGAAAAGGAAGATGGATATCAAGACCTGATCAAGTTAGGAGCTAGATTACAAGTAAACTGCATTCCAAAGAAAAATGAATTTGATCCTCATTACCGGACACTGGCAATGAAACTTTGTAAGAGGGGATTGATTTCTTACCTATCGACAGATGCCCATAATCTTACAACAAGACCGGTTGCTCCAAAGGAAATGATTGGCCAATTAGAAGCAGAAATGTCCACATCACGACTAGATCATATGTTACATCGATAAAAAAAGAAGCCCTAGGGCTTCTTTTTATTGTGCAATATATACTTTATTTTCGTGATAGGTAAGTGGTTTGCGATTTGCTTCTTCTGCCTCATATTCTTCTTTATGAAGGTTACGATTCGCGGTTGCTAGCATAAGCTTAATACGGTTTAACTGATTTACTTCAGATGCACCAGGGTCATAGTCTACTGCTACAATATTAGCCTCTGGATGTCTGTAACGTAATTCTTTAATAACTCCCTTACCCACAATGTGGTTTGGAAGACAGGCAAATGGCTGGGCACAGATAATGTTAGGAACTCCTTCCGAAATCAATTCTAACATTTCTCCTGTTAAGAACCAGCCTTCTCCGGTCATATTTCCCAAGGAAACATATTGGCTGGCAGCTTTTGCAAGGTCTTCAATCTTACTTGGAGGGGTAAAGTGTTTACTTGCCAAACAAGACTTGGTTACCTCCTTACGTAAAGAATTTAAAGCTTTGATTCCTAAATTCATAATCCTGGTGGTAGATTGTTTAAATCCAAGGTTTTCTGATTTGAAATTACCATTATAGAAAGAGTAGAGGAAGAAGTCTAATAAGTCAGGCATTACAGCCTCGGCTCCTTCAGCTTCCAGCAATTCAACCACCTGATTATTAGCGGCAGGGGAGAATTTAACAAGAATCTCTCCAACAATACCAACTCTTGGCTTCTTTATATCTTCATCAATTGGAAGAGCATCAAATTCCTGAATAATCCTTCTAATGTTCTTTTTAAAGGAAGACAGGTGTATTCCTGGTTTTGTTACATCTTGGATGCAAATTTCCTTCCACTTTTGGTGGAGGGCATCAGCCGAGCCCTTTTCTAATTCATATGGTCGCATCCTATAAAGGCATCTCATAAAGACATCTCCATAAATAACAGCCTGTAAAGCCTTTAGAATCAAGGTAGGAGTAAACTTCATACCTTCATTTTTTTCGATGCCGTTAAAACTTAAACTGATTACCGGAATATTAGGATAACCTGCAGCCTTTAAGGCTCTTCTAATAAAACCAACATAGTTAGAGGCACGACAACCACCACCGGTTTGTGTAATGGCTACCGCCAAATGATCGGTATCATATTCTCCGGAGGTAATGGCATCCATGATTTGACCAATTACCAAAAGAGAAGGGTAGCAGGCATCATTATTAACATAACGTAGACCTACATCAACCGCATTTTTATTGGCATTTGGAAGGATCTTAAAGTTATAACCCGCAGCCTGAAAAGCCGGTCCTAAAATATCAAAATGAATTGGTGACATTTGCGGTGCAAGAATGGTCCAGTTTTCCTTATGCATCTTTTTGGTATATTCCACACGGTTAATATTAGAAGGGCTAATGGTTCGTTGATACTTGTTTTTCTCACGAACACGGATGGCAGACATAAGGGAACGAATTCGAATTCTTGCCGCTCCTAAGTTATTTACTTCATCGATTTTAAGGACGGTATAAATCTTGTCAGCAGAAGAGAGAATCTCTTGTACCTGGTCAGTGGTAACCGCATCTACACCACAACCAAAGGAATTTAGCTGAATCATATCAAGGTTATCTACTTGCTTAATATAGTGAGCGGCAGCATATAGTCTTGTGTGATACATCCATTGGTCAAGAACACGGGTAGGTCTTTCAATATTTCCGAGATGACTAATAGAATCCTCTGTTAAAACTGCCATTCCAAGGGTATTGATCATCTCAGGAATTCCATGGTTGATTTCCGGGTCGATATGATATGGACGACCGGCTAAAACAATTCCATGCTTGCCTGTTTCTTTCAAATACTTTAAAGTCTCTTCCCCTTTTTCCATAACTTCACGACGTACCTGGTTCATCTCTTCCCAACCGGTATGAACAGCAGATAATACCTCGGCTTCCGGAATATCAAATGATTCCTTAAAGAATTTTACCAACTGCTTACTTGCAATTTCTTCACTGGTTAAAGCAAGGAAAGGTGATAGGAAGCGATAGTCCGGATTTTTCAATTCTTCGACATTATTTTTAATATTTTCAGGATAAGAAGTAACAATCGGGCAGTTATAGTGGTTGTTGGCATTGGGATCTTCCTGTCTCTCATAAGGAATACAAGGATAGAAAATGGTCTTTACGCCATGATTAATTAACCAGGAAATATGTCCATGGGTAATCTTTGCAGGATAACATTCCGACTCCGAAGGAATGGATTCAATGCCCAATTCATAAATTTTTCTGGAAGAAACCGGAGAAAGCATTACTCTAAATCCTAATTCCTTGAAAATAGTAGCCCAGAAAGGATAGTTCTCATACATATTAAGAACTCTTGGGATACCAATCACTCCTCGTTTAGCTTCTGTAACAGGAAGTGGTGGATAACGGAAGATTCGTTTCATCTTCCATTCATATAAGTTTGGAAGTCCTTCTGCATTCTTTACCTTACCAATACCTCGTTCGCAACGGTTACCGGTAATAAACTGACGACCGCCAGAAAATTTATTAATGGTAAGGAGACAATGGTTTCCACATCCTTGACAACGAGCCATAGAGGTGGAAAATTCCAAATGATCTATGTCTTCAATGCTTAACATGCTAGAGGCATTTCCTTCATAACGTTCTCTTGCCACTAAGGCAGCACCGAAAGCCCCCATGATTCCGGCAATATCGGGGCGGATGACTTCTACACCGGCAATCTTTTCTAAGGAACGAAGGACTGCATCATTATAAAAGGTTCCGCCCTGAACCACGATTTTATCTCCTAAGTCTTTCGGACTAGAAACCTTAATTACCTTAAACAGGGCATTTTTAATAACTGAATAGGCAAGTCCAGCGGAAATGTCAGCAACACTAGCTCCTTCCTTTTGCGCCTGTTTTACGTTGGAATTCATAAAAACGGTACATCTAGAGCCCAGGTCCGTTGGATTTTTTGCAAACAATGCTTCCTTTGCAAAATTCTGAACAGAGAAATTCAAAGATTTAGCAAAGGTTTCAATAAAGGAACCGCAACCGGAAGAACAAGCCTCATTTAACTGAACGCTGTCAACGTTGTGATTTTTAATCTTAATACACTTCATATCCTGACCACCAATGTCTAAGATACAATCCACGTCAGGTTCGAAAAAAGAAGCAGCATAGTAATGAGAAACGGTCTCAACCTCTCCCTCATCTAGCATAAGGGCAGCCTTAATTAAGGCTTCTCCATATCCGGTAGAACAAGAATAAACGATTCTTGCGGTAGGAGGTAAGAGACGATAGATCTCCTTAATGGAACGAATGGTAGTAGCCAAAGGGCTTCCATTGTTTCCAGAATAAAAACTATATAAAAGAGAACCATCCTCCCCAATCAAAGCAACCTTTGTGGTGGTAGAACCGGCATCGATTCCTAAAAAGCAATCACCTTCATAATCTGCAAGGCTTGCGGTTCCAACACAGTTGGCATTGTGACGGGTTAAGAATTTTTCATAATCCTCTTTATTATCAAATAAAGGATCCATACGTTTGATTTCAAATTTTAACTTGATTCCCTTAGTAAGAAGGGTATAAAGTTTTTCAATTGGTATGGTAAAATCCTTCTTATGATTCAAAGCTGCACCAGATGCCGCAAACAAATGAGAAAAGTTTGGTGCGATTACCTGGTCCGGTGTTAAATGTAATGTACGAATAAAGGCTTCTTTTAACTCAGAAAGGAAATGCAAAGGCCCGCCTAAAAAAGCTACATTTCCACGAATAGGCTTACCACATGCCAATCCGGAAATGGTTTGATTAACGACTGCCTGAAAAATTGAGGCAGAAAGGTCTTCCTTTGTAGCACCTTCATTAATCAAAGGCTGAATATCGGTCTTTGCAAATACACCACAACGGGCTGCAATAGGATAAATAGACTGATAATTCTTTGCATATTCATTTAATCCGGTAGCATCGGTATTTAAAAGGGCAGCCATTTGGTCAATAAAGGAACCTGTACCACCAGCACAGGCTCCATTCATTCTTTGCTCTACGCCATTACTAAAATAAATGATCTTTGCATCCTCCCCACCAAGTTCAATAGCTACATCGGTTTGAGGAGCGTAATCTGTTAAGGAGGTGGCTACCGCAACCACTTCCTGGACAAATGGTACACCAAGTTGAGTTGCCAGGGCAAGTCCACCAGATCCTGTGATTACTGGAGATATTTCAATATTTGAGCCAAGATGGTCCATTGCTTCCTTTACAATCTGGGCAAGGGTTTCCTGGATATTTGCAAAATGTCTCTGGTAATCTGAGAATAGAATCTCATTATCCTTATTTAAGACGGCAACTTTTACCGTTGTAGATCCGATATCTATACCAAGAGAATAATATTCTTTACTCATATAATGAATAAACTCCTTTCTGCTAATCATAGAATGACTACTTTATCTTGTGGTTTATGCAAAATTATAATCATCCTTTTTGTGGTACTAAACATACATTTTATAACAAACTAAAAAAAAAAGCAACGGAAAAGAATACATAGAAGGCATAAATTTAGATAAATAGAAATCAATAGGAAACCGGGAATCCTTATTTCAATTTTTCTTATTCTATGTTAAAATATAGCCTGAACCCTTAAAAGAAAGAAGGAGATAAGAATGAATTTTATGAATAAAATGGAAAAAAAGTTTGGAAAGTATGCCATTCCCAATCTTTCCATGTACTTGATTGCTGGATTTGTTTTAGGTTATGTATTACAATTGATTCCTTTTGGGGATGAAAATCTGAGTCAATTATTTACCTTTAATCCCTACTATATTTTTCAAGGACAAATATGGAGACTCTTTACCTGGGTGATTACCCCTCCAGAGGACCTGGGTATTTTTACCATTATTATGTTAATATTTTATTATTCCATTGGACTATCTATGGAACGGGCTTGGGGAACTTTCGCCTATAACTATTATATTTTTATGGGCTTAGCATGGACCATCCTAGGTAGTTTGCTTGCTTATAGTCTTATGGTTTTAACCCCGGTAGGGGATGTTTTCAATCAGGAAGCCTTTTATTGTGGACTTTACGTATCTAGTATTACCTCTACCTATTACATTTGCACCTCAATCTTTTTAGCCTTTGCGGCTACTTTTCCAGAACATGAAGTCCTTTTGTATATGATTATTCCAATTAAGGTAAAGTGGTTAGGCTACCTCTACGCAGTGATGCTGGTCTTCCCTGTGATTAGTATGTTTGTCAAACATGGAAGATTTGGTCTTCCTTATGCCATTATTATACTTTCTTCCATGGCAAATTTTCTTATCTTTTACCTTACAACAAGATCTAGATTTCGTGGAGGAAAGGCCCAAAAAGCCCAGCGAAAGAATTTTAAAAAGCAAATGGCAAGAATGGGAAATCAATATGATGGAGCTGGTGTAATTCACAAATGTCATATTTGTGGAAGAACCAATGTAACAAATCCGGAGCTTACCTTCCGTTATTGCTCAAAATGCAATGGTAATTATGAATATTGTAGTGAGCATCTCTTTACCCATGAACACATTAAGTAAATAGTAGAAAAAACTCTAAATAAAGACCGAAGTCGCAGGTTCCAACTCTTGTATGGGGCCTGCGATTTTTTTATACTTGAATCAAAGGAGTTGCGTATGAAGATTCAAGAAAAATATCAGGTAATTTCACAAATTGGTTTGGGAGCTTTTAGTCAGGTATATTTGGTGCAGGATGTTAATTTAGGCTCTTATTGGGCTATGAAGATAATTGACAAGAAAATACAGGGGAGTTATCAAGGAATTAAGGAGGCAAATCTTTTGAAGGATCTTTGCCATCCCTCTATTCCCAGAGTAGTAGAACTGGAAGAAACAAGGGACCAGGTAATCCTTGTTATGGATTATATTAAAGGTCCTTCCCTAGAACAGTTATTAAAGACATCCAATATAAAAAAAGAACAGGCCCTATCCTTGGCAAGACAGTTGGTGGATTTGATTTCCTACCTAAATCATAGAAATCCACCAATTTACTATTTGGATTTAAAGCCGGAACACTTAATCATATGTAAAGAACGTATGTATCTTATTGATTTCGGATCCGCTATATCCAATCAGGATTCTACTACTTCCTTTAGTGGAACGCACGAATATTCTGATCCGGTCTTGTTTCAAGGACAAGGTCCCAATGACACAACAGACCTTTATAGTCTTGGGAAAATCCTATCCCAACTTTTAATGAAAGCAAAGATACCTAAAAAAAGACTTCACTATCTGGCACCTTTGAAAAATCCAAATCCTACAAAACGCAAACGGACACATGAAGACCTTATTCTTTTTTTACAGTCTTTGCAGGAAAAAAAGAAAAGAAAGCCAAATTTTTTATATCTTCTTATATTACTTATGGGATGTGTATTGCTTTCGCCAAAATCCAATTTTTATATTTCTTCACCAGATGATTCATTTGTAAAGAAAAGTCCCAAAGACCTATTAATAGAAGTGAATGCATATACAAAAAAACTTTATCAAGAAAAATTCTTTCATACAAAGGATGAGGAATTTATTCTTTCCCGATTAGAGACCTTTCGGCAATTAAAGGTAGAAGTAGATGAAAGTATGGAAGACCAATTACAGGAAATTTACGTAAAACTATGTGATTTGTATTTTTTTTGCTATGAATATAAAGGACCAAAGACTTACAAAGAAAAGATGGAACTATTGTCCTATCATTTTAAAGACAGAAAGAAGGAGTCGTTGGTACTTTACCACTTGGTGGATCAAAGACCCCTGGCATTTTCCTTTATTGATTGTAATGATATAGCAGAAAAAGAGGAGGCATCCATCTATCATTTGAGTTCTTATGAAGAGGAATTTCCTTATGTAGATGATATTTCTTTATTTACCATGGAGGGAGAGTATGCGCTATTAAGTATTCATGCCCAAAGTATGAATGAAATAAAACCCAAGGCACTTGAATATTATAAAAAATCAAAGGGGATAAAATCGGAAGGAGCCACCATAAGTCTAGATTCGAAAGGCTATTGTCAGATTAAAATCAAGGAGGATTTTTCAGGATATTATTATTTTAAAGCGATAGGAGAGGATGGGAGTAAAGAACCTGAATTTGTAAAATCCCCTAAGATTCATTTAGTTCTTTCTACGGAGAAAACAGAAAAAAAGGAAAAAGAAACCACAAGAAAAGAGATGGAAACCAGCAGTAGTAGGAAAATGCTAGAAACAGAGAGTCAAAGCCCACAAATCAAGGAAGAAAGAAAAGAGGAGACTAAAACAGAAAACAAGGAGGAGAAAAATCCCAAGATCACCATGCAAGATTTTATAGATTATGCTTATGTAGATTTGTGTCAGCCAAAGATTTTAAAAATTAAGGAAGATGTGATTTATGTATTTGATGATCATGATTTAAAGGACCTAACCGCTTATGATGCAAAAGGATGTCGTATACAGACTGTAAAGATAGGTCCTTATTATTCATTAATAGGAATTGGAAAAGAGGACATAAAAATAACAGCGACTGATCGCTCTGGAAATCAATCGCTGTTATGGTTAAAATCTTTTTCGATTTAATTATTTATCTAATATAAGAACGGTGAATGAATTTGCTGGAAGGTCTAAGCGATAAACCCCATTCTTCGCACTGATCTTATCTTCCTTAGGGGTTACAAGTTCGTGATCTCTTTCATTTACATTTGGCTTGTTAACCAGCTCAGCACTTGCGGTAAGCAGGATACGCTTAGCATCTGCCTTCAATCCGGCTGCCTTTAATTCTAACTTCTTATCAAAGCCTTCTGCATTGATTAACTTCACATAGATGTGCTTGTTATCTTCTGTAGCACTTGAGAAGACATCCTTATTGTATGCTTCAAGTTTATAATCAAAAACGAAACTCTTGTAATCACCAGAAGTGAAGTAAGCCTCTAAAGTATCCTTGGTCTTACGGCTTCCACCGTAGTTTACAGTGATAACATAAGCCTGATCCTGTTCAAACTTATCTTCAATAGAAGTACGAAGGTTACCAGCTGCGGTAGAACTTGAATAATCACCGAGAGTATATCCTTCAACGCCATCCTTATAAACCTTAATGGCTGTCTTACCATTCGCATAATTGATTGCGTACTGGATCATGTTCTTGTGCTTCACAGAAACATCAGTAACTCCTACACCAAGATAAATACCATGCTGTCCTGAAAGCTTAGCAGCTTCAATGACAACCTTATAATCCGTGAGGTCTTCATCAATAAAATAAACACCATTTTCCTGGTGATCATCGCTGGTAATTACAAGACCCATATCACCAACACTTACCTTGTCACTACCCGGAAGGAGAGACCATTTTTCTGAAAGTTCTTTCTTAGTTGTAAAGTCCTCTTCATAGATTACCTTGCCATCCTGGTTACTAGTAATTGTAATCTTAGCAATGGCAACAGAAGATCCTTTTGTAGAAAGGCTTACACCACCAACTGGGACAAGTTGAGTTTTCTTACCCTTCTTGTAAGTAGAGAAGTCAGTTGCGATGGTGTTCTTTCCAAGATACTTAGCAAATAACTGCTGTACATAGTAGTTTGGAGTATGCCATACGGTTTCGTTATCAAACCAGATTAAGTCTGGAGTCCAGCGATACATATTATCATTACGAACCTTGTTAAAGAGTGGAGCATAAGCTGCAAGACGTACAACATCTGAATTTTGTTCGAATCCACACATGACAGCTGCCTCACAAATGGCACCGGCAAGAGTATTCTTCTCGTTAGAAGCATATTCACCAACAAAGACCTTAGAAGTTTTATCCTCAATCAGATTTCTGTTCTGGTCATATGCACGATAGTAGTAGTTATAACGATCTGCGTTATTTAAGAGGTAATCGTTTGCTCTATAGTAGTGCTCGTCTGCGATGGTCTCCATATAATCTGCCTGATGCTCATACATGGTAATATCTTCGGTATAGGAACCTGTATAATCGCTAAAGGCAACGGATACAGTACCCGGTCTGTTACCACTAAGGAACTGCCATCCATTCTGATATGCACCATCATCGGCCTGAGCACCTACGGTAGAAAGAATAGTAAGTTCATAGCCTGGATAGTTCTTAGCCATATGTTCATCAATCGCTTTTTTAAATACCTGGAAGTTAGCATAGAACTCGTCTCCCCAGTTTTCATTACCTACACCAAGTAAGTGAAGGTCAAATGGCTCCTCGTGTCCCATAGAGGCACGAACTGCTGCCCATTTATTATTCTTGGTATCCTTACAAATAGCAAAATCGATTAAGTCTGTAAAGTTCTGGATATATTTCTGGCGAAGCTTTCCACCTGCAGGATTTGCATAATCAGAACGAGCCTGACAAAGTACACCACAGGCCATAACCGGAAGTGGAGTAGCACCTAAATCTTCTGCTAATTGGAAGTATTCCATATAACCAAGACCAAGGGTCATAACATAACCCCAGGTATTGTAATTTTCCTTACGTACTTCTACTGGACCAACCGAATCCTTCCAATCATAGACATTATCCCAAAGATAAGATCCCTCTGAGATACATCCTCCTGGGAATCGAAGGAAGGTAGGATGAAGTTCTACTAACTGTTCCACTAAATCCTTTCTCAAACGGTAGTTACTGTTACCAAGGAAGTTCTTTCTTGCACTCGAACCTTCTTTGGCATCAGAACCCCAAACATTAGAAGGAAACATACTTACTAACTCAATGGAAATCTCTGCATCAAAACTTAAAGCGAGTTTACCAAGCAAGGATTGATTAGCCTTTAAGATAATCTTGTCATATTTTGCCCAATCGTTTGAAATAACCTGGATGATTGCTGGCTCAGAAACAGCCTGACCCTTGTCATCTGTTAGGGCAACGGTAATCTTTCCGCCCTTAGGAGCTTTTGCCCATACGGAAAATTCATAAGTTTCACCTGCTACAAACTTCATGGCACAAAGATCTGCAGCATCATTAAATCCCTTATTGTAAATAGTAGTTCCAGCCTTGGCTGTTACATAATAATTGTTGGTGTCTTCATCTGGAAGTTCTAAGAATTCATTCAAACCACCCTTGCTTTCAACGGTCAGTTTGTCTAAATCTCCACTCCAGGCAAATAATGGATCGCGAACTTTTCCTGTTAACTGTTCCTTCGTGCAATTACACTCCTTAGCAGAAGCTCCATTCATTAAGGTCTGCTTGCAGGTACAAATACCATTCTCACCAGATTCTGCATTATAGGTGTCGAAGGTAAAGTTCTCAAAAGAACGGTTCTGAACCATTTCAGCATAAATACCACCATCAGCAGCATTATTAATATCTTCATAGAAGAGACCGAATAAGGTATCACTAATCTTGGTCTTTTTCTGACCAGGATACAGGGTCATGGTATATGGCGCCAGGTTCTTTGGGAGAATGGTAACATCATAAGAAACAGAAAGTTTCTGACCACCATTTGAAAGGGTAGCGGTAAAGGTTACACCTTCCGGCTTACTTACAGACTTAATCTTGCCATCATTGTCGATGACATTCTGATTGCTTGAGTTCCAATGAACCGAAACGATACCAGCAAGAAGTTCCTTAACTAAAGTAATATCTTCGTTGATTAACTTGCGGTCAAAGGTAAGATAACGTTCCTTGGCGATGGTAAGAATTTCCATTGGTGAAAGGTTCTCGCACATAATCTCAGCGATTTCATCTTCTGTCAGAGGAGCATTATAAATACGAACATCTGAAAATGCGCCTTCAAAATCAGGATCTAAAGCAAATTTAGAATGACCAAGGCAGTTGTTATTAAAATTGTCTGCCTTTGAAAGAGCGTCAGTAAAGGCACGAAGCTTCTTGTATTGACCGGAAGATGTCTGAGAAATAAATCCATCCGAAATCAACTCACCATCTAAATAGGTTCTTGCACCTGCATTAGAAAGAGTTCCTTTCTTGGTGCCAAAGAAGGTAATTGCTACGTGATGCCAATTACCGTCATTTACAGGATTGTTTGCTGCAGCAAGGATTTCTCCATCTGCCAACATGGAAGTATGAAGTAACTTTGTGGTAAAAATAAATGGTCCCTGATCACTCTTACCAAAATCAAAGATACGTTGCCATGGATTCCCAATCTCTGTGTAATTAATCCATGCAGAAACAGTTAATCCATTATCATCTGATACATCTTTTAAAAGGTTATCAGGAAGCTTAATGTAAGAGTTTCCATGCTCACCTCCTGCAAGCACAGCTGCCTTTCTGCCTGCCACTTCTTTAATTACAGGAGCCTGCTTACCCATAGGGGTTGCGTCATTACCCTTGCCAGAAGAGTCTTTTCCCAAAGCAGAAGCATCATCAAAGCTGTATTTTGCAATTAAATTTGCTTTTGTTTTATCCGACATAATGTCCTCCTTTATACAAAATAATTCATGATAATTTTACCTTTTTTTCTATTTCTTTTCAAGGTGAAACGATAAGTTTTCGCTCCGAATCTTTTGACTTTTTGTCCGATAAGAAGTCAAAAAAGAAAAGAGAGATTTTTTGTTGCCTTGTAAAAAGGTATTGTGGTATAGTAGACTACGGTTTCATAGAGAAGGATACAATAGGAGGAAAGAATCCAATGAGTAAAAAACCATTTGTTACTTTAGAACAAGTTAAAGAAATTGCTAAGAAGTACCCAACCCCTTTCTATCTCTACGATGAAAAGGGAATCCGTGAGAATGCCAAGAAGGTAAAGGAAGCATTTGCATGGAACAAGGGATTCCGTGAATATTTTGCAGTAAAGGCTACACCAAACCCATTTATCATTGATATTTTAAGGGATTATGGCTGTGGAGTTGACTGTTCTTCTGAGGCAGAACTTTACATTGCAGAAAAGATGGGTTGCACCGGTACAGATATTATGTTTTCTTCAAACTGTACTCCTGCAAGAGAGTATCGTTATGCTCATAAGCTTGGTGCTATTATTAATTTAGATGATTTCACTGATATTGAAGCCTTAGATCAGATTTGTGGTATTCCGGAAAGAATCTGCTGTCGCTATAATCCTGGTGGAGAGTTTAGGATTTCAAATTCGATTATGGATAATCCGGGACAGGCAAAATATGGATTTACCCATGAACAGATGATTGAAGGTTATAAGATTTTAAAAGAAAAAGGTGCAAAGGAATTTGGTATCCATGCCTTTTTGGCATCTAATACCGTAACCAATGACTACTATCCAACCCTTGCCAGGGAACTGTTTGAATTAGCAGTAGAGTTAAAAGAAAAGACCGGAGCAAAGATCAGCTTTATCAATCTATCCGGTGGTGTCGGTGTTCCTTATACTCCAGATCAGGAGCCTAACGATATTACTGTAATTGGTGAAAATGTTCGTAAGGTATATGAAGAAGTTCTTGTTCCTGCAGGAATGGATGATATTGCAATCTATACTGAGATGGGCAGATTTATGTTAGCTCCATATGGTGCTTTAGTTTCAAAGGTTGTTCACCAAAAGCATACCCACAAGGAGTATATCGGATTAGATGCTTGTGCATCTAACCTTATGAGACCTATGATGTATGGTGCTTACCACCATATTACTGTTTTAGGAAAAGAAGACCAGCCATGTGATCATTTGTATGATGTAACCGGATCTCTTTGCGAAAATTCTGATAAGTTTGCTGTAGATCGCATGCTTCCTAAGATGGATTATGACGATTATGTATTTATTCATGATTCAGGTGCGCATGGATTCTCAATGGGATACAATTACAACGGAAGACTTTGGTCAGCAGAATTATTATTACAGGATGATCAGACTGTAAAGATGATTCGCCGTCCAGAAACCATTCAGGATTATCTTGCCACCTTTGATTTTACAGATATTTTCCAGCCAAAGGAAAGTGATTTGATTCATGGAATTGGTGACAAGGAGCAGAACGAATGAAAAAGTTATTAAAAGAAATTGAACGTGGACAAAACTTAGATGTAAACCTTTCTACATATAGTCAGGATTTATTTGGTCTTTATTATAAAGAAGCCATGGTTCGTTTTTGCTTTAATTATTACAATTTCTGTGATACCTATCAGAAAGATATCAGGGAAAATAGTGATCTTGCCCCTATTAACCATATCTTGGAAAGCATTCTCTTTCACATCCTAAGAGATGATTTAAAGATAGAAGAAGAAAAACAGTTGCTGGAAAAAATTAATAGCTTAAGAAATCAAATCATTGGGGTAATGAAAAATCTTACTGCCTATGTAGATGTTTTTTCTGCCTACCAGAAGGTATTGCAAAGAAAGTCTATGAACTTCACGGAAAAGTCTCTTCCGGCAGACTATACCGATAAAACATTTACTCAGACCATTATGAATTACATTGTTCAGGATCAGGACCAGGCAGCTATTAATATGCGTTTAAGCGAAATTCTCCGTGAACTTCCGGTACGTATGACAAAAAATCATTTTTTTGATCTGATTGAACGTAATCTTGCGCTTTATAAAGGGTCTGATAAAAAGTCTTTGGATGAGTTTTTATATATTTTAAAGACAACGGCTAGCTTGGAATTTCCGGAAGATAATGCAAAACACTTACCAATTCTCTATCGCTTTTTAGAAGAGTTAAGGTCTACAGATTTTAATAACTTAACGAAGGAAAGTTTCATGGACCTTTCGGAAAGATTTTCACGAGTGGTAGATAGTATCACAAAAATCCTTCAGGTATATACCGATTATATGAGTCTCACCAATGATTTATATATTATTTCTGCGTCTAAGTCTGCTTCTTTGAATCATGATATGGATAACTACTGCCAGGCGATTGTTCTTGCTACCCATGATCAGATTAGAGGAGAAGATGAGATTAGCATTACCCGGGAAATGGAAACTGCTATGAGACACTTGGAGGGACAACAGGAATTAACCATGGAGGCCATTCGTTCATATGAGATGGTCTTGGATTTAATTGGTGACCAGTACAAGGAAACATTAGAAGAACTTAGTTTAAAGGAATCTTTCTTTGAAATCCAGAAAATCTCTTTGGTAAACAGTGGAAATCACTTTGTGGAATTTGATACAATGGTGATGGAGAAAGAAATCATTACAGATGATATGCTGAATGAAGTAAAAGAAGGTTTAATCCGGCAATTTACTGAATTATTTAAAAACCATGATAAATCCTATAACCGTGCAATTCAGGCGGCAGTATTATCTGTGATTCCTCCATTTGTAAAAAACATCACGGAAACCCAGGACTATATCTTTACTAGCTTACAAAACTGTAAGGATCCTGCAGAAAAACAAAGCATTTATGAGGTGATTAGCCAGGGGATCCAGAACGGATTTAAAGAAGAAGACTAGTAAATACCCATGACGGAGGGGTTTATGATTAAGAAAGACAATCTTTACTTTAGCGAAGGACTTGCAGGAAAGGAAAAAAGGATTCTTTCCTGTATTAAAAAAAAGAAAGACTTACCAGGTTTATATTTGATTACCCTTTCGAAAAGTCCCAAAGATAATCTGGATATCATAAATACTATTTACCTTAGTCAGATTTTTTATAAAAAGAAAGACCATCTTCCATCGATCATTGGAGTAGCCAAGGACCATAAGGAAGCTTTGGAATTGGTTTGTGATCTTGCCTTGGAGTGTTATAGGGCTACGGGAGATGTGAAATTAAAAGAATATTTAAAAGGGAGCAGGTAATCTATGGGGATTGTACTGATGATTTTAAAGATACTTGCCCTGATCCTCCTTTCCCTTTTCGGTCTGATTCTCTTTCTTTTACTATTAATCCTGTTTGGACCTTTTTCCTATAAGACTTCGGCAGAATTTAAGGATCAGATGAAAGAAAGTAAAGGACTAGTTTCAATTACCTATCTTTTTGGCTTACTTTCAGCTAAAGCCGGATATAATTCCGGAAAAAAGGATTGGACGGGGATTCAAGTTTCTATTTGCGGATTTGGAATTTACCCAAAAAAAGACAAGAAGAAAACGAAAAAGCATCATAAAAGGCCTAAGATAAAAGGGTCTAGTCGCATTCAAATAAATCTCTCCGATCCGGATTATGTAGAGGAAGAGGAACTTCTTTTTAACAGCATGGAAGAAAGGGAGAAAGACGCAAGCTTCTTTGATGAAAAAAAAGAAGCAGGTCTGCCTACCCCTTCTAAACAAAAGAAAAAAAGAAAGAAAAGGCCTTCTTTCTTGAAAAAAATCAAGGATAAATGGAAGGGCTTTACGGATAGGGCTACAAGACTAAAGGAAAAAGTTTTAAAGCTGATGAAGGTTACAAGTGAATGGAAAAAATTTCTTGATAGTAAAAACACGCACGCATGTATCCGAATTTTTAAGAAGGCTTTAAAAAAACTTTTTCATATCCTTAGAATCCGTCAATTATCCGCAGATTTAACCATTGGTACCGGAGATCCCGCAACCACTGGTTGGGTTTTGGGAGGAATCGCTAGCCTTTTGCCTTTCCTTCCCAAGAAGTTTTATGATACAATAAGCATTGGAGCTGACTTTGAAAACAAAGCCCTTCACGGCTCGTTAAAAATCAAAGGGAGATTTTGCCTGGGACCAATTCTTTTGTTAGCCTGGAAGGTATATCGCAACAAGTCAGTAAAGAGAATGCTTGATGAACTGCCAAATTAGGTCATTTATAGAAAGGAACCATGATGAGTGAGAAGAACAATCAGACAACAACTGAGGAACTTTTAAAGGGACTTGAGAATTTCATTACCACAAAGACCGTAGTAGGGGAGGCAATTCACGTTGGTGAGACCATCCTTCTTCCTTTAGCGGAAGCTTCTTTTGGTGTGGCCATTGGAGATTTTAAGAATTCTGCTGATACCAAGCACAATCAAAGTGGTGGTATGGGTGGAAAAATTAGCCCATGTGCTGTTTTAGTTATTAAAGATGGCACTTCTAAACTTATTAATGTGAAAGGACAAGATGGTATGAGCAAAATTTTAGATCTTGTTCCAGATGTAGTGAATAAGTTTACAGATAAAAAAGAAAAAGCTGATTCAAAGACAGACGGTGAAGATGTTTCAGCCAAGGATACAGCGGATGACTTTTTAGCATAAAAACTAATTTAATTTTCCTAAAATTGCTTGACGGAGTAGAAAAATATGTTATAATATTCCTAGTGCAAAAATACCCATACAGTTGTATTACGCACAAATGACAACTGGAGGGAGGTTAGGTGATAAGATGTCAAACGTTATCGTAAAAGAAAACGAATCATTAGACAGCGCTCTTCGCAGATTTAAGAGAAACTGTGCTAAGGCAGGAATCCAGCAGGAAATCCGCAAGAGAGAGCATTACGAAAAGCCTAGTGTAAAGCGTAAGAAGAAGTCTGAAGCTGCTAGAAAACGTAAGTTTAACTAATGCGATGTGCGAAATAGACCGCCTGTGGGCGGTCTTTTTTAATAGTAAAGGACAATATAACATTGAGTATTATAGAAGACATCATGAACATTCCGGCAGAGGCTGAGCGAGAAATCTCGGGCCAGTTGGACTGTAATCTAAAAAAAATTGAAAAATCCTTAAAGGTTACGATTATTTCCAGAAACAATCAGATGAAGATTATCGGAGGAGAGGTGGAAGCCTCTCGGGCTAAGGAAGTAATCACTACACTTTTAAGTCTTGCAAAGGCTGGGGAAACCATTACGGAGCAAAATGTAGATTATGCATTGACCCTTGCCAGGGAAAATATGGCAAGTCAACTTGCTGCATTAAATGAAGAGGTCGTAGCCAGGACAATTTTTGGCAAGGCTATTAAACCAAAGACCTTGGGTCAGAAAAAATATATCGATGAGATAAGAGAGAAAATGGTGGTCTTTGGAATTGGACCAGCAGGTACTGGTAAGACCTATCTTGCCATGGCTGCCGCCATTACTGCCTTTAAAAACGGTGATGTCAACCGGATTATTATGACACGGCCAGCCATTGAAGCCGGAGAAAATTTAGGCTTTTTACCTGGAGATCTTCAAAGTAAGGTAGATCCCTATCTAAGACCACTATATGATGCCCTGTATGAAATTATGGGAGCAGAAAGCTTTCTTCATAATCAGGAGAAAGGGTTGATCGAAGTAGCTCCTCTTGCCTATATGCGTGGTCGTACCTTGGATAACGCATTTATTATTTTAGACGAGGCGCAAAACACCACTCCAGCCCAGATGAAGATGTTCTTAACCCGAATCGGTTTTGGTTCTCATGTAGTAGTAACCGGAGACTTAACCCAAAAGGATTTGCCAAAGGGACAGGTATCAGGATTAGAA
The DNA here is from genome assembly GCA_002363615.1 of Lachnospira sp. UBA3212. Lineage (GTDB taxonomy): Bacteria > Bacillota > Clostridia > Lachnospirales > Lachnospiraceae > UBA3212. The sequence continues at coordinate 53,083 of DEWK01000023.1, read as the reverse complement.
GTGGCAAGTCGTGTTCTTAAAAAAATGGAGGATGAAATCGGATTTATCTATTTTAATAACACCGATGTAGTTAGACATCCTCTGGTACAAAAGATTGTAAAGGCCTATGAGGTCTATGAGCAAAACCATAAACCACAAGACCAAAAGAAAGATCGAAAACCTAAAACTTCCGAGAAATAAGGAGATATTTTATGACATTGGATTATGTGGAAGAATACCAAAAGGACCTGGGATTTAACAAGGAAGAGTTAATATCGCAAGTGGTTTTAAAGGCATGTGACTATTGCCAATGCCCTTACGAAACCTGTGTTGAGGTCCTATTAGTGGATGATGAAACCATCCGGCAAATGAACAAGGAAAATCGAGACATTGATGCGAGTACAGATGTCTTATCATTTCCCAATGCTTTTTTTGAAAGTCCAGGAGATTTTCAAGGTTTAACAAATGATTGTTTTGATCCGGATAGCGGAGAATACATAGTGGGAGATATTGTTATTTCCCTTGACCATGTAATTGCTCAGGCTTTGGAATATGGACACAGCACAAAACGTGAACTGGCTTTTTTAACTGCGCATTCAATGCTTCACCTTTTTGGTTATGATCATATGACCAAGGAAGAAGCAGAAATCATGGAGCAGCATCAAAGAAACATCTTAGAGGAACTTGGAATCGGGAGGGATTAATTTATGAAAAAGAAGATACTTATTATTACAATTCTTGGAATTGTTCTTATTGCAGCAGGAATCGGGACGTATGCTGCCTTGTCTAAAAAAGATAAACCCAAAAAGGAAACAGTAAAAGAAGAGACGACAAGCAGGGAAGAGGCTACTACCGAGGCTGAAACGACTCAGACAGAGACTACAACCGCAGAAGAAAAGCCAAAGTATTACAGTATGTTAACCGGGGAGGCGGTATCTAAAAAAATCGCTAATCGCCGGCCAATCGCTGTTATGATCAATAACATTGTGAATGCAGATCCGCAGTCTGGAACTGCATCGGCAGGAGTAATCTATGAAGCTACCGTAGAGGGAGGAATTACCCGTATGATGGCCTTGTATGATGACTATGACGACGTAGCACGCATTGGTTCTGTTCGAAGTTGTCGTTTTTATTTTGCCTATTGGGCTACCGAATGGGATGCTTACTACATTCATTGGGGACAATCTTCTTATGCTTTAGACTTTTTAAAGTCTGGCAAGGTAGATACATTAAATGCCTTTGATGATTCTGCTTATACCACCTTTGAAATTCGAAATGATATTGCAGCACCACACAATATTTTTGCTTTACCAGATGGGATCAAGAAGGTAATCAAACAAAAAGGCTATGACACAAAAAAAGATTCGGATTTTGAAAGTCCTCTTACGTTTGCAGAATATGGAACCACTGTAACCTTAGACAAGGGAAAGAACGCCAAGGAACTTTATACCAACTATCCGGTCAATGGTTCTTATTTCCTTTATGATGAAGAAAAAGGAGTCTACAAGCGTTATCAATATGGTCAAAAGCATAAGGATGCTTTAACCAATAAGCAGTTAAGGTTTACAAATTTGATTGTTCAATGGGCCGATGCACCTTTGTTTGACGATGGAAAAAGTGTAAACTTTAACATTGTAGGAAGTGGTAAGGGATTGTTCTTTACCGGAGGAAAATATATTAATATTACCTGGAAAAAGGAGAGTGCGACCTCTAAAACATATTTCTATGATGAAGATGGCAATGAAATCACTTTAAACACTGGAAAAACCTGTATTTGTGTAATGCCTTCCTCACAAGAGGTCACGATCAATAACTAATGGCTAAGAAAAATAATTTTTTAAAATCATTTATGGTTCAGGGAACGATTCTTGCGATTGCAGGAGTCTTAGTTCGTATCATCGGTTTAATCTATCGAATTCCCCTTACCGGAATTATCGGAGACGAGGGGAATGGATATTATTCTACCGCTTACGATTATTATTCCCTTTTACTTCTGATTTCCTCTATGTCTATGCCTATTGCGGTATCTAAACTGGTAAGTCAAGAATTAATAAAAAATAATCGACAAAATGTAAAACGAATCTTTCGTGCCTCTATTAGTATTTCCCTAAGTTTAGGCCTGCTGGTATTTATTGTCCTGTTTTTCGGATCCCAAGTGATTGCGGGATTTTCAGGATATCCGGCGATTAAATATGCCTTAAGGGCCTTGGCACCAGTTCTTATTCTTATGGCTATTGTAGGAACTTTACGTGGTTATATGCAGGGCTATGGAACCATGATTCCAACTGCAATTTCTCAAATCTTTGAGCAAATTGTGAATGCCATTGTTTCTGTTCTTGCAGCCTATTATCTTTTTCGAGCCGGAGCAGAAATAGATGAAAAAACATCCACTTCTTACCATGCTGCAGGCTATGGAGCAGCCGGAGGAACCTTAGGTACTTTAGCCGGTGCTTTTACAGCTATGGTAACCATGATTATTATCTTTGGTCTTTTAAAAAAGTCCATGGATCAAGAAATCTCAAGCAATCCACAAGAAAAGGTTTTGCCATATAAAAAAGTTTATAAGATGGTGGCTTTAACCATTATCCCAGTGCTTTTAAGTACCACGATTTACAATTGCAGTAACTTAATTGACTCAACTATTTTTGGAAATGCCATGAAGTTTCTGCACTATAGTGAAAAAGACCGTTCTGCCTTATGGGGCGTTTATTCTGGTAAATACCGACTTCTTTCCAATGTGGCCATTGCTTTTTCTTCAGCCCTTTCATCTTCCATGATTCCAAGTCTGGTAAAATCTTATACCACCGGAAACAGGGATGCTGTACAAAACAAGATTGCTTCTGCAGTTAAACTTACTATGATTATTGCTATGCCTTGTGGCGTGGGCTTAATGGTTTTAGGAAGTCCCATTTTAAAATTACTTTGGCCAGCTTCCTACACCTCTCTTTCTGGCTATTTAATGGGATTTAGTTTGTTAACGGTATTTTCATTTTCATTATCTACCATTACAAATTCTGCCTTACAGGGAGTCGATCGATTAAGATTGCCGGTGAAACATGCGGCAATCTCCTTAATGATTCATCTTATCTTGATTCCATGCCTCCTTTTAGGTTTACACCTTGGACTCTATGGAGTTTTGATTTCGGATATTTTCTTCGCTTTAGTGGTTTGCTTTTTAAATCAAAGAGCCCTAAGAAGAGAAGTAGGTTACAAGCAGGAATATTTGCATTCCATGGTTTTGCCATTTGTATGTTCCCTGGTTATGGGACTTGCAGCTTACCTTTGCTATTGTTTGGCCTTTTACTTAAGTGCAAGCAATACCATTGCAACCCTTTTGGGAATTATCGTTGCTGTTGTAGTATATGGTATTAGCCTTTTAAAATTCCGGGTGGTAGACGAAGAAACCCTGGCTTCCTTCCCTAAGGGAGACAAACTACTTGCAATTTGCAAAAAAGTACATTTATTATAAGATTCAGACAGTGTCTTGGGGCACTGTCTGATTTGGGTACTAGACATTCAGAAATGAAAGGAACTTGGAGGATAATCGAAATGCAAGATTCAATCTATATTTTAGGTGCAGGAGCTTCTGGCATGATGGCTGCCATTAGTGCGGCAAAAAATGGAGCTTCCGTTGTCTTGATGGAAGCCAATAAGGAAGCCGGAAAAAAAATCCTGATGACAGGAAATGGTAGATGCAATATTACCAATCAGATTTTTTCTAATCAACAGTATTTTTCCAGCAGAATGAAGGATCTTTCCAGCATAGATGATACTTATACGAAAGATTTCTTAAATCAGGTATTCTCTCAATTTGCCATGGAAGATACCTTAAGTTTTTTTCATGAATTGGGAATACTCACAAAAAATATAGATGGCTATTATTATCCTAGAAACTTACAGGCAAAAACCATTCAAACGGCCTTATACGAGGAATGCAAACGTCTGGGTGTAAGATTTTTATTTGACTGTAAGGTAAAAAAGATTGAAAAAGTCATGGATACTTATAGAATAGAGGCTATTTATGGCGGAAAAAGAACCAGCTATCTGACATCAAAACTAATCGTGGCCTGTGGGGGAGCATCCTATCCAAACACCGGGTCTGATGGTTATGCCCTAAATCTTTTAGGAAAATTAGGCTTACCCTTTTATCCATTCAAACCAAGCTTAACTGCTGCAAAATCAATGGATGGATTTTTAAAAGCCCTAAAAGGCCTTCGTATCAACGGAGGGGTAAAGCTTTATCTAGAAGATCGGCTGATTTGTGAGGAAGAGGGACAGATTCAGTTCTTAGAAAACGAAGTTTCAGGGATTCCGGTTTTTCAAATCAGTCATTTTCTTTCGGTAGAAGACAATTACCAAAAGAAGGCAATTTTACGAATCGATTTCTTTCCGGAATTGGGAGAAGATGATCTCTGGGAAATCCTTGCCGGTAATGCTATGAAACGTCCAAATCAGTCTATGAAACAACTCCTATGCGGACTGATTCCAGATAAGGCAGCCAAACTCTTTTTAAATGGCATTGGTCTTTCGGAAGAAATGCCTTCTAAGGAATTTTTCAAGGATCAAAACCGGGAAAAACAATTACTACTCATTGCATTAATGAAAGGATTAAGTATTAAGGTTTGTGGCCTTCGAGATTTTTCCGGAGCCCAGGTAAGCCTAGGAGGAGTCCTTTTAACAGAAATTTGTCCCAAAACTATGGAATGCAATTCTTATCCAGGACTTTATGTTTGTGGGGAACTCGTAGATATTGATGGGATCTGCGGAGGTTATAACCTACAGTGGGCTTGGTCCAGTGGCTATTTAGCAGGAATTTCTGCTGCAAATACATGTAAATAATATAGGGAGAACCATATGATTCGAATCAATCAAATTAAATTAACCCCAGAGGAATCAAAAAATCCAGAAGTCTTATTAAAGGAGAAAATATGCAAAATATTAAGAATCAAACCAGATGAGATTCATTCCTTTCAGATTGTAAGACGTTCCATCGATGCCAGAAAAAAAGACCTGATTCAGGTAATTTATGCTTGTGACATTGAAAGCCCTAAGGAAGGATCCTTAAGAAACAACAAGAAACTGTCAAAGAATGTAAGTTTTTTCAATAAGGTTACGTATCAGCCTAAAGTCACCGGAAGGAAAGAATTAAGGCATAGGCCCGTGATTGTTGGGTTTGGACCTGCCGGGATTTTTTCTGCCCTTATGCTTGCACGAGCGGGGTTTTGCCCGGTTGTGTATGAACGGGGCGCCAGCATTGAGGAAAGAAGCAAAAAAATTTCTGACTTTTGGGAAAATGGAAACTTTTATCCCGATGGCAATGCTCAATTTGGAGAGGGTGGAGCAGGAACCTTTTCCGATGGTAAGTTAAATTCCTCCATCCATGATAAAATCGGCAGGACCTCTTTTGTTCTTCAAACCTTTGTGGAGCATGGAGCGGATCCTCAAATCCTCTATGATGCCAAACCCCATATTGGCACCGATATACTGAAAAAAGTAATCGTAAGTATCCGCAAGGAAATCCAGGCTCTAGGGGGCCAGGTGCATTTTCATAGTCAAGTGATGGACTTTTCTTTTGAAAACCAAAAAATCAAGAAAATCAAGGTAAATGATACTTGGATTCCGGTGGAAGTTTGCATTCTTGCCATTGGCCATTCCGCAAGGGATACCTTTCATTGCCTCTATGAAAAACAGGTAGCTATGGAAGCAAAGCCCTTTGCCGTTGGAGTAAGAATCCAGCATCCTCAAAAGATGATTAATCAGGATCAATACGGAGAAAAATACCGGGATTTCTTTGGGGCGGCACCTTATAAATTAACCTATACCGCCAAGGACAAACGTGGGGTTTATTCTTTTTGCATGTGTCCGGGAGGCTATGTGGTAAATGCTTCCTCTGAAGAAAACAAGCTTTGCATTAATGGGATGAGTAATCATAACCGAGAATCCGAAAATGCCAATTCAGCACTGGTGGTTACTGTAAGGCCAGAAGATTTTAAGGAGAATACCTTATTTGCAGGAATGCATTTTCAGGAAGAACTAGAAGAAAAAGCCTATCTTGCCGGACATGGTAAAATTCCCGTACAACTTTATGGGGATTTTAAGGAAAAGAAACCTTCCGTGTCCTATGGCAATATTCATCCGGTCTTTCTGGGACTTTATGAGTTTGCAGATGTACGGGGAATTTTCCCTGAATTTATTGGAGATGATTTAGAAGAGGCCATTGAATACTTTGAAGGAAAACTTCCAGGCTATGCTTCCAAGGATGCTATTTTAGCCGGAGTAGAAAGCCGAACCTCTTCTCCTATTCGCATCTTAAGAGACGAGGGACTTTCTTCTTTAGGCAATCAAGGACTTTATCCCTGTGGAGAAGGAGCAGGCTATGCAGGTGGAATCACCTCAGCAGCTGTAGATGGTTTAAAGGTTTATGAGGCAATTATCAAAGACTACCAAGCGGGTTCATTGATGAAAAAGTGATGACAAATACCACAAAATGTAGTAGAATAGATAGGCTTATGAATAGTTGAAAAACGCTAGGAGGCAGACATGAATAGTCGTGATGGATTAAAAAATAAGAAACGGATCGTAGTTAAGATCGGATCGTCCTCTCTTACCTATCCGGAAACAGGATATGCCAATTTAGCTAAAATTGAAAAGTTGGTTCGTATTTTAACCAACCTCCATAATTCCGGAAAGGACGTAATCTTAGTTTCGTCCGGCGCCATTGCTGTTGGAAAAAAGAAAATCGGAAGAAAAGGGGAGGATAGCCTTGCTTTCAAGCAGGCTTGTGCCGCTGTAGGACAGGCGCAATTAATGATGTACTACCAAAAAATCTTTGCTGAGTACAATCAGGTTTCTGCCCAGGTTCTTATGACCAACATCACGATGATTCGAGATGAAAATCGAATCAATGCCCAAAACACCTTTGAGGAATTATTAAAATTAGGAGTCATCCCTGTGGTTAATGAGAATGATACCGTCTCTACCCATGAGATTCAATTTGGTGATAATGACCGTCTATCTGCCATTGTTGCAGCCTTGGTAAAGGCAGACCTTTTGATACTACTTTCCGATATTGATGGTCTTTATACCGATGACCCTAATAAAAACCCAGATGCAGTCTTTGTTGAACAAGTGAACCACATTGACGACCATATTTCTTCCTTTGGAAAAGATTCTTCTTCATCCAAGGTAGGAACCGGTGGAATGTCTGCTAAATTGGCAGCTGCAAGAATCGCCACTGATTCCGGGGCAGATATGATCATTGCCAACGGTAAGGATGTAAGTATTATCGGAGATATTATGAATGGTCATAAGGTAGGAACCTACTTTGTGGCTCACAAGAATCATGACTTTAATTTAATGGATTGGGTACAGTAACCCCTCCTTTGGAGTTGTTTATGAATATATTATTTTTAAAAAAATACCATGGAGAAAATACAAAGGTATTAGAAGATGGTAGAATCTTAAAAATTGAAAATGAAGAAGTGGCCGAGGGGGAAATTCCACCGGTACATTATTTTATTGATGATTTAATATCAAAAAAATCATTTGAAATATTGCCGAAGGTTCCAAAGTTTGCGGCTTTTCGAATCGTAGATGGATGTAAAAATACCAACTTTATCTATATGACCAGATACCTTTCTCACGAAAAAGCCTTTCTTTTAATTCGCTATGACCTGGCCAATAATTCTTCCAATGTGGTTTTAAAATATCACTGTCCATTTGAAAAAATTGGGGTAGACCGGCAGATTAGCATCTTTGTTTTAAACAATGAAAGTTTGATTTTACAAGAAGAGTTTTTAAGAGAAAACCTTCCAAATGATTATCAGGGATTCTTTTATTTCCACTCCTATCTTTATAATTTAAATGAAAGAAAAAGATATGAGATTATCGATGACAATCTTTTGCGGAATGGAATCGAGACTATTATGCCTTTAAATGATAATCAGTTAATCATTAAGACCGGTTATAATCTCTTAACGGATAACCGTTATTCTTTCTTAGATAAAATCGAGGTTTCCGTGGAATCCGTTAGTGTTGTAACTACCACCCAGTTTATCTCGGATATTATGATTAATCGGAATGGAATCTATATGGAGGCCATTGAACAAACCTATTTTGATCAAACCATTCCAAGAGCAGAAGTAATCGGAGATTACCTGATTTTCTCCAAGGTTGATTTTAAGACTTGGGAAGAGTTAACAGTCTTTTATAATTATACAGAAAAGAAGACCTATTCTGCCTTAAATAAAAATGTAACAATGGAAGAGAAACTTTCTCATCCGCTTTTGATTTCCCAGATTCCTTATGTAAAGATTTTACGAAAGGACCGAACAGATTATTTGAATTTAATCAGTCAGTCGGTGGATATTCAAATACCAAAAAACAAGGAATTAGCTGCTGTTTTTCATGAATTTTTAATTGTTACGGAAAATAAACCAAGTCTCTTTCATAGGGATCGCAAGATTGTAACCGTACTAAGATATCCTTCCCTTACGGAATTACATGCAGAGCTAGGGGATTTCCATGGATGCATCTATGATTCACAGAGAGAAAACCTATATATATATTAGAACTTGAGCAGGAATGAGGAAAGAACTATGATTGATAAGAAATTAATTGACCGTATCAATGAACTTGCAAGAAAGTCTAGGGTAAGTCCCTTATCAGAAGAAGAACTTGCAGAACAAAAAGAACTTCGTCAAAAATATATTGCAAGCTTTCATGCCAACTTAGAAAGTCAGTTGCGCAATATAGACATTAAAAATCCAGACGGCAGCATTGAACATGTGGCAGACCGGGTAAAAAAATAAATAGTAACAAATGAACGAATCGCATAAACACGCTATTGAAGGGAGTTTGTAAGATATGATGCTTGACAAGAAGACATTACGTCAGGACTTAATCAAAAAAAGAGAGGCATATAGAAAGGAAGGCCAAGACAAGGATGAGAAGCTTTTCCAAAATCTTATTTCCTTTGTGAATGCCTATTATCAAAAGGGAGATATCATTTACTGTTACATTAGTAAGGACAGTGAGGCAGATACGCTCCTTTTTTTAGAATATTGTCTGGCGCTAGGCTATACCATTGCTGCACCAAAGGTAGAAGGACCAAGGAAGATGTCCTTTTATCGAATAGGTTCCTTGGCGGAACTAACCCCGGCTAAGTATGGTATCCTAGAACCATTTACCAAAAGAGAAGATAAAAAATGCCTGGGAAAGGGAATTATGATTGTCCCAGGCCTTGGCTTTACCAAGGACGGAAAAAGAATTGGTTATGGTGGTGGCTTTTATGACAGCTTCTTATCTGACAACCATAATCATGTATTAATCGCAGCAATCGGTTACCAAATGCAAATGCTTGACGACCTTCCTATGGAGGACCACGATTATACCATGGACGTCATAATCACAGAAGAAAATACATACACCTGCAACAGTAAACGAATCAGGGATTATGAATTATATAGCCAAATGAAAGAAAAAGGAGAAATCAAGTAATGAGTACTCAATCAAATTTTAATGCCAAGGCTTCGATCCAGGAGGCCAGCAAAAAGATTCGTCGAATTGGAGGAGAAAAATATTTCAGGGAAAATAATAGTGCTGACTATTTAGATCCACAAACCATTATTTCCATTGAGGGGGAAGCCCCTAAGGTAGAACCGGATCGTCAGTATTATTTTATTGAAAAATGTCGTCGGCTGGTTTTTGAGAGAGAACAGATACTTGGTCGCAAGCTTAAAGTTAATATTATGACCTTTGGTTGCCAAATGAATGCCAAGGATTCTGAAAAACTCCTCGGTGTTTTAAATGCCATTGGCTATGAAGAAACTGAGTCAGAAGATGCCGATTTTATCTTAATGAACACCTGTACCGTTCGTGAAAATGCCAACTTAAAGGTCTATGGGCGTTTGGGTCATTTGCAAAAATATAAAAAGAAAAATCCTCAGATGATTATCGGTTTATGTGGATGTATGATGCAGGAAGAAAGCGTAGTGGCAAAGATTCGTAAGTCTTATTCTTTTGTAGACTTGATTTTTGGAACCCACAATATTTTTATGTTATCCGAGTTATTATTTGCGGTTCTTTCTTCTCACAAACAAAAGCATAAACTCTATATTGACGTTTGGGATAAGCCTGAGGGGGTTGTAGAAGATCTTCCATCCATCCGCAAATACCCATTTAAGTGCGGAGTTAATATTTCCTATGGTTGTGATAAGTTTTGTACCTACTGTATCGTTCCTTATGTACGAGGCCGGGAACGTTCTAGAAAGCCAGAGGATATTATTTCGGAAATCAAGCGTTTAGTGGAGAACGGAGTTGTAGAAATTATGCTTCTAGGTCAAAACGTTAATTCTTATGGAAAGGACTTAGAAGGCATTACTTTCACTTCTCTTTTGGAAGAGCTTGAAAAAATTGATGGATTAGAGCGAATCCGTTTTATGACCCCACATCCAAAGGATTTCCCGGATGATTTAATTGACTTTATCGCAAGAAGTAAGAAGATTTGCAAGCATATCCACCTCCCTCTTCAGGCCGGTTCTTCTAAGGTATTAAAGAAGATGAACCGTTCTTATGATCGGGAGCGTTATATGGAACTTGCCAATAAAATCAAGGAGAGAATCCCTGATGTTTCCCTTACCACAGATATAATCGTTGGGTTTCCAACAGAAACTGAGGAAGATTTTTTAGAAACCTTGGAAGTGGTAAAGGACGTAAAGTACGATTCCGTCTTTACCTTTATCTATTCTCCAAGAACCGGAACCCCGGCGGCTAAGTGGGAACAATTAGATCCAAAAGTCGTAAAGGATCGTTTTGACAGACTCTTAAAGGAAGTGCAGGAAATTTCTGCAGAGCGCTGTGCAAGACACAAGGGTCAAACCATGGAAGTGTTAGTGGAATCCGTGGATGATCACGAAGAAGGTTACTTAACCGGTAGACTTCGGAACAATGTATTAGTTCATTTCCCAGGGGACCCATCTCTCATTGGTCAATTGGTTAATGTTCATTTAGATGAGGCAAAGGGCTTTTATTATATCGGAACCATGGTAGAAGAGTAGAAAGGATGGCAGAACATGGCAAGCGGCTTATCTCCTATGATGCAGGAGTACATAAAGACCAAAGAAGAATATAAGGATTGCATTATTTTTTACCGCCTAGGGGATTTTTATGAGATGTTTTTTGAGGATGCTAAGTTGGTATCTAAGGAATTAGAACTTACCCTTACGGGAAAGAGTTGTGGTTTAGAGGAAAAAGCACCTATGTGCGGAGTTCCTTTTCATTCCTGTGACCAATATATTGACCGATTAGTGGAAAATGGTCATAAGGTGGCTATTGTGGAACAGGTAGAAGATCCGGCTACGGCAAAGGGTCTTGTAAAACGAGAAGTCATTCGTGTTGTGACTCCCGGTACAAATTGCAATTCCAAATCTTTAGATGAAGGAAAAAATAATTATATTATGTCCATCGTATCAAGAATGAATCGATTTGGTATTTCCATTGCCGACGTTGCAACGGGAGACTATTACCTGACAGAAGTTTCGGACGTTCGTGGTATTTTAGACGAAATTAATCGTTATACTCCTGCAGAAATCATCTATGAGGAAACCCTTGAGATGTCAAGCCTGGACTTTTCTGACTTGAAAAACAGGCTAAAGATTTCCTTTTCTCTTTTGGAAGATTGGTATTTTGAAAAGGATATGGCCATAAACACACTAAAAAATCATTTTCATGTAATGGCCTTAGATGGTTTGGGACTTTCTGACTACCCGGTAGGTATGCTGGCTGCCGGTGGACTTTTGAAATATCTTTTGGAAACACAAAAGACTTCCCTGGCGCATATTACCAGTATCAAGCCTTATGAAACCGGCAAATATATGATTATTGATACCTCTACCAGAAGAAACCTGGAATTGCTTGAAACTCTTCGAGAAAAGCAAAAAAGAGGGACCCTTCTTTGGGTACTTGATAAAACGAAGACTGCCATGGGAGCCAGACTCCTTAGAAAATACATTGAACAGCCCTTAATTCATAAGTCTGAAATTTTAAAAAGACAGGAAATCATCCAGTGTTTCAATGATCATTTGATTGCTCGTGATGAGTTAAGAGAATACCTGTCTTCCATTTATGATTTGGAGCGTTTAATTGGACGTATCACCTATAAAACCGCCAACCCAAGAGATTTAATTGCTTTTAAAACTTCTCTTGCCATGCTTCCAGGAATTCTTTCCTGCATGGAGGATCTTGATTCAGAACTGTTAGAGGAAATCAAAAAGGAGTTGGATCCTCTACAAGATATTCATAATTTGATTGAACAAGCCATTATTGATGAACCTCCACTTACCGTTCGGGAAGGTGGAATCATTAAGGAAGGCTATCATGAGGAAGTAGATCGTTTAAAATCGGCTCAAACCCAGGGAAAAGATTGGCTTGCCAAATTGGAAGAGGAAGAAAAGGAAACCACCGGGATTAAAAACCTTCGAATCAAGTATAGCAAGGTCTTTGGCTATTCCTTTGAGGTAACGAATTCCTATAAGGACCTGGTACCAAAAAATTGGGTACGCAAACAAACCTTATCCGGGGCAGAGCGTTATACAACTGACCGTTTAAAAGAACTGGAAGATACCATTCTTGGTGCTAAGGATAGGGTAGTAACCTTAGAATACAACCTCTTTACCCAGGTAAGAGACCAAATTGCAAGTCAGGTAACCAGAATCCAAAATACCGCCAGGGCTATTGCCAAACTTGATGTGTTTGCTTCCTTGGCCTATGTAGCAGGAAAGAGCAATTATTGTAAACCGGAGATTAACCATGAGGGAATCATCGATATTAAGGGTGGACGACATCCTGTGGTAGAAAAAATGATTCCAGAGAATCTCTTTGTAGATAATGATACCTACCTGGATTCCCAAGAAAATCGTACCGCTATTATAACAGGACCAAATATGGCCGGTAAGTCAACCTATATGAGACAGGTTGCTTTAATCTGCCTTATGGCTCAGATTGGCTCCTATGTACCTGCTAGTGCTGCAAATATTTCTATTTCAGATCGTATCTTTACCAGAGTAGGTGCTTCCGATGATTTAGCCAGTGGGCAGTCTACCTTTATGGTGGAAATGACAGAAGTGGCAAATATTCTTCGAAATGCCAGCAAGGATTCCCTTCTGATTTTGGATGAAATTGGAAGAGGAACCTCAACCTTTGATGGTCTTTCCATTGCCTGGGCTGTGGCAGAATTCATTAATGACAAAAATCGAATCGGTGCAAAAACCTTATTTGCCACCCACTACCATGAATTAACGGAATTGGAGGGGACGATTTTTGGTATTCACAATTACTGTATTGCAGTGAAGGAGGATGGAGATAATATTGTCTTCCTTAGAAAAATCGTAAAGGGTGGCGCAGATAAGTCCTATGGTATTCAGGTTGCAAAACTTGCCGGTGTCCCTGACGAGGTAATCACAAGGGCCAAGGAACTTGTGGAAAAATTGTCCCAGGCAGACATTAATGTAAAATCCAGGGTCTGCCAGGTAAGTGCGGAAAATACTTTATCCATTTTATCTAAAAATGAAGATACTAAAAAACAGGAAGCCTCTGTAAAAAAAGCCTCTATGAAAGAGGGTGGAGAAGAGAAAAACAAAAACATTGAAGTTTTTCATCAGTTAAACCTCTTTGAATCCAGTGACGAAAAAGAAGCTCTCTTTGAACGTTTGATGGATTATGACATTAGTAATTCAACCCCAATGGCTGCCATGAACCTGATTTACGAATTACAACAGGAATATAAGCATTTAAAAAAGACCAGTCATGATTAGTAAGAAAGGAAAAACACATGGGAATCATAAACCTACTTGATGAAAGTACCATAAACCAGATTGCCGCGGGAGAAGTGGTGGAACGTCCGGCCTCTGTGGTAAAGGAACTTCTTGAAAATTCTATTGACTCCAAAGCTTCATCCATCACGGTTGAAATCAAAGATGGTGGGGTTTCCCTGATCCGAATTACCGATAACGGATGTGGTTTTCAAAAGGATGATATTCCTTTGGCATTTCAAAGACATGCTACCAGTAAAATCCATACTGCCTTAGATTTGATGGATATTAAATCCCTGGGTTTTCGGGGGGAAGCACTTTCTTCTATTGCTGCTGTTGCTCAAGTGGAACTATTAACGAAGACCCAGGGAGCTTTTGTGGGAAGTCGCTATGTCATTGAAGGTGGGAATGAAATCAGCTTTGAAGATGTGGGAGTGCCTGATGGAAGTACTCTAATTGTAAAAAATCTTTTTTACAATACTCCTGCCAGAAAGAAATTCTTACGTTCCTTTCAAACCGAGGCAGGATATGTGGCAGATACGGTTAGTCATTTAGCTTTGGCTCATCCTGAAATTTCCTTTCGATTCATTAATAACCATCAAAACAAATTATTTACCCCGGGAAATGGAAATCTAAAGGATACCATTTATAATATTTATGGTCGTGAAATTACCAACGCCCTTCTTCCTATTCATGCCCAAAATGATTTTATGGAACTATCAGGTTTTCTTGCTAAGCCTTTGATTTCCAGGGGAAATCGCGGCTATGAACACTATTTTATTAATGGACGTTATATTAAAAGTCCGGTAATCACTAAGGCCATCGAAGAGGGGTATCATGGTTTTATGATGCAGCATAAGCATCCATTTGTTGCCCTTACCATAAAGACGGATCCTCAGTTGTTAGATGTGAATGTTCATCCTCAAAAGATGGAACTCCGTTTCCGCAATCAGGAATTCATTTTCCCTTTTGTGACTCATGCAATTCAAGATGCCTTAATGCATAAAGATATGATTGTCCCAGTGAGCCTTGTGGAAGAAAAGAAGAAAAAGGAGACTTCTTTCAGTCCTAGCATTAACAAGATTGCAGAAAGTAAGGAGGTTCTTCCTCCTGTTTCAAAGACTCCAATCGAAAGTCCTCTTCCTGTCATTCGTGAAATCACAGAGGTTAACTTGGGTGAAAAAAAGTCTTCTCTTCAAAAACCAGAAAAGGTTCAGATTCCGGAACCCTTTGAGGTACATAGAGACCAAGCCTTTAAAAAAGAAGAGGCGGCGGTTAGAAAAAATCTCATAGCCCAAGATCAAAAAAAATACAACCAACAAGACCTTACAGACTATGGATTTTTAACCAAGGAAGCTCAGTTTTCTCATAAGATTGTAGGCCAGGTATTTGATACCTATTGGATTGTAGAATATGGCAAGAAAATGTTTATTATTGACCAGCATGCCGCCCACGAAAAGGTTCTTTACGAGCGTTTTGTGAAACAAATCCTAAAAGAAGATCAGGAAATCCCAAGACAGCTTATAAATCCTCCGATTCTTCTAAGTCTCTCTTTGGCAGAAGAGAATCTTTTGGAGTTAAGAAAAGAGGAACTTATAAAAATGGGCTTTGACATTGAGCATTTTGGAGATCAGGATTATGCGATTCACTCGGTACCAACCCTTCTTCCTCAGCTAGAAAAGAAGGAACTTTTAATCGAAATCATCGATGGTCTTTCTGATATTAAAAAGACCGATACCCCTCACAGTGTCCTTCATGCCATTGCAACCATGGCCTGTAAGGCCGCAGTCAAGGGAAATAACCGTCTTTCTTTTGCCGAGGCAAAAACCTTAATTGATGAACTTTTAAACCTGGAAAACCCATACCACTGTCCACATGGACGACCTGTTATTATTTCAATGACAGAATATGAGTTAAATAAAAAATTCAAACGAATTGTTGATTAAAAATCATGGAGAAGAAACGCAAACTAATTATTTTAACAGGACCTACTGCGGTGGGAAAAACCGAGGCCTCCATCCATCTTGCCAAGGGCATTGGAGGAGAAATCATTAGCGCCGATTCTATTCAGGTCTATCAAAAAATGAATATCGGATCTGCCAAAATCCTTCCGGAAGAAATGGAAGGGGTTCCCCATTATTTAGTGGACTGCCTAGATCCCAAAGAAGAATTTTCGGTCTATGTTTTTCAAAAAATGTGCAAGGAAGCCATGGAGATAATCTATCAAAAGGGAAAAATCCCTATTATTGTAGGAGGTACCGGCTTTTACATCCAGTCAGTCCTTTATGATATAGACTTTAGCAAAGAAAGTACCGATCATTCCTACCGAAAAGAACTGGAAACATTTGCAAGAGAAAAGGGCAACCACGCCCTTTGGGAACGCTTACGGGAAGTGGACCCTGCATCTGCAAAGGCCATCCATGAAAATAATAGGAAACGAGTGATTCGGGCCTTAGAATATTTCAAAGAAGAGAAAAGTCCAATTTCCAAGCACAATGAAGAACAAAGAAAAAAGACCAGCCCTTTCGATTTTTGCTATTTTGTATTAAATCGTCAAAGAGAAACCCTTTATCAGCGAATCAATGAAAGGGTAGAGCAGATGGTCCAACAAGGTCTGGAACAAGAGGTTTTAGAACTGTTACAGGATGGCTATGACCCATCCCTCACTTCTATGCAGGGAATTGGTTACCGGGAGATGATTTCTTACCTAAAGGGAAATCTAACCAAAGAAGAGGCTATTGAAGAAATCAAAAAGAATACCAGACACTTTGCCAAAAGGCAGATTACCTGGTTTAAACGAGAACCAGATACCATCTGGGTGAACTATGAACACTTCCATAATTCAGTTTCTGAAATGGTTAGTTTTATGGAGGAGTCTATCCATCAATTAGACCGTAGGATCATTGATCACAGATTTGAATAAGAATGAAGAAAGAGGATAAATATGTACGAGATTTTTGGAATTTGCCCACAGCTAGAAAATTTATCAAGGAAGTGTGATAAGGAATTAAAAGAACGTTTTGAAAAAATCGATGAGATTGCTCAAATCAACCAATTAAAGGTGATTGCAGCGATGCAGAAAAATCATGTTTCAGAAGCTTGCTTTGCAGTTTCCACCGGTTATGGTTATGGCGATCTTGGTCGTGATACCTTAGAAGCAGTGTACGCAGATGTCTTTCAAACAGAGGATGCCCTGGTTCGTCCGCAGATTACCTGTGGAACCCATGCCTTAGGAATCGCCCTTGCAGCTAACCTTCGTCCCGGAGACGAGATGCTTTCAGCTACCGGACAGCCATATGACACCTTAGAGGAGGTAATTGGCATCCGTCCTTCGGAAGGTTCTTTAGCCGATTATGGAATTACCTACCGCCAGGTGGAATTAACCAATGATGGTCACATTGATATAAAGGCCCTTCTTGAAGCCATTGAACCAAAGACCAAATTAATTGAATTTCAAAGATCCCGCGGTTACCGTACCAGACCTACCTTAGGCGTTCAAGAAATCGGTCAAGCGATTCGTGCCGTTCACGAAAAGTATCCTAAGGTTATTTGCATGGTGGATAACTGCTATGGAGAATTTATCGAACTGGAAGAGCCATCTCAATATGGTGCTGATATGGTGGTGGGTTCCTTAATTAAAAACCCAGGTGGTGGTCTTGCCCCTGCCGGAGGATATATTGCCGGAACCAAGGAATGCGTAGAACGTTGTGCCCATCGTTTAACCACTCCTGGAATCGGAAAGGAAGCCGGTGCGAATTTTGGTGTGATGCAAAATCTCTACTTTGGTTTTTTTGTAGCTCCAATGGTAGCTGCATCTGCTGAAAAATCTGCCATTTATGCTGCTAGAATCTTTGAAGAATTTGGTTATGAAACCTTCCCACATTCCAGTGAGATTCGTCACGATATTATTCAGGAAATCACCCTTGGAAGCCGGGAGGCCATGATTTCCTTTTCAAAGGGAGTTCAGGCTGGTGCTGCAGTAGATGCTTATGTTACCCCAGAACCTTCGGAACAACCAGGATATAACTGCGATATTATTATGGCAGATGGATGCTTTATTCAAGGGTCATCCATTGAGCTTTCTTGTGATGGACCACTTCGTGAGCCTTTTAATATCTATTTTCAAGGGGGTATTACCTTTACCCATGGTAAATTAGGGGTTTTAAAGGCCGCACAAAGTATGATTGACGATGGCTTAATAAAGCTTAACGAAATAAATATTTCAAACAAATAAGATGTGAAGATTGTGTTACAAACCGTTCATTTGCTTGAATTCAAAGGCATTTTATGATACTATTGTTACATCTTTCGGCTGCGGAGAGGAACGTGTCTGAAAGGAGTACCAATGAATTATAAAACAATCAAAGAGATGCCCCTGGAATTTCGACCATATGAGCGGTTTTATGCATATGGTCCGGAAAGTTTATCGGAATCAGAATTACTTGCTATTCTTTTAAAGACGGGAACGAATGGGGTTCCGGCCATTCAGTTGGCAAATTCTGTATTAAACTACCAAGGAAGAACAGATGGTATCCTATCTATTTTTCACTTATCCCTTGAGGAATTAACATCGATTCAGGGGATTGGTAAGGTGAAAGCCATGCAGATTAAGTGTATTGCAGAACTTTCCAGAAGAATAGCCAAAACACAGGCCAAAAAGAACCTGCTTTTTTCTGAACCGGAGACCGTTGCTTCTTACTTTATGGCGGATTTGCGTCACTTAGAAATAGAGCAGTTTTTAGTGGCATTTCTTGATACCAAATGTTTTTTGATACGGGAGATGGTGATCAGCCGTGGAACGGTGAATGGGGCAATTGCAGAACCACGAGAGGTTTTTCAAGAAGCTCTGCGGTCCTCGGCGGTCTTTTTGTGTTTAATTCACAACCATCCAAGTGGGGATCCAACCCCAAGTAATCAGGATTTAGAAACCACCAGGCGTTTTAAAAAGGCAGGTGAGTTAATTGGAATTCCTGTGGTAGACCACATCATTATCGGAGACAATACGTTCGTTTCCCTTGCCAGAGCAGGATTTCTTTCCTAGTTTTCTTTCCTGAGGAGTATATTTGCAAAGGATAAAAGTATGAGTAAACATGTGTATGGAATAGATTTTGGTTCGGATCATTTGAAAATCTATGATGGAATCACTAAGAAATTATTAAACGAACGTAATATGATTGCAAAAAAAGGCAAGGAAGTGTTAGCCTCTGGGGATCAGGCCTATGAAATGTTTGAAAAGGCACCAAAGGAAATCTCTGTTATTTCTCCTATGTCTTATGGGGTAGTGGCAGATATTGGCTCCATGTCCCTTTTATTTGAGGAATTTTTCAAAAAAATTAATGCTCCCAAGAAGCGGAAAAGTGGGGACTTTTGTATTGCAATTCCAACCGATATTTCCGAGGTAGAAAAAAGGGCTTTTTATGATTTGATTGCCGATTCCAAGATTAAATCGAAAGATATTGTGGTAGTGGAAAAGCCAGTGGCAGATGCCGTAGGATTAGGAATCGATATGGATGCAAAAAAAGGTGCCATGATTGTGAATATGGGTGCCGAAACTACAGAGATTTCAGTGGTTTCTCAAGGTGGTATCGTTTTAAGTAAATTCCTTCGTTTCGGCGGAAAACAATTGGAACTAGATATTATTGAGATGGTGAAAAAGCGTTATAATCTTGTGATTGGTCAAAAGTCCGCAGAGGTTGTT
Organism: Lachnospira sp. UBA3212; assembly: GCA_002363615.1. Taxonomy (GTDB): domain Bacteria; phylum Bacillota; class Clostridia; order Lachnospirales; family Lachnospiraceae; genus UBA3212. Next base: position 33,598 of record DEWK01000023.1, on the reverse strand, counting down.
AAGATTGACCTTTTAAATGCTTCACCACAAGTGGACGAAAGTAATTTAAATTTAAAAGTCGTAGGTCGTAACGTAATTTCTGGACTTCCTTCCGAGAAGGTTATTACCGCCGATATGGTGAATGATGCTTGTGAGTCAAGTTTATTACGCCTTTTAGATGAAATTTCTGGAATGATTGAACGTACCCCTCCAGAAATCACCCTGGATTTAGAAAGTGATGGAATCTACCTAACAGGTGGGTCCAGTTCCATTACCAATCTAAGTAAACGAATCCAGGATACCTGTATGATTAAGGTGAATACTGTTCGTAATCCAGCCCTTAGCGTAGCGAATGGTATGGCTATGATTCTTGCAAATCCTAAGTTAAAATGGCTTCTTTACACTCCTAGAGAAGACGAGTATTAAAAGAGGAATCTAACATGAATAATTCTGTTATTAATAAAAAGAATAAAAAACAGCATGTTCTTTCAAAGTATTTGGTTTGGGGGATATCAGTTGTGGCTCTTATTTGTATTATCCTGTCCTTTGCTTTTCCTAAGCCATTTAACACGGTTCGTAATGGCTTTCATTGCGGAATTCTTCCGATTGAAAAAGGCTTGAATGACATGGGACAGTGGTTTACCAGTCGAAAAAATCTTTTGAAAAAGATGAAAAAATTACAAACTGAGAATAAGGAATTGAAAGAAAAGATTGAGGATTTAACAGAATCCACTTCGGTTTTAGCCCAGGATAAGTATGAACTGGAGCGACTTCGTACTCTTTTGGAATTGCAAGAAACATATTCTACTTACGATTCCGTTGGGGCCCATGTTATTGCTAAAAGTGATACCACCAATATCATTTATGGTAGTTTTACCATTGATAAAGGATCCGAAGATGGTATTGAAAAGAACATGAATGTGCTTGCCAATGGTGGCCTGGTGGGAATTGTTAGTAAGGTAGGAAAGAAGTATGCAGTAATTGATACCATTATTGAAGATAATTTTAATGTAAGCGGTAAAAGTGCTTCTTCCTCAGATACTTGTATTGTAGAAGGAGATTTGGAATTATATGATTCCGGTTTATTAAAGCTTTCACAGATTTCTAAGGAAGCTTTGATTAAGGAGGGAGATATGATTCTCACTTCTCCGATTTCTGATAAATACCTGCCTGGAATTTTAATCGGATATGTTTCATCCGTGACAGACAACAGTGATGATTTAACCAAGTCCGGTTACCTGACTCCGGTGGCTTCCTTTGAGAATTTAGAGGAAGTTTTGGTAATTAAGCAATTAAAGCAAGATTATATTGAAGAATAGAGGTTTTTAATGGATTTCTTTCGTAAACATATTGCAAGAAAAATCGTGATTGTTTTCCTCCTGTTTCTGAATCTGTTTCTACAGACATCGGTGGCAGCCTGGTTTTCACCTCATGCTATTTTTCCTAATTTTTTTGTAATCCTAACTTCGCTTATTGGTTTTTTGAATGGGAAAAAAGCTGGAATCTTTACCGGATTGATCAGTGGAGTTCTAATTGATTTATATTCCACCACACCGTTTGGTTTTCACATTTTGTGTTTGGTTTATATTGGATATTGTTCCGGCTATTTAAAAAGAACTTTTTACCACGACGACGTTGTTCTTCCTTCCCTCTTAGTAGGGGCATGTGACTTTGTCTATAATCTGGTAATGTTTGTATTCTTTTTTCTCCTACAGGGAAATACCGGATTCAACTATTATTTTGTACATACCATTTTTCCAGATGTACTAATGACTATGCTAGTAACCTTATTGATTTATCAATTTGTTCATAAGGTTGATCAGAAAATTACCGCCTACGAAAAGGGAAAGGAAGTAGAACGTGATTAGCTATCTTTTAGAAACAATATTAAATACGGTTCGTTCAAGAGTTTTTCTTGTTTCTGTGATTTTTATTGGAGTATTTACCGTTCTTATCTTAAGGATCTTTAATCTGCAGATTATCCGTGGAGATGAATTCACCAACGACTACGTGGCTAAGATGGAACGAACCATCTATTCTTCTGGTACCCGTGGAAAAATCTACGATACCAATGGTAATGTGCTTGCTTATAACAAGTTGGCCAATGGTGTCGTAATCGAAGATACCTTGGAAAGTTCAGAAACTAAGTCGGATGACTTAAATCAGATCATCTCAAAAACCATTGATTTAATTGAAAAATACGATGGCACTGTGGACATCGACTTTCCAATTTCTATGAATCAGGATGGGGTCTATTCCTTTAATGTTTCAGATACCTTAAAAAAGACTTTTTTAATTAATTTTCTGGGTTCAGATGAGTATAATTCCAAGGCTGCCAAGTATGAGGCTTGGACTGCTGCCGATGTAATGAATTATCTTTCTACGGAAAAATATGAAATATCAAGCAAGGACTATGATACAAGCAAGATTTTTAAGATTACAGCAGTAAGATATGGACTAACCTTAACCTCTTATTCAAAGTATATAAAAACCACCATTGCTTCCGATGTGAATGATCAAGTTGTGGCGGCAATCTATGAGAATAAGAACGACTTGCCGGGGGTATCCATTTCCCAAGATACCATTCGCGTTTACAATGATTCCATCTATTTTGCACCAATCATTGGATATACCGGACGTATTTCCGAAACAGAGCTGGCAGAGTTTACCCAAGAAGATAAGGATTATATTTCCACCGATATTGTTGGTAAATCCGGGATTGAGGCTTCTATGGAGGAATACCTTCAGGGCACCAAGGGACATCAAAATATTTTTGTAGATGCCACCGGTAAAACCGTTATGGAACTGGATGGTACTGACTCCACCGCAGGAGATGATGTTACCTTAACCCTTGATCGAGACCTGCAAGTTGCCACCTATCATCTTTTAGAGCAAAAGATTGCAGGTATTCTTCTTTCAAACCTTGTAAATGCTGATGTAAACAAGGATGCCTATGCCAACGCCGACTCTGACTCTGATGTAGAAATCAAGGTTCCTATTAAGGATGTCTATTACCAATTGATTAATAATAATGTCATTGATATTAGTAAATTAAACCGGAAAAAGGCAAGTTCCAATGAAAAGAATATCTATTCTAAGTTTAAAGCTAGAAGAAAGACGGTTTTAAATAATCTACGTTCTCAATTAGAAGAGGAGTCCGGAACCATCTTGAAGGATTTAGAGGATGAATACCAGGATTATCAGTATTATATTTACGATATTCTTACTAAAAATCAGATTCTCCTTTCTTCAAAGATTGATACCACCAATGATGAAACCTATCAGAATTACTATGCCGGTAAGATTTCCTTACGAGAATTTTTAGAGTATGCCATTAAAAATGAATGGATTGATTTTTCTCTATTGACCATGGATGAAAAATATACAGACACCCAAGATATTTATCAGGCTCTTTTAGATCAGTCCTTAACATTATTAAAAACCGACACCGGTTTTTATAAAAAAATCTATTATTATATGATTTATGATGGAAGTATTCTAGGTGGAGAAGTCTGTATGGTCCTTTATGATCAAAAGATTTTAACAAAAGACAAGGAAACTTGGTATAATAGTCTTTCTACCCTTGATTCTACGGTTTCTTATAAATTTATTCGAAAGCAGATTGAATCTTTAAGCATTACCCCGGCGCAGATTGCCCTTGATCCATGTTCCGGGTCCGTGGTAATTACAGATCCAAATACCGGAGCGGTACGAGCAATGGTGACCTATCCATCTTATGATAATAATATGCTTTCAGGTTCCGTAGATGCAAAATATTGGGCGAAACTTACCTCCGATAGTGCCTCTCCATTGGTTTCAAGATGTACACAGATGACCATTGCACCGGGTTCTACCTTTAAGATGGTTTCTGCTATTACTGGTTTGGAGGAAGGGGTGATTAGCACCGGAGAAACCATTAATGATACCGGTACCTTTGAAGCAGTTACCCCAAGTCCAAAATGTTGGATTTATCCTGGTGCTCACGGTCCAATTAATGTCACAAGGGCCATCGGAGTTTCTTGTAACTATTTCTTCTATGAAGTTGGATATCGCTTAGGCACCAAATCAGATGGTTCTTTAAGCCATGTACAAGGATTAAAAAAACTGGAAAAATATGCAACTGCCCTAGGATTAAACCAAAAATCCGGAGTAGAGATTTCCGAATCTAGTCCGATTTTTTCTAATTCCGACGTGGTTCGTTCCGCCATTGGTCAGGGTACTCATGGCTATACGGGAGTACAACTTGCCCGTTATGTTTCCACCTTGGCAAATGGAGGTAATAATTATCCTTTAACCCTAGTGAAGAAAATCAAGACTAAGGGAGGGGATACGGTTTATAAGTTAAAGGCCAAGGCCGACAATAAGGTGAAACTTGCTGATTCCACCTGGAATGTAATTTATGAAGGAATGAAGCAGGTTACTGCCACCGGTGGAACCGTTGGTTCTGTATTTGCCGATCTGGATATGACTGTTGCAGGTAAAACCGGAACTGCTCAGGAAAACAAATCTCGCTATGACCATGGTTTATTTGTGGGATTTGCTCCTGCAAATGATCCGGATTATGCATTTTCCGTAATCATTCCTAACTGTGATTCTTCCAGTTATCCTGCGGAAGTAGCAAAGAATATATTACAATTCACTGAGGGAAAGACCTCCCTTAAGTCTATTGTAAATGGTACTGCCAATGGACCTGAGACTGAAAAAACTTCTGATTAAGAAGTAGAAAAGGAAGCTTATGTTTAAAAGAGTATTTTCTAAATTGAAAAGTTATAATTATAAAAAATTTAATCTCTGGTTGGTGCTCTTAATCGGGCTTCTTTGCACCATTAGTATTAAGGTAATTGATTCAGCTGCGGAAGATGGCACCTATGCTCACAGACAGTTGCTATGTGTTCTTGCCTGTGGAATCATGGTCCTTTTCCTTACCCTGATTGATTATCATTTTATTTTAAGGCTTTACTGGGGCTTTTATATTCTATCTGTAGTCCTTTTAATCTATGTATTTTTCTTTGGAGAGACCCATAAGGGTGCCCAAAGATGGATGGTGATTCAAGGAATCCAGATTCAGCCCTCTGAGTTGGTAAAGGTTTTTATTATCCTTTTCTTTTCTCATTTCTTTGCTAAATACAAAGAAAAAATCAGCAAAACCTATTTTCTTTTGATTACCGCAGGTTTGATTGGACTGCAAGCTGGTCTCGTTTATATTGAACCCGATTTATCAACAACCATTGTCATTCTATTAATATTCTGTGTTATAATATTTGTAGCAGGTTTAAGTTATAAGGTAATTGGCGTTTTATTTATGATTGCCATTCCTTTGGTGGTGGTGCTGTTTTATTTAGCTTTGCAACCAAATCAGACTATTTTACAAACCTACCAGTTAAAACGTATTGTTGCCTTTTATCAAGGTGATAAAGATGATCCTGAAACCGCTAAATTAATGTACCAGCAAGAAAACTCTGAGCTGGCGATAGGTTCTGGTGGTTTATATGGTAAGGGTCTGAATAATAATACAATTACAAGTGTTAAAAACGGTAATTATCTCTCAGAGATTCATACCGATTTTATATTTACTGTTATCGGAGAAGAATTAGGTTTTGTGGGCGGTGCATGTGTTATTATAACCTTGGCACTGATTACCCTTTTATGTTTTAAAACTGGTTCCAGGGCTCCAGATGATGAAGGAAAGTACCTATGCTGTGGCGTAGGTGCTTGGATAGGGATACAGACGATTATTAATATCGCCGTTGTAACCAAATTGATTCCAAATACAGGTTTAACCCTGCCATTTGTAAGTTATGGATTAGCTTCTTTGGTAAGTTTATTTATTGGAATCGGAATAGTACTGAATGTCAGTCTACAATGTAACACCATAAAATATGAGGAGGTATTAGCATGAACATCGGACTAATTGCACATGATAGCAAAAAGAAATTAATGCAAAATTTCTGTATCGCTTATAGAGGAATCTTAAGTCATCATGATATCTATGCCACCGGAACTACCGGTCGCTTGATTGAAGAGGTAACCAATTTAAATATCCACAAGTTTTTAGCAGGTCATTTGGGAGGAGAACAGCAGATTTGTGCTCAGATTGAGCAAAATCAGATGGATTTGGTTATTTTCCTTCGTGATCCATTTACCCCTAAGAGCCATGAGCCGGATGTTAATAAGACCATCCGTCTCTGCGATATGCATAACATTCCTCTTGCCTCTAATCTGGCTACCGCTGAACTTTTAATTAAGGCTTTAGAGCGTGGTGATTTGGATTGGCGTGAAATATATAAGAACTGATTCAGTCTTTTGGGAGTTATAACATGGCAAAGAAAAGAAAAAAAAGATTCTTTCGATTACTCCACCTACCGGTTGGAGTAATCTTCCTTTTAATCTTTACCATTTATTTGATTATTTCATTCCTTAATTCAAGAATAAAACCTACCATTACCAGTTACGATGTAACCAAGGGAAAAAGTGCAGTAACCAATGATCCCTTTACCGGAATTGCTTTGCGAACAGAAAACATCGCTTATGCAGATACCAGTGGCTATATCAATTACTATGTGCGAGAGGGGAGTAGGGTATCTGCTACCACGAAACTTTATACCATGGATGAGTCCGGCAATGTTTCCACAGCCTTAGAGGAATTGGCCCAGGAAAGCAGCCAGCTTTCCGAGGAGAATATTGCCAGTATCCGAAATCGAATCAGTGGTTTTACAGAGAATTATAGTGATGATAATTATCAAGAGGTATATGATTTTAAGTACGATTTAGAAAGTATGATTTTAGAATTCTTTAATGCAAATTCCTTAGATGCCATCAATGAAAAGCTTAAGGAAAGTGGTTTGGATTCTAATTTTCAAATAAAAACCCCAAATAGTTCTGGGATTGTTTTATATTCGATTGATAATATGGAGAGTTTAACCAAGGAACAGGTGATGAAATCCTCCTTCGATACTAGCAAATATACAAAAGCCAGCTTAGCTACCAATAGCTATGTAGAAAGTGGAAGGCCTATTTATAAGACCATTTCCTCTGAAAACTGGGAGATTGTGATTCCTCTTACCAAGGAACAAAAGGAGAAGTATAAAGAAACCACCTATGTTAAAATCCGTTTTGCCAAGGATGGTTTTGAAACTACCGGTGCTTTTGCTATCCAGGAAAATGCTGATGGAGCATATGGAGTAATCTCCTTATCCGATAATATGACTCGGTACTGCAACCAACGTTTTATTGGTATTGAAATCATCGCTGAGGCCATTACTGGCTTAAAAGTCCCAAAATCTTCCGTAGTGAATCACAAATCCTATTGTGTTCCAAAGCGGTATGTGTCCATAGGGGATGATGGTAGCTATAATGTTTTAAAAAGAACCTTTAATAAGAAGGGAGAAGAGAAGATTAAAAAGCTGGAGGTAGAAGTGCTTTCGGCCACCTTAGAATCGGATGACCAAGCGGATCATGACTTGGACAATGATTTTTTTTATATTTCTACGGATTCTCTTTCTAAGGGAGATAATTTGAAATTAACGGATTCTCAAGAGTTTTTTACCGTAGAAGAAACTCTTACATTAAAAGGAGTTTATAATATTAATTCCGGTTATGCAAAATTTAGAACAGTAACCATTCTAACAGAATCCAATGATTATTATATTGTTCAATCCGATTCTGTTTATGGCTTACAAGTATATGATAAGATTGTTTTAAATGGTTCTACCGTAAAGAATAATCAGATTATTTTTAATTAATTTAGGAGGCTTATAATGATTGCAGATAATTTAAAGATGGTACATGAAAAGATTGAAGCAGCCTGCAAGCGTTCTGGCAGGAATCCTTCGGAAGTCACTTTGCTTTGTGTAAGCAAAACCAAGCCTTTAGAATTGATTGAAGAATGTATCAAGGCTGGTGAAACTTCCTTTGGTGAGAATTATGTTCAGGAGCTTTGTGACAAGATTCAAGAGGAAGACAACAAAGATCTTAATTGGCATATGATTGGGCATTTGCAAAGAAATAAAGTAAAATACATTCTAGGAAAAACCACCTTGATTCATGCGGTTGATTCCCTTCGCTTAGCAGAGCAGATTGAGAAGGAATGTGTGAAAAAAGGCCTTGAGGCGGATATTTTACTAGAGGTTAATGTAGCTCGGGAAGAAAGTAAATTTGGTTTTACGGTTGATAACCTTTTAGAAAATCTTTTAGAAATTGCAAAATTCCCCCATGTTCACATAAAAGGACTTATGACAAGTGCCCCTTATGTAACGAATCCAGAGGAAAATCGAAAGTATTTTGCTCAATTAAAGCAAATTTCTGTTGACATTGAAGGAAAAAACATTGATAATGTAACCATGAGTGTGCTCTCCATGGGTATGACCAACGATTACGAAATAGCAGTAGAAGAAGGAGCAACCGTGGTTCGTGTTGGAACGGCTATTTTTGGAGCGCGAAATTATGATTTGGAGGATAGAAATGGCAGGTAGAATTTCAGACACCTTTGGAGCATTTTTTGACAAATTAAAGGTCAATGATGAATACGAAGATGAGTACTATGATGACGAAGAATATGATGATGAGCCAGTAAAGAAGTCATATCAAAAAACCTCTAACGAGGAAAGCAAGAAAAAGGTTGCCTATGAGGAGGAAGAAGAGGAATATATCCCACCTAAGAAGCTTAACAAGCGTCGCAGTAATGTGGTTAATATGAGGGATTCTAGATCTTCAGGAACTGAAGTTGTTATTGTTAAGCCGGTAAATTATGAGGAGGCTCGTGAAGTTACAGATAATCTTAAGGCTCATAAGGTTGTAGTATTAAATTTAGAGGGACTTCATGTAGAGCTTGCAACAAGAATTTCTGATTTTACATTTGGATCAATCTATGCACTTGGCGGTAAGGCAGAGGTTATTTCCAATGAGATCATCGTTCTTACACCAAGCGAGATTGATATTTCCGGTGATCTTGGTGAGAATAGCGAAGCTGCTGATTCAGAGGATTACGATACTCTGTAATTATTATGAATTCACATTCTAATACAGAAAAAGAACGGGCTTTTTTAATCAAGCGTTTTCAGGAATTGGCAAGGCGCTGTTATAATCGACAGGCACCATGTAATACTGATTTTTTAACTCTTGATGAACAGAGCCTGTTTTTAGCGGAAAAAGAGCGTATATTAAAAGAGGTACCTTCTGTTTTCATTGAAGTAACAGGAGGTTTTCCTAATGCTGAAAGAAAGATTCTCTACTATTATACGGATTTTATGGATTTAGAATTACTGAATCAGGCAAATATATTTGCCTACTTGAAAATCCAGCCTAAATACCCTAAATTTGCCCAGTCTTTTAGTCACCGGGATGTCTTAGGATCTCTAATGAGTTTAGGTGTGGAACGCAGTAAAATCGGGGATATTTATCTAGATGAGAAGAATGATGTTCCAATTGCTTATGTGATTCTCCTAGAAGAAGTTTGCGATTATTTTCTTCATTCTTTAGAGAAGATTAAGCATACAGATGTTTTTCTTGAATTAATCAATCCAGATGAGATTTCCTATCAGCTAAAATTCAAAGAAATTACGGGAACCGTTGCCAGTATTCGATTGGATAGTGTTTGTGCTTTAGCTTTTAAGGCTTCCCGTTCTGAGATGACAAGAGCCATTTCCGATGCAAAAGTTTTTGTTAACGGACGTTTAATAACCTCGAATGGTTACCGTTTAAATATTGGGGATATTATTTCCATTAGAGGAATGGGACGTTTTCAATATACGGAAGAGAATTCCACGACCCGAAAAGGTCGAATTTATATAAAACTTATGAAATATGTTTAGGAGGAACAAAGATGCTTACACCAATAGATATTCAATCACGAACCTTTAAAGGAGGCTTGGGTTACGATCGAAAGGATGTAGATACTTTTGTTGCCGAAGTTGTCGACAATTATGAAAAGTTATACAAAGAAAACCAGGATATGTCTAGAAAAATCGAGGTTTTAACGGCGGCTCTTGCTCAGTATAAAACCATCGAAAAGTCTTTGCAGAAGGCTCTTTTACTTGCCCAGAAGACTTCAGAGGACATTAAGAAGCAGGCACATGCTTCTGCAAAGGTAATCGAAGATGAAGCTAGAAATCGTGCATCTTTAATTATTTCTGATTCTAAGAATGAATTAGAGTCCATCCATCGTAAATCCATGGCATTAATTCAACAATATGAACTTTATCGCTCACAGTTCGAGCAGTTAGCTAGAACTCAAGTTCAATTATTAAAGAGTGATAGTTTTAATATTGATGTTGCTGAATTAGAGAAGGTTCGTGACGAGGCTGTTAAGTCTTTAGATGATGCCTCTGTTACCTTAAATACAGATTCCAATCCAAAAGAAGAGGACGAAATTAACACTGATCTTGAAGAGAAGATTCTTCAGGATACGATGCAGACAGTTGAGTCGGAAACTCACAATGTTGTAACGGATCCTGAAGACTAGGAAGAAGGAATTATAACATCCAGAATTTGGTCTTACGGCCTGATTCTGGATATTGTTTTAGAAAGGGACAACTATGAGTAAAGAATTACAGGTACATAATAAAGATGGAAACTTTATTTATTCCATTCACATTGAACGTGATTTTTCAAAATTAACCCAATACATTCATGAATTAGATGATTTTAGTGGCCGTAAGGTTTGTGTCGTAACCGAAACCACCGTGGGTCCACTTTATCTTGATCAGGTAAAGGACCTGCTTTCAGATTCCTTTTCCCATGTCACCAGTTTTATTTTTAAAGCCGGTGAAGCTAGTAAAAACCTAGATGTGGTAAAAGAACTCTACACCCACTTAATCGAAGAACATTTTGATAGGAATGACCTTTTAATCGCCTTGGGTGGTGGTGTTACCGGAGACTTAACCGGATATGCTGCGGCAACCTATCTTCGTGGTATTCGTTTTATCCAGATTCCAACCTCTCTTTTAGCTCAAGTAGATTCTTCTATTGGCGGAAAGACAGGAGTAGATTTTGACCAGTATAAGAATATGGTAGGTGCTTTCCACCAGCCAAAGCTTGTTTATATTAACCTTAGCACCTTACAGACCCTTACAAAACGTGAATTTCTTTCAGGAATGGGCGAAATCATCAAACATGGTTTGATCAAAGATCTGGATTACTACAATTGGTTAAAGGAACATATTGATCAGGTAAAGGCTTTGGACTACGATGCCCTAGAATATATGATTTCTGTGAGCTGTAATATTAAGCGCTGTGTTGTTGAAAATGATGTAAATGAAAAAGGTGAGCGTTCCCTTTTAAACTTTGGACATACCTTGGGACATGCCATTGAGAAATTGATGAATTTCCAATTATTACACGGTGAATGTGTTTCCATTGGTATGGTGCTTGCTTGTGATCTATCGCAAGAGAAGGGCTTGATCCGTAAAGAAGACACCTTAGATGTGATTGAAACCTTAAAAGCCTACGAACTACCTGTGTCCTTTAAAGGGTTAGATCCTAAGGTTATTGCAGAAACCACTTTAACGGATAAAAAAATGGATGCTGGCAAGGTGAAGTTTATCTTATTAGAGGGACTTGGACATGGAATTATCGATCTTTCTATTGATCTTGCCATGATGGAAGAAGAGTGTAAAAAGCGCAAAGAGGATTAATTTATGAATTCCAAAAGACATAAAAATACAATGTTCGGCCATCTAGTCCTGGTTTTTATTTTTCTTATTTGCATAGGATTAGATCAATACACGAAGATCTTGGCAAGAAAATTCCTAAAAGGAAAAGAGGATGTGATTTTTCTCCCTAAACTAATTAAGTTTACTTACTTAGAAGGGGGAAATACTGGTGCAGCCTGGGGAATGTTTTCAGGACATGCCATGGGTTTATTGGTTTTTAATGGGATTTTTATCCTTCTTGTGATTGGTCTTATGGTACGTACCTACTTAAGAATTGCAAGGGGGGCTTTTCCTAGCCCTTCCATGACCAAATACTATATAACAAGTGGAGTAGTAGTCATGATTTTATCTGGGGCTTTGGGCAACTGCATTGATCGAATCCTTTATGGAAGTGTCACAGATTTTATAACATTTATCTTTATTGATTTTCCAATTTTTAATCTGGCTGATATATTTATTGTGGTGGGAATGATTGCTATTATGATTATTTTCCTTTTTGTAATCACTGAGCAATCCTTTCATTGGATTTTTTCATTCCGTCCAGAAAAAAATCAATCAAGAAAGGAAAAAAGCGAATGACAAAGGAATTCTTAATTGGCTTAGAAGACTCAGCCATTGGTGAGCGAATCGACAAATATTTAGCCACTCAATTCCCAGAATTATCAAGGAGCCGTATCCAAGTCTTAATTGATGGAGAATTGATTAAGGTGAATGACCATAGCATTAAATCCAACCATAAAATATGTCCGGAAGAATGTATTACGGTAGATATTCCAGAAGCAAAAGAAACTGAAATCGAACCGGAAAATATTCCGCTAGATATTCTTTATGAAGACGATGATTTATTAGTGGTAAATAAACCCAAAGGTATGGTGGTTCATCCTTCAGCCGGTCATTTTACCGGAACCTTGGTAAATGCCATTATGTACCATTGTGGACACAATCTATCCGGTATTAATGGGGTCTTGCGACCAGGAATCGTACACAGAATCGATCAGGACACTTCAGGGGCATTAATTGTATGTAAAAATGACCTGGCTCACCATGAAATTGCAGAACAGCTAAAGGTTCATAGTATTACAAGAAAGTATCATGCCATTGCTAAAGGAAATATCCTAGAAGATGGAACGATCAACGCACCAATTGGACGGCATCCTGTGGAACGAAAAAAAATGGCCATTAATTATCAAAATGGGAAAGATGCCATTACCCATTATCATGTAATTTGCCCCTTACAGGGATATACCTACATTGAATGTCAATTAGAAACCGGTCGTACCCATCAGATTCGAGTTCATATGTCCAGTTTACATCATCCCTTATTGGGAGACAAAGTATATAATCCTGAAAAATGTCCTTTTAAATTTTTAGAGGGCCAAGCCTTACATGCTAAGGTCATCGGATTTATCCATCCAAGGACTAAGGAATATATGGAATTTGAAGCTCCATTACCTAAATCCTTTACAAAGGCACTTGAAATACTATCAAAATAGAAAAAAAACACCGGAAGGCCTGTAATCATAAGACTTAAGGCCTTCCGGTATATCTTTAGGTTCAACTATTCGCAAAACCTGCGTTTTGCGAATAGTTATGTTTGCCTCCCTTAGGGATTTTTTTCTTAATTTTCAGGATCCGTCTTGATTTCAACTTCTTCTTTTACATCTGTTGAAGCTGAATTTGACACTTCCGGGCCGGTAGATTCAGAAACCTGTGTGTCTGCCTCTATAGTTTCACTTGCTGTAACTACTTCCTGAGTTTCCACCGGATTATTACTTTCTGTTTCAGAAAGATTTGCACCACATGATACGCAAAATGCAGAATCCACAGGAATATTGGCATTACACTTAGGACAAACCTTTGTAGCGGCGCCACGGGCACTGGCTGCAGCGGCTTGATTAGCCTGCTTTCTTACATCTGCCTCTGATTTAATTTTAGCAATTTGACCTTCTAATTCCTTAATTTGGCTATCTACCTGCTTTACAGACTGGATAAAATCACTATATGGATCTTCTGCTAAATCCTTATGTTCATCAATATAGCGCTTGCCTAGTTCCAAGAAAATACTATTCATCTCGCTTTTCTTTTTACTAATCTCACTGTTTAATTTTGCAGTATCTGCCAGATCCTTGGCTTTCTGACCTACCTCTGTGGTTGTACTTGTTACTTTCTCTTTTAAGTTATCAAAAAATCCCATCTTCTACCTCCATGAATCTTTAGATTTCTTATCTATTTTAGTCTATTCTTGCAAGCATTGTCAACGTTATGCTATAATTATTCAAAGTAAATTCACCTTAGAAAGGAAGCACAATGCCAAAAACCTATCACGAACAAATTGATCAAGAAAATATGGAAAAGCTCTGGGAAATCGAAAAAAAACTCCCTCGTTTTGCGGCCCAGTACTTTCGTGGCACAGAGAATAGTACGGCTTCTCGTACTCGCCTCTCTTACGCCTACGACCTAGAGCTTTTCTTTGAATATATAAAAAACAACAACCCTCTTTATAAAGAGACCCCGATCACCAACCTCCCCATAGAGGTCTTGGATCAAATCGATGTAAATGATATTGAGGAATACCTGGATCGAATTAAGATTTACGAGAAAGATGAGGTAAAACGTACCAACCATGAAAAGGGTATCAAACGTAAACTCTCTTCCTTAAGAAGTTTTTATAACTACTTTTATCGGCAACAAAAAATCAAAACCAATCCTGCTTCCCTTGTAAAAAGCCCAAAACAGCACGAAAAGCCAATCATTCGTTTAGAGCCTAACGAGGTTAGCACCCTCTTAGATTTGGTAGAATCTGGCGACAAATTAACCAAATCTCAAAGGGTCTACCATAATAAAACCGCCGCAAGAGATTTAGCCATCCTTACCCTTCTTCTGGGAACTGGAATCCGTGTTTCCGAATGTGTGGGAATTAATTTAGATGATATCGATTTTGACAATGTGGGGATCAAAATCCATCGGAAAGGTGGCTATGATGCCATCGTCTACTTTGGCGATGAGGTAGAAGACGCTCTCTTTGCTTACCTGGAGGAAAGAGAATGTATCGAGGCAATGCCAGGACACGAAGATGCATTCTTTCTTTCCATTCAAAAGAAAAGAATCAGTGTACGTGCCGTGGAAAAACTAGTACAAAAATATTCCCAGCAGTTAACCACCTTGAAACACATCACTCCTCATAAACTTCGGTCCACCTATGGCACCAACCTTTATCGGGAAACCGGCGATATTTACCTAGTAGCATCTGTTTTAGGACATAAGGACGTTAATACCACAAGGCGTCATTACGCTGCTCAGGATGAGGAAAATAGACGCCTTGCCAGAAACAAGGTAATTCTTAGAGAAGATCACAATGACCAATAAAAAGGAGCACCTAATCACTAGCCCAAGGGCAAGTGATTAAGTGCTTCTTTTAGAGTGTACTTCCATACATATTATGATGGGGTTGTAAATATGTTTTGGAAATTGGGAATCTATTACTTCAGCTCATCAGAATAATAACTGATTACAAGCTGCTGTCCCACCTGAATCTTATCATCATGAAGATCGTTCATATCACAGATTTCATTCATGTAATCTGTCATAGTTCCATACTTCTGATCATAATTAGATTTGGCAATGGAAGAAATGGTATCTCCCTCTTCTACTGTAATCATACGATAATACTTATAATGATCCTCTCCTTCTTCCGAAGCCGCTACGCGATTGGCCTGTATGCCAAATCCAAAGGCTAATAATAAAATTAATATAATACATAAAGTCTTATTAAACTGTTTTGTCATAAGTCATATCCTCCTATACCGAACACTTGTTTGTGATTGTATGATAACATTCGAACGAATGTTTGTCAATATAAAAATCGAACATATTTTCGCGAACATATTTTCTGATTTTCCTTGAAAATGCCCATGTCCTATGCTAAAATGATGAATAGAACATGTATTTGCCTGTGAGATTCCCCTCTCACAGTTCATAGTATACAAAAGGATAAGTTCCATAAAATGGACACTAAACATTTATTATATTTTTGAGAAAGGAGTCTATATGGCCGGTAAGATTAGTGATAAGCAAAAACAGATTTTAGAATTTATCAAGGAGGAACAATTAGCCAAAGGCTATCCTCCTTCTGTTCGTGAAATCTGTGATGCCGTTGGACTTCGGTCTACCTCTTCCGTACATTCTCATTTGAATACCCTAGAGAAGAATGGATTTATTCGAAGAGACCCAACTCATCCAAGAGCCATTGAAATTTTAGATGACGATTTTAATCTTCAAAGAAAAGAGATAGTAAGCATTCCCCTTTTAGGAAATGTAGCCGCCGGAGAACCCATCTTAGCCGTAGATCAAATTAGGGACTACTTCCCTATTCCTGCGGAATACATGCCTAAAGGACAATGCTTTATGGTAAGTGTAAAAGGCGACTCCATGATTAATGTAGGTATTTATAGCGGAGACTTGTTGGTAATTGAGCAAACAAATACCGCCAAAAACGGAGATATCGTTCTTGCCTTAATCGATGACTCTACCACGGTAAAACGCTTCTATAAAGAGAATGGACATTACCGTTTACAACCGGAGAACGATCAGATGGACCCTATTATCACCGATCAATGTCAGGTTATAGGCAAAGTTGTTTCTCTATTTAGAAAGTCTGTTTTTTAACTCCCACTGAGTGAACACGGATTCTAATACAGTTAGGCGGAACACATGGATGCTATCCTGTATTGTGATATGATCCTCCTTAATTAGACAAGGTATTGAAGCTTTCGCAAATCATGTTGCTAACAAGGCCTAAAGTGTTTTCGGTTAATATATTGAAATCCATTCGTTGTTATGCTACTGTAAGAATAGTTATAGGGCTGGTCGAAAGACCCAGGTCCATCTTCGGCGGGGAAGTTCCCCGCCATTTTCATATACAAAAAAGATTTCACTATTGAAAGAACTAAGTATTTTTATAGATGAATCCGGTGATTTTGGAGAGTATGATTTCCGATCACCATACTATATTATTACTATGGTATTTCATAATCAGGATTGTGATATCAATGAATGCATAAATAATCTTAATCGGGAACTGGCTTATCTAAAACTTGACAATGTATGCATACATACAGGTCCGATTATCCGTAAAGAAGAGATATATGTGGCAATGGATATATAATTGCCAAAATTTATGGAAAAGTACTTGCCATTTACATTATGAAATCCAAGAAAGAACTCGATACTTATCATGGCAAGAAACGTGATGAAATATAAATATGCAATTTCACATCAATCTGCTGTCAATGACAAAATCAGGCATACTGTAATCCCCAAAAAACAAAGGATTATAGTATGCCTATTTATAATACTTATATAAACTGTTCAGCTATTTTCTTAAACTCTTCCGCTGAACTTACGCCATTCAACATAGCTCCTTCTTTAATATGAGCACCCGGAGCACTTCCTTCAAGGTCTTCTATTGAACTACCAAAGCCCGTGCTTCCTGATGTTGCAAAAAGAATAATATCCTTTCCGGATAAATCATAGCTCTCAAGAAATGTATTTATGATACTTGGGGAAGTATACCACCAGATCGGATAAGCAACAAATATCTTATCATACTGCTGTATATCTTCTACCGGAGCACTTCCGATTGCAGGTCTTGAATTCTTTTTATCCTTCATTTCTACAGAACTGCGGGACTGTTCATTTCTCCAGTCGAGATCATCATTTGTATAAGGAACTTCCGGAACTATTTCATATGTATCAGCTCCTATAGTCTTCGCAAGACCTGTTGCTGCTACTCCTGTTGTTCCTGTTGCTGAAAAATACGCTACTAAAACCTTTGACATTATAATCTTCCTCCTTTATCTCAACTTCTGTTCAAGTTGAACAGAAGTAAATTACCATTTCTAATCATCGAGATTATCAGTATCATCTTCAATGATTACTTCTACTACATCGTCATCGCCAATATCCACTATTTTTTCCTCTTCTCTGAGCTTTTTATAATACTCCGGATCACTTAGGTACAAGTTTTTAAAACTATTTCTAAGTTTTTGGCACAAGGCTTGAAGGTTGCATACGACAATCCACCAGTGACAACGCCACCAACTACAGGTACGACTTTTGAGACACTCTCAGCAAAAATCTGTTTTGTCATTTTGATTCCAACAGCCTGAGCTATCTTTTTTACTATTGGAAATATAGTAGTCTTAGTTAATGCCTTCTGTGCAAGAGATTTTGATACTTTACTTGCAGCCGCAGCAGCTACCTTTTTCACCCCCGCATTTGCGCCTTGAACACCAAACATAACACCCAGGAATATCATTATCTGATTCATGGTATCATCACTAACTTCATCTTCATTTAACTCAAAATCACCAAAGCCATACAGATATGCCAATTTTTGTATAGTTCTAATCATAAATGCAAAATACTGTGTTATATCAGCAGGAACTGTTGCAGCCATCGCAAATCCACCTGGTATTCCGGCTGCGAATGATAACGCTGTCACCTTATTTGTCTCATAGTTGATAACTTGTCGGGCAATAGTATTAACACATTCCCTGCTAACACCAGCAGATGCAGGATTCTCTTTAATCGCTTTTCTTACAACTTTCTCAGGATAATACTTCCTCAATTCTTTTCTTAAGAAATTGCTTCGATTTACCCGAACAATAGGCAGTTTAACAGCCTGTTTAACAATTTCAACAGCATCAATATTTTTTGCTTTATCTACTACCGCATCCGTTACGGCTTTGAATGGATTTTTTGCTTTTTCCAAAACTAACACCTCCATCCTATATCTCATACCCGTGCTTCTTTAATCTTGCTCTTATGCCTCCTGTAGTACGTCCATGCAATCTTGCTATTTCAGAAATTGATAAATCTGATTTATACTCTTCTTCCAAGCAACGATCCTCTTCATCGCTCCATGAAGCTCCCGCACCTTCAGGTCTATTATGTAATCTGTTATATTCAACTCTATTAAATGGTTTTTCTTTTTCTAAATCCTCATCCTCTTCATCTTGTGGAATATTGGGGATACTATCAATAAAATGCTTCACTATGAGTCTCTGGACAGTTTCCGGATATTTTATAACCTTATAAGCATTTCCTGCTGAGCTTACTCTGTCCTCAGTTATAACCCCCATTTTCCTTCCTTTTTCTGTTGGAAGCTTAGCAACAAAGCCATTAACATTATCTTCGCAAATAATATTTTCATTTATCAGAAACTCCAAAATAAGTTTCGCAGTAACCTTTTTAGCATTTTCTACTGAACAGATACGATTAAGCTCATCTTTTATTTCAGAGACAAAATACAGCTCACTATATAAAAATTCATTCCCATCTTCTTCATTAAGATAGAACTCTACCTTTCGGTTCTGCCTCTTTTTCTTTTTCTTTACTTTAGTTATCTTTAATTCACTATCATCCTGCTGAGAGTAGAAACTATCAAGATTCTGCTTTATCCCGGGATTTTCATTAATAAATCCTTCAATTTTTTCCTTAAATGCATCTCCGTAACTTTCGTATTTTCTCTGTCCAACTCCGGAAACACCTAAAAATTCTTGTTCAGTAGTTGGAAGCTTTACACACATATCTATTAAGGTCTTGTCATTAAATACGATATATGGCGGCAACCCCTTTTCTCTTGCAATATCAGTACGGAGTCTTTTAAGTATCTCGAATAGTTCGTAACCTTTGGAAGTAAGTCTGTCAGTTGATTTCTTCACCGCACCATTCTTACCATTAATACTTTCCTTCTCATCATAGGTTTTTACGACAACACGCGTTTCTTCACTATATAAGGGACTGATATCTCCCATCTTAAGCACACAATATTCTTCATCTGTCTGAACAAGATATCCGTCCTCGATAAGCTGACTGATCAGAGTCCTGAGACTTTTCTCATTCATTTCATTAAGCGTACCATACGTTTTATAATTAACTGTACCAAGTTCTCTCAGTCTCGCTCTATTTGCTCCAAGAAGTGTTCCAATGACAACAGTTATCCCATACCTTCCTTTTGTTTCAGCAACACAATTAATTACAGATTTCGCCTCGTTAGTCATATCAAGCTCTTTAAAATCTCTATGACAATTCCCACAATTCTCACAAGGTGAACTTACCTTCTCACCAAAATATTCAAGAATATAATTTCTAAGGCATCCCGTAGTTCTTGCATAACCCTCCATCATAGATAGGCGCTTTAAATCTCTTTCCTTCACGAGTGCCAGGTCAGACGGATCCAAATCCGGTGCTTCTTTTCTCTCTATCAGGAACTTATTTATCATTATATCCTGCGGAGAGAATAGCAAAATACATTTTGAAATCTCACTGTCTCGTCCTGCTCTTCCAGCCTCCTGATAATAGTTTTCCATACTCTGAGGCATGTTATAATGGATTACGAATCTAACATTAGACTTATCTATTCCCATTCCAAATGCATTTGTCGCAACTATTACTGGTGTTCTGTCATATATGAAATCATCCTGACTCTTCTTTCTGCTATCTGCATCCATCCCTGCATGATACCTTGATACAGCAACTCCACTCTTAAAAAGTAGCTCATATATTTTATCTACATTTTTTCTCGTAGCTGCATAAATAATACCACTATCATTTATATTATCCCTAATGAAATCAAGAACATATCTATCCTTTTCTCTGATATGCTCAACAGTATAATACAAGTTTTCTCTATCAAATCCAGTAACAACTACAAAGGGCTTATATAGATTTAACACACAGGCTATATCTTCCTTAACTTCCTTTGTCGCAGTCGCTGTGAAAGCACTGATTACCGGTCTTTTAGAAAGCTTCTTAATAAAATCTATAATTTTAAGATAGCTTGGTCTGAAATCCTGTCCCCATTGAGAAATACAATGTGCCTCATCAACTGTTATCATTGAGATATCAGCATTATAAGCAAACTCAAGAAATTCTAGACTTTCAAGTCTTTCAGGAGCTACGTATATAATCTTATAGCTTCCTTCTGATGCATATTTAATTGCCAAAGAAACCTGTCGATCAGAAAGCGAGGAATTGATGTATGCGGCATTAACCCCTATATCATTAAGTGCTTTAACCTGATCCTGCATAAGCGATATAAGCGGTGATATCACAAGAGTAATCCCCGGCATTATGAGTGCAGGTATCTGATAACATATAGATTTTCCTGCTCCGGTTGGCATAACTGCAAGAGCATCCTGCCCAGATAGAATACTCTCTATTATTTCCTCCTGTCCTTTTCTAAAGGTGTCATATCCAAAATACTTTTTTAGTGCTTCTCTACTGTCCATGTATAACCTCTTAATTCTCAAGATAATTTTTAAGTTTCTGCAGTTTATTCTTCGTTATAATCTCTCCATAATGCAGTCCATTATAAGTTGAATGAAGTACTGGATATGCATCCCTTGTTTCCAACAAAAAGCCTTCCTCCGTAAGCCATGAAATTATATCTTTTATTTCAAACTTACTTAAACCTGCAAGCTTTCCATACTCAGGAAGTAAACTGAACTGTAACTTGTTTATCCTATCAGTTTTTTCTCCATGCAAGATTTCTGTCAGAACATCGCTTCCATAGAATTTACTGACATTCATATGTACTGTACATGTAAGGATATAAAACACTATATCGTTTAGATTTTTATCCTTGTATAAAACTCCTTCTATATCCGTTTTTTTAATTACATCTTCATCCAACGCATTAGTTCTATGAATAATATTATCAAAACTATTATTTCTAGTACTGCCTCCTCTGTTTGTGGTATTCTCCTTCTTTGTATTTTCATCATTTACATTTGATAATGTATTTTCATACTCAGATATATCCAGATGATTATCCTTATAATAATCAATCATTGATATAGTATTCTTACAACCTGTTCCATCTTTCTTATAGTTTGTACATCCAAGAAAATACTTATATTTTCCTTTTCCTGGTTTTACTATCATATAACCGTCTCTGCACTGGTTACATTTACATATATTAAGCTTCCCTGCCTTTATCTCATTCGTCATAAAACCACATATTTCCGGTTCATTACAACATATATATAATTTTAGACCATATGCATTTTTATATTTAAATTGCATAGGGTAGCCACACATAGGGCATTTTTTTATATCAATTCTCTTGATTTCATCCTCATTCCAGTTTCCCTTAAGCACTACATTCTTATACTTTCTCTTTATCTCAAGGAGAAACTCTGAAGGATTACTTTCCGGTGCAACCACATAGACTCTATTTTTGGTTCTTGTTAGTGATACATAAAAAAGTCTTCTCTCTTCGGCATAATCTATGGAATCATCCCCCTTGATTACAAACTTAAGTACCGGATCATCCTGAATCTTTGAAGGAAAACCATAAGTCTCATTCTTACCATTTATTATAATTACATCATCATACCCTAATCCTTTAGATGCATGTGCCGTCATAAAGGTAATCTTTATCTGAGGATACTTAATACTCTTTACATAGCTTCCTCTATTAATAAATTCAAAAAGTCCTGAACGTTCAAGCGCATATCCATCAAAACCAAATCTTCCTAACAAAAGGACGCTACTTATATCCCGTTTCTCTGTTTTACATGATTCAATAATATGATCAAGAGCTGTCTGTACTGCAAGGGCTGTTGCATAATTAGCACCTGTTCTTCTATCAGCGTTATACTTTTTATAATAGTTATCATAAGTATATATAATAACCGGATCATTGATATGCTTATTAGATATAAGGCTCTTGCTAATCTGTTCAGGATTTTCCTGTATAAAGTTACCTGCTATATCTATTACTTCCTGCGAATTACGATAAGTCTTTACTATTTTGAGGAGCTTGGCATATCCCATTATTTGCTCGAACTTGGTAAAAAGCGTAATATCCGAACCACTAAAAGCATAGATTGATTGCCAATCATCACCGACTGCAATTATCTTTGCATCAGTAACATCAGACAATGCTTTTGTAAGATCAAACCTTTGCCGCGATATATCCTGATACTCATCTACAATCACATACTTAAAATCGAGCTTTTTTTTCATTTCTTTGGTCTCTCGAAGAAGCCTTGCTGATTCATTGATCATGTCCTGAAAATCTACAGCTTTATTCTCTCTAAGATATCTTTGATATTCCAAATAACAATCATTACAAATATCTATAAATAGTCTGCTTCTTACATTCTGCGTCGAATGATAAAACCTATTAAAATCATCTTCAGTATATCCATTGACCTTAAAATTGGATATAAACCTACAAAGCAGATCTATCATTCCTTTTATATAACGATTCTCTTCACCTGCTACAAGCATTTCCATGACTTCTTTGTTCGAACGAGGTCTTATTTCAAAACCAGCATTTTCAAGTATTTTCCTTAAATGATAGCTTAGCAGCTTTCCATCCTTATAGCTCGAGAATGTATATATTAGTTTTGTCCCATGCTCACGATGAAGTAATACTTTATCATTTACTGCATTCTTATATCTCTCTATCTCTTCATCACTAAATCTGTCATTTTTTCCATCCTCAGATATTCCAAAATGTTCTAAGTAAACACTTAAATCTCCTTGCTTTAAAATAAAATCCGGAGTATACGGTTTCCGTGAATGCGGAATATCGTAAGGATATATAGGCTCATATTCATAATCAATGTTGTTGAGAAATAAAAAATTAGCAATCTCAACCTCTTGAAATGAACGGAGAACCTCATTTTGTATCGTAACTGACTTTTTAGTTCTTCTATCAATGACCTCTCTCTTAAAATCCTCAAGATCACTTCTCATCGTAGAAAAATTCGACTTCGCAATTTTGTTAAAAAACATATTTAGATCATCGCCCTCATAAGGAGCATCAAAATATGTAGCAAAAAACATAATAAGCTTATTAACTACTGACTCATTTTGAAGAATAGAGTTTCTAAGATAATCTCTCAGTACGAAATAAAGCTTAGACGAATCAACAATGTTTAATTTTTCTTCCGGCGAATTCTTATGAATTATTGCATTACCGGTAGAATGAAAAGTTGCAATTGGACAAGGTATATCAAGCTGTTTGTTTATTTTTTCGGCAAGCTCATTGACAGCTTTGTTGGTGAAGGAAACTACGAGAATCTGAGAAGGCTCAATATGTTTCTTCTCAACCAAATACTTAACCTTAGCTGCAACTGTTGTTGTCTTTCCCGCACCTGCTCCAGCAATAACAAGCATATAATCCTCATCTGAGAGTATAACTCTCCTTTGATCATCATCCAGCATGATATTTCTATCAACTTCAGATAATCAAGTCCATTCTTTATAGCAAATGAATGTATCATTCCTGTACTTCTAAGAACATTAAATGATCTGATTAATTCGTTATTCTTTTCTATCAGTGGCATATACTCTTTTTTGGAAATGTAATCATCTTTCTTTAAAAGATCATATAGGCAAGATTTAAACTCAAGGAATGATTCTGAATTTGCATCCCTTGATATAGCAGTATTCACTTGTACACTATCATTTCGCCTTGTAGCAGAAAATATAGCCTTAATACGCTCTAAAAGTGTCATGTCTTCTCATCTCCTCATCATATTCTCCCACCAATAATTCACAATTAGTCCAGTTCTTCCTTTAGCCTATCAACAATCTTCTTAATTTCAGCAGAATTGATAGCTCCATTCAGAGAATCTTTTGTCACAATAAGGTTATCTCCTTCGACAATACCATGTTTTGCATATACCTTTTTCTTTTCTTCCCAACGCTTACTATAGCCGTAATCTCCTAGCATTCCACAATGTTCCCAATAATACTTAATTCCACTTTCCGGATCTTCTATCGTGAAATCAGGAATATACTTTCCATCCTCGCCTAAATCAAGTTCTTCTTCATATTTATAGTATTCCCTAAGACCTGCATCATATAACATATCTCCCATAAGCTGTACAAGCTTATCTGAATAAAAATGCTCAGAATAGTAAAACATATCCGCTAAATAGTTTACCCTATCATCAGGACGTGGAAAAAGAGCATACAGAAGATAGTTCGTCTCTGTATCCCTCTCTTCAATCTGCAACTTAGTCTCAAACCAGTTATTCTCAGTAACTTTCCATAGCTTGCTGTTGCCATCTAACTGGATACTGTCTATTTAATCTATGTACTCCGCATCCTCGTCATACCAGAAAAAAATCTTACGTCCTTCGCCATTTAAAAGATTATTTATCTTGTTTTGTATTTCTTGTAAATCCATACAATCACACCTCTGCCTGAACTATATGTCCAAAATTAAGCTCATCCTGAAGCAAGCCATATACATATGATGGACTCTCTCTGTACAAACCTGTTTCAGTATCTATGAGCTTTTCATATACTTGTGAGTCATATATAGTACGCATGGCATCATCATACTCTATACTCTGAGTCTCTGTTAGCATTTCAACAAGATCCTGCACCATATATTCAATCATTTGCTGTTCTTTACCCATAAATCAATCACTCACCTTTCTAAGCAAACTAATAGCCTTCTGTGTATGGAAAGAATACTGATTGGTAGTTTTCTTATAAATCATGGCACTGAGCATATTTTCAAATGTAATTACTCCATTCTCGTATTGCCTAAACAAAAGTGCCATATCATCATCTGCAATCGGACCTATAACTATGTCATACTTATTGTCAAAGTTACATTCAGGATTCGAAAAATCAGTAAATTTCTTACTTCTATTGTTTCTAACAAATCTTGCCCATTCTTCTGATGTCTCCGTACCAAAATCCTTAATGTTTAAACCTTCCATCTGCATAAAAGTGTCATCAATCTCATATACATTCAAGACTGGTGAACCACCGTAGATACGTGCTACTCGATTAGCCATTTTCTCAGCTTGTTCTTTCATAACCGTAAGATAAAATCCCTGTCCAAAATCTTTATAAGGTCTACACATAGCAAGATTTATCTCTTTTATGTCTGTATTACTTCCATGATATAATAGCATCAGTAACCACCTCCATTGTTTCTACAAATCATAATCAAATCTTCGACAGCATCATCTATACTAAGAGTATGTTCAATATCATAGTGCTCCTTTATAAACTCTACCCCTTTATGCTCATACAGATAGTTAAATGCTTCTTTAGATGCAATATGAAATTTGTTAGCAAACTCATTTACACAGACCACTGTATAGTTGATTTTTTTCTTTAATTCACTCATGTTCAATCCTCCTCGTTTAATCATATTAGATACTTCCAGTAAATCCATAATCAATCACACTCCAACAACAGTTTTTTTCGCTTGTTTAACATATCCAACAATTGTAGCCGTTTCCTCCCCTAATAAATTTCTCTTTCCTGAAGTATGCCTATTCGAGCTTGTCACATATTCCTTTTCAAGTAATTTCTGAGTCAGTTCATCATTATATTTTGTATACGGAAGCGTATATTTATAATTACTTCTTTCTATCAACTGATGATAAACCTTACTAAATTGTTCAAATATACTCAGCAATTCTTCATTACTAAATGAAGCAATTTGATTAAGGAACAACTGATATTTCTTGTCATCCGGCAGCAATTTCCATGCCGCATCAGTTGTTCTTCTATCAATATTAAAGTTTAAATCACGTATAATCATTGCATCATCTATTGCAAGAGTATCCAAGTCATATAATTCTATAATTTGATTTTTTTCATTTATATCAAATTGTTCTGATTTTAATAGCATATTAATTTCAAAATTTTCGAGCTTTATTGAATCAATAACCTCTACAAATTCCTTTGGATTATGCAATATAAAGTCTGTCACTAATGACTGTGCCAGAACTCTTATCTCTTGAAAGGCCTCCAAATTAAAAGAAATATAACCATTGTCTATAAGAGCTTTAATTTTTTCTATTGAAAGACCTTCTAAACATCCGTCTTTTCCTTCATTATTTTTGCAAGATATAATAGCTTAAGCTTTTGATTTTTTTGTTCTCATAGGCATATCTTCCGACCTAAATAGACATAGTAAGCCAACGATAATTCTATCATAGATCAAAGGAATTTTAAAGGGACAGCATAAAATTAGAATACATTATTGGCTTGTAGCGTATTATTTGTAACACTTTAATTGAAAAATTTAACGCAACGAAATCGTTGTGATTTGAGAAAATCTGTTGCAATGAGTTTTGCAGAAGGAGGTATTCATAATTAATATGCATAAAAATAGCGTAGCAGCCATAAAACTGCTACGCTTAAAAAGTCTAACTTTTTGGGCTCACCTCAGTTTGTCCAGTAAAGAGGGTACATATCATTCAAAGGATTTCTTAGTCTTCTAAAAGATTCAGGGCCTTTGCATCCTGCCAAATTCTTTCAATATCATAAAAGCTTCTCTGCTCTTCCTTAAAAAGATGCACTACCACATCGCCGTAATCTAAAACAATCCAGCCACCTGAAACTTTACCTTCTGCTGTCTTTCCGTGAAAGCCTGCTTCTCTTGTCTTTTCAAATACCTCATCTTCCATTGCGGTAAGCTGAGAATCATTGGTGGCAGAGGCAATTATAAAGTAATCTGCCAAAGGTGAAATTTCAGAGATATCAAGTGTTATAATCTCTAAGCCCTTTTTCTCATCTAACGCCTTGCAGATAACCTTTGCCATCTTAAGGGATCTTTCCTGTTCTTTTGTCATCTTGATTCTACTACCTTTCTGTAATATTCCATAACCTCTAAGGTTTCCTGTTCTACTTCCTGTCCGGTTTGTAAAAGATATTCATTCACATCCCGCATAATCTCATACACACAAGCATCTAAATCTGAAAATGCCAATTGACGTATTCTTTTAAAATTAGGAAGAGGCTTTCTTCCTGGCTCCAAATAATCAGCGGCATAAATAATCTTTTGAAGGTCCGTCATTGCCTTTTCCCCCGTGGTGTGGGTTCGAATAGCATCAAGTATTTCCTGATCATAAACATGATAAAGATCAGGCACCATAGCCGCCCCTAATTTTGCATGAATTAAGGCTGGGTGTTGGATTTCATATGGGGTAAAGCTAACTCCATATTTTTTTCCATATTGCAAACTCTCCTCTAGATCATAAGGTTTTGCACAATCATGAAGAATTCCTGCTAAAACGGCCTTATATGGCTCATATCCAAAGGCCATAGCCATAGAAGCAGCTGTATAAGCCACTCCAATCGAATGCTCGTATCGGCTCTCCTTCAGAATCTTACTAAGTTTTTCTTTTAAAGCAACAATTACCTTTTTATCATAAATACTGGTATCTATTCGGTCCGGTAATTGAAATTTCTTATCTTTCATTGCAATCCTCCAACTGAATTAAACATCCAAGTCCCTATACAGGTTATGGTCATTAATATAATCACAAACCTCCTTAGGAACATACGGGGACACGTCCTGGCCTAAGGCTAACATTGACCGAAGTCTGCTAGAAGAAATAGCCATAGGCAAACAGTGAATAATATTTAATTCCTTGGTTACATATTTAGACTTCAATTCTCTAATTTTACTTTCAAGATATTCCTGTCTCAGGTCTTCTCGATAAGAAACAAGAAGATTTATATGAGAGAGGATAAAATCCGGCTTGTACCAGTTTTCAAAATCCCTTAAGGAATCTCCTCCAATCAAAAAATAAAAGTTATCCTCTGGAAACTTTTCCATAAGAATTTCAATGGTATCTGCCGTATAGATCTTCCCCGGTCGAGAACAATCAATATCCGAAAAGATATAGTTTTTTTTATCCTTGATTGCAAGCTTTAACATGGCAATCCGGTCCTGTAGTTCTACATGGCCTAAGATTTTTTTATGGGGAGGATCAGAAGAAGGCAAAAACCAAATCTCATCTAGCTTATATTCGGTTTTCGCAGCCATTGCAATCTCAAGATGTCCCTTATGAATTGGATTAAAGGAACCTCCCATCAAACCGATTCTTCCCATAATTATCTCCTCGGAAATTCAATCTTAGAGTTTTTATCCGCCTTTTTAAATAAAACAATCTTTCTTCCTACCACCTGAACCACGGTAGCATGGGTACGATCTGCCATTACCTCGACAGCATTACGAATATCTACATCTGCATTCTTTAAGACATTGATTTTAATTAATTCTCTTTTATTTACAGCCTCTTCTACGGCCTGAATAAATTCAGGTGTAACCGTCGACTTACCAAGACTTAATACACAGTCCATAGTACTTGCAAGTCCCTTTAAATATGCTCTTTCTTTACTAGTCATGAATGACCTCCCTCTTACTTATAATACTCAAAAGCAAAGCCACCAACTTCCACGGTGTCCCCATCTTCTACACCTAATTCCACTAAGCGATCAAGAATTCCATTATCTTTCATGAAACGCTGGAAGAAGGCAAATCCCTTTTCATCTTCCAAATTGGTATATCCCAACATCTTGTCCACTCGAGCTCCGCTAATTTCAAAGACATGATCTTCTAATTTTAGTACGTCAATAGCTGCAGCTTCCTTAGCAAGTTCTTCCATTGGGTCCATTTCCGAAGAAAAGAAGGAAGATATATCTTTGTTCTCCTCTACCATTTTAGAGCAGGCATATAAAAGTTCCTTGATTCCCTGACCGGTAACACCGGAAATAGCATACACCTCTATTCCCTGTGGCTCATATTTTTCCTTTAAGCGAGTCACAATATCCTTTTCCCCTTCCGGGGTATAGATCGAATCCACCTTATTAGCCACAATAATCTTAGGCTTATTTTCAAGGCCACGATGGAATTCCGTCAACTCCTTGTTGATGATTTCTACATCCTCCATAGGGTCACGTCCTTCAGTGGCTGCAGCATCTACCACATGAAGTAAAACCTTGGTACGTTCAATATGACGTAAAAACTGATGTCCAAGACCAATTCCTTCGGAAGCACCCTCAATCAGTCCCGGAATATCAGCCATAACAAAGCCATTAGCCCCTGGCAGGTCCACAACTCCAAGCATTGGCTGAAGGGTGGTAAATTGATAGTTGGCAATCTTTGGCTTGGCATTGGAACATCTCGAAAGCAATGTAGACTTACCTGCATTAGGAAAACCCACTAAACCTACATCGGCAATACACTTTAATTCTAGGCGAACCGTAAGTTCAATGGACTCGCCACCTGGCTGAGCGTATTTTGGCGCCTGCATGGTTGGTGTAGCATAGTTCATATTACCCTTTCCACCACGGCCACCTTTTAAAACAACTACCCTTTGATTGTCTCCAGACATATCACAAATAACCTTATTAGTGGCATCATCATAAATAACCGTACCTTCTGGCACACGAAGCACCAAATCTGCACCATCCTTACCATGCTGCTTTCTTTTTCCGCCTTCCGCACCTGGTTCAGCCTTATATAATCGGGCATGACGATACTCTGAAAGGGTATTGATTCCCTTGTCTACTACAAAAATAATATCGCCACCTTTTCCACCATCGCCACCATCCGGACCACCATCGGGAACATATAACTCACGGCGGAAGGAAACATGTCCATTACCACCTTTACCTGATCTAATTATTATCGTTGCGCGATCTGCAAACATAGGGTCACTCCTTACCTTGTAAATTATAAAAGAAGCTCTAAATCCTACGACTTAGAGCTTCTCAAATAAAGATCAATTATTTAACAACTGGGTAAATAGAAACCTGCTTCTTGTCTCTACCCTTTCTTTCGAAACGTACTACACCATCTACTAATGCAAATAATGTATCATCTCCACCCTTACCAACGTTAACGCCTGGGTGAATCTTTGTTCCACGCTGTCTGTAAATAATATTTCCTGCTAATACGAACTGACCGTCAGCTCTCTTAGCACCTAATCTCTTAGCCTCTGAATCTCTACCATTCTTAGTAGAACCTACTCCCTTTTTATGAGCGAATAACTGAAGATTCATCTTTAACATAATGATTATACCTCCTTAATCTCGATACGGATAAATTCGTCGCCGTACTCCTGGCTAATATCTGATATGCCCAGAAAAAGAGAATCAACTAGGAGTTTAGATTCCTTACTTACCGAGTCGGTAAAATTAAAAATCACATCTCCATCTCCTGTCTGACACTGGCATAAATCATCTGTAAACTTCTCAATCGAATTGATCGTTGTGATGACCAGTGCTGAAACTGCAGCACAAACAATATCCTCGCCCTCTTCTGCAAATTCAGCATGTCCAAAAAATGAAAATCCCCGATAGGATCCTTCCTTTTTAGTAAATACGACTTCTATCATCTTATCCAAGAAAATAATGCGAATTAAGCATTAATCTTTGTAATCTTAACTTCTGTGAACTGCTGTCTGTGACCATTCTTCTTATGATAACCAGACTTTCTCTTGTAACGATAAACAATTACCTTCTTAGCCTTGCCATTAAGAACAACGTCAGCTTCTACTGTAGCGCCATCCACGATAGGATTTCCAGCAACTACTTCGCCATCCTTGTTCACAAGGAGAACCTGATCAAATGTTACCTGGCTACCTTCTTCGCTTGCAAGCTTCTCAACACGAATCTTATCGCCTTCAGAAACCTTATACTGCTTTCCACCTGTTGCAATAATTGCGTACATTCTGTACACCTCCTAATAATAAAACTCGCCAACTTCGGTGTCTGCTAGGCAGACTTCTAACCTCGTTGTGCGGCACACTAAAAAATATTAACATACAAGATATTGAATGTCAAGAAATAATTTCACATTCTTTAGAAACTAAGAGATCACCACGATTCGAAGGCCAATACCATCGGTGGCCACTTCTTCTCCAGAGGCATTTCGATAGCCGGACCGACATTCATCCGGGGATCCACCCCAGCCACCTCCACGAATTACCCTGGAAATATTTTTTCTCTCATCTAGTGGATCCACAAGATCTTCCTCATCATATTCCATATTGTAATAATCCAGGCACCACTCCATTACATTCCCATATAAATCATACAAGCCGTTGGGATTGGGCTGGTATAAACCTACTTCATAGGTGGAATCCGCCTCTAAAGAGCCTGAATAAGTTCCATACATGGAATCGTCATTGCCAAAAAACCAAAGGTCCTCACTGCCCCCACGACATGCATATTCCCATTGAGCTTCCGTTGGAAGTGAAACCTGGTAACCAGATAGGTCCGAAAGCTTTTGACAAAAATCCATTGCCTCCTTAAAGGTAATATTTTCCACAGGAAGGTTATCACCCTTATGACTACTAGGATTATCACCCATTACACTTTCCCATTCTTTTTGCGTAATTTCATATGTCCCCATTAAATAGCACTTGCTAATGGTGACATTTCTTACAGGAAGTTCATCTTCTCCACCAATTCCTTCATAGGATCCCATAAGAAATGTTCCCGCTGGAATCATGGAAAGAGAAATGGAAAGGTCCTCATTGATTTTAAGTTCACTAAGGTCCTTAAGGGGGCTATTAGAGACTTCTTCTATTACCGCTTCTTCCCTACTCTTACCAGTCGCCTTACTAGCAGACCTTGTTTTCTTCTTAGAATCTGTATAGTCATTCTTTAATAGGAAAATGCCCAGTCCCAGGCCCAAACAAAGAATCACGATCAGACATATTATCATTATTTTTTTATTCATAAATCACCTTAAAAAAGAGAGGAGCCAGATTACCAGCTCCTCCTTGTTTACATTCTTCTTGCTCTCGAATCCAACTTAAACTCTTTACATTTTAATTATCATTATTCCGCATAGCATCCAATATTTACAAGGTCACTACTGCTAGTAGGCTTCATAAATGTGATGCTTGGTAAAGTACCATTTGATCCTCTAGACTTAGTCATCTGTGTTGCGTCTAAGCTCTGGAAATCATCAGCAGTACAGGTATAAGAACTATTCCATGAACAGCTTCCTACTTTTGTACCAGAACCGATATTTAAAATACTACCATTGTAAGAAATATTGCATCTTAAATACTCTCTAGTACCTGCAATATCGGTTGAATCAGTAGCACTTACTCTCTCAAGCATGTTGTAGTTAGCCTTTGAGTTACCATATGCAGTATTGTATGTCCAGTTTGCTGCCTGGCCTGGCTGATGATTTGCATAGAAACCATTCTGTGCGCAATAAGCAGCAAGACAATACTTAACTGTATGAACTGGGACAGTTGAAGGAACAGTACCTGTTCCATATCCACCGATCTTAAAACCGTTAGAATCTCCACCCTTACGGATATCGTAAGCCCAACAGTGATCATAGGTATTTGAACCCTTAGAAGTTAAACAATCATATCCATCATCACCACAAGCCCAAGCACGACAGTACTGGAATGTTACACCCTTAGCATGAGCACCGAATCCGTCTGTATTAGAATTAGAAGTGCTGTTTGATGTATAAAGATTATAAGCATCACACTTGATACACGTACCAGTTCCGTTGTTACAGAAATAGAATCCGTTCGCATTCGCATTACAGCATGTAATCTGGTTGCAAGTAGCATTACCTTCGATTCTGAAACACTCAGACTGCTTCATAGAACCAACTGGAACACCAGTAACCTTGAAGCAAAGGAAAGTAACACCTGTAACACCACTCTTAACATGGAATGCTGCTACTCTCTTTGAAGTTCCAATTGATGAGAAATCAAATACTGGAACATCCTTAGAGCTATAAGCACGATAAGTAATGTTACTCTTTGTAAACTGATTTACATAATTGTAATTGCTGTCAGAAGCGGCAATTGAAAAGCTATTATAGGTACCACCCATAATATAAACAGTATCACCCGATGAAGCAGCTGACTGCGCCTTCATCAATGATGCAAATGGCTTTGAGGTAGAGGTACCTGCATTAGAATCGCTTCCTGACGGTGAAATATACCAGCTTGCAGCGCTTGCTGAAACTGAAACCCCAATAGTTGCTGCAAAGATTGCAATTGTTGTCATTACAACCTTAAATAAATTATTACGCTCCATAAAAACTCCTTCTCCAAAAAAATATTACACGTAGCGTTGTTTTGTCCGGAATTCCCCAAAAACCGGATGTTAGATTCGAAGCTGAATTGGAAAACTGACTTCCA
>DEWK01000013.1 GCA_002363615.1 Lachnospira sp. UBA3212 | reverse complement strand
TTTCTGTAATGGGTGCCTCTGGTTCCGGAAAAACAACTTTGCTAAATGTCTTGGGCGGCATGGACCGTATGGATGATGGCGAGTACTTGTTTAAAGGAGAACGGATCGATCAAATGAACAACAAAAAGCTGGATGTGTTTCGGAGTAAG
This sequence comes from Lachnospira sp. UBA3212, assembly GCA_002363615.1. GTDB lineage: Bacteria > Bacillota > Clostridia > Lachnospirales > Lachnospiraceae > UBA3212. The sequence continues at coordinate 7,119 of DEWK01000013.1, read as the reverse complement.
AAGATTGGATTTGTTTTTCAACAATTTATGCTTTTGCCGGACTATACCGTTTTTGAAAATGTAGAAATTCCCCTTCGCGCTCAAAATGTAAAAAAGTCTAAGAGACGCCATTTAATCATGGATCTGCTGAAGGAATTAGGGATGGAAGGGTATGAAAAGAAATATCCAAAACAGTTATCCGGCGGTCAGCAGCAAAGATGTGCAATTGCACGAGCCCTTGTAACAAAACCGGATTTGATTTTAGCGGATGAACCTACCGGAGCTTTAGACAGGAAAACCGGTCAGGAGATCATGAATCTTTTAAAGAAACTAAATAAGCAAGGAAAAACAGTTGTAATAGTTACGCATGATCCGACAATTGCTGAACAGACAAACCGCGTGATTATGGTAGAGGATGGACTGGTTGTCTAAATTTTAAAGTATTTTAATGAAATATAATGAAAATTACCTAAATTCGTTAAAAAATGGACAGTCTATCGTCAAAAAGTAGAAAAACCAAAAAATACATTGCAATATCAAATGTTTTGTTGTAAAATGCACAAGAACCATTAGGTTAAAGTAAATTTTTTGAGAATCAATGAGAGGAGATTTTTTAAGATGGCAAACTCAAATTCAACAGATTGCGTCGAGAAGCTTCCAATGACCGATGAGTATCTTGAGAAAATGGATGCTTATTTCCGTGCTGTTAACTACTTAGCAGCTGGTCAGCTTTACTTACTTGACAACCCATTATTACGTGAACCATTGACCAGAGATCAGGTTAAGCATAAGATCGTTGGTCACTGGGGAACAGTACCTGGACAGAACTTCATTTACACACACTTAAACCGTGTAATCAAGAAGTATGATCAGGATATGATTTATATCTCTGGTCCTGGACATGGTGGAAACTTCTTCCTTGCAAACAGCTGGTGTGAGGGAACTTATTCAGAGGTATATCCTAACGTAGCACAGGATCTTGAAGGAATGAAGAAGTTATTCAAGCAGTTCTCATTCCCAGGTGGAGTATCTTCACACGTTGCTCCAGCTTGTCCTGGATCTATCCACGAAGGTGGAGAGCTTGGTTATTCACTTGCACACTCTTTTGGTGCTGTACTTGATAACCCAGATCTCGTTGTTGCATGTGTCGTTGGTGATGGTGAGGCTGAGACCGGACCTTTAGCTACAGGATGGCAGGGTAACAAGTTCATCAACCCTATCTATGATGGTGCTGTACTTCCTATCCTTCACTTAAATGGATATAAGATTTCTAACCCTACTATCTTCGCTCGTATTTCTGACGAAGAGAGAGAAAACTTCTTCAAGGGTAATGGATATGAGCCAATCTACGTTAACTACTTCGCTGAAGAGAACGATGGTTCAGATAAGCTTTATATGCATAGAGAGATGGCTAAGGCTCTTGACAAGGCTATGGACAAGATCAAGGCTATCCAGAAGAATGCTAGAGAGAACAACGATCCTACTAGACCAATGTGGCCTATGATCATCTTAAGAACTCCTAAGGGATGGACCGGTCCTAAGGTTGTTGATGGACTTAAGATTGAGGATTCATTCCGTGCTCATCAGGTACCAATCACAATGGAGAAGCCTGAGCACCTTGACTTATTAAAGGAGTGGTTATTAAGTTACAAGCCTGAAGAGTTATTTACAGAGGAAGGTAGGTTAATTCCTGAGCTCGAGGCTCTTACTCCAGACGGAGATTACAGAATGGGTTCTAACCCACATGCGAACGGTGGTTTGTTACTCCGTGACCTTAGACTCCCTGACTTTAGAGAGTATGGTGTAGACGTTGAAGCTCCTGGTGCTTGCAAGGCACAGGATATGATTAAGTTAGGCGGATTTGTTCGTGATATCGTAACATTGAACAAGGATGCTCGTAACTTCCGTATCTTTGGACCGGATGAGACAATGTCTAACAGATTATATGAAGTATTTAAGGCTACAAGCCGTGAGTGGAATGCTGACATTCTTGATGATGATGAAGGTATCGCACCAGAAGGACGTATCATGGATGGTATGTTATCAGAGCATATGTGTGAAGGTTGGTTAGAAGCATATCTTCTTACCGGTCGTCATGGATTCTTCGCATCATACGAAGCATTCATCCGTGTTGTTGACTCAATGGTAGCACAGCACGCTAAGTGGTTAAAGGTAACTTCAGAGCTTCCATGGAGAAAGGAAATTGCTTCGCTTAACATTATCCTTTCATCAAACGTATGGCAGCAGGATCACAATGGTTATACTCACCAGGATCCAGGTTTCCTTGATCATATCGCTAATAAGAAGGCAGACGTTGTACGTCTTTACCTTCCACCAGATGCTAACTGCTTACTTTCTGTATTCGATCACTGTATCAGATCTAAGAACTATGTAAATGCAATCGTAGCATCTAAGCACCCATCTAACCAGTGGCTTACTATGGACCAGGCAATCAAGCACTGTACTCAGGGTATTGGTATCTGGGATTGGGCTTCTAACGATCAGGGTCAGGAGCCAGATGTTGTTATGGCATGTTGTGGTGATACTCCAACACTTGAGACACTTGCAGCTGTTACTATTTTACGTGATAACATTCCTGACATTAAGATTCGTTTCATCAACGTAGTTGACCTTATGAAGCTTCAGCCACAGACTAAGCATCCTCACGGATTAAGCGATGTTGATTATGATTCATTATTCACAAAGGATAAGCCAATCATCTTCACATTCCACGGATATCCAACACTCGTTCACGAGTTAACATATGAGAGACATAACCGTAACATCCATGTATTCGGTTATCAGGAGGAAGGTACTATTACTACTCCATTCGATATGCGTGTTCAGAACCATATTGATCGTTTCCATATCGTTGAGAATACGATTTCTGTATTACCTCAGCTTGGAAACAAGGGTGCTTACTTACAGCAGCAGATGAGAGATAAGCTTGTTGAACACAAGCAGTACATCGCAGATGTAGGATGTGATCTCCCAGAAGTTGAGAACTGGAAGTGGCATACTCCAGAATCTAAGTAATTAGAATGATTCTGTAAACACAGTAAATTTCATATTCTTATGATTCTCAAATAAGATATAGAAAAGAACCGTCGACCGAAAAGTCGACGGTTCTTTTGATGTGTAAGAAAATTAATTTTCTTTCAGGATACAAATTTCCAGATAGTCAAAGGGGATACTTTCAATAAAGTTATCTTGGCGGAAACGAGTCCGCTTGCTTCTTTTAAATTGCTCCACATTCATCTCCAGCCAAATAGGACGTTCCAGATCAAACTGGATACAAGCCTCCTCTAAGGCTTTAAAGATTTTATGGGTGCGAGTATCCTGGTCTTTTAAGGTGATCACAGTGTCCTTTATGACTTTGTTGTTTTTAACGGTTTTTGCCCAGAGTTCAAACATAGTCTTCTCCTTTTGGATTTTGTATGAGTATAACGGCATTTGAAGGGAAATGCAAGAAGAAAGAGAAAAGTTTGGTTGAGAGAAGAGGTCTTGTGTGGTAAACTTATTATACCTATTGGCAATTTTTTTAGAAATGAGGTGTTTATGGAAGATAAAATATCCTCTTTGCTTCACTTGAAGGAATTAAAGCAGGCTGAGAGTCAATTAAAGTTTGATAAGGAACGCTATGCCCAGGAAATGGATGATTTAAAGGGGCAATTAGAGGGACTTAATAAAGGTTGGGAGAAAGAAGAAAAGGCTAGAATAGAGGAAAAGAAGAAGGAATTGTTGGATCCTGTGGAAAAGGACATTTCCCAGAAGGAAAAAGAAATTAAAAAAGCGGAAGACCAGCGAAAAAAGGATAAAAACGCTGGGGTGAAAAATCGAATCCTAGAGGAAACCAAGGATGAGCGAGAGAAGATGAAGGAGATTCAAAAAGAGATCCGAGCGGCGGTTCAGGAAGAGGGCGTGTCGGCATTTTGTGGAGGAAGATTTTTCTTTACTATTTTTTATCCCCGTGGCTTAGGAGAGGTTTGCCAGGTGATCCTATATTATTTGGCCTTCTTCCTGGGACTTCCTGCTTTTCTTGTGTGCTGCCTGATACGCCCGGAACACAAGTGGGTCGCTTGGCTTATCTTCATCGTGTTTGTGGTGCTTGCTCTTGCAATCCACATTACGGTTCGGATTTTAACGAAGGATAATCATCACGAAACCCTTAGCAAGTTAAGGGTTCGGTATGATGAGGTAGTAGCTCTTCGAAAGGAAATTGGAAGAAAGAAGAGGGCTATTAAAAGGGATCAGGATGAAAGTATGTATGGTTTAGAGGGGCATGATGAAAGGTTAAAAGACCTGGGAGGCCAAAAAGATGACCTGTCAGACCGGTTAAAACTTGCCAAGGAATCTTTTGAGGAGGCCAGTGGCAAGATTAAGAAGGAATTGGAAGAAAAATATAAGCCGGAAGTGGATGAAAAGCAGAGAAGGCTGGATGAGCTTAAGGGTAAGATTGAGGCTGCAAAGGTTCAGGAAAAGGCGGTGAAAGAGGAACTTAAGACGAATTATTCCACCTATCTGGAAGATCCGGATCTTAGCATAGGGAAAATCGATGCCTTGCTTGATATTATGAAATCAAGGAATATCCAGAATGTGGAGGAAGCGAAGGATTTCTACAATCAAAGCTTTTCAAATACCAGTACGAAGGAGTAAGTATGAGCAAGCGACAAAGGGTTCTTAGGAGAATCTTAAATCTGTTTGAACGAGACCCGAACTTGATGGACACGGAAACCAGAAATCGCGTTCGTAAGAGACGAATCAGGTTTTGGCTTGTTTTGGCAGTGGTCTTTGTTTTTGTGACAGGCTATCAAATCTATTCAAGGAATAGAACCTTTAGCAAATATGAAGTGATATCTACCATAGACTTAGGAGAGGAACATAATAGTTACTTTACCAAGTTTGGTGATTATTTTTTAAAGTATAGTAATGATGGTGCGGCCTATATGGGCCAGTCGGAATCAATTTGGAACAAGGCTTTTGAATTTGATAATCCGATTGCAGATGTAAATGGAGATTATGCGGCTGTGGCCGACCAGGGAGCTAATAGCATCTTTCTTTTTAATACAGAAAAGGAAGTGGGAGAGGTGACCATGCCTTACCCTATTAAGAAGGTTTCTGTAGCGAAAAAAGGGGTGGTTGCGGCGATTTTAGAAGATACCAATGACAGTTACATTGAGATTCGTGACAAGGAAAATCAGGTAATTAGTTCGGGAAAAACAGCCTTAGAAGAGACGGGATATCCCATTGATCTGGCTATTTCTGATGATGGAAAAAAACTGGCAGTCTCCTATGTTTCAATCGATGGCGGAAAAAGCAGTTCTAAGCTTATGTTTTATAATTTTGGAGAGGTGGGACAAAGCGAGGTGGATAACCTGGTGGGCGCCTACGAATTAAATGACACCATCCTTCCTAAGATGGAATTTTTAAATAATGATTTGCTGGTGGCTTATGGAGATGATAAGCTTATGCTTTATAAAATCAAGGAAAAGCCGGAAAAAATCTGGGAAGAGAAGACGGAAGGAGAAATTAGTAAGGTCTTTTATAATGACAAGTATTTTGGCCTGATCTATTACCGGGGGTCAGAAAAAAAGCCTTTTGAGATTGCGGTTTATAACCTAAAAGGGGTTCGAATGGCTGAATATAAGTATACAAAGTCCTATGATAGTGTCTTTTTAGACGGGAAAAATGTAGTGCTTTATAATGAGGATTCTTTTGCTTTGGTATCATTTTCAGGGAAGGAGAAGTACCAGGGGCAGCTTAGTTCTACTGCTCGAGCGATTCTTCCTACAGGGAAAGAATATCGGTATTTGGTGCTTTATGAGGATCGTGCCGAAAAAATTAAAATGAAATAGAGTGACAGATTGGAAAAAAAGTGTTAATCTGTAAATACGAAGATTATTGGGATAATAGAAGGAGGAAAAGAAGCATGGCTAACTTGGCGTTAGATAGTCAGACATTATTAATAGGAGTTGGGGTTTTCCTGTTAATTTTGGTGATGATTGGTATGGTAAGAGGTTCACTTAAGATGTTCCTCTCATTAATTGGAGTGGCAATTGCAATTTTTGCTTGTGTGATTTTGACACCAATCGTTTCAAAGCAGCTGGCAAAGACGGAAGCCTATGATAAGATTTATGAGATTGTAAATCCTAAGGTAGAGGAAGCGATTACTCCGGAAGGTGTAACAGAGTTTAGTCAAATCAATTCGGGAGATATTATTAATGTAGAGTCTCAGAAGGCTTTGATCATTGATAAGTATGAGATTCCAAAGAGTGTACAGTCCTTCCTTAAGAATGACTTAAGTAATGCAGAGCTGTTTATAGGGGATATGACTTATCAGGCCTTTGCCCGTAGTTTAAGTAATTCTATTTCATATTCTGTACTTGCAGTATTTACATTCTTTGTGCTCTTCATTATTGTAAAGGTGATTGTGGCAATCCTGATTTCTGCCCTGAAGCTTGCGAATGGTTCAGATAAATTGAAGTTTGTAAACAGATTAGGTGGTGGATTGATTGGTCTTGTAGAAGGTATCTTAGTACTTTGGGTTGCATGTCTTCTTTTAAGTGCATTCTCGGGATTTGGTCCTACTGCAGAGATTCTTACTATGGTTCGCGAGAATGAGATCTTAAGTAAGTTCTATGACAGTAATGTATTTGTATATGTATTCTACAGTATGCTCCCTAGATAATGTGGTTATTGAAGGGCTTCGCACAAGATGCGGAGCTCTTTTTTTATTAAAAAAAATAATTCGAAAAAAATCGAAAAAAGTTGTTGACAGTGGTTTGTAAAAGTGATATTCTTTAGAAGCTGTCGCAAAGACAGAGAAGCCCAAAAGCAAGAGTTGACAAGGGAACTGAGACTTTTTATTTCAAATTGGTTTTTGAAAAAAGTTTAAAAAGTTCTTGACAAAGCATTTGGAATTTGGTATTCTATATAAGCCGCTTGCAAGAGCAAACGGCGCAGAACATTGAAAACTGAACAATATTAAACCATCCCGAAAATTTCTATTTGAGAGATTTTTGAAAACTAAAATTGCTTAAAGCAACTTTAAGAACAGTAAACGGATGTAAACAAGAAGCTTACGTTTGTCTGACTGTGATTGAATGATTCAATTTGTATTTAAGGAAACTTAAATATATA
>DEWK01000012.1 GCA_002363615.1 Lachnospira sp. UBA3212 | reverse complement strand
TGGCAGTCAACGTGTGCATAATGTCTCTTTTCTGTCTCGTACTCAACGTGAGCTGTAGAGATTGTGACACCTCTTTCTCTCTCTTCTGGAGCCTTATCAATGTTAGCGAAATCAACGATCTTGTTTGTATCACTAGGTAATCTAGTAGCAAGTACCTTTGTGATAGCTGCTGTTAAAGTGGTCTTACCATGATCTACGTGACCGATGGTACCAATATTAGCATGTGGTTTTGTTCTTTCAAATTTAGCCTTTGCCATTTTGAAAATCCTCCTTATAAATTTAATACACAGTTATGTGTTTGATTATATTTGAAAAATGATTATTTTTCAAGTGTTTCTTTATGTTTTATTGTTCAATCCAGACTAGAATTTTCAGACTAGTTAGCCCTTGCGCTTACAACCTTGTCCTGAACACTCTTAGGGCACTGCTCGTACTTCTCAAAGAACATAGAGTAGTTTCCACGACCCTGTGTCTTAGAACGAAGATCTGTAGAATATCCGAACATCTCAGCAAGTGGAACAAGTGCGTTAACCTGCTTACCACCACCGATATCCTCGAAGCCTTCTACAAGACCTCGACGAGAATTTAAGTCACCGATTACATCACCCATGTACTCTTCTGGCATTGTAACCTCAACCTTCATGATAGGCTCAAGAAGAACAGGGTCAGCCTTAGCCATAGCTTCCTTGAATGCCATAGAACCGGCAATGTGGAATGCCATTTCTGAAGAATCGACTTCATGGTATGAACCATCGTAACAAATAGCCTTGATACCTACTACAGGGAATCCAGCAACAGTACCGCTCTGAGCAGCTTCCTGGATACCTTCGTCGACAGCTGGGATGTATTCCTTAGGAATAGAACCACCTACAACAGCAGACTCAAATGCGTATGTCTCCTCAGCATTCGCATCCATAGGCTCAAACTTAACCTTACAGTGACCATACTGTCCACGTCCACCGGACTGCTTAGCGTACTTAGAATCAACGTCAACAGCCTTGGTAAATGTTTCCTTGTATGATACCTGAGGTGCACCGATGTTAGCATCTACACGGAATTCTCTCTTAAGACGCTCAACGATGATCTCAAGATGTAACTCACCCATACCGGCGATAATGGTCTGACCAGTCTCTGTATTGGTGTGAGTCTTGAAGGTAGGATCTTCTTCAGCAAGTTTCTGAAGAGCCTCACCCATCTTAGCCTGATCATCCTTAGTCTTAGGCTCAATCGCAAGCTCAATAACTGGCTCTGGGAATTCCATAGACTCAAGGATTACAGGATTCTGCTCATCACAGATGGTATCACCAGTAGCTGTAACCTTAAGACCTACAGCTGCTGCGATATCTCCTGAGTAAACAGTAGAAATTTCGTTACGTGAGTTAGCGTGCATCTGAAGGATACGACCAACTCTTTCCTTCTTATTCTTTGTAGAATTAAGGATATAAGAACCTGAGTTAAGTGTTCCTCTGTATACACGGAAGAATGCAAGCTTACCTACGAATGGGTCTGTCATGATCTTGAATGCAAGAGCAGCGAAAGGACCATCGTCTGTAGACTTAACTGTTAACTCGTTACCGTCCATGTCTGTACCATCTGTATCAGCGATATCAGTAGGAGCTGGCATATACTCGATAACAGCATCAAGAAGCTTCTGCACACCCTTGTTCTTATATGCAGAACCGCAAAGACAAGGAATTGCATCGCCAGCGATTGTTGCCTTTCTTAAAGCAGCCTTTAAGTCGTCAACAGATGGCTCTTCACCTTCAAGATATGTCATCATTAACTCTTCATCAAACTCACAGCACTGCTCAACAAGCTTTGTGTGATACTCATCTGCCTGATCCTTAAGATCAGCAGGGATATCCTCAATGCTGATGTTGTCGCCCTGTGCGTCTGTGTATAAATAAGCCTTCATCTCAAATAAATCGATGAGACCCTGAAAATTATCTTCCTTACCAATAGGAATCTGAACTAATACCGGGTTCTTTCCAAGCTTGTCAACTAACTGCTGACATGAGCCAAAGAAATCTGCACCCATCTTGTCCATCTTGTTCATGAAAGCCATACGAGGAACGTTGTACTTATCAGCCTGTCTCCAAACGTTTTCAGACTGAGGCTCAACACCGTTCTGTGCATCAAATACACCTACAGCTCCATCAAGGACTCTAAGTGAACGCTCTACTTCTACAGTAAAGTCTACGTGTCCAGGAGTATCGATAATATTGATACGGTTCTCCTTTGCCTTAGGATCCTTCTTAGCACCTACCTCACGTGTCCAATGACAGGTGGTAGCTGCTGATGTAATAGTGATACCTCTTTCCTGCTCTTCTTCCATCCAGTCCATGGTAGCAGTACCGTCATGAGTATCACCAATCTTGTGGTTGATACCAGTATAATATAGAATACGCTCTGTTAATGTAGTCTTACCTGCATCAATATGAGCCATAATACCAATATTTCTGGTTCTCTCAAGTGGATATTCTCTTCCAGCCAAGATTTTGCCCTCCTTATTTCATTATAGTGAAACGCTCGTGTTTCACCGGAATTAGAATCTGTAATGAGCGAATGCCTTATTAGCATCTGCCATCTTATGCATATCTTCTTTTCTCTTTACTGCAGAACCTGTGTTGTTTGCAGCATCAAGAATCTCATTAGCAAGTCTATCTTCCATAGTCTTCTCGCCTCTTGCACGTGAAAATGTTGTTAACCAACGAAGTGCAAGTGCCTGTCTTCTCTCAGGTCTAACCTCGATCGGTACCTGATAGGTAGCTCCACCGATACGTCTTGCCTTTACCTCAAGTACAGGCATCATATTGTTCATAGCTTCCTCGAACACTTCAAGAGCTGGCTTACCGCTCTTCTCAGCGATCTTTTCGAATGCGCCATAAACGATCTTCTGTGCAACACCACGCTTACCATCTAACATAATGTTATTGATGAGCTTGGTTACCACTTTATTATTGTATAATGGATCTGCTAAAACTTCTCTATGCTGAGTATGTCCTTTACGTGGCACGTTACTTCCCTCCTAATCATTTATTTTTGACTTAATGTCACCTCGGTTTCGATTATTCATCGGTACTCACTGTTTGCGTGTCCATGCCCGGTCTTTTCTATGTGTTAAAACCGGAACACTTCATTCAACCTGTGAATTACAATTACTTAGAAGCCTTTGGCTTCTTAGCGCCGTACTTAGAGCGGGCCTGTTTTCTGTTAGCAACACCTGCTGTATCAAGTGTACCTCTAACTACATGATATCTTGTACCTGGTAAATCCTTAACTCGTCCACCACGAACAAGAACAACACTATGCTCCTGTAAGTTATGGCCTTCACCTGGGATATAACTGGTAACTTCGATACCATTAGACAGACGAACTCTGGCAATCTTTCTAAGAGCTGAGTTAGGCTTCTTAGGTGTTGCAGTCTTAACTGCGGTACAAACACCTCTCTTCTGTGGAGAAGAAGTATTGTTCATCTTCTTGTGTAAAGAGTTGTAGCTCTTTCCAAGTGCAGGTGCAGTAGACTTCTTAACAGCTGACTGTCTTCCTTTTTTTACCAACTGGTTAAATGTAGGCATTACGGTTTCACCTCCTATAATATTTTTGCGCGCACTTCTACCTACGTGCACACTTTTTTCATTATAGGTACAAAACAAAATGATGTCAAGATGATTTTTTTATTTTTCAGAATTCTCAAGCGCCTGAGTAACAACCGCTGTAATCATCACAAAAGTTATGATATAAAGCACCAGGATTCCCATCCATTGAAAAATCTGATGATAGTTATCTCCTGCTACTAAATTTAAGCTGGTTAATCGGTTATTAATCTTCGAAAAATAATAGCCCGGCACAATTCTTGCTACCTTTTCTACCTGAGATGACAAGGAAGCAATGGGAATCACCGCTCCCGATAAGAAAGCTCCCAAGATAGAAAAAGCATGAACAAAGAGGATTCTTCTTTTCCTTTCCGAAATTAAAATCTTCGCCAGGTAAGAGGCCGTCATGGTAAACTGTCCCAAAAGGAAAAAATTCAAAAAATACATTGGCCATTTTTGGTTTAACACCTCTCCTGCAGTAACTAAAAACAAAAGTCCAAAGACAGCAACAAGGGTTAAAAGGGTTACTAACTGATTACTAAGGAGTTCTGCAAAAAAGGCTTTTTTCTTTCCACCAGGGGTCAGGAGATTTTTCAACTTTAATTCCTCCCGGTCCATGGCCTTTTGTCCAATGCAAATAGCATATGAAATAACAGCAAAAATCGGATACACCGCAAGATTTAAGGTATTGGCCATCTTAGAAATGTTATCCCCACTTAAATCTTCACGTTTTCTAGTGGTAACCTGATCAATCAAGGAAAATTCCGTTTCATCGCAAAGACGCTTCTGACTTGCCCCGTGGGTTCCTAAGTAACCATTTTTATACCCCTCGTAAACCGACAAGTAGCGCATCACCTTTTCTTCCATATAAAGTCCTTCCAGAGAAGACTGGGCATAAAGCATCTTCAAGGAAGTCTTCTTGTCATTCCCCTGGGACTTTTGAAAGCCTTTTTTTATTACAAGGGAAAAGCCGATTTCATTATAATAAATTGCATCCCATCTTGCCTGATCACTATCCTTGACCTCCACAATTTCATTTCCGTTTTCAAGGAAGCGAGTTAAGGATTTTGAAAGCTCCGTTTTATCCTGATCCACAATATTAATCTTCACCGATACATTGGAATAATTCTCCTTGTCATCCACATTCCCCTCATCGCTATAACTAATAAAGGCCGCCACCAAAAAGATTGCAAGAAATACCAGGGAAACCGGTATGATTTTACAGACCATCTTCATATTATTTAAAAATAAAATCATATGGTATCCTCCCACTCTTCTTTCGTCTGCTTTCTAAGATGATAGATCACTGTTGTGGCACACACCACGGAAAATACCAGGATCCAAAGTGCATCCATTATGTAACCCTTCAGTCCTGTATGATAATACAATTCAAAAAAACTAGATTGGATCACACTTAGGGGATTTAGCTTTGTTAAAAACAGAGAATCTCCAAAAAGACTCCGTTCCCAGTTGGCGCCATTAGGGCCTGCAATCAAATAAAAGAAAGTGGTAAGCAAAAGTAGAAGAATGCGCTTTCCTTCATAAGTAAAACGACTAAAACATCCTAGGGCCATACCAAAGGTAATTCCTGCAAAGGTACAGAAATAACAATTGAATAGCAGGAGAGCCTGACGCTCCCCAAAGTCCACGCCATAGGAATTTTCAAAAAAGAAGACTAAGCCCAAAAGACAATTGGCAGAAAGAAAAAGACCTGCTGCCAGCTTTGCATTCGCTAAGTAAGGAAGTCTTCTTTCTCCCATGCGAACTCGAATTGCCCGCATCTGGTTAATCTTTTCAGCCTCCCCTACGGTCCTCTGGTCCAAACTTAATTCTGAAACCATCTGAATTCCATAGAGTCCACAAAAAAATGAGGCAGCCGCCAGAATCATGAAGAACCAACCATTCATAAACTCCGTGTCTCGTTTTAAAGAAACTGTCTCGTTTCCCATTACCTGAAACCAACTTTTAACAGTTCTTTTGTCAAGATTCTCACTTCGATCATTGTCCTCATACTGCTGTTTCTTTTCTGCTACCTCTTCCATTAGGTTTTTAATCAAAGAAACCTCCGGGGTATTTTTTAAGGTAGTTAAGGTCGGTTCATTTGCAAAACGAATGATTCCACAAATCTCCTTGTTTTGCAACTTATCTTCCGCCTCGAAATCTCCCATATAAACCGGTTTTATCCACTTAACCTCATCAAACACCCATTGATAGATTTGATAGTCTTGATTTCCCTCACTTCGAACGACTCCCACAGGAATTGAACTGGTAGGATTCTCAATATCCTCCCCATAAGCCAAATATACAAATAAGCCCACCAGGATTGGCACCAAAAGAATCCAAAATAGGTTTCTTCTATTTTTTAAATAAATCTTAAGATGTAAACTAATCAGATTCATCGTTCTTTTTCCCGCAGGTCCTTTCCTGTCATCTCAAAATAAACATCGTTTAGGGTTGGCTCGTCTGAGGAAATGTTACGAAATTCGATTTTCTCTTCCCTTAAGTACTCCAACAACTCAATCAGATTCTGGCTTCCCTTTTTGGAACGAATTTCTAATCCGTCCTTATGTAAAGAAACCGAATGAACAAAGGGAAGATTTTGAATCTGGTTAATCACCTTTGGGGTAGGAGACACTAGGCCCAGGTTGATTTTCTCTCTTACGTTAATCATTCCCTTTAATTCCTGCCTGCTTCCTTCTGCCAAAACCTTCCCCTTGTCTAACATGGTAATTCTACTACAAATCTGTTCCATCTCTTCCATACTGCCCGAACAAAGAAGGATGGTGGTTCCATGCTTATTCAAGGCAATGATACATTGAAGGATTTGCTGTCTACTTTCAGCATCTGCATGAAAGAGGGGTTCATCTAAGATCAAAAGCTCCGGCTTATGCACAATTCCACAGGCAAAATTTAACACTCTTCGAATTCCAGAAGAAAGGTCCTTAGGATAAAATCTTGAAAACTCTACCAATCCGGTAAATTCAAGGACTTCCGATACAATTCTTTGTCTTTCCTTTTTTCTATCTTCATAAAGAGCCGCGAAATAGGACAAGTTATCTACCACTCGAAGTTCCTGAAAGAAAACTTCCTGTTTGGTCACTAATCCGATTCGTCTTTTTAAGTCCGGCTGGTTTAACCCCATATATTGATCAAAAATCTTAACCTCCCCACTATCATATTCTATCAGAGAAAGGAGACATGCAATCAGAGTTGATTTGCCAGAACCTTCCGGGCCTAGCACCCCGTGTATGTCTCCTTGATTAATATTTAGATCAATGTGGTCTACCGCTACGCTTTGACCATAACTTTTTACCACGCCCTCTGCCTGAATGACCATGTGTTACCCCTTTCTTCCTTCTTTCCTTAATACTAAAAAAAATGATAGCAAAAGTCAACCGATTCATGTTACAATGAAATCTGTAGAAAGGAAGCAAAATCATGGGAAAGTTGATTGATAAATTTATTGTATTCATATGCTGTTTGGTACTTTACCTATCTGTCGGTTTTAATCCATATTCCATTGTTCCGATTGTACTCGCTTTAACAATTGGATCCTTTACCGACCTTTTCCATGAATCCTATATCGACATTATCTTTTTCCTTGTCTTTATTGGATTATGTATGCTCTTTCCGGAGATGCTCTACTTTCTCCCTTTCCTATCTTACAACCTGTTCGGAGAATCCTATCAGAATGTAATATACATTTGCATTCCGGTCATTTATCTCAATTGGTCAGAGTTTGGTATTTCTTTTCTCTTTTATATTGCAGCGGTTTCCTGCTTCGTATACCTTTTAAAAAGACGTTATCAGGACCTTGCGGAGAATCGGCAAGAGATCAAACAGATGCGTTTGGAATTTTACGCTTCTAAGAGAACCTTAAATTCGAAAAACCACGACCTTTTAGAACGTCAGGACTACGAGGTCAACAACGCTACCTTGAACGAGCGTAACCGTATTGCCCGAGAGATTCATGATATTGTTGGTCATTTGCTTTCTAGTTCAATCCTTCAGATTGCCGCACTCATGGCTATTACCAAGGATCCTGCCACCAAGGAATCCCTGACCAATATTAAGGATACCCTTTCTACCGGTATGGATAGCATCCGAGCTAGTATTCACAATCTCCATGAGGAGTCTGTGGATTTGGAATTAAAAATTAACGGCCTGATCAATGACTTTGATTTTTGTCCGGTTTCCTTTAACTACAGCGTTACCCATGAGATTCCTATTAAGGCTAAGTATTCTGTGATTTACATCGTCCAGGAGGCCTTAACCAATATTATGAAACACAGTAATGCAACTCATGTTAGTATTACCATTGACGAGATGCCCGTAGCCTATCAGTTAGTAATTGCTGATAATGGTACTACCAAGGGGTATCAAAAAAAGAGCGGTGGTATGGGGACCATTTCCATCCAGCAACGTGTGGATGAGCTGGACGGTACCTTTACCATTAATAACAACGAAGGCTATAAAATCTTCATTACCATTCCGAAGATCAATTCAGATAAAGAAGAGAACGAATAAACAAAAGTGGAGGGACATAAGACATGAATATCGTAATTGTGGATGATGACAACCTGGTATGTCAGGCTTTAAAGACTATTTTGGAATCTGACCCGGAAATTAAAGTTCTTGAACTCGGCCATGACGGTGCCGATTCCATCGCCTTATATGAGAAATACCTGCCAGATGTACTGCTTTCTGATATCCGTATGAAACATGTAACTGGTATTGATGCCGGTAAACAGATTCTTGAAAAGCACCCGGACGCCAAGATTTTATACTTAACCACCTTCTCCGATGAAGATTACATTGTAGAAGCTTTAAAGATTGGTGCTAAGGGGTATCTGCTAAAACAAAATTTTGAATCGATCATCCCTTCGATTAAAGCGGTATATTCTGGTCAACGTGTATTTGGAGATGAGATTATCAGCAAGATTCCAACCCTTTCCATGGACCACTCCGCTCCAAAAAAGTCGGCCTTTGAGGAGTTCAACCTAAGTGAGAAGGAAATCGACATTATTACTCAGGTTGCCCAGGGGCTAAGTAACAAGGAGATTGCAGATAAGTTTTTCCTAAGCGAAGGAACCGTTCGTAACTACATCTCTTCTGTCTTTGATAAATTAAAGGTTCGAGACAGAACCCAGTTAGCAATCTTTTATTACAAGCATTTCCAATAAAAAATTCAAAGGACTGTAAAAAGAGGCCGTAGGAAATTCCTACGACCTCTTTTTATTATTCTTCCGGTTCTTCTGAAATTGCAAATTCGCCTTCGTTTACCTCAGCTTTTGCTCTCTCATCTTCTTCTCTACGAATCTTTGCTACCAGTTCTTTTGCCTTACGGTTTTCAGCAATCATATCATCTGTATCAAGATGTACATCACGATATCTCTTCATACCGGTTCCGGCTGGAATTAAGTTACCGATGATTACGTTCTCCTTCAGACCGATCAATGGATCAATCTTTCCATTGATTGCAGCCTCTGTCAGAGCCTTGGTAGTCTCCTGGAAGGATGCTGCTGATAAGAATGAATTTGTTGCAAGGGAAGCCTTGGTAATACCAAGCATTACCTGTTTACCGATTGCCTTTTCCTTACCTGCCTCTTCAAGATCATCATTAATATCATTGAATTCTGTAGCTTCTACAGTAATACCCGGTAAGTACTCTGAATCACCTGGATCTTCAATCTGAATCTTCTTTAACATCTGACGTACAATCACCTCGATGTGCTTATCGTCGATTTCTACACCCTGGAGACGGTATACACGCTGAACTTCCTTCATCATGTAATCCTGTACTGCACGAACACCCTGAATTCTAAGGATGTCATGTGGGTTGATTGGTCCTTCTGTGATACTAGCACCGGCCTCAATTACATCCCCATCAAATACCTTAAGCTTTGAGCTGTAAGGGATTAAATATGCCTTTGAATCTCCGGTTTCCGGATTTGTAATGATTACTTCCTTCTTCTTCTTGGTCTCCTTAAGTTCTACGTTACCACCGAACTCAGCGATGATTCCCATACCCTTAGGCTTACGAGCCTCGAAAAGCTCTTCTACTCTAGGAAGACCCTGGGTGATATCGTTACCTGCAACACCACCGGTATGGAAGTTTCTCATGGTTAACTGGGTACCCGGCTCACCGATTGACTGAGCAGCAATAATACCAACAGCTTCACCAACCTGTACAGCCTGACCGGTTGCAAGGTTCGTACCATAACACTTAGCACAAACACCAAGCTTTGAACGGCAGCTTAAGATTGAACGAATCTTAACCTTAGTTGCTCCTGTAGCAACAACAGCTGCTGCACGCTTTGGTGTAATCATCTGATTCTTAGCAACTACAAGGTTTCCATCTGCATCGAATACATCCTCAGCAGAAGTTCTACCTGTAATACGTTCTTCAAGCGTCTCGATTGTTTCCTTGCCTTCCATAAATGCAGATACTTCCATAAATGGAATGTTCTTTCTATGAACAGAACAATCTGTCTCTCGAATAATTAAATCCTGAGATACGTCAACAAGTCGTCTTGTTAAGTATCCTGAATCGGCAGTACGCAGAGCGGTATCTGAAAGTCCCTTTCTGGCTCCGTGTGCGGAAATGAAGTATTCCATAACATCAAGACCTTCACGGAAGTTTGACTTAATTGGAAGTTCGATGGTCTTACCGGTTGTATCAGCCATCAAGCCTCGCATACCAGCTAACTGCTTAATCTGCTTATCAGATCCTCGAGCTCCTGAGTCAGCCATCATCTTAATACTATTTAATTTATCAAGATCGTTCAGAAGGGTCTTAGTAAGTAAATCATCTGCCTCTTTCCAGGTAGTGATCACCTCCTGATATCTCTCATCCTCTGTTACAAGACCACGACGATAGTGTGCGTTAATCTTATCAACTGTCTTCTCTGCATTTGCAAGGATCGTAGGCTTTTCTGCAGGTACGTTCATATCTGCAATGGATACAGTCATAGCTGCACGGGTTGAATACTTGTAACCCATAGCCTTAATATTATCAAGAACTTCTGCAGTTGCAAATGTACCATGTACCGCGATTACCTTCTGAAGAATCTTCTTTAATTCCTTCTTACGAACCAGGAAGTTAACTTCAAGTTCTAAGTAATCCTCGTCCTTCACACGGTCTACAAAACCAAGATCCTGTGGAATGATTTCATTGAACATTAAACGTCCGAGGGTACAATCTATATCTCCGGATACTACTCTTCCATCAGGAAGGGTAACCGTTCTTCTAACCTTAATTGCTGAATGGAAAGTAATATATCCATTCTCATAAGCAAGAATTGCTTCGTTATAACTTGAGAAGTACTTTCCTTCTCCCTTTACACCCTCTCTATCCTGAGTAAGGTAGTAAATACCAAGTACCATATCCTGTGAAGGAACCGCTACCGGACCACCGTCCGAAGGCTTTAAGAGGTTGTTTGGTGAAAGTAAGAGGAATCTACATTCTGCCTGTGCTTCCATAGAAAGTGGAAGGTGAACAGCCATCTGGTCTCCATCGAAATCGGCGTTGAAACCGGTACATACCAATGGATGTAACTTAATTGCCTTACCTTCCACCAAGATTGGCTCGAAGGCCTGGATACCAAGTCTATGAAGTGTAGGAGCACGGTTTAACATAACAGGATGCTCTTTGATTACGTCTTCTAAAACGTCCCAAACGGCACGATCCTGACGCTCAACCATCTTCTTAGCACCCTTAATATTCTGCGCAAGTCCTCTCTGAGTTAACTCCTTCATTACAAATGGCTTGAACAATTCGATTGCCATTTCCTTAGGGAGACCACACTGCCAGATCTTAAGTTCCGGTCCTACTACGATAACGGAACGTCCAGAATAGTCAACTCGCTTACCAAGAAGGTTCTGGCGGAAACGTCCCTGCTTACCCTTTAACATATCAGAAAGTGACTTTAATGCACGGTTACCAGGACCAGTAACCGGACGTCCACGACGTCCATTATCAATCAATGCATCCACTGCTTCCTGAAGCATTCTCTTCTCATTACGAACAATAATCTCCGGTGCTCCTAACTCAAGAAGCTTTGCAAGACGATTGTTACGATTAATGATACGACGATATAAATCATTTAAATCAGAGGTAGCAAAACGACCACCATCTAACTGTACCATTGGACGAAGATCCGGTGGAATTACAGGAATCACAGAAAGAATCATCCATTCAGGCTTATTTCCTGAAATACGGAATGCCTCTACAACCTCTAATCTCTTAACGATCTTAGCACGCTTCTGTCCGGAAGACTCCATTAATTCTGCCTTTAATTCCTCTGACTCCTTCTCAAGGTCAATGTTGCGAAGTAACTCTAAAATTGCTTCCGCACCCATTCCTACACGGAAGGTATTACGGCCATACTCTTCTACAGCATCACGATACTGCTTCTCTGAGAGTACATCCTTATACATTAAATTCGTTTCACCTGCATCAAGTACGATGTAGGAAGCAAAGTATAATACCTTTTCAAGAATTCTAGGAGAAATATCAAGGATTAGACCCATTCTACTAGGGATTCCCTTAAAGTACCAAATATGTGAAACTGGTGTAGCAAGTTCAATGGAACCCATACGCTCTCTACGAACGGAAGCCTTTGTAACCTCTACTCCACACTTGTCACAGATTACGCCCTTATAGCGAATCTTCTTATACTTACCACAGTGACATTCCCAGTCCTTGCTTGGTCCAAAAATTCTCTCACAGAACAGACCATCACGCTCAGGCTTTAATGTTCTATAGTTGATTGTCTCCGGCTTTGTAACCTCTCCTCTAGACCACTCTCTGATCTTTTCTGGAGAAGCCAGACCAATCTTAACCTTATCAAATGAAATTGGCTGATAAGTATCCTTCTTATTCATCTCAGGCATGTACCTTCTCCTTTCTACTGCTCATCCTCTACGTTGTATTCATCTTCTAATAAATCTGTAACAACTGTCTCGACTTCTGAATTAACAAATTCGCCATCCTTAATCTCCTGCTGAGTAAAGCCGGATGCGCCGTAGTTTTCTTTATTATCATTATTATAGTTCTTATCGTTTAAGATTGAGTTAAAGCTGATATCAGTATCTTCGACATTTTCCTTTAAGTCAACTTCGTTATTCTGCTCATCCAGAACACGAACATCAAGTGCAAGTGCCTGTAACTCCTTGATCATTACCTTAAATGATTCTGGAATACCTGGCTTTGGAAGGTTCTTGCCCTTAACGATTGCTTCATAGGTCTTAACTCGACCAACTACATCATCCGACTTGTAGGTAAGAATCTCCTGAAGGGTGTAAGAAGCACCATAGGCCTCAAGAGCCCAAACCTCCATCTCTCCGAATCTCTGTCCACCGAACTGAGCCTTACCACCAAGTGGCTGCTGAGTTACTAAACTGTAAGGACCGGTTGAACGAGCATGGATCTTATCATCAACCAAATGGTGAAGCTTAAGATAATGCATGTGACCGATTGTTACAGGACCATCGAAGTACTCTCCGGTACGTCCATCACGAAGCCATACCTTACCATTATCGTTGATTGGCACGCCTTCCCAAAGTTTTCTATGATCAAGATGCTCATGTAAGTAATCCATAACTTCATCAGCAATCTGATCCTTATACTTCTCATAGAAGTCTTCCCAAGGAGTATTCACATAATCATTGGCCATGTGGAAGAGTTCCTGAATATCATCCATGTTTGCACCATCAAAGACTGGGGTAGAAACCTTAAATCCAAGAACTGCAGCTGCAAGTGAAAGATGAATTTCAAGGACCTGTCCAATGTTCATACGGGAAGGTACGCCCAGTGGGTTTAATACGATATCCAAAGGACGACCATTTGGAAGATATGGCATATCTTCTACAGGAAGCACTCTGGAAACGACACCCTTGTTACCATGACGACCAGCCATCTTATCACCAACAGAGATCTTTCTCTTCTGGGCAATATAAATACGAACGGACTCATTTACTCCAGGTGGAAGCTCATCACCGTTGGCACGGCTAAATACCTTAGCGTCTACAACGATACCATAAGCTCCATGTGGAACCTTCAACGAAGTATCACGAACTTCTCTTGCCTTTTCTCCGAAAATAGCACGAAGAAGTCTCTCTTCTGCAGTAAGTTCTGTCTCTCCCTTAGGAGTTACCTTACCTACTAAGATGTCTCCTGCACGGACCTCTGCACCGATTCGGATGATTCCTCTCTCATCAAGATCCTTCAAGGCATCATCACCTACACCAGGTACATCTCTTGTAATTTCTTCTGGTCCAAGCTTTGTATCACGAGATTCACTCTCGTATTCTTCAATATGAATAGATGTATAAACATCATCACGAACAAGACGCTCACTAAGTAATACCGCATCCTCGTAGTTGTAACCTTCCCAGGTCATGAATCCGATTAATGGGTTCTTACCAAGTGCTAACTCACCATTGCTGGTAGATGCTCCATCAGCGATTACTTGTCCCTTCTTAACCTTGTCGCCCTTAAATACGATTGGCTTTTGGTTATAGCAGTTACTCTGGTTTGAACGCTCATACTTAATTAAATCGTAATCTTCCTTTGTGCCATCCTCATAGCGTAAGGTAATCTGATTAGAAGTAGAACGAAGTACTTCACCATCCTGCTTTGCTACTACTGCAACACCTGAGTCAACAGCTACCTTATTCGCAAGACCTGTATCAACAACAGGTGACTCTGTGATCATAAGAGGTACTGCCTGACGCTGCATGTTGGAACCCATGAGGGCACGAGTAGGGTCATCATTTTCCAGGAATGGAATCATGGCGGTCGCTACTGAAAATACCATCTTAGGCGATACGTCCATCAGGTCTACCTTCTTCTTAGGGAACTGAGAGGTCTCCTCACGGAAACGTCCCGATACGTTCTTATGTACAAAATGTCCCTCTTCATCTAACTTTTCGTTAGCCTGAGCAACAATATACTTATCCTCTACATCTGCAGTAAGGTATACTACCTCATCTGTTACACGTGGATTTTCCGGATCTGTAGTCTTATCAATCTTACGATATGGAGCTTCTACGAAGCCATACTCGTTGATTCTTGCATAACAAGCCAATGAGTTGATCAATCCGATGTTAGGTCCTTCAGGTGTCTCGATCGGACACATTCTACCATAGTGGGTATAGTGTACATCTCGTACCTCGAATCCTGCACGATCTCTTGAAAGACCACCAGGTCCAAGGGCTGAAAGTCTTCTCTTATGAGTCAACTCACCAAGTGGGTTATTCTGATCCATAAACTGTGAAAGCTGTGAAGAACCAAAGAATTCCTTCACTGACGCAGTTACTGGCTTGATATTAATTAATGACTGAGCCGAAACGGAATCTACATCCTGAGTAGTCATTCTTTCACGAACCACTCTCTCAAGTCTTGACATACCAATACGATACTGGTTCTGTAACAACTCTCCTACTGCACGAATACGACGATTTCCAAGGTGATCGATATCATCCTTGTTTCCTACACCCCACTCTAAATGCATATTATAGTTAATAGAGGCTAAGATATCTTCCTTAGTAATGTGCTTAGGTACAAGTTCATGGAACTGCTCTGCACATGCTGTCTTGATCTCTTCCTCTGTTTCATTCTCTTCAAGAATCTGCTGAAGCACAGGATAGTATACATCTTCTTTGATTCCAATTTCCTTTGGATCAAAGTCTACATACTGACTCATATCTACAGAAAGATTTGAAAGAATCTTAGTATTTCTCTCTTCTGTCTGTACTGTGATACTAAAGATTGCAGCATCCTGAATCTTCTTTGCTAATTCTTCTGTAATTACGGTTCCTGCCTCAGCAAGGATTTCTCCTGTGGTAGTATCTACTACATCTTCCGCAAGAGCAAATCCTACCGCACGGTTACGTAAAGCAAGCTTCTTATTAAACTTATAACGTCCTACCTTAGCAAGATCATATCTTCTAGGATCAAAGAGCATTCCGGTAATCAAGCTTGATGCGCTATCTACAGAAAGTGGCTCACCCGGACGGATTTTCTTGTATAACTCTAAGAGACCCTCTTCATAGTTTGTAGAAGTATCCTTCTCAAAGGTAGCCAAAAGTTTTGGCTCCTCACCAAACATATCGAGAATCTCCTGATTTGATCCTACACCAAGTGCACGTATCAATACGGTTACAGGAACCTTACGGGTACGGTCTACTCTGGCATAGAAAATATCGTTGGAATCTGTCTCATATTCAAGCCAGGCTCCACGGTTTGGAATAACAGTTGATGAATATAATTTTTTGCCAAGTTTATCATGTGTAATATCATAGTAAATGCCAGGTGAACGTACTAACTGGCTTACGATTACTCGCTCTGCCCCGTTAATTACGAATGTACCAGTAGCTGTCATCATAGGTAAATCTCCCATGAAGATCTCATGCTCACTGATTTCACCGGTCTCCTTATTGTGAAGTCTAACCTTAGCCTTCAATGGAGCCGCATATGTGGCATCTCTTTCTTTACATTCCTGGATCGTATACTTTGCCTCGTCTTCGTGGAGCTTAAAGTCTACGAATTCCAAGCTCAGATGGTTGTTGTAATCTTCAATCGGAGAAATGTCTTTAAAAACTTCTTTCAATCCATCAGTTAGAAACCAATTGTAAGAGTCTTTCTGCACTTCAATGAGATTAGGCATCTCAAGAACTTCCTTCTGTTTCTGGAAACTGACTCTGACGGTGTCTCCTGATTTCACAAGATGTAATCTGTTCTTATCCATTGATTAATTCACCCCTGTTCATAATTATTCCACAATAGTGCATTTTCCATAGTATCACAAATCATTACTTGTGTCAAACCTTTTTTATAAGAAGTTTTAGGTTCCTAACTTCTGCTTTTTTACTCCAACATTCAAAACAAAAAGGCCACTACCTAAGTAGTGACCTTTTACATAAAGATGGAATTACTTTAATGTAGCAGTAGCTCCAACTTCCTTTAACTTCTCAACTAACTCGTCAGCCTCAGCCTTAGAAACACCTTCCTTGATAACCTTAGGAGCGCCATCTACGATTTCCTTAGCTTCCTTAAGTCCAAGACCGGTTGCATCCTTAACAACCTTGATAACCTTAACCTTGTTAGCACCAACGTCTGTTAACTCAACGTCGAACTCTGTCTTCTCCTCAGCTGCGGCAGCGCCAGCACCTGCTGCTGCAACTACAACACCTGCTGCTGCAGATACGCCGAACTCTTCCTCAGCTGCCTTTACTAAATCGTTTAACTCTAAAACGCTTAAGTTCTTGATCTCTTCAATAATTTCCTGAACTGTCATGATTAATTCCTCCATTAAAATTAATAAAATAAATACTTACTGCTTATATTGTTAAGCAATTCTTTGATTGCAGATGCGATTAAGCTTCTGCTGACTTCTTCTCTGCGACCTGATTGATAACGCGAGCGAAGTTTGCCATAGGTGACTGGAGACTTCCAAGTAACTTTGAAAGTAATTCCTGTCTTGATGGGATAGCTGCGATCCGAGCCATTCCTGCTGCGTCATAGAAGGTACCTTCTACAATACCGCTCTTGATCTCTAATGCTTCTGCTTCCTTAGCGAACTTAGCAATAATTCTTGCTGGAGCTGTTGCATCATCCTTACATACAGCAAGAGCTGTAGGTCCTTCAAGCGATGGTGCAAGAGACTCGAACTCAGTTCCCTGAATTGCGAAGTTGATCATTGTGTTCTTGTAAACCTTGTAAGATACGCCAGCTTCTCTTAACTCCTTACGAAGTCTTGTGTCCTGCTCTACTGTAAGTCCACGATAATCAACTACTACAGCTGTTGCAGCACCGTCAAGTAAGCCAGAGATTTCTTCAACAATAGGTTTCTTGATCTCTACCTTAGCCATGTTTTCCTCCTTTAATCATTAAAAAACCTCTCTGCCCAAAGACAGAGAGGATAAAAATCTAGATGATTCAAAATAAGTTTCCTCGGCAGGAAATTAAGCTTTCGCACCTGCTGTCTTTGGATCTTCAGTTTTTTCAACAGTGTGAATTCTAACACACTCCTTCTATGATGTCAATCATTATTTGGTATTTGTTCAAATATAATTTGCAAATGAAATTTTATAAGAACTTAGCTGTGTTAAGCTTTACACCAGGACCCATAGTAGATGTAAGTGTGATACTCTTTAAATAGGTTCCCTTAAGGCTCTGTGGCTTAGCCTTAATGATTGCATCGATAAGCGTCTGGAAGTTGTCCGCTAACTGCTCCTCTGTGAAAGAAGCCTTACCAACTGGCACATGGATAATATTTGCCTTGTCT
This sequence comes from Lachnospira sp. UBA3212, assembly GCA_002363615.1. GTDB lineage: Bacteria > Bacillota > Clostridia > Lachnospirales > Lachnospiraceae > UBA3212. The sequence goes on along the minus strand of DEWK01000012.1, from coordinate 56,900 downwards.
AATCTATACTCAATCTTACCGGCCTTGATGTCGTTAACAGCCTTGGTTACGTCCATTGTTACAGTACCAGCCTTAGGGTTTGGCATTAAGCCCTTAGGTCCGAGTACACGTCCAAGACGACCAACTACACCCATCATATCAGGAGTAGCTACAACTACATCAAAATCTAACCAACCTTCGTTCTGAATCTTAGGAATTAATTCCTCGCCACCAACATAATCAGCACCTGCTGCCAAAGCCTCATCAGCCTTAGCATTCTTAGCGAATACTAAAACCTTCACAGACTTACCTGTTCCATGAGGAAGAACTACAGCACCACGAATCTGCTGCTCAGCGTGACGTCCATCACAACCGGTTCTAACATGAAGTTCTACAGTCTCGTCAAATTTAGCCTTTGCGCTCTCCTTAACGATCTTAATAGCATCAGCGCTATCATATAAAGTTCCACGATTTACTGCCTTAGCAGCCTCTAAATATCTTTTTCCTCGTTTCATATAATTAACCTCCTAGTGGTACAAACGGATAAACCTCCCACCTTATTCTAAATTTCTACAGTCTTGTTACTTCTCTTTTGGAAGATTACTCTTCTACAGTGATACCCATGGATCTTGCTGTACCAGCAATCATGCTCATAGCGGCTTCCACGCTAGCTGCGTTTAAGTCAGGCATCTTTGTCTCTGCAATCTTCTGAAGATCAGCCTTGCTGATTGTAGCAACCTTGGTCTTATTAGGAACGCCAGAACCAGATTTGATGTTGCAAGCCTTCTTTAAAAGAACTGCTGCTGGAGGAGTCTTGGTAACAAATGTAAAGCTTCTGTCAGAGTAAACAGTGATTACTACTGGAATAATCATACCTGGCTGATCAGCTGTACGTGCGTTAAACTCCTTGGTAAACTGAACGATATTAACACCATGCTGTCCAAGTGCAGGACCAACTGGTGGAGCTGGAGTAGCCTTTCCAGCCTCAATCTGTAACTTAATGTATCCTTCTACTTCTTTTTTTGCCATAATGGCACCTCCTTGTGGTATTATCGAAAGAATCTCTTCTCCCACTTATTAATTCATTTTTTTGATTTCTGTGAAACCTAACTCAACAGGGGTTTCCCTGCCGAACATGTCGACATTCATTGTAGCTGTCTGCTTATTCTCATCGATCTTATTAATAACACCGACGGTTCCGGCCCAAACACCAGAAATAACTGTAACTGCATCACCTTCAGCAAAGTCAATAATAACATTGGCAGGCTTATCGGCAACTTCGTTGCCTTCAAGACCCCACTTTGCTAATTCTTCTTCTGTAAGAGGAACCGGCTTAGATCCAGGTCCTACGAAACCTGTAACGCCTCTGGTATTACGAATTACATACCATGTATCATCGTTCATGATCATATGAACAAGGACGTAACTTGGGAAGATCTTTCTTAAGGTCTCCTTGCGAAGTCCGTCTTTTGCTTCAACAACCGTCTCCATTGGGATGACTACATCAAAAATCTGATCTTCAAGATGACGATTTTCAACTGTCTTTTCAATGTCGGTCTTTACCTTGTTCTCATAACCTGAGTAGGTGTGAGCTACATACCATTTTGCTTCTGACATAACTTCTTTTTACTCCTTGCTTACTTTACGATAAAAGAAAAACCATACTGGATTAAGGTATCCAATAATTTGATGATGACACTGATGATGGTGGTAACAACGATTACAACTGCTGTTCTCTTAGCCACAGTAGTTCTATCCGGCCAGATAATCTTATTGTACTCACTCTTGAGTCCCTTAAAGAATCCACCCTTCTTCTTTTTTGAAGACTTCTTAGTCTTACCTGAAACCTTGTCAGCCTTTGAGGCCTTCTCTTCTATTTCAGATTTAACTGTTTCTGCTTCAGCCTGAACTTCTGCTACTTCTTCAGTAGTGGTCTCACTAAGAGACTCATCAAGAATCTCTTCGTTTTTGTTCTCTGCTTCGCTCATACTATGCCTCCATCAATTACTTTGTCTCTTTGTGCAAAGTGTGTGATTTACAGAACTTGCAATACTTCTTGGTTTCCATTCTGTCCGGATGAGTCTTCTTGTCCTTTGTCAGATTATAATTTCTCTGCTGACAAGCCGTACATGCCAATGTGATCTTTGTGCGCACAACGTCCACCTCCACTTTCTTACATATTTTTGCTAGTCGATTCTTAGCCCAAATGCGAAATTCCTAAATTTGGGCATAAAAAAAAGACTTCTTCCAACGCCACACTAATATATCATAGATACTTCTTATTCGTCAACTAATTTTTTAAACTCCATTTCCTACGGCCACCGTCAAAAAATAAACCTGAGAAAAACCGGCTTTTAGCAAGACTCGGCTACAGGCATCCATAGTTGCACCGGTGGTATAGATATCATCCACCAAAAGAACCCTGCGGCCCTTCCCCTCTTCCTTTACTGCAAATGCGCCTAAGAGGTGTTTGGCCCGCTCCCGATCATTCATGGTTTTTAAGGGCTTGGTGCATTTTTGTCGATACAAAATTTTTTCCGAATAAGAGACACCAACAAGAGTTGCAAATCGCTTCCCTACTATGGCAGCTTGGTTGTAGCCTCTTTTCACTTTCTTCTTATTATATATAGGAACAGGAAGAACCAAATCAATCTCCCACTCCCGAATCAAAGAACTATAACGAAGAGCCAGTTCTTCCCCAAAGAAAATGCCATTTTCACGGCGATTCTTGTACTTTAGGTCAAAGATTGCCCGGCTAACCGTTTGATTATAGATGTAAAGAGCCAAGCCCCTGGTAAAAAGATGGGTCTTGTGGCTGCAGTCGTAACAGTACTCTGCCTCCATGTCCTTTAACTCTTTCCCGCACTTCATGCAAAAAGGTTCTTTTACATAAGTCATTTGCTTTTTACAGTCCGGACAAATCTTTTGTCCAAACGCCAAAACCTTCCCACAGGCAGGACAAGTTGCCGGAAGCAGGAGATGGTTTACCCCTTCTAATAAACATCTTATTCTCATATTCCTCATATCCCTATTCCTCCACCTCTGCCGCCCCTTGAATCTGGCGCAAAAGGCCGGAGTAACGCCTGTGTTCCCCTGCATTATTAATCATGGTTTGGATGGTTTCCTGATGCCCCACCATCACAACACATTTCTTTGCTCTTGTTACCGCGGTGTAAAGCACGTTGCGGTTCATCAGCATTGGTGGTCCGGAAAGCATCGGCATAACAACGGCCGGGTACTCACTTCCCTGAGACTTGTGAACCGTCACGGCATAGGCAAGTTCCAACTCATCCAAATCCTTAAAGGAATAAATCACATGGCGGTCATCATCAAACTCCACTTCTAGCATCTCCATCAGTGTGTTGATTTTCGTGATCCTACCCATGTCACCGTTAAAGACTCCAAGTCCTTCCTCATATACCCGACCGCGGCTTTTCTTTTCCCAAACCGCCTGATAGTTATTTTTAATCTGCATCACCTTGTCTCCCTCTCGAAACACAAAGTCTCCATGCTCTTTTTCATTTTTTCCCGGTTCAGGAGGATTTAATTCCTCCTGAAGGGTCTTATTTAGATTCTGGGTTCCCAAAGGACCAATCTTGGTAACAGATAAGACCTGAATTTCTCTCCAGTCAGCATCCACATAGTCCGGCAGTTTATCCTTCACCAAAAGAGCAATCACATTGGCCACCCGGACCGGATCGTCTCGTCTCACAAAAAGAAAATCCTTCTTATTCGTAATCACCACCGGCTCACCCTTATTAATCAAATGAGCATTTGTAACAATCTCAGATTCCCCAGCCTGTCGGAAAATTTTATTTAAGGCAACCACAGAAAACTGATTGCTTCCTATAATATCCTTCAAAACATTTCCCGGGCTGACCGATGGGAGCTGGTCCACATCCCCCACTAAAATCAAGCGGGTACCAAAGGTGATAGCATGAAGAAGGGACCGCATCAAAAAGATATCCACCATAGACATCTCATCGATAATGACCACATCGGTTTCCAAAGGATTTTCATTGTTCCTTTCAAACGCTCCTATATCCCTTGTGGTATCCGAATCCTCCTCCGGTCCTCCGGAATATTCCAAAAGCCTGTGAATGGTAGAGGCTTCATAACCGGTAGCCTCACTCATACGCTTGGCCGCACGTCCCGTTGGTGCCGCCAAAAGAATCTCCATATTTTGCATCTCAAAGAAACGCAAAAGCGTATGAATTGTAGTGGTTTTTCCGGTTCCCGGTCCACCTGTGATCACAAGAATTCCGGACTTTGCCGCTTCAAACACCGCTTGTCTTTGCAAGTCATCGAGAGCAATCTTATTTTCCTCTTCCAGGTCTTTTACCGTCCGGGTGACCGCCTGCTCGTCAATGTCTTGCTTAAAGTTTAGCTGGATCAAGCGATTTGCCACATCAAGTTCCGCATAATAGAAATTCGAAAGATAAACCAAATCCTCCCCTTCCCAATTTTTTATCACAATCTTCTTTTCCAAGGCCAAATCCTGATAACATTCCCTAAGGTCCCGGTCCGGAAGTCTTAAAAGGCGAAGGGTTTCCTTGGTTAACTTTTCCATAGGATAATACACGTGTCCATTCATGCCCGCACACTGAAGGCCATAAAGGATTCCCGCACGAAGTCGATATTCTGAATCTTCTCCTACCCCCAGTTGTTTTGCAATATCATCTGCAATCCGAAATCCTACCCCATCAATATCCTCGGCCAAACGATACGGATTCTTCTCTAAAATCTCATACATTTTATGGCCGTATTCGTTATAGATTTTTACCGCAAGGGCATTGGAAATCTGAAACTTCTGCAAATAAAGCATAGACTCACGAAGTTCCTTCTTTTCTTCCATTTGAGCAGAAATATCCATGGCTTTTTTTAAGGAAATGCCCCTGACCTCTTCCAGACGTTCCGGCTCTTCATCAATGATTCGCAAGGTATCCTCTCCAAATAACTTGACGATTCGCTCGGCGGTTCGCATACCAAGGCCCTTAATCGCACCGGAACCCAAATAACGCAAAATAGATTCCTTATCTTCCGGTACCTTAATCTCATAGTGACTCACCTTGATTTGCTTTCCATAGATATTGTGAACGGTCTCTTCACCAGAGACCGTTACATATTCCCCTTCTTCAATTGTCTGAATCATGCCTACGCACATGTGAAGTTTCTTTCCTTCCGCTACAGAAAAAACCGTATATCCATTCTCTTCATTCCGGAAGGTAATATGCTCCACATAGCCGGTTACTTCCACCATATTCCCACTCTTTCTATGACCCTATCAGACTAAAACTTTAACTTTCCATTCAAATAATCAAGGTACTGTCCGGTACCCACCGCAACACAAATCATAGGATTTTCTGCTGTCATGGTATTAATGCCGATTCTTGATTCAATTAATTTTTCTAAACCACGAAGAAGACATCCACCACCGGTCATAACAATACCTCGGTCTGCAATATCTGCTGCAAGCTCTGGAGGGGTTGATTCCAAAACCCCGTGAATTGCCTCCACAATCTGGTTGGTGGTTTCCTCTAAAGCTTCTCTTACATCTTCCGACGTAATCTCTACCGTCTTAGGAAGACCCGTTACCATATTTCTGCCTCTTACTTCCATCTTCAAAAGTTCCGGAAGTTCATAGGCGGTTCCAATCTGAATCTTTACATCCTCAGCGGTACGCTCACCAATTAACAAATTGTGCTTCTTCTTCACATAACGGATGATTGCCTCATCAAAATCATCTCCTGCCACCTTAATCGATGCAGAATCTACAGTTCCTCCCAAGGAAATAACAGCAATATCCGTGGTTCCACCACCTATATCTACAATCATATTTCCACAAGGCTTTGAAATATCAATGCCTGCACCGATTGCTGCTGCGATTGGCTCCTCAATAATATGAACCTCTCTTGCACCTGCTTCTAAGGTCGCATCCTTAACCGCATTGATCTCTACATCTGTTGCCCCGGAAGGTACACACACGGAGATTCTTGGCTTCTTATAGGTTCTTCGACCCACAGCCTTTTGAATAAAATATTTCACCATTCGCTCTGTGACCTTATAATCCGAAATCACTCCCTGTCTCATGGGTCTTACAGCAACAATATTACCCGGGGTACGTCCAATCATCTGACGAGCTTCCTCGCCAATGGCCTTAATCCGATCATTATCCCTGTCAAACGCCACTACGGAAGGCTCCTTTAAAACGACCCCTTTTCCTCTAATATATACGAGAACACTTGCGGTTCCTAAATCAATTCCGATATCTGTATCTAACATAATTCCCTCCTCGAAGGTATTTATATAAACTCTATTGTCTGCCTTTAGGGTAAACTTTACCCAATAACACGACTACGATTATATCGCACCTTAGATTATTGCGCAAGAAAAAAACCAGTACAATCTGTACTGATTTTTTCCTTTGGGTTGTTTAAATTTGAGGGGGATACTTGGCAACTCTCTGCCAAGTAGAGTTATGAAAATGTTAAGCTACTATCTCTTCGATAGTATGTTTAAAGTATATTCCCAACTTGTGAAAAAGCTTTGTGAAAAATATGTAGTTTTTGTGTTTCAATTTTTATTCATTCTGTTATAATGGATTCGTATACTTATTTTTGGAAAAGGATGACCGAGATGTCATTTACAGGAGGAAACATGTTTTCTAAACCAAAAGTGCCCGAAAAAGAGGGCCTACACATCATTATCGTAGGATGCGGTAAGGTAGGTATTACCCTGATTGAACAGTTGATTAGTGAAGGACACGATATCACAATTATTGATACCAACCCAAACAAAATCCAAGAAATCACGGATATCTACGATGTTATGGGCATCCACGGAAGTGGTTCAAGTTTCAGTATCCAACAGGAAGCTGGCATAGAAAATTGCGACCTTTTCATTGCAGTTACAGGTTCCGATGAATTAAACCTCTTATGCTGCACCATCGCAAGCCAAACCAGCACTTGTTCTACCATCGCCAGAGTTCGTACCCCGGACTATTCTCACGAGGCTGTTTATTTAAAAGAAAAATTCGGCCTTGCCATGATTATTAATCCAGAGTTGGAATCTGCAGATGAAGTAACCAGACTATTAGTCGTCCCTGCTGCTCTAGAAGTTAATTCTTTCTGCCGTGATGAAGCAGAGATGATAAAGTTTAAGGTTCCGGAGGGACATCACCTGGACGGTATGACCATCGCAAAGCTTTCTCACACGGGAAAATTCAAAACCCTAATCTGTGCGGTTGAACGTCAGGGCCAGGTCTTCATTCCAAATGGTGCTTTTACCATTCAAAAGGGTGACGTGGTAAGTTTCGTTGCTCCAAACAAACGGGTCAAATCATTTATGGATGCCATCGGCATGAAGAGCACCAAGGTGCATCGTGTGATGATTATCGGTGGTGGCAAGGTATCTTACTACTTATCCGAACGTCTTTGTGCCATGGGCATGGATGTTAAGATTATCGAAAGCAACAAGGACCGTTGCGAAGAACTTAGCCTCCTTCTTCCTAAGGCAACCATTATTAATGGTGACGGTACCGACCAGTCCCTTCTGGTAGAAGAAGGAATCGAAGACACCGATGCCTTCATTCCTCTTACCGGCATTGACGAGGAGAATGTTATCCTCACCCTCTATGCCAAGAAGGTCTCTAACGCTAAGGTAATCACCAAGGTAAACCGTATGAATTTCAAGGATGTAATCAGCGAGTTAGATTTAGGTTCTGTTATCTACCCTCGCTTCATCACTGCTGAAACCATCGTTGCCTATGTCCGCGCCAAAAACAATTCTCAGTCTTCAAACATTGAAACTCTTTATCATATGTTTGACAACCAGGCGGAAGCCATTGAGTTTAACGTCTTTAAGGATTGCAGTGTAACAGGCATCCCATTTAAAGACTTAACCCTTAAGAAGAACCTCTTAGTTGCTTTCATTAACCGTAACAACAAAATCATCATTCCAAATGGTGAGGACTGCATCAAGTCCGGAGATTCGGTAATGATTGTTACAACACAAAAGGGCTTCCGAAATTTGGAAGACATCTTAGCGTAGGGAGGGGCTCATGAATTCACGAATGATTTTCTATATTCTGGGCCACGTACTTCGAGTGGAAGGCATCCTCATGCTCCTTCCGGGAATTTGTGGTCTTATCTATCACGAATCCGAAGCATTTATCTTTTTTTTGATCGCCGTGTTAAGTATTCTTTTCGGATACCTCACCACATGGAAAATACCTTCCAATAAGACCATTTACCTAAAAGAAGGTTGTGTTGCTACTGGCCTTTCCTGGATTTTAATGTCTGTCGTAGGCGCTTTGCCTTTCTACTTAACCAGGGATATTCCAAGTTATATTGATGCTCTCTTTGAAACCATCTCTGGTTTCACCACAACCGGAGCAAGTATTCTTACCAATGTGGAAGCCCTCAGCCACTGCGCCCTCTTCTGGCGAAGTTTCACTCACTGGATTGGTGGTATGGGTGTTTTGGTTTTCCTTTTAGCGGTCTTACCACTAACTGGAGGTTCCAACATCAACCTAATGCGAGCAGAAAGTCCGGGGCCTTCTGTTGGTAAGCTGGTTCCTAAGATCCATACTACCGCCATGTGGCTTTACGGAATCTATTTTGGCCTCACTATTTTAGAGATAATTATTTTGCTTATCTCTCGCATGCCTGTTTTTGATACGATTCTGATTTCTTTTGGTACTGCCGGTACCGGTGGTTTCGGTATAAGAAATTCTTCCTGTACCGACTACACCATGGCTCAACAGTGGATTATTACGGTCTTTATGATTCTCTTTGGTGTTAACTTTAACAGCTATTATTTTATTCTTTTAAAGAAGGCCAAAAAGGCAATCCGCATTGATGAAATTCGAGTTTACTTTGCTATCATTTTCATTAGTGCCATTACTATTACCTTTCAGATCCTACCTTCTGTGAAGAAGCTTTCCACCGCCCTGTGTCAGGCTTTCTTCCAAGTAGGTTCTATTATTACAACCACAGGCTTTGCCACGGCCGACTTTGACCAGTGGAACAACCTTTGTAAAACAATTTTGGTAACCCTGATGTTTTGTGGTGCCTGCTCCGGATCTACCGGTGGTGGTATCAAGGTTTCTAGAATCCTGATTCTTTTTAAAAGCGTGAAAAAGGAACTTCACTCTTACCTTCACCCAAGAAGCATCCGAAAGATAAACATGGATGGAAAGAGTTTAGATGATGACACCGTTCGTTCCACCAATGTTTACTTCACCACTTTCTTTACCCTCTTTACAATTTCTTTATTCTTAGTAAGTATTGAAGGCAAAGACCTCATCACAAATTTCACGGCTGTTGCTGCAACCATAAACAATATCGGACCCGGTTTAAATGCCGTAGGTCCTACTCAAAACTTTGCTTCCTTTAGCACGCTCTCAAAACTTGTCCTTATGATTGACATGCTGGCCGGCCGATTGGAACTATTCCCAATCCTCCTTCTTTTCGCACCAAGCGTTTGGGGAAGCATCCTAACCAGAAAGAAACATGTATAATAAAAAAACACTTAAGCCAGGGTTTGCTTAAGTGTTTTTTTGATATTACGATTTTTCTTCTCCTAAGAAGACGCAGGCAAACATGCCGGGTCCCACATGGGTTCCAATGATTGGTCCAATCTTACAGATAATGACATCCTTTACCAACCCCTCTTCTAACAAGCGGTTCTTTAGATCCTCAGCTGCACTTGGATTATGGGCATGACCAATTACTACCGTTTGATTTTGGGTATCCCAACCAGTACCTTCCTCCTTTAACCGATCAATGATCAGACTCATGGCCTTCTTACTTCCACGAGCTTTCTCCTTTACCACAAGCTTGCCCTCTGTGTCGATCGTTAAGATTGGCTTAATCTTAAGAGCAGTTCCAAGGATTGCCTCCACAGAAGAAACACGACCGCCACGCTTTAAATGGAACAAATCATCGACCGCAAACCAGTGGCGGATATTGTGACGATGTTCTTCTACCCAAGAAGCAACCTCCTCTATGGATTTGCCTTCTTCCCTCATCATGCCTGCATAATAAAGAAGTGCAGCAAGACCGACACTGGCACAGTGATTATCAGAAACAAGAATCTTTCGCTCTGGAAACTCCTCCCTAAGATTTTGAGCCGCCAGGCAAGCAGACTGATAAGTTCCTGAAAGACCAGAAGAAAAAGGCATGGCAAGAATATCCTTTCCGGCTTCTAAGTGCTTTCTCATCACCTCTTCAAACTCAAATGGAGTTACCTGAGAAGTGATCGGCATACTTCCAGCTTCAATCCTCTGGTAAAACTCTTCGATAGACATCTCCCGTTCGTCGATGTAGTGATGAAACTCTTGTCCATCCATAGAAAATCTCATAGGTGCCACATCAATTTCAAAACGATTGACCAAATCCAGATTCAAATCACAAGCTGGATCAGAAACAATTACAAACTCTGCCATAAATTTAATTTTCCCTTCTAATTTGTTATACCCCCAGCTACGCCTAAACTTAGAAGTGGAGGATTTTTCGACTTATTTAAACAAGCCTAATTTGCTATGAATTGGATTCCGGTATATAAGAATCAAAAATCACAGCATCAAAAAAACTTTGGTCCGCTAATTCCTCATCTTTCGAACGAACCGTCCATGCAAATGTTTTACATGCAAATATTTTTTTACAAACCTGCAAAGACAGGGATTTCACATCATTTCTTTTAAAAGCAATAAAGTCCGGTCTGGCAAGCACATTTCCAAAGAGATTTTTAAGAATCCATTTCAGCAATGGATTTTTTAATTCCTTACTATTTTTAAAGGTACTTGCAAGTTGACCTCGAATCACATAAGAGCGATTCTTTTTGTACCAGGCTAACACCCTGGGATCAAAGCTTTCAACCACATATTTCCCAGTGTAAAGATCAAGCTTTCGTTGGATATTGTTACAAAGGCGGTCAATGGGTGCATCAACCTTGATTTCAGCCAAAAGACCTACTTTTCCATCAATCACAGACAGGGCCTGGTCAAGCGTTGGAATCTTTTGATTCGACGATAAAAGTGAAAGTTTAGAAAGTTCTTCATAGGTCACATCACAAACCTTCCTAGAATCATGACACATCCGCATCAGGTCCCAATCATGGAAAATAACCAGCTCACCATCCTTGGTTTCCTGAATGTCCAGTTCAATGGCAAATCCCTGATCTACCGCATATTGAAAGGCAGCCAGGGAATTTTCCGGCCGTTTTTTTTGATCAAACAAGCCTCGGTGAGCAATTCGCTTAAAATCCTCTGGCACCTGATAACGTCCGGAAAGATTGGGACAAATCAGCCACAGGTAAAGCATGGTTAAAACAAAAATTGCCAGTAAACCATAAACAAAAAATAACATACGACTCTTATTCTACCAGCCCCAGAGCAAGCTCCATCATATCCGTAAAGGATGTTTGGCGTTCCCCAGCTGAAAGTTCCTCCTCCTTATAAAGATGGTCAGAAACCGTTAAAATACCAAGGGCCTTCTTGCCGGCTGCTGCCGCATTAAGGTAGAGACCAGCGGTTTCCATTTCTACCCCTAAGATGCCCATGGCCTTCCAAAGATCTTTCTCCTTTGGATCAGCACTGTAGAAGGTATCTGAGGTTAAAATATTTCCCACGTGATAAGAAAGCTTTCGTTCCTCTGCAAGCGCAACAGCCTTTTGCAAAAGACCAAAGTCAGCAATTGGAGCAAAAGTTCCCGGCAAATGAAATTGCTTGATATAGTTGGAATTAGTGGAAGCCGCCTGGGCAATAATAATATCCCTTAGGTTTACCTGATCACCGTAGCCACCAATGGAACCAATCCGAATAATCTGGTCCACATCATAAAAATGATATAACTCATAGGTATAGATTCCCAGGGAAGGAACCCCCATTCCATGTCCCATAACACTAACTTCCTTACCCTGATAGGTTCCCGTGTAAGCAAGCATTCCTCTTACTTCATTGATACACTTTGCATCGGTAAGAAAATGTTCTGCAATATATTTTGCCCGAAGGGGATCTCCCGGCATTAAAACAGTTTTGGCAAACTGCCCTTTTTCTGCTGTATTATGTGGTGTTGCCATAAAAACGCCTCCTTTCATTCCTTACATCATACCCATTTGCATGTAGTCTGTCAAACCACACCATATGACAAAATCTTATTGATAGCCGAATTTCCACTAGTGGAGTTTATTCTAAACACTTGTGATTCTCCCATTCCTTTCGTAAAATAAACATGAAAAATGTATTTCTAACAGGAAAGGGGTTATTATGAATCTATATGTTTGTGTAAACAAGCATCGGGAGTTTCTTGCGCTTTTTGAACTGATCCATGCTTGTTTAAAAAACTCATTTACATCTGGAAAAATCAAGGAAATCCGACCGGAATGTTTCGGAGACTTTCTTTGCCAGTTAAAGAAAAAGAAGCAGTACGAGGCCTGTCAGGAGCCTATGATTTTCTTTTTGGATGCGGAACTAAAAGACAGTCAGTCCGGAATGGTCCTAGCAGAAGAGATTAACTTACTATTTCCAGAGGCCAAGCTCTTTCTTTGCTCTTCTCGTTACGAGTACGGTGCCCTCCTCTATCGCTTAAAAAACACGGTCTTTCTTTTAAAGAACCAGGTACCGAACCTCCTCCCAAATCTTTTGGACCAATGCCTCAAGGAATGGAAGAATAAGGAACCGCCGGTCATTGCAAGACGGTACAACAAAAAGTATCTCATTGAACCGGATTCTATCCTCTACCTTACTTCTTATGGGCGAAATACCAGGTTGGTGATGGACTGTCAGACAAGCACCAAAGAATTGATCGTTAGTGGTCCCTTAGGACAATTTGCAAGTATCCAACTTAGCCATCCAGAATTCATCTTCTGTCATCAAAGCTTTTTGGTAAATACCGCCCACGCAAGATTTGTAAAGGGAGATGAACTCCTACTGGATAATGGAGATCGGATTCCAGTCAGTCGAAGACAAAAGAATTCCTTATTTAAAACCATGCATCGCACCGATGATTCTTCGGTATGTTAAGGCACAAAAAAAACAGGCATACCGCCTGTTTTTTTAGGGGATGATTGCCCCGTATACTTACTGATTATCTTCTACGAATTTTACTACATCTGCAACCGTCTGAAGTCCATCGGTTTCTTCAAACTGAACACCAAATTCATCCTCGATATCATTGATAATCTGGAAGAGATCTAATGAATCTGCATCTAAATCATCATGAATACTTGTCTCCAAGGTGATCTCGCTAAGGTCCTTATCCGTCTGATTAGCAATGATCTTCTGAATCTTTTCAAATACCATCTTGTAATCCTCCTAACTAATCCCGCTCATAAAACACCTTCTCCAAAGTTTCACGGGCATATCTCTGATACATGGATTATATAACGGAATGAGAGATGACACAAGTACTTTTTTCCTTATGCTTTCTGAGTCACTTCTTTAATATACTGACGAACATCTTCCGGTTCAATCTCTAAGGCATAACCAAGTTCACCAAACAACTGGTCTTCTGCCATCTTGTGATACCGTTCGTCAATAGCTGTGGCCTTCTTGCCCTTCTGTTCGCGCTCTAAACTTCTTTCCCGAAGAGTCTTAATCATAGCTACTAACTTCTTACAATCGCAGCTTTTTAGCATCTCCTTATAAAAAAGTTCACGAGTTCTTTCACTTTCTGCATCTTCACTGTCTAAGGATGGAATCTCTGCCACAAATTCTTTGGCTTCCTTCTTTGTCATCACTTCACGCATCACAACCTTTTGATTATCCAGTGGTGCGTAGATAACCGTATCCTTCTTGTATACCGGCTGTAGGGTGTAGTATTTCTGATTTCCTACCGCGATGGAAGGTACTCCTATGTCAACAACTTTACAAACTCCATTCTTTCCGTAAACAACCGTATCATTTACTTCAAACATTATTACCAGGCCTTTCTCTAACTAATTCAATGGTTCACGACTGATCTGGTGGCTTTCCCTGCGACCTGCCCCGAAAGTGTGAATTAAAAAAAGACTGCCCGACATCTCGAAACAAGCCTTCCACTTCAGGTCTAACATATAAAAAGCGCCACTTCAGACTTCTATATTATATCATTTTTTTCGGCAAAAGTTAAGCCCTTCAAAAACGAAAAAAAGTTCCAAATTTTCACCGGTTCCTATGGTAAAAATTGTTAATTCTGTTTGGCTTTTTTATGAAAATGCTCATTTCCTTGTTGAGAAAGTGGTAAAATAGAGTTAGCAAAAGAATATACTAGTTTTGAAGGAGGAAATGACCATGAATGTAACGTTTTACGGAGCTTCCAATACAGTTACCGGATCTTGTCACCTAGTGACCACAGACAAATATAAATTTTTATTAGACTGTGGAATGTTTCAGGGAGGAAAGACCTTAGAAGCAAGAAACGAAGAAGATTTCCCATTTAATCCGGCAGAAATCGATTTTGTGATTCTCTCTCACGCCCATGTTGACCACTGCGGCCGACTTCCCCTTTTAGTAAAGCGGGGATTCAAGGGAAATATTTACTGCACCAAAACAACGGCAGATCTGATTAAGATTATGTTGGTTGATTGCGGATATATCCACGAAAAGGACGCCATTTGGGAGACCAAGCGGAATGAACGAAAAGGAAAACCACCGGTGGCGCCCCTTTATACCGTTGAGGATGCGAAGAATGTCTTTCCTTATCTCACCCCAATCCTTTATGATCAGCTAATTCACATTAACGACGACTGTGAAATCTGTTTCAACGACGCAGGCCACATCTTAGGATCAGCCATTACAGAGATTTGGTTAAAGGATAGCATGCAAGAGCATTTTAGTAAGATTGTCTTCACCGGAGATTTAGGCATGAAAGACCGTCCGATTTTACGAGACCCAACCCCTATTAAGCATGCTGACTATGTCTTAATGGAAAGCACTTATGGAAATCGTTTACATGAACCAAACCCAACCAGTGTAGATAAATTAATTAAGATTATTGCAGCCACCTACAAGAAGGGCGGCAATGTCATCATTCCATCCTTTGCCGTTGGTCGAACCCAGGAATTGATCTTTGAGTTAAATAAGTATTACGATGGCACTACTCCATCCCCATACTCTGACATCTTAAAAAATATTGATGTCTACATTGATAGCCCGATGGCCGCCAGTGTAACCAAGGTTTTTGAAGAAAATCCGCAAGTCTTTGACGAGGAGGCCAGGTCCTACATTTTACGCGGAGATAATCCACTGAAGTTCAAAAATCTTCACTTCACCGAGACCACAGCAGATTCCATGGCCCTTAATAATGACGATGGCAAAACCAAGATTATTATTTCCGCTTCAGGTATGTGTGATGCCGGTCGTATCCGCCATCACTTAAAGCATGGTCTTTGGAACCCAAAGAATTCCGTGGTATTTGTAGGCTACCAGGCAGCAGGTACCCTTGGCCGAATGATTGTGGATGGCAACTCAGACGTAACCATTATGGGAGAAGTGATTCATGTAGGTGCCACGATTTATAACCTAGAAGGATTTTCCGGACATGCCGACCGGAATGGCCTGTTAGATTGGTTAAAGAATTTAAAACATTCACCAAAGA
The DNA here is from genome assembly GCA_002363615.1 of Lachnospira sp. UBA3212. Taxonomy (GTDB): domain Bacteria; phylum Bacillota; class Clostridia; order Lachnospirales; family Lachnospiraceae; genus UBA3212. The sequence continues at coordinate 41,343 of DEWK01000012.1, read as the reverse complement.
AAATCTTTTTGGTTCACGGTGAAATGGATGCCAAGCATGACTTTGCAAACTTTGTAAAAGAAGAAATCGGCTTGGATTGCACCGTAATTGAGGGACCTTCTACTTATGAACTTTCAGAAGCCGGTTCCTTTACCAAAGAAGATGCCATTACCGATGTAATCGATGAGGAGCAGCTTGCTGGAATTCATGACCAGATTGGCACCATCCATGACCACTTAGAAAGCATCCTTTACAATGCCAAACTTGCAGCCGGTAGTAATATTTCCGCCGACCAACTGATGCGGATAAACAACGTGGTTCAAGAATTGGAACGTGATGTTATGAAGCTTGGGGCAATTACCTCAGAAAACCCAACCACAAAGGAACCATTGTAAAATTCCCTAAAACATGTTATAATAAAGTCACAAATAAGAAATTAAAAACCCGTGATAGAAAGAAAAGCCCTTGGAGATCTCGCCAATCCCCAGGGGCTTTTCCTTAGTGAATATAAAACGTATATAAACTATATTCCTCAGGCACTCTTTGCAGGTCAATGGAAATAGCAGAACCGATGGTGTTGTTCTGAATCTTCTTAATGTCAGAATCATTTAATTCCACATCCGGCACCGTAAATAAACGTACGGTGGAATTCGTTTTACTTTTGCTAATTAATTGATTGATTAAGAGTTCCTTACTCTCACAGTATTGATAGGACGAATAAGCCTCCTCCACCAAGGCTATATTTAATTTTTTCGCATAGTCTTGGTACTTTCTTCCCTTGCAAGCCGGGTATCTGGCCCGATTCCAGGACCTGCTATTCTGGGCCTTGGCATCTGTCATTAGAAAATAACTATACCAACGTCCATTGATTCCCGCGTCTGAATCATCATGATCATCCCAAGTTGTGTCCACGTGATACCACTGGTCATCCTCCAATTGCACCATATTCCAAGAATGTTTTCCGATTCCCGTGGCATTTCCAATGATATAATGATGGGGAATATCCAAAAATTCCATATAGCAATCAAAGACCTCGGCATAGCCCTCACACACAGAGGTGTGATAAATCATAGGACCTGCAATCGTATGATCGTAGCTTTCATATACTCCAGAATTATAATTGGTCTGGTTATAGGTGTTATTCATACAAAGATAATCGTGCACGGCCTTTACCTTTTCAAGAACCGACATATCCTCACTGATGATATGGGAAATGCTTTCCTTAATCAGCCTTGCCCCTTCTTTTTCTTCCTCTGAAAGTCCATAGAGATTTTCCCCTTCTTCTACCCACATACGGCAAGCTTCTCCAATACTTGTCACTTGTAAAAGATAGGTGTATTTCTTTTTCCCATTCTCTTCTAAGGTCAAAACCGCATAGCCGGTTCCCACCGGTTCCACGTAACAGTCCTTTCCCCGGTAGGTCTTTGAATCTGTCAAATGACTTGTGTCTGCCCCAATATGCACCACATCGACTCCATCTAAGCGCCAGGTTAAGGATTTTTCGCCTGACAGGATTAAACCTTCCTGGTCTAAAATCAAATAACGCTTCACGTCATACTTTACATTGGGTTCCTCATCTCCTCCACTTTGACAAGCGGACAGACCCAAAAACAAGACCGCAAAAATCATGAGACAGGCAATTTTTCTTGCTTGTTTCAACATGCATGTTCCTCCAATAAAAATTCTTTTTCATTTTAACATATTTTCTTTCAGGGGAGAAGTCCCTTAGGAAGAGACGTAAACGATTCCTAGTCAACCTGACATATTCCTATCATTTTTTCGTCACTTTTGTAGTAGCACATTTTTTATAATATAAGCAGAAGTAGTATGGATTTTATTTTATTCTGTTTTTTTGGAAAAGGAGGAATCCCCATGAGGAAAAAGATTATTTCCCTGACAATCGCATGCATCACTGCTCTTTCTATGAGTCTTACGGTAATGGCTGCAGGCACGAGTTCATTGGATGATTCTTTTGAATCTGAGGCTTGTGCATTACAAGTCCTCCAAGCCAGTGAGGATGACGATGATCTGGAAGGATACGATGATGTAGAAGATGAAGAAACAGACGAAGAAGACGAGGACTATTGGGAGGATGAAGATGAAGACGAAGATTGGGATGATGAAGACTGGGAAGAAACCGAGATTACGGTTACTACACCTAAACTTACGATTTTGGTCAATAAAAAAGCTAGCATCTCTGCTAGCGTAGAACCTGAACAAGATTTGTATTATAGTTCTAGCAATAAGAAAATTGCTGTGGTGAATAAGAAGGGCCTTGTTACCGGTTTGAAAGCAGGAACCTGTTATATCACAATCGAATCAGAAGACGAAGAAGCAGTTGAAACGGTTAAAGTTACCGTTTTAAAGAAGGCTGTAAAAAACAAGAAATTGACCCTTAAAAAGAAGAAGATAAAAATAGAAGTCGGTGATACGGAAGAAATCGAGATCAAAAAGATTACAAAAAACACCACCGACAAGATCACCTATCATTCGAATAAGAAAAAAGTTGCTTCTGTTAACTCTTATGGAATAATTACAGCAAAGAAAAAAGGCAAAACCCTTATTACCGTAAAGTGCGGTAAGAAGACGGCAAAGCTTACTGTTATTGTTACATAATTTTCCTCATAACAAACCCAATCCAATATTCTTCGAATCGAATGTCAACTCGAATCGAAAAAAAAAGAAAGGCTGTATCTAGTTGTTACCTCTCTAGATACAGCCTTTCTTTCTGCTTATTTTTCAACTTTTAAAACAAGATATCCCGTCTTTAAAAGACAAGTCTTTCCACTATATTCCTGTCCAGAAATCAAGTCCACTCCGCAAATGCTTCCTAAATCCAGATTCACATCCTTTTCTGCAAAATTCATAATAAAATAGAATTTTGCCTCCTTAGATTCTCTTACGGTAACGGAAATACCTTCCGGCACATCAAATTCCGGTTTAGCTAGTCCTAACTCCTTTACCACTTTCTTATAGAAATCAGCCAAGAACTGGTAATCCGGTCTTGCTGCAATATAGTAGCAACGGCCTTTTCCATATTCATTTAAGGTAAGCACAGGCTGTCCCTGATAAAAGTCCTCTCCATAGTTTGCTAAGGCCTTTGCCCCCTTTAAATGAATGATTTCACAAATGTCCTTAAGTTCGTATTCCTTTTCTAAGCCTATCATGGAGTTTCGATCGCTCTCGTAAAGGGCATCGATTTCCTCTGCCCAAACTCCTGCAAGCTCCATCAGGCCATCTCCCGGAAATCCTCCCAAGAAGCAAAGATCATTCTCATTAACCAAGCCCGTAAGGTAGGTAAACACCACGGTTCCGCCCTTTTTGGCAAATGCCCTTAATCGTTCTGCCACGCCTGGCTTTACCATATACAGCATTGGGGCAACCACCAATTTATAGGAGGAGAAATCTTCCTCCTCATCGATTACGTCGATATTTAATCCCTGCTCCCAAAGGGCCCGATAGTGGTCTCTTACCACTCCTTCATAGTCTCTTCGGTTACTCAGTCCCTGAAGATTTCCTATGGCAAGTCGATTGTTCCAATCGAAAATCACTGCCACATCCACTGCCGTATCGGAACCAACAACCTCGTCTAGTTTTTCCAGACTCTGTCCCAAATGAGCCACTTCCTGAAATACCCTGGTATCTGCCTTTCCATAATGATCTACCACTGCTCCATGAAATTTTTCGTTTGCTCCCTGTCCCTTTCTCCATTGGAAGTACTGAACCGAATCGGATCCATGTGCCACTGCCTGCATTGACACTAGCTCATTCACTCCCGGTCTCTTTAATTTGTTGACTTTATGCCAATTTACCTTACTTGGTGTGCTCTCCATCAAAAGGAATGGCTGGTGCTTTAAGGACCGATTCACATCATGAATAAAGGCATTGGACATGGCCGTCTGGGCAAGGGTCTCTCCATCATTGTGCCAGGTTGGATAACTATCCCAAGAAATCACATCTACCGTGTCCTTCATTCTCCAATAATCAAGTCCCGGATAAATTCCCATAAAGTTTGTAGTCACTGGAACATCTGGGGTAATCTCTTTTAATGGCTTGATTTCCTCTGCCATAAAATCATTTGTCTGGTAGGTAACGAAGCGAGCCCAATCCAGGTTTAATCCATGCAGTTCCCACTCTCCTCTTGGGGATGGCGACTCTATTTCCTCAAAACTATTGAATCCATGTGACCAAAAACCGGTCCACCACTGGCGGTTCAATTCTTCAATGCTTCCATATTTTTTCTCAAGCCACTTACGAAATGCTGCCTGACAATACTCGCAATGACATTCTCCTCCGTACTCATTGGATACGTGCCACATCTTCAGCGCCGGAGAATCCTTATACCTCTTGGCCAACATGGTATTCATCTCTCTCACTTTTTTTCTATAGTAAGGGGAAGAATAGCAATGATTATGTCTTTCTCCATGAAGTGCCTTAAACCGCATGCTATCTGTTCTCATTGCTTCCGGATGCGCATGGTCCATCCACGCTGGCCTTGCTCCACTTGGTGTCGCAAGGATTACGTTGATTCCTGCTTCTTCCATTCTTCTAAATACCTGGTCCAACCATTCAAAGTTGTACACACCCTCTTCTGGCTCTAAGGCCTTCCATGCAAAGATGCCGATGGAAACTTCATTCACATGTGCTTCTTTCATCAAGCGAATGTCTTCCTCTAATATGTCCGGTCTATGCAACCACTGATCTGGATTGTAATCCCCGCCGTAAATCATATGGGGAAATCCTAAAAAAATACTCTTACCCATAATACCTCCTGTTTATAATCTATTCTCTCTAAACTATTTTATCATATCAGCCATAGAATCCCAGTCCTTTTTTCAATTTTTCCTTCTCTTGCGGTCCATATTAAATCGTGTTACAATAGGTCTGTCGCCGGTTCCGGGAGGAGTGCTTATCTGGGTACTTCGGGTATTGGATTTGTATTGTCGGTGTCTCGGTGCAACTTATTTTTATTTCTTGAGAACACACGACTGCCGGCGGCTTTCAAGGACTATCCGCGTTTCTATTAGCTTTCTAAAGCTAGTGGGAACGCTTTTTTTAAACCACCATTTTTGCCCAAAAAAAAGCACCCAAAAGTCGCTTTCGATCTTTCGAGTACCTTTCATTCATTTTTAAAAACAGGGGATGAGAGAATCGAACTCCCGCCAAAAGTTTTGGAGACTCCTATGATACCATTTCACCAATCCCCTAGGGGTGTTTTGAACACTCGTAAATAATAGCATTGATAAAGGGGTCTTGTCAACTACTTTATAAAAAAAATCAATCAACCTTCTTGCAATTCTTTGATTTTTTCATAAGCAAATCAGCAAGCTTGCTGCCAAGCCATCCGCACAAAACACCTACGATAGCTCCGACCAAAACATCCGTTGGATAGTGAACGCCCACATAAAGTCTGGAAAGCCCCATGAGAAAAGCAAGAACCAAGGCAAAAATTCCATACTTTCGATCCATATTTAGAAAAACCGCCACCGCAAAGGCAAAAGCAGCACTGGTATGGCCAGACGGAAAAGAAAAATCCGGTTGCTTTTCAATCAAGATTTGTAGGCCGTCAATCACCTCATAAGGTCGAGTCCGGGCAAAAGCATTTTTCAGGATTCCATTGCAAATGATTAGATGGATTACCAGACCCAAGGCGGAAGAAATTGCCGCCTTTCGGGTGGAAACAAAAAACAAGCCAAACACCGTTAACACGATGAAAAGAATCCCTGCATTTCCCAGGTGGGTAAAGAAAGAAACAAAGGGGGTTAGTCCCTCTACCCTTATATGTTCTTGAATAAAGAGTAAAATTTTTTCTTCGATTGATGCCATACAAAGCTCCCTTCTTTTTACACAACTATGATTGATTATGAGTATACAGACAAAATATGATAATTCTATGATAGAAAAGCAAAAGATAGATGGAAACTTTATTTGAAATAATGTTCAGAATCCTTTATCATGAAACTAGAGATAAATGGAAAACTGCCAAAAACAAATACGGAGGTATTTATATGAACGAAAGTCAAACTTTTATTTTTGAAAAGCTCCCTGAAAACTTGGATGAATTAAAGGCCTTGCCAGAAGCAACTCTTGATTCTCCTTATAAAACCGCTGCCCTTGCAGTTGCAATCTTTTGTGCATATGGAAAAAATCCAGATGCCACCATTGAGATGCTGGATTGGCTTATGGGACCAGAGGAAGTAAGCACTTACAAGAAGCAATTCTTCAAAGATCGATTAAGTGGAAAACTCTACAAACCATTTTCATTCTTTGCAGGAGCAAATCCTGAGAATGGATATACCCCAACCGCTCCTTATACCATCACGGTCACCAGTAACGACTATTCTTTTGTAGATGAGAACTGGGCCACCATGTATGTGAAGAGTTCCGGAGCAGATTCAGAAAGACCAATCAAACTTCGTAAAAAGCCATCCACCGGCCAATACTTCGTGAATGATATCCAGTGCTTTTCTGACATCAAAATTCCAGCAGCCGAAGATCCTTGGGCATAAATATGGGACTTTTTTACAGTCCCAACTCAGGATGGGTTTCCACATTAGGACGAACTTAAAACGGCTGCATTTGTATTTCCCTGTTTATCTACAACAATTGCAAGCGTAAACATCAACACAGCAAGGGCATTTTCAGGTTCAGGAACATCCAGGACATAATGTTCTGACACGCGGAAAAATTCCTTTCGAACTTGGGCAATTAATTCGCCCGATTGATCCACGATATGATAGTTCCAGCCAGGGAAATCGCCTTCTACCTGCCAACCATAATAATCAAACTGGTATTTTTTTCTAAAGAAAGCAAAATTCTGCCTTAGCTGTCCCAAATAGTATGATTTCTCATAAAGATCATACTTGGAAAGGAAAGAAAACACCTGCTCCTTTACGGTTCCTATCTCGTTATCATCTGCATCATAAATTTTTAATAAAGTCCCCAAAGAAAATTTTCCCTTTACGTGATACAAGCGTTGTTCATACTCATCATACACGTCAAAGGTATCAAACAAATGAAACAAGTTTTGCTTAAAATACATTTTCATAGCGATATCCTCCAATTTTTCATACTAGCGCCTAGTGACATTCAACCCTATCGATGGATTTATTCTAGTATATATTGGTGATGAAATACATCCATAAAAGAGCAAAAATCCACTATCTATTTTTCTCTTTTAGAAAAAATCCCGACACACGGTAAATTCAGGCAAAAAAATGAATGCCACCTGTGCAATACAGGATAGCATCCATGTGTTTAGCCTAATTCATAAATATGTGTCCAGGATTTTTGGTACATATCACTTAGTCTTCGCTTTTTAAATTTTTGTACATCTGGTATTTTTCCAAATTAATCTCACCCTTGGCCAGCTTCTCTTCCGCCCAAAGTTTAAGAGTTTCCACCATCACAGAAATCTGATTTAATTCCTCTTGGATCTGAATAAAATCCGGAATTTCCTGATCCTGAATCCTGCCGTCAGCCCCAATCTCAATCAAACGTTCCTGCCATCTTTGCATGGCGTTCATGGAAGCCAGCATGCGAAGGACAATAGCCGTTAAGTCCTTGGACTTTACTTCCTTCATATGACGATGTCCAATGGGACATTCGTGGGTACAATAATAATTTCTCAAACTAGGTTTCTTGTACTTTTCAGCCATAACAAGGATTTCATCCGGATGAGCCTGACTCTTCTCACTTTCGATTTTTTCAATTCTTTCTGGGGAAATGACTTCTAAAAGTTCGCTGGCCTTTTCCCTTGTAAGTCCTAAATCCTCCCGAAGAAGTTGATACACATTCTTATCTTTTTTTGTCGAAGCTCTTCCCATAATAAAATCCTCTTCCATCAAGTACAATATCAATACAGGGAACTAGTAGATACCAAGCTGGTGTTCCAATTCATGAATTTTAGCCTTATAAGACAACAACTCTTTTCTAAACTGGTCTTCCGCTTCCTTCCTAGCTTCCTTCTCAAGGGTATCCTTCTTTAACTTCTCATCAATCAAGCCCTGAAGGTCTTTTAACTGCTTTTCTCTTTCTCTGGCAAGAGAATCAGCACTTTCGCATTTCTCTTTCCAATCTGCCAGCTCATGCTGCATGCTTTCAAACTCTACCTGTGTGATCACATTAGGATCCGACTGGGCATAAAAATGCTTCTTCAACTCCCGATAGAAGAGGGCTGCATGCTGGAAACCAATTCGTCCCACCGGATAACGGTGAGCATAGGTTACCATAGTTTCAAAAGCAGATATATCTAAAAATTCCCGGTCCGTAATATCCTCTTTGTTATTCTCTAAAGAACAGTAAAATGGATATTCCGGAAGACCCGTCTTTGCATTAAACTTCGAATGATAAATAAAATAATCATCCTCTAAAAGATCATAATACTCTAAACGATCCCCGTCGTTTTGCGGGAAGAGAGCATCTAAACACTCATCCTTTACCACAACAACAGTAGCATAGGCCATGGTATCAATAACCACACGGTAAATCTCATCCAAATAAATCAGCATCTCGCCACGGTGATGACGCATGTCTAATTTTAAATCCAAAACCTTCTCAGGGCAAAGAAGAACCGGGAGCTGACGATTTGGATTTTCTAATAACTCCTTGCGAACTCGATTCGCCATTGTTTCATCTGCCACAAGAATCGGTCTGGCACGCTTTCTTGAAGTATTATCATAAAAAATTTCATAGGCAAAATCCCTGCTTAAGCCAGCCTCTGTCATAGAGATATTATCATCCCAGAAAATACGCTTAATAAAACTTGGTCTGAAAGAAGTAGCACGATCTGTGTTCCCACTTGGCTCCTTACACCTGGTCTCCACAGAAAGAGTTACGCAATTCTCAGACTCCCTTAGGGCGATGTCTGTAATGTAATATCTTCCACCAACTTCGCTCACCTTGGCATCACGATTCTTCAAATGAGTTAAATTATCCGGCTCAGTAATTTTTAAAGCCCAGCTTTTTTCCTCCTTCATAAAGAAGGTACGAACATCAATCACCTCTAGGTTTCGGAAATTATAAATCATATCCAAAGAAAAATCCTTAAAATCCTCCGGCTCCGGATAATCCTTTAACCACTGCAATTCCTGGGTTTTCTGAATCTCATCCTGTCCAATTCTTTTCTTCAACCAATGAATGACATGTAAAAATGATTTTTTTAATACATCTTCCACACCAATATCGTTGGGATATAAATCGACACTTACATCAAAAATCGTATACTGTCTGTAAGGTGTAATGTGTGCATAGGTTGCCTGTTTCTCTGTATTCCCCAATACATTCTGATTTGTCATGGTTACTTCCTCCAGCTACTTTTTCTTCTTGTCCACTTGCTTAGCAATTTCCTTGACTGCTTTCTCAACCAAAGGTTTTCCCTCTTTTATAATCTTCTTACCATTCTTTTTTACAAAATCCTCTAACTCATCCGGAATCTTGTTCTTATTCTCATCTGCCATAAGCTACCTCCCAAAAATCAATTTTCTTCATTGTACCATGAAAATCAGAATCCGTCATCTTCTATTCCCAGTAATTTCTTCAAATCATATCTGCAAATGCGATCACAGGCACTGGGACAAGCACTGGCTTTCGCCAATTTTTTTCCCTCTGAAAAACCATGATAAAAATTCGCTCCGGATTCATAGGTCACATAGAGCATATCCCCACAAACAGCAAGGCCTTCCATCATTTCCGGCATAACAAAAAGACGAATGCCCCTATGTTCCTCCATCCGCCTTCCCGGCTTGTCTTTTATTTTTTTCAAAGCACCGCTTTCACATAAATACAGGGACGATTTTTTTAATCGACCATGGGAACAGGAAAATAAAAAATACTCTCTTCCACGAAAATGATAAATCTCCATCCCCTGTGTCTTTGGTGGCGTTACCACAAAGTCCCCGGTCTCCTTAAGGTCAAGACCCTGATCCTTGCAAATAATCTTATACCGGTAGGCTCGCTCATAAGCAAGGGGATGAAAGCTCCCAATCCAAACTTCCTCCCCACTAAACAAAAGGTAACTTGCCTTTCTTTCCTTGGGAACCGAAATCTTAAGCACCCGCTGAGAACTGATTTTTCCCTCCTCCAAATCCTTAATAGGATAACCTTCTAACTTGTTGGTGCCGGAATTACAAACCCAAAGAAGGTCTCTTTTTTCATCATAAGACATGCCGCCCACATGGCATTTGTTGGGGAGGCAAATGGTCTTACAATGTCTCCCATCCTCCTTGTTTAAAAGAAAAAGAATGGAATTATATTTTTTTGTATGGCAGTAGGCCCCAATAAAAATATTATTTTTTGCAAAGGCAATGGACTGAGGCACCATGTCTTTAGAGGCTTCTTCCCTTCCATCCTCTAAAACAATCCTTGTTTCGTCCAGCCCAGGTAAATAAAGGGTCGGCCCATCTTCTAAAAGAATTTCCTTGTGTTTAAAATTCTTCTGATACCCAGGGGTTCTTAAATATACAAGATCCTCTTTTAGCTTCTCCCAATTTTTTTTACTATACGGATTAAATTTATTTTTTTTAAACATATTATCTTTGGTCCATTAGGGTTTTAATCACATCTAAATCTGCCGGCAACCAATCCACGGCCCCCAGGAGATTCTCATCTACCGGAAGCCACTTAGCCGCCTCATGTTCTAAGAGTTTCACTTCCCTGGAGAGTAACTTACACCAGTAACAGTGCATGGTCAGATGAAAATCCGGATAGTCATATTCCACGGTTAAAATCAAATCTCCCACTTCTACCATGGCATCCAGTTCTTCCATGATTTCCCGAATCAGGGCCTCCTTAGGACTTTCCCCTGCTTCTATCTTTCCTCCCGGAAATTCCCAGCCATCCTTAAAGTCTCCATAACCTCTCTGAGTGGCAAAAATTTGATTGTCTTTTTTAATTACTGCAGCAACAACTTCGATTTGTTTCATATGTGATTCCTTTTATACTTATCCATTTACAATGTACTCATAAAGGTCTTCTCTTACCGGAGTATCTAACTTCCACTCGATTTCCACCGCGGTCTTATCTGTATTTGCCATAACAAATTGATGGGTTCTTCCGGTAGCTTTCATTCGACCAAGATAATAAAATTCTTTCGAGATTTTATCATCTTTATTCTTTCTAACAAAAAGTTCCACAGAAATTCCACGCTCTCCAGCATGTAAGAAGTTTTGTACATCCTCTGACTCTACCGTTCGGCTTTGTTTTGATATTGCAATCAAAGAACTGGTAGACGTAAAATGATCTTCATACTTAATCGTATCCTGTATATCCTCTGCCTTATCATAATTAATAAACACTGGGAATGTTTTTGTTGTTTTATCAAATTTATATCCCCCAATATTTAAAGGCACCTCATTGTGTTCCCAATTTAAAAGCCTACAAGCGTCCTCATATGTATATTTTTGATAAAGCACCAGATTTGTGTCCTGATAATTGTTTGAATAGTCTCTCTTATATCTGGATCTTCCAAATTCTAAAAGTTCTTTTACGATTTCATAAAAATCCTTATTTTTTAACATCTCCTGAAAAGACCGGCTAATTTGATAATCATCCCCTTGAGATTTTTCAATAAAGACACAAGCATCATAGGTCTTCTTTCCGGAACCTGAAGAAAATTCATTGGTCATTACATTAACGAGATTTTTTAACTGATTATTCGAACAAGTCTTTTGGTATTTATTTTCCAATATCTGACAAAGGCTAGAAAGAACATTTTTCTCGTAATTAAGGAGCCTATATAAGAGTTCCAATTCATGAATTCGCTTTCCATTTGCAAATTTTTTAGAAATAAATTCCACTACTTTTTCTTCCCTTGGGGAAAGTCTAACCTTATAGTCCTTTTCATATTTCACAAGGAACTTATAATAAGACCCAAGGGAGCCATTATCAAAGATTCGACATACGTCCATTTCTCCATATCGGTCAAAATCCATAAGTTTTGGAATTCGTCCTAATTTAAATTTCAACCTCTGGTAGTTTTCTTTTAATAATTTAATATCACTGAAATTTGCTGAATCGATAGCTTCAAAAATCCTCTTTTTAGAAATCTCATCAAAATGAATGGTGGACATTCCGGGAATGATTTTTTCACCCTCTGTAATATAGCGGCGGATATTATCCTTGTTATAGGTTCGGTCTCCGGATAGAGCAATGGGAATCATAAAATTATTTTTATAATTTCCAATGAAATCAAGAATTACTACAAATTCTTTTTCACCATATTTACGAAGACCTCGTCCTAACTGTTGAACAAATACAATAGGAGATTCTGTGGGACGAAGCATAATCACCTGATTGATTTCAGGAATATCCACACCCTCATTAAAAATATCCACTGTCAAAAGATAATCTAAATAGTCTCCATCTTTTATCTCATCTTTGGTCAGTTGATTGATGCAGGATTCTCGATCGTCCATGGAATCTTCTCCGGTAAGCACGGCAGTTTTTAAACCTCTTTCATTAAATTTTTTTGAAAGTTCTTTGGCTACCTCACGGCGACTAACAAAAATCAATCCTTTTACTCGGTCACCACTGTAGCCGTAATACTTAGCCTGATTTAAAATATAATCCACCCGTTTGTCTGCGGTTAAATAATTAAAACTGCGAAGCTTATTTATATCATCCTCGTCACTTGAAAGATATCCATCAATTTCAATATCTGTAATTCCAAAATAATGAAAGGGGCATAAAAGGTTTTCTTCCATAGCTTCCTGAAGGCGAATTTCACAGGCTATGTTATGGTCAAACAATTCATATAAATCAAAGCCGTCCATTCGGTCCGGGCTGGCTGTCATACCAAGCCAAAGTTCCGGCTGAAAATAATCCATCAATCTTTGATAAGAAGAACCCGCACTATGATGTGCTTCATCAAGTACAATCACGGAAAAATCCTTCGGATTGACTTGCTCATAGTACTCCGGTTTTGACATGGTTTGAACTGTGGCAAATAAAATATCCGCCTTCATATTCTCTTCTTTGTCCTTTACCGTTCCGGATAATAAACCTAAACTTTTGGTTGCACCAAATATTTTTTTATAACTTTTTAATGCCTGCTTGGCAATCTGTTCCCGGTGTACCAGAAAAAGCGCTCTGGAATTATTTTTATTTAATAAAATTTCTCGTAAGGCAAAGGCAGACGCATAAGTTTTACCGGTACCGGTGGAACTAAGCAAGAGAGCCCTGCTTTCTCCCTTTTCCACCAGCTTTTGCAGGTTATGAATAAACTCCAACTGCATTCGATTGGGTTTTAATTTAAATGCCTCAAGATTTACAACTTCCTCTTGTCTTGCAATCTCTCTCTGGCGTCTTACAATTTCTTTTTCCTCTTTTTTTAATTCTAAAAGATGATTGTAACGAGCCTTATATTCTTCCCTTACTTCCTCATAGACTTTTGTTTGCGGATGACTCCAAAGGCCTTCAAACTCTCCTAAAATCTCTCTTGCCATTTCTCCCTGACCGGTGGAAATGATTTTAGTATTCCACTCGGCATTAACCGTAAGAGCCTTACCGGTTAAATTAGAACTGCCGATAATAATTCGATAGCTTTCTTCCTGACGAAAAATATATCCCTTGGTATGGAAACCATCCTTAGCATCCTCATTTACCAGGTACATCCTAAGATCAATATTTTTTAAAGCGGCAAGCTTATCAAGTGTATAAGGGTCTGTAAAGGTCTCATAATCTGTGGTGAGGATTCTTCCCTTTACTCCTCTTTTTTCCAGGTCTTTTAAGGCCTGAAGAAGAGGGGTAATTCCCCCTCTGGTAATAAATGCAACAGAGATTGCAAACTCATCGCATCTGCTTAGTTCAGTTTCAAGTTCCGATAAAACCTTACTTCCCTTCTCATGATTATTCGATAACAATCTTGGTCGAAGCGCCAAATTGGATTCCGTTTTATAATCCAGAAAGGCCGTGGTAAGTCCTGCTTTCATTTCATCCTGTATTTTTTTCATGAAAATACCAACTCCTTTTTACCCCATACAGTCCTTTAAAATATCTGCCAACATAGCAGCCAAGCTATCATAGGTCCTATTTCCATCTTGGTAGACTACCTGGTCTTCTTTCGTAACTGCCATCCACTGGCCGTCCTTTCCTTCACCGAAAATAAAATTACCACTTGGGTCTTTGGCGCTTACTTCTTCTGCTTTTTCATAAGAATAAAAGCTGCCCCCAAGGAAGGTAAGGGAATCATATTTTTTATAATAGCTTGCCAGTTCTTTTGGGAGGCCCTCTGGATTAACACCATCCTTGGCCTTAGTGCCCACGGCCTCACTGCCGGAAAGCCAGGTGTATTCCAGGTTGGCAGAAAGGGCAAGATCAAAGCTTAAGTGTTTGGTCAGGTAATCGTAAGCATAGGTGTGCAGGAGTTTGGTAAGCTCCTCATTACTTTTGGCATAACAGATTTGCTTGCCATCCTTATCTGTAACAAAGAGAGATTCAAAGGAATCCTCCCCCTCTTTTATGGCCTCTGACTTGTCATAGTCGATGGAAAGAATTTTTTGGTACTGTTCCTTGGTGATTTCAAACGGCTTTTCAGATTTTAGGCCTTGGTAGAAATCGCTTTCAATCATAGAATCGTAATCCAAGTAATAACCCTTGTCATCCCCGTAAACATGATAAGAAGCAAGGTCATTGATATAGTCAACCGTGGCTTTGTTGTATGGGTTTGAAGTCTCTTTCTTGTTAACCCCCTGGTTCTTTTTTGGAAGCAGTTTGATCGCAAGAATAAAGATTGCTCCAAGAACTACAAGTAGGCATAGGATTCTAAGAATTATTTTTTTCTTTGGCATGGTCTTCTCCTTTGTTTATCCAAGTATGTGATGGTCCGTGAAGGAAAGGCTGGCCTCCCCCTTGCGTCCGTCTGATTCAAAAAGGATTATGTCATTACTTCCCATCTTCAGAACGGATTTAGGGACGTAAAGAGTCTTTTGTGGGCCGATTTCCCAATATCTTCCCAGATTAAACCCATTTATGGTGACAAAACCCTTTTTGAAATTAGAAAAGTCTAAAAAGGTATCCATCGGCTGGGATACCTCAAAACTTCCCCGATAAAAGGCCGAAGGAGAAGAGCAATCTCCCTCCTTAAAACTAAGGCCCTGTAAATGATCCATAGGAAGGGACCAGGCCTTCCAATGAAAATGAATTTTTCCGTCTAAAAGGCAGCGACCGACGATTCCCTTTTTCCGCATCATCTTGCTGCCAAAATTACAACGTCCCATGTTTTCTACCAGGACGGTTAAAATATCTCCATCCTTAGCGGTAATCCTGGTTTTTAGGGAATCATTGATGTATAAAAGATCCACCAGTTCTCGATTAATATAGATTTGAGCCCGATCTCCCAAGGATTCAAAGGAAAGTTCTGCCTCCTTGTAATCCCGATTTAATCTGGTTTGGTAAGCGATATAACCATAGCCATGGCTATAGTATTCCATCGGCTGTGGAACCTCGGTTTCTACCGGCTCCGAAAGCATCGTAAGGGCATCAAAGAAATCCAAACTTTGATTTAATTTTACCTTTCCATAGGAAGTTACCGGCCGGTTATCTGGGATTTGTGGGAGTGGATGGTCCACATATTTTTGAATGACCTTACGAACTTCCAGGTACTTTTCCGTTATGTCTCCATGTTCATTTAAAAGGGCATCATAGTCATAGCTGGTAACATCCGGGGCAAATTTCTCGTAATGATTGGCCCCGGAGGTAAAGCCAAAGTTGGTTCCTCCAATAAACATATACATGTTTAAGGAGCCCTTTTTTAGCATATCCTCTACCACCTTGGCATATTCCTTAGGGGAAGTGGTATGGTGTTTGTCATCTCCCCAGGCATCAAACCAACCATCCCACATCTCCATACACATCTTAGGTGCATCCGGAAATAAGCGGTCATGTTCCAAAAAGCGTTCTTGCACTTGACTTCCAAAGTTTAAGGTAGAAAGAACTCCCTCCACCGTTCCATCTAGGAGACACTGACGATAACAGCCATCGGAAGTAAATAAAGGCACATCAATGCCTCGGTTTATAAGGCCATCTCTAAGATGAATTAAATAGTCCTTGTCGTCCCCATAGTAACCATATTCATTTTCACATTGAACCATAATCACCGGGCCACCATTGGTAGCAAGGTGGGGACGAAGAATATTACAAATCCGGTCTAAGTAACGATCAAAATGTTTGATATAGGCCTGATTCATGCAGCGAATCTCAATCTCCTCGTCCTTTAAAATCCACCAGGGAAGACCTCCAAATTCCCATTCTGCACAGATATAAGGCCCCGGTCTAACAATCACCATAAGTCCCTTTTGTCCCGCTTTTTTTATAAAGGCCGACAGGTCCAAAATCCCGGTAAAATCATAGACTCCCACCTGCTTTTCGTGCATATTCCAGGCGCAATAGGTTTCCACACAATTGCAACCTAAGGCCAGCATCTTGTCAAAAATATCCTCCCAAGTATCTGGCATATTACGAAAATAATGTACGGCTCCGGAGATAATTTTAATCTCCTTTCCATCCTTTACAAACTGTCCATTCTTAATTTCAAATATCATACACACCTACCATTCGTGAATCTGATAGTTCTTATTCTAATACTTTCTCACTCATGTCGCAATCTGAGATTAAAAAAAGCAACCGACAACTTGTTACGCTGCCGGCCGCCATATAAAAGAGCAAAACTCTGTTTTATTTAAATAACCATTCTCGAATCGATTCAAAACGGAATGCGTAGTTATATGAGAGAATTCTCTCATCCGAATCCTGTAACATGTAAAATGGCAAGCAGCTTCCCTTGGTAAATGTAATAAAGTGTGAGTTGTTCCCGTCACCTAATGAATCACTTACCGTATTATTCAAAGCGCTATAATTAGAAGCATGAACCGAATTCATCTCGTTATAAACAACATTGTTGTTCTTTAAAACGGTCTTTATCTCCTTCTGTCCGGTAAAACCTTCCTTGTCTCCTGCAGATGCGATGGAAATAAAGTTCTCATGAGTCAGGCCACTTAATTGGTTGTAATCAAACCGGCCACCTACAAATAATTCCTTGTAAAAGAGGTTGTCATTATTGGCAGCCAAGTACATTAAGGCTTCTGAACCCATTCCCTGACCTACCGCATAAATTCTTTTGGTATCAATGTTATGAGTTCCTTCAATATCTGCTAATAAACCTTTGATCAATTCCACATATTCACTGACGGAACCATCCTCCTTGATGAGTGGCTCTGTAAATTCCGGAATTACTACAAAACATGGTCTCTTTGCCTGTTCTTCTGTAGTCTCCCAGATGGTTGCACCTAATCCTGCCGAAAGAGTGGTTGTGACACCGGTTCCTAAGGAGTTCTCATCACCTACGAAAAGCAAAAGAGAATAGGTTTCCTTGCTGTCATAGCCATCTGGCTGATGAAGAAGATACTGTAAACTGTATCCGGTCTTTGAATCCTCATAGGTAAACGTTGAAACTACATTCTTTGCTTCCATCTTAGTGGTTTTTACATCATTCTCAAAGCGAATCAAATTCTCAGCAACCCAACCGGAAATCTTTCGGTAATTTACTGCAATCACGCCTATGATGATGCCCCACACAATAAGATTTGTGATAATTCTTTTTGTTTTTCTGCTCATAAAAACTCCTTTTCTAAAAAATCCTAAGCATTATCCCATCTCTTTCTAGTTTTATTTTCTGTCAAAATACATACTATTTTATTATAGACGAAAGGCCATTTTAAATCAACCACTTCACGATAAATCAATCCACATTTTTTTCATTTTTTGTTGATTTATAGAGTTTTACCAGTCAATATACGCAAACGTTTTCTTTACAGTTGTTTATAATACTGAAAGAAGTCCTTCATCTTTCCCATCGCCTCTTCTAGGACCTCAATTCTAGGAAGGTATACAATACGGAAATGATCTGGCTGATCCCAGTTGAATCCACCACCTCTGGTAATTAAGATTTTCTTTTCATGCAACAAATCTAAGGCAAACTGCTCATCATCTGTAATGTTATACATTTTGGTATCAATCTTAGGGAAGATATAAAAAGCTGCCTTAGGCTTTACCACGCTGATGCCGGGAATATCCTGTAAGGCATTATAGATAAACTCCCTCTGCTCATAGATTCTTCCCCCGGGAACCAAATAATCATTTACCGACTGATGTCCCCAAAGAGCGGTTTGAACGACAGACTGGGCAGGTACATTAGAACAAAGTCTCATATTAGAAAGCATGTTTAGACCGGCAATATAGTCCTTTGCCAGATTCTTGTTTCCGCTTAAAACCATCCAACCAATTCGATAACCGGCAATCATATGAGACTTAGAAAGTCCTGAGAAGGTAACGCAGAAGAGGTCTGGAGCCAAACTTGCAATCGAGGTGTGGCTTAACCCATCCATTACCAGGCGGTCATAGATTTCATCTGAGAAAATCATTAACTGGAATTCTCTTGCTAATTCGACAATCTTTTCTAAGATTTCAGTAGGATATAAGGCGCCGGTTGGGTTGTTTGGATTAATAATAACGATGGCCTTAGTCTTATCTGAAATCTTCTTTCTCATATCCTCTAAGTCAGGATACCAGTCTGACTGCTCATCACAGACATAGTGAACCGCAGTTCCTCCTGCCAGGTTTACACAGGCTGTCCAAAGAGGATAGTCCGGAGAAGGGATTAAAACTTCATCTCCTTCATCTAACAAGGCGTTTAGGGAAAGCTGAATCAATTCCGATACTCCGTTACCGGTATAAATATCATCTACGGTAACATTTGGAAGACCCTTGATTTGGCTGTACTGCATAATCGCCTTTCTAGCCGAGAACAGTCCCTTGGAGTTGGAATATCCTTCTGTCTCTGTTAACTGAACACTCATATCGTGGACTACTTCGTCCGGAGTCCTAAAACCAAATGGTGCCGGATTACCAATATTCAACTTTAAAATCTGCTTTCCCTCTGCTTCCATACGGTTTGCTTCATCTAAAACAGGACCTCTTACATCATATAATACATTGTCTAACTTACTTGATTTTTTAAATATTCTTCTACCATTCATAGGAATACGCTCACTTTCTTTTTTCATTTCCGGGCTAGGAGAAGTGGCCGTTTTGACTTCTATTCCATCTCTTAACCAATCTAAATCACACTTTAATGTTTTTGCTAAAAAGACCATCACCGGTTCACGGGGAATGGTCTTTCCCGCCACATACTGACTCACGTGGCTCTTCCCCAGCTTTAAGTTGGTATCTGCTGCCGCCCGTACCAGGTCTACCTGCTTAAACCCCCGGTCTTTCATGGCTTGCTTTAATCTCTCTGCAAATGTCATGTCTGCCTTGCTTTCTCCTCTCTAAATTGAACTAAAAGTTCAATTTCTTTTTGAATACTTGCCTTAGTTATATCACTTCATAAAAAAAAGTTCAACTATAAAGTTGAACTTTTTTATGATTTAAGAGGCCAATAATCGACCTACTAATTTTACACAATCTGCGGCATCGGTAGAATATCCGTCCGCCCCAATTTCTTCTGCAAAGCTTTCCGTTACTGCAGCTCCACCAATAATGATTTTTCCTTCATAGCCCTTTTCCTTGGCAAGTTCCACTACTTCCTTCATCCGCATCATGGTAGTGGTCATTAAGGCTGAAAGCCCTACGATCTGAGCATGCTTGTCAATGGCCGCCTGGATAATGGTTTCTGCAGGAACGTCCTTTCCTAAATCAGTGACATTATATCCGTAATTTCGAAGCATCAAGGCCACCAGATTTTTACCAATATCATGTACGTCTCCCTCTACGGTAGCAATAACAATACTTGCCATCTCCTCTCCATCCTCTGACTTTTCAATCAAAGGCTCCAGGTAAGCAATGGCCACCTTCATGGCATTGGCAGAAGCAATCAGCTGAGGAAGGAAATATTTCTTTTGATCATAGAGACTACCCACTTCATTAATGGCTGGAATCAAGTAGTCATTAATAATGGCATCTGCCTTTTTTCCCTTGGCCATTTCTGCCTTAGAAAAATCTACAATATTGTCCTTATCTCCCTGCATTACTCCCTGGTATACCGGATTTTTACTTAATTCGTCCGAGGGATGCTCTCCGTCATCTGCACTCCCTTGTTCCTCAGTCGTAACAAGACCAGCCGAACCAGAAGACTGGACTGCCCCTGTACGAATGGTAACGGCATTCCCTGTGGAAGAAATATTGACCCCACCTGAGATGGTAAGTCCCTTCTCCAATTTCTGTTCCAGGATTTTAGATTCCTTTTTCCTCTCCTCTTCCTCCTGTTTATTGGCAAAATACTGCATACGATTAATGTAATTTAAATCGCTTTCTGGTTTTGCCAACAACATATCCGATGCAAATGCCGCATTCATTAAAAGATCCTGACTTGGATTTGCAATGGCCATGGTCAATCCATTTACAATGGACATTACTAAGAAAGATACATTGGCATAGGTTCTTTGAGGCAATCCAAAGGAAATATTGGAAAGTCCACAAACCGTTGGAAGTTTTAGGGAATCATGGCAGTGACGGAAGGTGGCAAGACAATTTTTTGCCGCATCCTTGTCTGCTCCCACGGTGGCTACCAGACCATCCACAATAATGTCTTCATGGGCGATGCCACATGCATAGGCTTTTTCTAAGGTTTCCTCCAGGATTTGATGTTTCTCCTCTAAGGTCTTTGGAATTCCCTCATCCGATACAGGAAGCAGGATAAACATAGCACCGTATTTTTTAGCCAGTGGAATCAACTGCTCAAATTTCTCTGTTTCACAGGATATCGAATTAATCAGGGCACGGCCCGGATAAATCTTTAGGGCTGCCTCAATGACCTCCGGATAACTGGAATCCAAACAAAGAGGTAGGTCCGTCACTTCCGATACTTCGTAGATGGACCGAACCATCATCTCTTTCTCATCGATGCCATTGGTTCCCATATTTACATCTAAGATGGATGCTCCGTTTAAGGTTTGCTCTCTGGCCATCTGGCGCACCAAGGTCATCTTTCCTTCTCGAAGTTCTTCCTGTAATTTCTTCTTACCGGTTGGATTGATTCGTTCTCCAATCACAAGAAACTTACCATCAAGGGCAATTTCCACCGCCCGACGTTCCGAGGTAAGAATTCTTTTCTTTACTTTTTTGATTGGAAGTGGCTGAATCTCTTTTACCCTTTCACTAGTTGCCTTAATATGGAACTTTGTAGTACCACAACAACCACCCACGATTCTGGCACCGGCCTCTACCAAGTGACCAACGGCCTTGGCAAATACCTCTGGTGTCATCTTGTAAACAGTCTCGTTATTCTCAAGGAAAGGAAGCCCTGCGTTTGGCTTTACTAAAACAGGAACCGTCGCATATTCATAAAAAGACTTTACCAAATCCACCATATGATCCGGACCGGTAGAACAGTTTAGTCCCAGGGCATCTACTCCCATGGCTGAAAAGACGCTTGCCGCCACCTCCGGTGGAGTTCCGTAAAGGGTTCTTCCATCTGGTTCAAAGGTTAAACTTACCATAACCGGAAGGTCACAAACCTCGTGAATGGCAAGGACTGCTGCCCTAGTCTCCTGGAGGCTCATCATGGTTTCTACCACAAAAAGATCTACCCCTGCTTCATAAAGTACCTGGGCCTGCTCCCGATAAACCTCAAGGAGTTCCTCAAAACTTAAGTCACCCATTGGATAAAGCTGGCGTCCGGTCATGGTCATGTCTCCGGCCACATAAGCCCGATCCTTTGCCACTTCCTTGCAAAGTTTCACAAGGCCTTCATTGATTTCTACCAAACGATCCTCTAAGCCATACTCTGCTAACTTAATACGATTTCCCGTAAAGGTTGGGGCATATAATATATCCGTTCCTGCTTCAATAAAATCATTTTGCAGGTCCATAATCGCTTTGGGATTTTCTAAAATCCACTGCTCCGGGCAGACACCTACCGGCATTCCGGCCTTTTGCAGGTTGGTTCCCGTGGCACCGTCTAAAATCACAATTTTCTTTTCTACTAATTCTCTAAATTCCTCGTGTGTCATGATCTTCCTCCATACGATTCCTTTTATTAAAATTCATTGCGGATAAATATGCTTCCTGAAATAACTCACTGTTTGCAAGGACCACTTCCTTACAAGCCGATCGGTAATTTTCTACCCGTTCCCTTCCATCTTCTAAGGCAATCCATTTTGCCCCTAAAAGAGCTGTATTTCCACAAGCCACATAGTCTGCCTGAAGTTCCTTTGGAAAAAGGTCTAAGGTCTTTGCATCCTGTAAATTCAAGTAAAAACCAAAGCCTCCCGCCAGGTAGACCTTTTTGATATCCTGAAAGGCAAAGGGAGATTCCCGTACCAGAGCCAAAATTCCTCCATGGACTGCAGCCTTTGCCAGTTGAACCTGTCGTATATCCTCTTGGGAAATGGTGATTAAAACTCCATCTTCCCTATACCCCAAGGGGATTCCTCTTTCAAAAAAGGCATCTTCTATGGTTCCATGTGCATCAATCAGCCCCTCCCTTAAAAAGAGGGCCAGAGCCGATAAGAGTCCCACTCCTGCAATTCCCTTGGGAATCTCTTCCTCTCCAATGGTAGAAAGTTTCAGGAAATGATCTGGCTTTTGATAAAAGGCTTCTACCTCCTCCTTGGATAGACCACTTAGGCGGTCCACCTTTTTTTCCACCTGGGTGATGGCTCCTAAGACACCACCCAGACCAAAGGTGATGGTTCCTCCTTCAAAGGCAGGTCCAATGGCGGTGGAAGCAAGATAGTAGTCCCCTTTTCTTCCAAGCACCATCTCTCCATTGGTTCCAAGATCAATCAAAAGATTCACATCCCGACTCTCATCCATGAAAAGACCATAGACCCCTGCCGTAAGATCCGCACCCACAAAAGCGCTGGCCCCAGCCTCAATTAACACTTCTGTCTCCCTCAGTGCCTCAGGCACTGAAGAATACAGTTCCCCCGCCTTTCTCAAAACCCGATCCAGATGATATGGTGTGAAGGGATAGGTGCCAAGCCCTTTACAAGGATAATGCAATAAGAGGTGGATCATGGTGGTATTTCCCACAAGAACCATCCGTTTGATTGAAAGGAAGGGATGGTCTTTTAGTAAGTCTTTTGTAAGAGCCACAATATCTGACCAAATGGCTTCTTGCAGTTGATCGGCCTTTTCCTTTGAGGCCTTGATTCGTGAAATCACATCCGCTCCAAAAACCGCCTGAGAATTTAACTTACTTTTGGTCCACTGACCCTCCCTGGTAAGAAGACTTGCCGCCAAGGTAGTGGTTCCAAGGTCTATGGCAAAAAGCCCCTGTCCCTCCTCTAAGTCCAAAAGCTTTTTCTCTAGTTTTTCTTCAAAGATACCCAGGTCTGACCTAGTGCTTTTGGCCTTTTGTTCCTCTTCTAGCAAAGCAAGTACCGGATGATCAAAACTGGTTTGACAGGCAAGGACCTTTCCTATCTCCTTTACCTCTACCTGACACTTTCCGCAAATGCCCTTTCCACCACAAGGTGCCGCCACCTTTTCTCCAATCTCTTGAAGATAATCCAAAAGATTTCGGTGGGCTGGAATTTCAACCTCCCGATGGGTTTCAAACTTCTTAACTTCCTTTCTTTGATGGTTTCTTAGGCTACAATCCTTGCGATTACAGTAATCACAAGCCTCTCCAATTTCAAAAACCTCCGGATTCTCATCCAACTCAAAAAGAAGGATCATAGATTTTTTAGGAAAAAGGATTCCTGCCTCATTTACAGAAATACCTAGGCCGGTCTTTTTCGAAAATTCTTCCACATAGGGGATATACTCCCCGGGATCTGCCTCTTCCAGTCTTCTGATTCCATAGCCTCTTGCCCTTACAATCTCGTAAAGTATTTCATGAAGGCCATATTCAAAGGCAAACAAATAGGAGTCCGCCATGGCTGAAAACAGGGCTCCCTCCAGTTCCTCCCCCTCTTCAAAGAAACGGTCAATCCTTCGACTCACCGTGCTTCCAAGGGTAACAAACAAAACCAATCGGTCCTTGGTAAATCCCAAAACCCCACGGGTTTGTAGAGTTTGCAAAAGACTTCTTTTATGACCTTCAAAAAATTCTAATGCCTTGTCATAGCCGGGAAGCCCTTCCTGATAGCCGGCCAGAAGAAAAGCCGTTTTTTGATCCGGATGAATCTGAAGAAATTTATCTGTAAGAATCCTGATATCTTCCATCTTCCCACCTCTTTCTGATTCTGTTATTATACTCGTTTCCCCTGCAAATGAGAATCATTTTCCTTATAATTAATCTTTGCTTTTTTTCATAGTTTGACATAGTTTTTTTCTATAGCAAAATACCCCTTGGAAAATTCCAAGGGGTATTCGTTTTACTCAATATTTAATTTCTTTGTCGTTACATAGCTTGTAATAAAAGCAAATACAAGACAGAAGAGCAACTGCATTCCATTTACAATTCCCAAATAAAGATTAAAGGTTGATAGAACATCTGTAAAACCTTTCGCTGTTTCTACCTGGGAAAATTGTGTATCTGCAAAAGAAAGACCTGCTGTCACTAAAGTAGCAATAAAAGAAAGTGCCATATTTAATACGATATAAAAAACAATGCTTAATAACTTTTTATTGTAATTAAAGCAAGAATGTCCAATGGTATAAGCACATATTATAAGCCAGATATTTTCTAGATACTGAATCAGCACTCCAACTACCACCAGAATGACAAATACTACTAATTCTCCTCCCACCTTTTCCTGGAAAATGGTAGAAAGCAGTTGTTTTGCAAGATCCATGCCCTCTTTAAAGAATTCTCGATTTCCTGCTGCCACCATAATAGAAACCGGAAATACGATTGCAATCTGTACTATGGAGATGATATCCATGACCATTCTTGCAAAGATCATGCTTCCCTTCTTTACCGGAAGAGCATGGGTTAAA
The DNA here is from genome assembly GCA_002363615.1 of Lachnospira sp. UBA3212. Classification (GTDB taxonomy): domain Bacteria; phylum Bacillota; class Clostridia; order Lachnospirales; family Lachnospiraceae; genus UBA3212. Next base: position 16,482 of record DEWK01000012.1, on the reverse strand, counting down.
TACGACTGATCCTTAAAGAAACGGGATCGATAATCCATAACCGGAAGAAAGAAACAGGCGATTGCAGCTGTCACCATGGCCAGAACATAAAGTCCAATCTCAATGCCAGACAGCATGGTAAATACTCCTTCCAATCTTTCCGGCACGTGATCTACCAAGGTACGCATCAACAAGGTTACAACACTTGCTAAAAAGACTCCACATAAAATTAAAAAGAGGGGTTTTTCCCTATTTACAAATTCATTTTTAATTAACTTTCCTACCATGTGCGAAATACCTCCCTGAAAATTTCATCAATGGATGCATTCTTATCCTGACGGATTGCATCTGCATTCCCCTGTAATATGATTTGTCCCTGACGAATAAAGATGACCTCATCTAAGATCCCCTCAATATCTGTAATCAAATGAGTAGAAATCAGGATGGTCGCATTCTCATCATAGTTGGTCAAAATCGTGTGAAGAATATAGTCTCTTGCTGCTGGATCTACTCCGGCAATGGGCTCATCTAAAAGATAGAGTTTGGCATGTCGACTCATAACCATAATCAGCTGAACCTTCTCCTTATTACCTTTAGACAATTTTTTGATGGTACTATTGGGATCAATATTTAAATTTTTCAACATCTCATACGCACGCACTTCATCAAAATCCTGATAGAAATCCTGGAACATCTTAATTACCTGTTTGACTTTCATGTACTCATTAAAGTAAATACGTTCCGAAAGGTAGGCTACCTCTGCTTTGCTTTCCGGGCCGATTTCATGCCCATTGATTCTGATTTCCCCTGCTTCCTTTGATAATAACCCTGTTAAAAGCTTTATCATAGTTGTTTTTCCTGAACCATTTGGTCCAAGTAAGCCAATGATTTTTCCTGCCGGAATATCTAAGTTCAGTCCGTTAAAAATCACCTTGTTTTGTCCGTAGCCTTTCACTACGCCTCTCATTTCAACTAAATTGCTCATACATCCTCCTTTGTTAGAGCAGTTTTTACTGCATCAACAATTTCATCATTACTAAAACCCAAATTTTTCATATTCTTAATAAATGCCAATACTTTTTTTTCCTTCATTCTCTGTCTGAGATTTCCCTTCTTTTCAGCAACAAATCTTCCTGCAGTCCGCTCTGAATAGAGAACACCTTCTCGTTCCAATTCGGACAAGGCCTTCTGCATAGTGTTAGGATTCACCCCTGCTAAAACTGCTAATTCCCGAACCGACGGCACCTGATCCCCGGGCTTTAGCTGACCTGTTGCAATCTGACGTTTCACCTCTTCCATGATTTGAAGGTAGATTGGACTATGTGAATGAAACTTCCATGCCATTCTTTCCCCTTCCTTTCTTACAAATAATTCTCCTACCTATCATTTGTATTATTGTACTATTTATCTGGTACAATAATACAATAATACAGAACCAATTCATTGTCAAGAAGTTTTTTATATTTTTTTGCTCCTCCAGAACTTGTCCCCCCAAGAATAAAAAAACACTTGACAAAAATCTTTTGATCGATTATTTTAAGTGTATCAAGTGTATTAACTGAACTAGTACACTTAGTAATTGATAGGAGGTGAAAAATGATTCAGTTGTACTATCGGGATTCTCGTCCCATTTACGAACAAATTGTGGATGGTTACCGTCAATTGATTATTCAGGGTTTGCTTAATAAAGATGACAAACTACCATCCGTTCGGGAATTAGCTAGTTCTCTGGCTATTAACCCAAACACGATTCAGCGAGCCTACCGGGAATTAGAAGTGGAAGGATTTGTTTACACCGTGAAGGGAAAGGGGTGTTTTGTAGCCGGGCTACCAAAACAAAATACTGCTCGAATCCAGGAATTGTTACAGAATATTGAAAAATGTGTTGCCGAATTAGAGTATCTAGGCGTGAGTAGAGAAAAAATCTGTAAAGAAATTCAGGAAAAATCATTAGCAAAAGGAGGAGAAAGAAAGTGATTATAGGAAAAGAGATCTGTAAGAGTTTTAATGGCTTTTTGGCCCTTGACCATACAAATTTCCATGTACCTAAGGGTTCTGTCTATGGACTCGTTGGTCCAAATGGTGCCGGAAAATCCACCCTGCTTCGGGTTGTTACCGGAATCTTTCAGGCAGATTCCGGAAGTGTTACGATCAATGAACAGGGGGTTTATGAGAATCCAAAAACGAAGGAGACCTTAGCCTTTATCCCAGATGATGTTTTTTATTTTAATACTGCCAACCTAATGGATATGGCCAAGTATTATCAGGGACTCTATCAAAATTTTAATATGGAACAATTTAAGAAGATGATGGATTGCTTCCCTGAACTGGATTCAAAAAAATTAATTCGAAAAATGTCTAAAGGTATGCAAAAGCAAAGTGCCTTTCTTCTTGCCATGGCTTGTCAGCCAGAGGTTTTAATTCTCGATGAGCCGGTGGATGGATTAGACCCTGTTATGAGAAAACAGATTTGGAGTCTTCTTTTAACCGCCGTTTCTGAAAAGCAAATGACCGTTATGGTAAGTTCCCATAACCTTCGCGAGTTAGAGGATGTTTGTGATCATGTAGGAATCATGAATCACGGTAAACTTTTGATTGAACAATCCCTTTCTGATATGCAGGAGAATATCTTAAAGGTTCAGGTCGCATTTGCCGATCCTAATACTGACCCGGTCCTCTCTTCCGATTCATTGCAGGTTTTAAAGAAAACCTCAACCGGTCGGGTTCATACCCTGATTGTGAAAGGACCACGTGCAGACATTGTGGAATCTTTGGAAGCGCAAAATACCTTATTACTGGAATTTTTACCTTTATCCTTAGAGGAAATCTTTATTTATGAACTAGGAGGTGTAAACTATGAAGTCAAAGACTTTATTTTTTAAGGATATCAAACAATTTTGGCCTTTCTGGATCTTCCCTTTATTTGCCTATGGTTTTCTTCTTTTGTCACTGAATACTTCTTTATCATCACCACTTAAGCACTACTTAGGAAAGGAAGATGTTTTATACGAACAACAAGCTGCAACAGATTCGCTAGCTCATCTGGTATCCAACCCTTTGATTTTGGCAACCCTTGCTCTTCCATTCGCTTTAATTGTTTTTTCTTACCTAAATAAAACAAAACATGCTTATATGATGGCAACCTTCCCAATTAGCAGAACGAAAATGTTTTTTTCACATTACCTGTCTGGTTTAACCCTCTTAATGGTTCCTTATCTTCTTTTACAAGGGGGAATCTTTTTGATTGCCAATCATTATAAAGTAGGCATGAATTCTCTTTTGCTAGGACTATTGATTTTCAGCGTGATTAACCTCTTCCTTTACTATAACTTAGCAGTCGCTACTGCTGTGTTTAGTGGTGGTTATATCATGTCATCCGTAATCTACCTTGTGCTTCAATTATTAGCCGGATTTATTTACTACTGCACTGGTCTCTATGGAGAGATTCTTTCTGTAGTTGGAATACGCTGTACCACAGATAATATCTTCTATAGTAAGTTTTCTAGTCTATCACCGGTAATCAAATTGTATATCACGCATTCGATGCTTGAAGCAAACGAGATTGAGACTGCATATGCCTGTAACTGGGATAAACTTACCCCATGTCTCTGGTATTTGATTCCTGCCTTCCTTCTGATTTTCCTTGGTTGGCAAATGTATAAAAAACGTCCACTTGAAACCGCAAAAGAATTTGTTGCTTTTTCTTGGGCAAAACCATTGTTCCGTGTAATTTTTTCTTTCTGTGGTGGAATTCTTCTTACCATTGTTTTTATCACTATTACTGTAAATGGAGAAGATGATTCCCCAAGTGCAGCTTACCTATATATCATCACTGCATTTTTTGGAGTATTATGTTTTATTCTAAGTGAGATTCTTTTAAAAAAGACCATTCGAGTTTTTCAGAACTTTCCATGGAAACAGGGAATCGTTGCCGTGGTTCTTTTACTGCTTTTCCCAATCAGTATTTCTCAGGGACTCTTTTCCTATAAAGTACCTAAGAATGCGAACAATATAGTGTATCTAAGAATTCAAGCTAATAATATCTCAGATACCATTACCATTAAAAATGCAGATGGAATCCAATCATTTATAGACTATCAAAAGGGATTAGAAAATTCACAATCTGGGGATGATATCTCCTTTCAATATATTATGAAATCCGGGGAAACTCGTACCTTTACTCTTCCAAACAATGAGAAGGAATTCCAACAGGTATTAGAGGACTACATTGACACTTGTGATCAGACCATGTTAGAAACCTTAGTCTTTCAAAATCCTTTGAAGCTCAAATACCTTTCTGGCATTTCCATACCGGATGAAAACGGAGGATATTGTGATTGCAGCTCAAATATCCTTTCAGAAGAGGAGTTTGAACTTTATAGAGAAAGCTTATATCAAGCACTTAAGGATAAAAAAGTATCCATTTTCGCCGATGAATCTTTATCCTGGGTATGCCTTGACTTTCTGGATCTTACAACTCTAACCAATCATAACGAACCTCTTCTTTATAGTAGGTACCTTTATATTAGGGATGAAGACTGCGAATTTGCAAGACTTTCCAGAGAATACTGCGAAAGAATGCAAGAAATCGACGAAGGTGAAATTATTTATGATTAAAAAAAGAAGTTATGGCCCAAAAAATAGGGTCATAACTTCTTTTTTTCTTATAAACTTGCACCAATCATACTTACGATTCCTGCAATAATCACATAGGCAATGGCATATGGAATGGTTTTATTCATTACCTTACTTTCCTGTCCACCTAATCCGGAAGCTGCACATCCAATGGCAATTCCCTGTGGAGAAATCATCTTACCAATTCCTCCTCCCAGGTTATTGGCTGCTCCCAACCAGGTTTCATTAATTCCAAGTGTGCTTGCTGCCTTAGCCTGAATTCCACCAAATAAAACAGCGGTAGAGGTTCCGGAACCTGTTACAAATCCACCAATGGTTCCTACCAAAGGAGCGATGGCTGGATAGAAGTTACCAGCTACTTTTACTAAGATTGTAGCAATTGCAGCAATCATACCTGAATATCCCATGATCTGTGCTGTTGCAAGCACGGAACAAATGGTAAAGATTGTTTTTACATTTTCCTTGATGGTTCGAAAGAATACCTTCACAATTTTTTTAAAGGAAGCACCCTGAACAAAACCACCAATCACGCCGGCAAGAATAATCTTAAGTCCGGGAGCCCCCAACCAGGCAAATCCAAGTTGGCCCTTTCCAAACTTGCCAAAATCAAACGTCATAAGGCTTTTAAACTGGCCCAGGAAATTGCTTACCGGTGCAACTAAACTCGAGGTAAAAAGCAAGAAAATAAAAATCAGAATAAATGGGCACCAGGCTGCTAAGGCCTTAGAACCGGTAATCTCGATCTTCTTTCCCCCCTTCTTTTTCTCCATTGAAATTCCCACAAGTACAAGGACAATCAGGCAGATGACAGAGCCTAAAATATCCGGAAGCTCCGGTCCAATGAAACGTCCTGCAATATACTGTGGAACCGCAAAAGAAAGAGATGCGAGAAGGCAGATACCAAAACTCTTCTTTAATGCTTTGATTCCTCCCCCTACAATGGCAACCATAACAAATGGTGCAAGAAAGGTTAACACTGCCTGGATGTTTACAAGATCTGCCGACAGAGCCTTGGCATCCATATTAAAACTTCCTGCAAGAGTTGTAGTTGGTACACCTACCGAACCGAAGGCAGTAGGAGTAGAGTTTGCAACCAGGCAGGCAACTACGGTAGCGATTGGGTCATAGCCCATGGCAACTAAGATTCCGGCAGGAATTGCCACTGCTGTTCCAAAACCAGCCATTCCTTCCATAAAGTTTCCAAAGGCAAAACCAATGATTAATAAAATCAACATCTTATCAGACGAGACACTGGAAAGCATCTTTTTAATATCTTCCATGGCCTTGGTTTCTAAGGTTAGGTTGTAAACAAAAAGCGCCGCAATAATTACGATACAAATCGGCCAAAGGGCATTTAAAATTCCCATGCCTGCTGCCTTTACGGTATTAAGGAATCCAAATTTAAAATAAGACAATGCCACCACTGCAGCAACAAGGGCCGTTAAGCCACAGGCTTTCCATCCCGCCATTTTCAAAACACATAGTGCGATGATCAGCCAGAGAATCGGTAAAATTGACAATAAAAATTCCATGATTCTTCTCCATTTCCATAAAAAGTCGGTGCCCGTTTCTAGCAAATAGATTACGGTACATCGCAACAATTCCATATCTTAGCACAAAGAAAAAAAGATGTCCATAGACAAAACCGCACATTGTATACACGAATCTAGGACATCTTTGTTTATTTTTTCTAAAGGAGATAGCCTTGGTCTTTTTTTATTTTACTTTTATCTTGATACATTCTCTCATCCGCTAGGGCTTCCGCCTGTTCAAAGGTCATACCTCCCTTAGAAGAACAGCTGGCTAAACCTGCGGCAATCGATAGATCCTTTGGAAGCAGTTTGGTATTGTTTAAGACTTCTATTGACTCATTCATTAAATCAATGGCATGCATAGCATCCTTAAACGCATGTTCTCCAGAAAGGAAGGCTGCATATTCATCTCCACCAATTCGATATACATTGCCATATAAGCCAAAGGTGCTTTGCAGAATATGGGCAGCCTCTTTAATATATTCATCTCCCATGGCATGGCCATAGGTATCATTCATCTTCTTCAAATGATTCAGGTCAAAGGAACAAATCATCACCAGAAGGTTTTCCTCTTCCTTGATTCGCTTTATTAACTCCTTTTCCTCGATCTCATAGGCGGCTCGGTTTGGGAGTCCGGTTAATACATCGTGAAGGGCAAGCTTTCGATACATCTCCATCTCGCCATCGGTTCTCATTCGGTGAACCACCACCACGATATACTTATAAAACATGGCAACTTCTACCAATAGAAAGCCGATTCGAATATACCTTGCCGAATCCATAGAAAGGCTATCAGCACCATAATAACGGAATAGGTCTAAGAAAACACATGCACCCAAAATTAAAAATCCAGCCAGAAGGAAGTTCCCTGAGGATGCAGAGTTGATTGCCTCCTTGGTTTCCTTGCTTTCCTTCAAATCCCAAAATAGGATAATCATAATGATAATAATGCCAGCCACCATGGAGCCATGAATGATATACCGGGTCTCATGGTAATCTGCTCCTACAAATAAAAAACAAAGAAGGGTTCCCACAAAGGTGACTCCTACTAAGCCAAAGGCTAAATCATAGAATATCTTCCTTGGATGATTCGTCAAACCATTCACCGCCACGATAAATGGATAGGTGATAAACATTAGGATCGGATAATCAAAGATCTTCCAAAGCTCCGAATTCCCAAAAAGTAAGACCAGATAATGGTTTTCTCCCAAGGCCCAGATTCCAAATAAAACACTTGAAATTGCAAAGGCGCGGAGACTATTTTTTAATTTTGGTTCCAAAGGAATCGCCATGGCAAAGACATCAAATAAAAGACTTAATAAAATAATCAATATACTTATAATAAAGGATGGCAAATATTCCCGGTCATACATACTAAGATAGGCTCCACTGCTGCCCAAGTATACACCTAGAATCTTTGCCGAATCCTTATAAATACAGTCCACATCAATGCGAATCTCCTTACCCGCATACTCATCCGCAATTAAGATTTTATTAAACGTGGTTCCATAACTTTTTCCCGTCATACTTATAGCCTGGGGCTTAATATGATAAATCCGTTTCCCACCGATATAAACATCTAAATTAATATGAGAGGACATAAACAGTAAGGCGGTATCCTCCATATCCTCCGGCAAGGTGTAATACATGGAGGTTTTTCCGTCGTGATCTGCATCCACCAAATTCGTTAACTTTATGATATTAACCTTTTGTCCCTCTTCATCTTCCCAGTAATCGCTGATATTCAAAAGTTTTCCACTAGAAAAATGATTTTCCATGTGCAAAGGTAGCTTCTGTAGAATTGCCATAAATAGTGTGGCAATCATCACTACCATAATAATACCATTATACGCGTTTACTTTTTTCATAAATTACCCCACGGTTCTAATCTAAATAGATTCATACTGATCATTCGTATTAACTGTTTGAAATTTACGATCCAAAGCTTCTTTGTTTAAGCCTTCTCCAATGACAATAAATATTTCCTGTCCTTGATTGATTTTATGAATTTCTGTTTTTTTCCTGGTCGCATTCACCTCAACCCATCCTGTCTCTCCTTTAAAAAATCCTTTCACCCGAAAGATTTTTCCACAGGATGAATCGGACCTCATCTCTTGTAAAAGGCCCTTCAATTGTTCTTCCTTCATAGATACATGAAGAAAATAGTGGGTGGAAGAAGATGCACCTTCTAAGCTCCAATTCTTCTCATAGGCATATAGTTGATAGCCCGCCTGACTAAGTCCTTCTAAATCTTCTCCTGTAAGAAGATTCCAATCCTTGCAAAAAAGAGTTTTTTTCGTGATTCTTCTGGAACACTTAATAGACTCCAAGGATTGGTTAATATGGGCTAAGGTATGATTTACCCGTTCTTTTATCTCCTCTTCTTTTAAACCTTCTTGTTTTAATTGATCAATTTTACTCATCACTAGCTTACCGGAATTTGCCACCTGAGAGGCTAATAAAAATTCCATCTCAGTGGAAAGACTTTCCTCTAAATCACTGTCCACAAGGGTTAAAATTGTCCTTAACTCAAACCAGCGATCTAATGGGTCTTCCTGCAAGAGGTCTAAAAATTCATCCACATCAAAGATGCCAGAAGGTTCTACAATCACTCGATCAAACCCCTGCATCCCTAAGGCAATCAGTTTCGACTTAAATCTTCTTCTGTGACAATCCGGATCTCCGCCACCAAGTACCATCTCAAGATGACACTTGGGTCCCGCAAGTTCTTGTAAAAGCATCATATCAACATTCACCGCACCAAAGTCATTCTCTAAAATCGCAATTCTTTGGCCCTTCTCAATGAAATAGCTTGCATATTTTTTTATCCATGTGGTTTTTCCTGAACCTAAAATTCCAGTTACTAAATCAATTCTTGTCACAACTGCTCTTCCTTTTCTTGTCAAATCAAATAATAATTATTATAGCATATTTTTCTCATTATGGAATAAAGATTAAGGATTTGTTAACTTTTTTTGTTATTAGTTGACATTCATTTTTTACTATGCTAAAATCCCAAAGAAAAAATCACTAGAAAGGAAACAAATTATGGCAAAACAAACACTTCTCTTAGTATTTCTTATTCTCTATGTCATTTTCTTATTGCTTCTTGCCTTCATTGACAAGGCAAATAACTTTACCGATTTTGCCGTAGCAGGAAAAAGGCAGAAATCCTCCGCGGTTACCCTATCCATTTTAGCCACGGTAGTTGGTGGATCAGCCACCATCGGTATTATTGATACCACCTACTCCATTGGATTCCCAGCGGTTTGGTGGCTCTTCTTTGGAGGAATCGGTTTAATTCTTCAGGGACTTTTCATTTCCAAGAAAGTCAGAAGTCTAAACGCCGACACCCTACCAGATGCTGCAGGAAAACTGGTGAATCGACCGGCTGAAATTGTGATTTCCCTAATCATCGTAATCTCTTGGATCGGAGTAATTGCCGGTCAGTTGATTGCCCTTAACAATATTATCTCCCTCCTTTTGGGATCTTCCAGCAAACCGGTCTTTGTTGTGGTTTCTCTGGCAGTCATTGCCTACACCACCATCGGCGGTCAGCTTTCCGTGGTAAAAACCGATATGCTTCAATTCCTTTTAGTAGTACTAGGAATTCTTTTTACCCTGTGTTACCTCTATCTTTTTAAGGGTGATGCCAACCAGGCCATCTTTTCTCAGGTAGAACTATTAAATGGAGGCTATCAACCAATCAATCTATTCACCCAGTTATTTGTAATTGGTGGTGTTTACTTCCTTGGTCCTGATATTATGTCCAGAAATCTGCTTTCCAAGGATTCAAAGACAGCAAAGAAATCTGCTTTGATTTCCGGATGTGCCCTCTTCTTTTACACCATCGTAATTGTTCTCATTGGTATGTGGGCGAAGTTCCATATTGCGCCGGAACAGGTAAAACAAATGGGAGCCTTTATGTCTGTCATTGAAAAGGTCCTTCCATTCCCGGTAAAGGTAATCATGGTGATTGGCCTGATTTCAGCAGTTCTTTCTTCCATTGACACCTGCATTATCAATGCTGCAACTATTTTTGTTCGTGACCTTTTAAAAAAACAAAACGTCAACTTAATTCGACTTACGGTGGTAGTTTTAGGTGCCTTGGCCCTCGTCTTTGCCCTTTCCGGAAGCGGCGATATTATTAAGGTCCTTCAAAATGCGTATTCCGTTTACACCCCCGGAGTCATCTTCCCACTTACCATTGCCATCTTATCCTATGAAAAACATCCTTTGAATAAGAACCTTTGGCTAAGTGCAGTAATCTGCGGAGGACTCTTTGGAATTCTAGGTTCTTATGGAATCAATTTGGTAACCAAGCTTTCTTTACCTGCCTGGTTTAGCTCAAACATGTCTCTCATCGGCATGTTCCTCTCTCTGATTCTTGCCCTATGTTCCGTAAACTACTCTAAAAAAATCAACAACTAAAAAAAGGGACCTACACTAGTTCTTTCTAGTGCAGGTCTTTTTCTTCATCGATTGTAAGTTTGGTCTCCCCAAGATCACTATAGTGTACCTTGATGACTACCTTTTCCGTTATGCGAAGGTCAATATCCGTGATCTGGTCCCCTTCCAGTTTCAAAGCAAGTTTCACCCGAATGGACCGATTATCATAGATAAAATCCCTTATTTTTTCATAGGCCTCTTCCTCCATATAGTTCTTACAAAGAGGTAAAATCACATCTCCCAGATCCTGAAGCTGAAAATTAAATTTATAGGTGTCCTCTTCCTTGGTAAATCCCAACCGCTTCCTGGAATTTTTTTCTAAGGCAAGAAAGGCTCTTACTATAAATTTTTTTACGTCCTTTCGAAAGACTTTCTTTATCTTGTCCCTCGGCAAACACTTTAATACCTTTTGATAATCCACCTTTTCCAGCTTCTTATTTTTTAATTCTTCAAGCCCCTCAAATAAGAGGTCCTGATCCACCCACAAGTCATTCTGAAAACTTGTTCTATTTTCACCCTGACTGTCTTCTATTTTAATTTTATTATCATCCAGGATGGCCACCGTCCTGCGGTCCTTTTCCTCATAGACCCCCGCCAAATACCGGTCCTTCAGGTCCGATTCATAGGACAGAATCATGTTCCTGGATTTAAATAAGATTCCCGCCTGAACCTCAATGCGCCCGCTGTCTAAAATCTTTCCCTTACTGGCATTTAAAATTTTTAGGGCAGGCAAATGATACAAATGATATAGATAGCCCCCTGCCAGGCCCCCTGCAAAAAGGAGCAGTCCCAAGACGGCTCCCCATATCTTCCATTTCTTTTTTCTTTTCAAAATGAATCTTCCTCCGGGATTTCCCTTAGATTTTTCCGATTAGCATCAGGAATCGCATAACAAGTTCCGAAGATAGAACCGGTCTCCATCTCTTAGGGGAACAAACCTTCTTCATAGCATTTTTAAAGGAATAGGTCTCCCCGCTAAAAAGGTTGATGTAATTTTTATCTTTCCCCCGAAGTTCCTGATAAAAGCACCTTTTAAATTCCATAGCCCTCTTATGAATCTCCGACTCTTCCCTAAGGGTTTTTCTTAACCATTTCCACCTGGTTTTCATATTAAATGTGGTGACATTGTCTCCATGGCTCCGATGATAAGCATAAACCTTAGAATCATAATAAACCTCCCCCATGGCATGCACAATCATTCCTGCCCACCAGTCATGGTAGCCTATTTTTTCCGGATCTCCCTGTAGCATTTTTTCTCTCAGGGCTTGGTTAATTACCATGGCAAAGCCGGAATAGTGGTTTTCTGTAATGGTTCTTCGAAAATCATAGCCTTCCTCGCTAAAATAAAATTCCCCCACCTTTTTCATCTGATCGTCCACCAAATCGTAGGCACAATGATAGAAACGAGGTTTTTCCTCGTCTTCACAGGACTCCAGGTACTTCACTCCTGCCTCCAGTTTTCCGGGAAGCCAGATGTCATCTTGATCTGCAAAGGAATAATATTGATAGCCTTCTGCCTGTCTTAATAACTCAAAGAAGCTTTTTAAAAATCCTAGGTTCTTTCCCCGTATCAATTCAAACCCATACTTACTTTGTAGGTCTTCTAATTTTTTTACCTCCTCACCTACAGAACCATCGTCCCGGATGATCAGGGTAAAATCCTGGTCCGTCTGCTGGTATATACTTTTTATCTGGTCCTCTATATATTTTCCACCATTATAGGCGGATAAAAGGATTGCTGTTTTTGCCATCTACTTCTCCATTATCTTCTTCTAGAATTGCTAATAAGGATCAGACGCAGTAACTGTAATAGGGAACTAATCACTGCTGCCACATAGGTCAAGGCAGCTGCAACCAATACTTTTCTAGCCCCTGAAAGTTCCTTATCATAAAGGATGTTTCTTTCCCTTAACACCTTAAGGGCTCTTCTTGATGCATCAAATTCCACCGGCAATGTAATCACCTGAAAAAAGACAACCAGGCAAAATAATAAAATTCCTAATTTTACAAATGGCGTTGCCCCTATGATTAATCCAAAGATAATCAATGGAAATGATAATCTTGATCCTATGTTTGCAAGTGGCACGGACATTGCTCTAAGTCTCAATGGTCCATAATCTACCTGATCCTGAATTGCATGTCCACACTCATGGGCCGCTACTCCAATGGCCGCCACCGATGAGGATCCATATACGGAATCTGAAAGTCTAAGGATCTTCTCATTCGGCGAGTAATGGTCTGTCAAATCTCCGGCTATTCGCTGAATTGACACGTTGTTGATTCCCGCAGAACGCAGGATTTCCTCTGCCACCTGCTCTGCCGTATACCCTCTCTTGTTTCCAGCTTTTTTATATCTGGCATAGGTACTTTGCACCATCAACGACGCCAGCATGCTAAGTCCCGCTCCAATGATTACAAGGATGATGGTCCAATCATAATAATAGTATCCCATAACTTATGCCTCCTTCTCTTCTTTCATTTCCTCTAGAATCTGTGACCGATCTGGTCTCACAATCTTTAAAGTAGTCAAAACTGGTACAATTACCCTTCCCCCATAGGTATTCTTACATGTTCTTACCATTTCTTTTACTTCTTTTTTTTCTTCTTCTGATAAGATTTCTACCTCATCTACTACCGCAAGTGCCTTCCTGCATGCGATTTCTTCCTGTATTCTTTCCAGCATATCGTAGATCATTATTAAGGCCACGATTCCAAGTCCCAGACTTACTAGGATTTCTTGTTTTGCAAGTAATCCTGCCACTACAAGAATCACTGCCACAGGCTTTCCGATTCGGATTGGCTTAGCACTTACCTGTGCAATTTTCATCCACACAGAATCTAGGGTAACCACCTGACTTACCCCTGCCCAATGGGCAATTACCCCATAGGCTCCTAAGCTTTTATCTCCATAGACTCTTCTGCTTAACCTTAGTGTCTTTGATTTTGGAAGATACATATCCAAAAGTTCTTCCATATAACGATTTTTAGCCACGGTCACTTTTAGGTCTGTCACTCCTGCCTTTGCAAAGAAGATATCTGCCACTTCTTGTGCAGCCAGCCCACAACCCGCTTCTTTTCTGTGTTTTTTCATCCCATTCTTCATGAGGGCTCTTGCAAGTAGAAGATAGAGGAACCCTACCAAGATAATCCCTCCACAGATTAAATTAAAAATCATACTTGTCATCTTTTTCCTTTCTAACAACCTCCCCTTATTTTACTTGTTTTTTTCAAAGATAGCAACTATATTCCTATTCAGCTGGTGGATGCAGTGTCAATTTTTTTATTCTTAATGAAAGTATAAAAAATAACAGCGAAAACATGGTCTTTTCCTTGCTTTCGCTGTTATAAATAAATTGAGAATTTCATAAAAATTCCACCTACTTCTGGCAAATAATAATTCGAATACTTCCCTCTTCTTTTCCCTGCTCAATGCTTCCCTCTAGTTCTTCATTTTCCAAGAATTTCAAGGCTTCGCTATCTGTTCGAATTACCGGTTTAGTCACAAGTCCCTTACCAACATCAATCCCATTGTTTTCTATAAACAAATAACATTCCTGTCCATTAAGATCTTTTCCACGAATCATATATCTTGCCGACAGAGACCTACTACCATCTTCCAGGGTCCGCTGAGTATCTACACCCCCTGGCAAGATTTTCCCCCTCAGGTAATCTCCCTTGCAGTCCCCATGAAACAAGATCATGCTTACTCTATCTCCCTTTAGGCTTAATATTTCATCCAACATAATATCTAGTTCGAAAATTATTCTCATAAGTACTCCTTTCTTTCCCTTATTATACAAAAGAATACAAGGAAATACTTATTAAATTTAAAAATGTCGGAGACCAGCGGGGCTGGTGACCCCACCACTATCTTACAAGGCTCCTACTTGCCTTCATTCTCTGGTCGTTTGGCTAACTGAATGGCTCCGTAGAGGGCGGCTCCGGAAGAAATTCCCACCGAGATACCTTCCTTTTTCGCCAAATATTTGGCGGTTTCAAAGGCCGCCTCGTTAGAGGCTAGAAAGATTTCATCCGGCTATCCTAAAGTGCCTGAAAGCCACTGTTTAAGTCCCCAATCAAATCATCAATATGCTCGGTTCCGATGGAAAGACGAATGGTATTTTCCTTGATATTCTGGTCCGCTAATTCCTCTGCTGAAAGCTGAGAATGAGTGGTAGAAGCGGGATGAATCACCAAACTCTTTACGTCCGCAACATTTGCAAGGAGAGAAAAAATCTGAAGTTTGTCGATAAACTTCCAGGCTTCCTCTTTACCTCCCTTGATTTCAAAGGTAAAAATAGAAGCACCGCCGTTTGGAAAATATCGCTCATAAAGCGCATGATCCGGGTGATCTGGAAGAGATGGGTGGTTGACCTTTTCTACCAAAGGATGATTTCTTAAAAATTTCACCACCTTCTTGGTATTCTCTGCATGTCTCTCAACTCTAAGAGAAAGGGTTTCTACTCCTTGCAGAAGGAGAAAAGCGTTAAATGGGGAAATGGATGCTCCCGTGTCTCGAAGCAAAATAGTTCGAATATAGGTAACAAAAGCAGCCGGTCCTACTGCATCATAGAAAGAAAGGCCATGATAGCTTGGATTTGCCTCGGCAATATTTGGGTATTTGCCACTTTCCTTCCAGTTAAAGGTTCCAGATTCTACAATGATTCCCCCAAGGGTGGTTCCGTGTCCGCCAATAAACTTAGTTGCTGAATGAACCACGATATCAGCACCATGCTCAATTGGACGAATCAAATAAGGTGTTCCAAAGGTGTTATCTACCACCACTGGAAGTCCATGTCTATGGGCAAGTTCTGAGATAGCATCCAAATCAGGAATATCACTATTCGGATTTCCCAGGGTCTCTAAGTAAATTGCTCTAGTGTTTTCCTGAATAGCCCCTTCGATTTCTGCAAGATTGTGTGCATCAACGAATGTTGTCTCAATACCATACTGTGGAAGAGTATGAGCTAACAAATTATAACTTCCTCCATAAATGGTCTTTTGTGCTACAATGTGACCACCATTCGCCGCTAAGGCTTCAATGGTATAGGTAATTGCTGCAGAACCGGAAGCTAAGGCTAAGGCTGCGCTACCTCCCTCTAAGGCTGCCAAACGTTTCTCTAAAACTTCCTGTGTGGAGTTCGTTATTCTTCCATAAACATTTCCTGCATCTGCAAGTCCAAAGCGATCAGCTGCATGCTTGCTGTTATGAAAGACATAGGATGTGGTCTGATAAATAGGTACCGCTCTTGAATCGGTGACTGGATCTGCCTCCTCCTGGCCTACGTGTAGCTGTAATGTTTCAAATCTGTATTGACTCATACTGTTTTCCTCCTTTTTTTTTTGATGGATTTATCTTAACATCCCCATCTCACTTTGAAAAATCCCAAAAAATTATTGTTGGTGATAAGAGATACTTATCACTCTTCCTCCAATCGAAGAAACGAACACGTTTTACATGCTCCATTCCTGTGAAATCTTCTGCTGTTCCTTCATCCTCCTGTATATACTGTCTTTCTTTGAAAGTTCCTTAGGATTTCCCTGCTCTGCCACAACACCGTCTAACCTCTCGCACTGAACCCCTGTCGCTATGATTACCGCAAAATTCTTTTTCCCGAAATATGACAGCGGGAGTTTTCTTAAGTGTTCCGCCAAAGTAGTTCTCCTGACTCCGCTTTCTCGGTATGTTGTTAAAAATGTAGCATTATACTGTATATAATTTGTAACTGCATAGAAGCGATGATATGCTGCTTCGCGTTTGTCCTTTTCTTATATACGTTGTTCAGGACTCTCTTCTCGCTCACCATACTCTTTTACGATACGCCAAGCCCTTTTTTCAATAATTGCTTATATGTTTTTATAATCTTGAATTGTCAAGTTAAGTGCA
>DEWK01000015.1 GCA_002363615.1 Lachnospira sp. UBA3212 | reverse complement strand
CATCTATCTCACAGCCACAACTCCCCGACATCTATCGTGGCAACTCAACTCTCACACTTTTTGACCCGATCTGCCTTTGGATAAGTTACCGAGAAGCGTTTGCTTTGCCCAATGCCAAATTTTCCCAATTGCCCGAAAACCGCAGTATTACTGGGCTTTCACGGCTATTATTCTTTGACCTTTGACATCAATACTACGCACTCCACATGGGTTGAATGGGGAAATTGATCAAATATCGCTACCTTCTCCACATGATACCTCTCACCCTCCATATATTTAAGATCCCTTGCTAAGGTTGCACTGTCACAACTTACATACACCATGCGCTTCGGTGCCATCTTAACAATCGTAGCTAAAAGAATTTCTTCACAACCCTTCCTTGGCGGATCAACCACAACCACATCAATCTTCTCTTTATTCCTTTCGGTAAAAGCAGGAACCACCTCCTCCGCTTTTCCCACAAAGAATTCAGCATTTAATATATTATTCAGTTTCGCATTCTTACGCGCATCCTCAATGGCCCGTGGCACAATCTCAACTCCATAAACCTTCTTGGCCTTCTGGGCAAGAAAAAGAGAAATAGAACCAATTCCGCAGTACATGTCCCAAACCGTTTCTTCTCCCGTAAGTCCCGCATATTCCAAGGCCTTTTCGTAAAGTTTTTTAGTCTGCAAAGGATTTACCTGGAAGAAGGAAAGCGGAGAAATTTTAAAACGAATAGCACCAATAAAATCCTCAATCGTGGTAGGTCCAAATATCGGATGAACATTATCTCCCAAAATCACATTGGTCTTTTTGGTATTTACGCTATAGCAGATGCTCTTAATCTCCGAAAGGCCAGAAAGCATTTCTACCAACTCCTCCCTACAAGGAAGAGAATTGCCATTGATTACCAGACATACCATGATTTGACCCGAAGTAAATCCTGATCGAATCAGAATATGGCGCAAAAGTCCACGATGAACCTCTTCGTGATAAGGTTCAATCTCATATTTATCCATCCAGGCATGAATCAGACCAAGGATTTTTTCATTGATTTGTGGACTTAAAAGGCAGGCTTCATTAGCAATGATACTATGGGTGTGTCCAGCATAAAAACCAATCTGAATCTCTCCGTCTTTCCCTCGACCTACCGGGTACTGAGCCTTATTTCGATAACGATAAGGGTTTTCCATCCCCGTAATTCCTTCTAACTCATAGTCTTCAATTCCCCCAATGTGCTTTAGGTTTCCTACAACCTTATTTAATTTAAAATCCAGTTGCTTTTGGTAAGACAGGGATTGAATCTGACACCCTCCACACTTTTGGGCAACCGGGCAGGGAGGAAGAATCCGATCCTTAGATGGACAAAGGATATTGGTCATCTTCCCAAAGCCATAGGTCTTTTTCGCCTTCATTAAAAAACCTTCAATCTCGTCACCAATTACAGCTCCTTTTACGAAAATGGTATATCCTTCCTTTGTTTTTCCAATGCCCTCTCCATTTGAAGATAGGTCTGTTATTTTTATTTGAAATTTCTCATTTTTAACCATGTTTTTATTCTCATAATAATTTCCGGCCGGTCCATGTATTTTATGGTTCCCAGCCGGCAATCTAGTCTTATTCCATGTTTGGTCCGTAAGTCTTACGAACGTTAGTTTCTAAAAATCTCTGGTATCCATACCATTCTCCCCTAGGAAGAGACTTGCTGTCTAATAATTCTGTCATGGTCTCAATCTTTGCATCTGCATCATCTGCCAAGTGAAGTGCCATGGCCTCAATCAAGGACGGCTTCTTTGGAGAACCATATTCCAACTCCCCATGATGAGACAGGATACAATGTTGAAGTTCCACTAAAAGAACCGGTGGAAAATTCGGAATTGTTTTAGCAACTTCCCCGATCTTTTCACTGCCAATCACAATATGTCCCACCAACTGCCCATAATCTGTATAGTCATTTTCAGGGAAATCAGAAATCTCCCAGAGCTTTCCCATGTCGTGAAGAAGGGCTGCCGTCATTAAAAGGTCACGGTTCAAAATTGGATACGCCTTAGCAAAATAATTGCACATACTGGCAACGGAAACGGAATGCTGAAGTAAACCACCGATAAAGCCATGGTGAACACTCTTCGCTGCAGAATGCTTTTTAAATCGTTCCGAAAATTCTGAATCCTCTGCAAAAAATCTTTTTAAAAGTTTCAACAAATAGGGATTTTTTATTGAATTCACATAAGTCATAAGAGCATTCCACATTTTCTCAATGTCATAAGGGCTTACCGGGAAATAATCACTCTCTACATACTCTCCCTCACTGGCCTTTCGAATCCGATGAATATTTAACTGAAGGGCATTATTAAATACCGTTACATCCCCCGTCACATCCACGAAATCCAAGGCATCAAAATCATCAATCCCCATGGAATTGATTTCCCAAATCTTGCAATCAATGGTTCCTGTCTTATCCTGGAGGGTTAGAGACATATACTCTTTCCCATTCTTTGTTATAGCGATATTTTTAGTTTTGCAAAAATAAATATCTGATACCTTCGAGCCTTCACTGAGTTCTGTAATAAATTTCATTCTTGTCCTTCCATTTCTATTAATCTAATGTCATCTCTGCTTCAAAGCTTTCATACTTTCCTGCCGACCTTCTCTTAAAGGTCAGGGTAATGGTTTCTCCGGAACCGGTGGCATCCAGAATTTCCCTTAAATCTCCTGTAGAATAAATACTACTTCGTCCCACCTTGATAATCACATCCCCAATATGTAAACCTGCCAGATAGATTGGTGAATCTTTTTCAATATCGGTGATATAAACCCCTTCCGGAATCTCTACCCCATCATCTGACTTCATGCCTTCCGGGATGGTTTTTCCATACACTCCCAGATAAGCCCGGTCCATACCATTCATCATTTTTTCAATGGTTTGTTCCAAATCATTGATTTCAATTCCCACGTAATTACTAAATCCTAGGTCTTTGGCATGATTTACCACACCAATCAATTCCCCGGACTTATTAAATAAAAAGCCATTATCACTGGCTACATTGGAAATGTTCGTAGTAATGGCTGTGACTCCTCCATCTAAAACATCAATGGTAGAGGTTCCTGTTCCTGAACCAAATGCATTATACGTATTGCCATTGGCATCCATCCCGGAAAAAATCAAACCGTCTTCCACGGTAAATAAACCGGAATTGCCAAAGGTCACCTCGGTAATCACGGAGTTTGTACTATAATCAATAGCATTTCCCTGTACCGAAAGGATTGCTATATCAAAATTCGTATCTCTCTTTTTTACTTGAGCCCTTAATTGGCTTCCATTGGAAAATTCCACCTGAACCGACGTATAGCCGGATAAGGTTTCTGCATCTGTTAAAATATAAATATTGGCGCTTTTTTTTATAATCACTCCAGTGGTAATCCGGTCATAATTTTCAGGCAACTGTCCATTCCCTAAGTAAACCCGAACCTTTACCATAGAACCTACAAAAATATAGGTTGCCTTTTCTAAATCGTATCGTTTTTGAGAATCATCGGTTTTCGATGGACTCTCATTCTTATAAATGCTGATATAGGAATTGGCCTTAGTAGTTTTCTTAGACTCGATTCCAATATACTGAATCAAAATAATTAATCCGGCCCCTAATAGGAGGCAAAGCAAATTAATCAATAACGATAATCGGTGAATATAGAAAAAACGCTTGAGTCTGTGAGCTTTTTCAGGTTTCATCACATGCTCTTCGATTAATGGCTTATTATCAATTTTCTTATCTTCTGCCATGTAATTCCCCTTATTTTTCCTATTGCATTTCTTGTGTTTTTTTGTGAGTTTTGTTACTATAATAACTGAAAAATATGTGACTTGCAACTAATAGGAGAAAAACTTTGAATAAAAAAGTATTACATACATTAGAATACGATAAGATATTAAAACAATTAGCAGAATGTGCATCTAGTATGCCTGGAAGGGAGCGCTGTCTCAAGCTGCTTCCTTCTATTCAAATAGATGAAGTTACAAAAGAAACCGATGAAACTGCTAGCGCACTTGCTAGAATACAGACCTATGGAGAGATTTCATTTGCAGGGATTGTTCCCTTAGCCTCTTCTCTTTCCAGATTATCTTTAGGATCCACTTTGGGAATTGGAGAGTTATTGGCAATCTCAGATCTCTTAAGGACTGCCGGGAATGCGAAAAGCTATGGAGAAAAAAGAGATCAGTTAGAAGAAATACCAGCAGATAGTTTAAGTGATTATTTTATGGGACTTTCTCCAATTACCAATCTCTATACTGAAATTTCTCGCTGTATCTTAGGACCTGAGGAGGTTTCCGATGATGCTTCTCCGAAGTTAAAGGAGATTCGAAGAAAAATGTCGGTGGCTAATGCCTCCATCCACAACCAATTGGCTTCTTTAACCTCCTCTGCAAGAGCCTACCTTCAAGAATCTCTGGTTACCATGCGTGCCGGTAGATACTGTCTTCCGGTAAAGGCAGAATATAAATCTAAGGTCCCAGGTATGGTTCATGATCAATCGGCTACCGGGGCAACTCTTTTTATTGAACCTATGGCCATTGTAAAGTTAAACAATAGCCTACATGAATTGGAATTAGAGGAACAGCAGGAAATCGAGGTGATTCTTGCTAATCTTAGTAACTTTGCTGCTGCCCATGTAGAAGAAATAAAATTAGATGAGGAACTCCTTACTAAGTTAGACTTTATCTTTGCCAAGGCTAGATTTGCAAAGAAGTTAAAGGCAAGTAAACCAATTTTTTCGAAAGAACCATACATCAATTTAAAGCAAGCCCGTCACCCACTCATTGATCCCGAAAAAGTGGTTCCCATTGATCTGCCTTTCGGTGACAAATACAATCTTTTAGTCGTAACGGGTCCTAATACAGGTGGTAAAACCGTATCCTTAAAGACCCTAGGTCTTTTAACGCTTATGGGACAGTCTGGTTTATTTATCCCAGCAGAAGAAGGCTCTTGCCTGTCGGTATTTCGTCAGGTCTTTGCAGATATTGGAGATGAGCAAAGCATTGAACAAAGCCTATCTACTTTTTCTTCCCATATGAGTAATACGGTTTCGATCTTAAAGGAAGCAGACAAAGACTGCCTCCTGCTTTTCGATGAGTTAGGTTCTGGTACCGATCCAATCGAGGGTGCTGCCCTGGCTATGAGTATTCTTCATCATTTGCATGAGAAGGGAATCCTTACCATGGCAACTACCCACTATAGTGAATTAAAGACTTATGCTTTAACTACTCCCGGTGTCTCCAATGCCAGTTGTGAATTCGATGTAGCGAGCCTTTCTCCAACCTACCATCTCTTAATTGGAGTTCCGGGTAAATCCAACGCCTTTGCCATTTCTAAAAAACTTGGGCTTTCCCCTGAAATCATCGAGGATGCTAAAAACCGGGTGGAAGGGGATAACGTGGCTATGGAAGACGTCATTTCCCAGTTAGAAAGAACCCGCCACGAGATGATGAAAGAAAAGGAAGAACTTGCCTTAATCACCGCCAAGGTAAAGCGTATGGAAAAAATGGCTGACGACCGGGAAGCACAGCTAAATGAAAAGAAGATTACCATTCTTAACAATGCCAGAAAGCAAGCGGAAGATATTCTTCGTAATGCCAAGACCTTTGCTGACCAAACCATTTCTGAGATGAATAAGTTAAAGAAAAATTCTGGTGACAAGAAAGCCATGGAAGAAATTCGAACCAGGGCCGGAAAACGACTTTCTAATAATTCTGATAAGATTATTAATAAAAAGAACAAGGATCTTCCTACCGGTAAGCGTTTAAAACCGGAAGACATTCAACTTGAGATGGCAGTTAAGGTAAGAAGCATGAACATGGATGGAATCGTGAAATCCCTTCCTGATAGTAAGGGTGAGCTATCCGTCCAGATTGGTATTCTCCATACCAAGGTATCTGTCAAGGACTTAATGACTACCCATGATCTCCCATCTATGCCGGAACCTAAGGAGCAGAGAAACTTTACCAGACCTCATGCCAAATCTGCTAATATTTCCCCTGAGATTAATCTTTTAGGTATGACCGGAGATGAGGCTTGTGCAAAATTAGATAAATACCTGGACGATGCCTATATGGCTGGACTTTCTGAAGTACGAATCGTTCATGGCAAGGGAACCGGTGCCCTCCGAAAAGCCGTTCATGCTTATCTCAAACGACAATCCTTTATTAAAAGTTTTGACTTAGCTGAATATGGTGAAGGAGATGCAGGAGTTACTATCGTTAAACTATAAAGAAGGTGTATTATGGCTGATAGACAGAAAATTTTAATTGTTGATGATGATGAAAATATTGCAGAACTTATTTCCCTATATCTTACAAAGGAATGTTTTGAAACCAGAATGGTCCATGATGGCGATGAGGCAATCCCTGCCTTTTTAGACTTTCAACCAGACGCTATCATCCTGGACTTAATGCTTCCGGGTATGGATGGTTATGAGATTTGCCGGGAGATTCGCAAGAGTTCCAATGTGCCGATTATTATTCTTTCCGCTAAGGGAGAAGTATTTGATAAGGTCCTGGGATTAGAACTGGGGGCGGATGATTATATGATTAAACCCTTTGATAACAAGGAATTAGTTGCCCGAATCAAGGCTCTCCTTCGAAGAAGCAAGGTGATTATCGAACCTGCTCCTTCAAAGACAACGCCTTTGGACCCTTCTATTCAGGCCATTTCCTACCCGGGACTTTCCGTGAATCTTACAAATTACTCTGTAATCTACCAGGGAAAACCTTTGATTATGCCTCCTAAGGAATTAGAACTCCTATACTTTTTAGCAGCTTCTCCAAACAAGGCATTTACCAGGGATCAGCTTTTAAATAATATCTGGGGTTATGATTATCCCGGTGACACCCGTACCGTAGACGTACACATCAAGCGTATTCGCGAAAAAATCAAGGATTGTGACGAATGGCAAATCGTAACCGTTTGGGGGGTTGGCTATAAGTTTACCCTTTTAGTTTAGGAAACAGGTATTTTCATGAAAAACAAATTAATTGTTAAGGTGCTACTACTTTATCTGATTTTTTCTTGCCTTACCGGACTCTTGATTGTATGTATAAAAAACACCTACATCAAAAAAAGTATTATCACCTCAAGCGCAAAAAAACTCTACGACCAGGCCAATTCTGTGTCCAAGTTCGTAGAGGAATATGATTTTAACTATATCAGTGATTATAAGGATCACGACT
Source organism: Lachnospira sp. UBA3212 (assembly GCA_002363615.1). Taxonomy (GTDB): domain Bacteria; phylum Bacillota; class Clostridia; order Lachnospirales; family Lachnospiraceae; genus UBA3212. Next base: position 159,481 of record DEWK01000015.1, on the reverse strand, counting down.
TTGAACTTCAAAACATCTCCTCTTATCTGGGTTCTGATATTATCATCCTAAGTAAGGGCTGTTTTGTCTGTTACGATTCTCGTGGTCTTTTTAAAGTAGGAGATAATATCACCGAATTTAAAGAATCCTACTTTGGTACCAACCATTATACCATTGGAGATTTTTATCAGGTTATGCCTAAAAACACCATTAGTGTAATGGCACCTATTATCAAGGGCATGAATACGATTGGTTATGTAACGGTTCATTTGCCTGAATCTTCCTTAAAGACGAATCTCTCCCTAGTCATGAAAGAAGTCTGGCAACTCTATGGTGTCATGGAGTTTTTAGCATTCCTTTGTATTTTAATTTTTCATTTTTATACACATCCAAAACTTGATAAAATTTCTAAGGCCTCTAAGGAATTTGCCAAAGGAAACTTACATTTTGGAAAAATCAATGTAAATTCCAAGGATGAGATCGGTGAGATTGGTCAAAACCTGGATATCATGGCAAGCAAACTGATTGACAACGAAGAATATCAGAACAAATTTATCGCGAATATTTCTCATGATTTTCGATCCCCCCTTACCTCTATTAAGGGATATCTACAAGCCATGCAAGATGGGACCATTCCACCGGAACTTATGCCTAAATATCTTGACATTGTTTTAAATGAAACCAACCGATTGACCAAGTTAACCAACAACCTTTTAACCATCAATGCCTGGGATAACAATGGACGGGAACTAAACCTTACCACGTTTAATATTAATGATGTGATCAGACAGACCTTAGAGACCTTTAAGGGATCCTGTGACAAGAAAAATATTCATTTTAACTTAACGGTAAAAAACCAAAACTACCCTGTTACAGCGGATAGAGACCGAATTTCTCAGGTCATCTACAATTTAGTAGATAATGCCATTAAGTTTTCCCATAACGATTCTACCGTATATCTTTCCATTACCGATAACTATGAAAAGGTAAGTATCACCATTCGTGACACAGGAATCGGGATTCCAAAGGATAGTCAGTTAAAAATCTGGGACCGCTTTTATAAAAATGATCTTTCCAGAGGAAAGGATAAAACCGGTTCCGGTCTTGGACTTGCCATTGTAAAAGATATTATCAATGCCCATCAAGAAAATATAATCTGTCAAAGCAAAGAAGGGGAAGGTACAAGTTTTACCTTCACCCTCCCCTTAGCCAAATAAGAACCGGCCTATTCTTCTTCACTACGCCAGTGAAGTCTATGAAGATGGCCGGTTTCTTCTAGCCCAAGAAAATTCAACTGTCTTAAAGCTTCAAACAAAACAATCGAAACCGAATTACTAAGATTTAAAGAACGAATATCATGGCCCATTGGGATTCGAATACACTGATCCTCATGATCTACCAATATTTCCTCTGGAATACCTGCCGATTCCTTGCCGAACATAATAAAGTCCCCATCCTGAAACTCTACCTCCGTGTAACAATGCTTAGCCTTGGTAGTAGCATAAAAAACTCTGGCATTGGGATTTTTCTTAACAAAATCCTGGTAGTCCACATAGGTTTCTTTCTGCAAATGCTCCCAATAGTCCATTCCAGCTCTTTTTACCTGTTTATCGGTAATCTGAAAGCCCAAAGGTTCAATCATATGAAGTTTCGTTCCGGTTGCACAACAGGTTCTTCCAATATTTCCGGTATTGGCCGGGATTTCCGGCTCATGTAATACGATATTTAACATTTCTTTTCTTCTTTCTTTGCTACATTCCAATAGATACAATTATTGACTGATTTAGGTGGATCTAGGAATCTCTTTTGTTCTCCCATAATCATCAGACGGTCCGAACCATCCGTTAAATGGCCTATGATTTTCGCAAGAATTCCAGCTTCCCTTAATTCCTCTACCACTTCTTCTCCATGGTCTGTTACTCCTAAAAGACAACCACCAGACACCAATCCATAGGGATTTAAATCAAATAATTCGCAAACCTCAATGGTTTCCTGTCGAATCACAAAATCCTTTAGCACTACTTCAAATCCGGTATGTAAGGCTTCTCCTAATTCCCAAAGGCCGGCATAAATTCCCCCTTCACTTAAATCATGAAGGTAATAGGAGTTAGGACCTAAAATTTCTGCTGCCCTTCGAACCGAAAGATTAAAAATAAAATCTTGACACTGTCTAACAAACCCCGGAGTAAAGCGCTTTGCCATCTGTTCCTTTCGGTCTGTGGCTAAAATCGCGGTTCCTTCTACTCCCAGGGCTCCAGCCATAATAATTTCAAGGCCTTTTCTTTTTTCATCCTTCCTTAATTTCACCTGAGGATGTCCTTTCTTTCGGATTCCAAACATTGTCACGGAAACAAGGGGTCTTGTAATGGCATCCGTAACCTCCGTATGTCCCCCTAAAATCCGAAGACTCTCTGCCTGACAGATTTCCTGTACCCTCTTCATAAAACGAGAAAGATAAATCTCCCTTTCACGTTCCGTAAGTAAAATCGTAAGGGTGAGACCCACCGGCTTTGCTCCACATACCGCTAAATCATTGATTCCATTGTAAATTCCTAATTCCGGAAGATAGGACCTTGCATTGGTAATGGGATCTGTAGTTACCACCAATTCATAGCCCTCCGGAATCTCTATTCCCTGTCCATCTACAGAAGGAAAAACGTCCTTTTCCAGCCCAGCTGGCGAAAGAACGCTCTTCTTTAATGCAGACTCTGAAAGTTTTCCAAGTTTCATATTTGTCTGTCCTATATTCTCTTATTCTTCCGATGATTTCTCAGCAAGTGTGGTCTCCTCCTCCGAGTTCTCCTCAGAATCCGATTCCTTATCCTTATCTGATTTATTCTTCTTTTTACTAGACTTCTTAGTAGTTTCTTCCTGTTCTGAATCCTTCGTTTCTTTCTCTGAATCCTCACCTACTACCACTTCATTCTGAGTCATAATATACTTAGAGGTGTTCACCAGCTCCTTGCTTTGCTCCACACCATCTATATAAACATACTTCCAAAGCTTAGCAGTATAACCGGTATATCCTTTGGTTACCACTTCTCGATAGCTGGCATCCTTAGAAGAATCCACGGTTATATTGTCCGTAGGTTCCACGGTATCAATGGTTTCACTCACATACTTTATGCTACGGTTTTTATCCCTTGTCTCCTTACCATAAATATTGTAAGTAATAGAACCACTAGAACTGTATAGAGATTCAATGTAAATTGGATAATCTAAATTATTGGTAAAGACCAAATTCTTAGAACCCTCTGCTACTGCGGCATCCATCGCTAAAGGAGCATAGGTAATGGTCATGGAATGGTTATATCTGGTATCAATCTGAAGTTCCGCTAAAAGTAAGGCATTATAAAGGGTTGTAGTTACCTGGCAAATGCCGCCTCCCAATCCAGTAGAAACCTGACCATTCTCAAAGGTACCAGCTTCATACCAGCCATTATCCTCCGTCCATGGATCCAGTTCCTCTAAGACATTAAGACTTTCCCCAGGGTAAAGGGTGATATCCCCCAGGATATTGGCTCCATTTTCAATATTCTTGTTACGGTTATAAGAACTTGAATAGGTAGAAAAATAAGTAGTATAAGATCCTAACTTATCTGACACACAAGAAAGTTCCTCCGCTGTATGCTTTGGCTCTGTAACCTTGGTGGTGGCAACCAGAGAGATTGCCGAACCATCCCAGTCACTGCCGGTTAAATTCTTGATTTCTTGGATCGTTGCCTCAAGATCTACCGATTCTCCCTGGCTTCCTTCCTTCACCGAAAATCCGGAGGAAGAGTAATTTAATCTTGGTTCCTCTGCTTCCTTCTCATAAGGAGAAAGCATTTCATCTAATCCCTTGGTTAAAAGCGTATCATTCCAATTCAAATTTAAATCCAAGACCTTCTTCTTTTTAGACAAATCCTCTTTGTCCTTAAAACGTTTAATTACATTCCCGGTTTTTCCAATTCCAACTGCCTGAGTTAAAACCTCCTGATTTTGCCAGCGATAGCCTAATTCAAAGGCTGTCTTTTGATTTTCTTCCCCATCAATGGTAATGGTTACCTGATTTCCGGCAAATTTAGTAATATACTCCTTCAGAGCACTCCTTGCTTCCTTCATGGTCATATTACTAACATCCACCGGTCCGATACTCACCCCTTTTGAAATCCTTACTTCCGATTCCGTAGCTGCATGGACAGATAAGGGGAAAATGATGCCAGAAAATGCTGCTAAAAGAAACACAACCAAACTCTTATGTTTCATGATTCCCTACTTCCTCTCTTAGAATGCTGCTGCAAAAATTGTAACGACCATAGCCAATACAAGGATTCCACAAATCACCATTGTAATTCTGTTACGTGTTTTTTTACTGTAAATATTCATTCCATTCACACTTTCTATTTCTTTAACAATTGTATCTTTTAATTTGTTGCTCATTATAGCACACTAGCTTCAAAAAAAATACGTCTTTTTTTTAATTCTAACTTTTTTTCCCAGGACAATAGTCTCTTAAAAAACAATCCTGACAATTCGGTCTTCTTGCAATACAAATGGTTCTTCCTAAAGTAATCACGTGGAGATTATAAAGAATCCAATGATCCTTGGGAATCACCTTCATTAGGTCATATTCTACCTTTACCGGATCCGTTTCCTTGGTAAAACCAAGTTTTAAGGAAATCCTTTTCACATGAGTATCCACAACAATACTAGGATCTCCGTAGATATTGCCTCGAATCACGTTGGCCGTTTTCCTGCCTACTCCCGCTAGAGAAGTTAAGTCCTCAATCTCTCTTGGAAGCTTCGAATCATAAACATCCCGTAAACGCTTACAACAGGCGATGATATTTTTAGCCTTAGCATGATAAAAACCAATGGAATGAATGACTTCTTCTAATTCTTCCTGCTTAGCACAAGCCAAATCATGAATGGTAGGATATTTTTGAAACAAGCCAGGAGTTACCATATTTACCCTGGCATCGGTACACTGGGCACTTAAAATCGTAGCAATCAAAAGTTGCCAAGGTTTGTCATAATACAGGTAGGTTCTCGTTTCCGTCCCATACTCCCGGTCCAGAAGTTCCATTACTTTCTTCACTCGTTCCTTTTTTGTCATGAAAACCTCCTGTCTTTCCCCTTCCTAGAGTCCTTGGGGATTTACATGAAGAGCAGCAAGTCTTGCTGCACCATAAATACCGGCATCATTGCCAAGACTAGCCGTGGCAAATTCCACATGTCTGCAGGCATGGAAGACATATTCCTCAAAATATTTTTGGACCGTTTGAATCAAAAGGTCTCCTGCCTTAGAGACTCCACCACCGATCAGGATTCTCTCAGGATTAACCACACAGGCAACTCCTGCCAGGGCCTTACCCAGGTACTTGCAACACTCTTCTACAACCTCCATGGCATAGGCATCACGATTGGCTGCCGCATCGAAAATATCCTTACAGGTAAAGTCTTTCATATAGAGACAGGTATTGGGATGTTGATCAATGCCTTTTTTTGCCATTCTTACAATACCAGTAGCAGAACAGTATTGCTCTAAACATCCCTTTTTGCCACAGTTACAAGCCACTTCTTCCTCTGCATTCACACAGATATGACCAATTTCTCCTGCAGAACCGGTGGTTCCAAAAAGAACCTTTCCATCCAAAATCATTCCACCACCAACACCGGTTCCCAGGGTGACCATTAAAACATCTTCACAACCCTGACCGGCACCATGGCTCATCTCACCAAGGGTAGCAATCGTAGCATCATTACATGCTGCCACAGGAAGACCAAAGATCATCTCCGCTCTTTGTTCCAAAGGAAAAATTCCCCAGCCTAAATTAATACAGCGAAGAACCGTTCCCTCCTTGGTAACCGGACCCGGAACGCCCAAACCCACTCCAAGGACTTCTACCTTTGCAATCCCCTTTTCATGAAGCTTTGCAAATAAACTATCTTTTACATCTGAAAGGATGTTATTCCCTGAATCTGCCTTATTCGTAGGAATCTCCCACTTGTCAATCAACCTCTCATTGATATCAAACAAGCCAATTTTTACCGATGTTCCTCCGATGTCAATTCCAGCATAATATCCCATAACTAGTTGCTCCTCCTTTTTCTGTTCCTTATATTTATGATCATAATAGCAATTCCACCAAAAATAGCACTACCACCTGTGTCTATGAAAACATCTGTAAGCCGTCCTGCACGACCTGCCACAAATAATTGATGAAACTCATCGCTTGAGGCATAAGCCATGCAAATCAAAAGGCTGGCAATCAAAGCACTCTTTCCGGTAAGACCGGTTGTTTTATAAAATGCATGTAATAGTAAAAGGGCAAGGATTCCGTATTCCGTCACGTGGGCAAGTTTCCGTACAAGCCCTTCGATTTTCTGAGCTCCTTTTTCTATCTCCTTATTTTTCAACTTCCTACCGGTGATTTTTCCCGTCGTCTCAACAACCCGATATGAAACTCGATCACTCAGTTTGGAAGATTCTTTTGCTTCTTGTCTTGAAAAACAAAAAATAAGTACCATAAAGGCCAAGACCAAAAGCCAAGGTATGATTTTTTTCAATAACATTACTTTTCTTCATGTTCCTTATCCGGAAGATGATGAGGGGTTTCCGTCCTCATCTCGATTTTAGGTCCACCCTTATGTTCAAGATAATCCTTAGTAATCGTTACCCTTCCAATGTTTTCATCCTTAGGAACCTCATACATAATATCCAACATAAACTTCTCAATAATCGACCGGAGAGCTCTTGCTCCTGTTTCCTTCTTCATAGCCTCCTTAGCAATGGTTCTTAGAGCCTCGTCATCAAACTCCAAGTCTACCTCATCTAATTCTAAAAGTTTATGATACTGCTTTAAAATCGCATTCTTAGGTTCTTTTAAAATTCGAACCAACATATCCTCATCCATGCCGGTTAAGGTTACCAGAATTGGAAGACGTCCGATAAATTCAGGAATCATACCATATTCACGAATATCCACCGTCTCAACCTTAGATAGCAAATCCGGGTCCTTGTCATACTTATCTTTTAGGTCCGCTTGAAAACCAATGGAAGCATGCTTGTTTAACCGTTCTTTAATTAAACTATCCAGTCCCGGAAACGCACCACCGCAGATAAATAAAATATTTTTCGTATTTACCGTTACCATAGGAACCATAGCATTCTTACTATTGGCTCCCACAGGCACCTCAACATCGCTGCCTTCTAATAATTTTAACATCCCCTGTTGAACAGATTCACCATTAACATCCCGGCTTGTGGTATTTTGTTTTTTAGCAAGCTTATCAATTTCATCCACGAAAATGATTCCCATCTCTGCCCGATCCACATCATTATCTGCTGCCGCTAGAAGTTTACTAACAACAGATTCGATATCATCTCCGATGTAACCTGCCTCGGTTAAAGAGGTAGCATCGGCAATCGCAAGGGGTACATTTAAAATCTTAGCCAGGGTCTGTACCAAAAAGGTTTTACCTGAACCCGTTGGCCCAATCATAAGTATATTGGATTTTTCAATTTGGATATCATCCATGGTATTCGTAACCACACGCTTATAGTGATTATATACCGCAACAGAAATTGCCTTTTTCGCATACTCCTGACCAATTACATATTCATCTAACTGCTCTTTGATTTTATGAGGTGCTGGAATTTGATCCAAGGTAAAAGGAGGCTTTTTAGGACCATCTTTTTTCTTCTTGATTTTTGGCTGGTGACCACCTAATCCCATAGGTCCAAGGTTGATCACACGGATCTTAGGATCCTTTTCCTTTTCTTTTTCCTTCTTCTCTCCATCCTCCTCTTCTGTCTCCACCTGATTTACCACAGGCATTCCAAACTGAGACAGATCCATATTACGGAACTGATTGAAATCAATATCACTGTTTTCAATGGTATCCATGGATTTTTGCATACAACTAGTACATACGTTAATATTTCCCGGCAGTCTCATTAAAGGGCCACATACCGATTCTGGCCGTCTGCAAATGGTACAAAACTGCTCATATTCTTCTTTTTCATTTGTTTGGTCGATCTCTTGACTCATAATTCCGCCTTTCTTACTCACAAACCAAGCCCTAAGCCCAGTTATACGGAACTAGTATACAATAAAAGAGGTTGCATGTGCAACCTCTTTTCATAGACCTAATTCACTGATTATTTATTGCTTGCAGTTAAGGTAACGTCGTATTCTTTTTCTACATAATCGCCACCCTTTGCCTCTTCTACCGTAAGAATTACGGTTTCTCCGGCTGCATAATACTCAAGTTGAGCCTTTAATTCGCTCATAGAAGAAACCTTGGTGCCATTAATGGCTGTTATAATAGATTTCGCAGACATTCCAGCCTTTTCTGCACCACCACCAGAGGTGATATCAGATACATACACGCCCACCGGAATTCCATACTTTTCAGAATCCATCTCTGAAACATCCATACCTGCAATACCAATGGCTCCTCTCTCATCTTCGTCTACCTTAGTTTTAGTTTCCTGATTCATTAAATCATTAATGATATCGGTAGCCTGAGAAATTGGAATCGCAAATCCCATACCTTCAATACTGGCAGAAGTAGTTGATCCGGAAGAAGAATACTTAGCTGCATTAATACCAATGACCTCACCCTTTGCATTTAAAAGTGCTCCACCAGAGTTACCACCATTAATGGCAGCATCTGTCTGAATCATCTTCTGGCTCTCTCCTTCCTCTGATTCCACCTCACGATCAAGCGCGGAAACCACTCCGGTTGTTACCGACTGGCCATAACCAAGGGCATTACCAATGGCAATCACGCCATCACCTACTTCTAAGGCATCTGAGCTTCCTAAGGTTGCAATCTTGATTTTATTTAAGGTATCTTCACTAATATCTTCCAAAGATATGGCAACGATAGCTAAGTCTGCTTCTGAATCGGTTCCCTTTACAGAAGCCTCAACTGTTGTATCATCAATAAACTGAATGCTAAGGGTATCTGCACCTTCTACTACATGATTATTCGTTACGATTAAAAGTTCGGTGTCTGTTTCTGCAATAATAATACCGGAACCTGCACCGGTTTCTTCATAAGAACCGGAGTTATCACCGAAGTAGTAATAGTTAAATCCATAGTTACCGGATGAAACGATGGTAGTACTGGTAATCGCAACGATACTTGGCATTACATTATTCACCACCTCCGATACATCTGTGATATAAACTCCAGAAGTAGTTCCTGTGCTGTCACTGGTGGTAACCGTCACCTTATTCTCTGATTGATTGCTGGTATCTGTAGTAGCAACCTTTGTATAAGTCTTTTTAGCAGAAGAACTGTTGGTATGATCCAGTGCCCACTGATAAGTTCCAACACTTAAGGCTCCTACCATAACTACGGCAACTGCTGCCACGATTTTCTTACCTGCTCCGGATTTTTTCTTTCTTATAGGATTCGCACCTGAATAGTAGTGATCTCCATTCCATCTTACATTATTTGGACCACTATTCCCGTACTGATACTGGTTATTATACTGGTTGTTGTACTGATTGTTGTACTGACCTCCATACTGATTTTGATCATATTGTCCTGTTGTCTGATCCTGAGTATATGAGGTCTCCTGACTCTCTGTTACAACTGGCTCCTGATTATTTGACTCTTCTACTGTATTAGCAGTCTCGGTCTCCGAAGCAGTCTGAACGCCTTCCTGATTCTCTTCATTTTCAAAAAATGTGTTATCCATAATAGTACCCCTTTCCGAATTCCTTAGGATTCTCTTTCATTTGATAGCTAAAGTATATCTTTCAAATATGTCAAATCTGTGTTTCAAATGTGGTGATTCCATGTGTTTTCTTTTGAAAAAATGTGAATCCCCCAAAAGTCCAAATATTTGCGACTTTTGGGGGTATTGTTCATTCCTTATTTCACAATTCCAAGCTCATCTTCCATCGGATCCTGAGAAGTCGTATAAGAATTCTGGCTGGAATCTGCGCTAGAAGCATCTACAGATTCATTGCTACTTAAGCTGGCTTCTGTTTCCTCTTCCAAGGCTGTACCAGTCCACTCCAATTGGAAAATTCCCGTTTCATATGCAATTGATTCACTGATTCGCTCTACCGTAGAAGATACCTGATAATTCGTCTCATAACCTAAGAACTCATGTAAAGCATATACATTGTAAGTCAATCCTGTAGGAACAACCATATCCTGTCCGCCAATAGAAGCACTTGAAATCTTGCTTGGGAATCCCTGTCCACCATCCAAACTAAAGTCAAAGACCGTAGGAACTAATTCCATAATCTCATCAAAACTCATACTGGTCTTAAGAATACGATTCTGCTCTGTGTTTTCGCTAAGAATCACCTCAATGGTATCCAAGGCTGCCTGAAGTCCGGCTTTCTTCACCTTTCTCACAAGTTTCTTAATGATATACTGCTGTCTTGCTGCACGTCCGTAATCATCCGTAATCACCTCTCCCGTCTTTGGATCGGTAAATGCCGCCTTACGGATTCTCATATAAGTAGTAGCCTGAAGACCTACCAACTTATTCTTACCAACCTTTGTTACGTTTGGTGCATACAGACCGGTATTTAATTTCGTATCTGCAAGATGCTGATTTAACTGGTAAATCTCTTCCTGAGAAAGATTTACGGTAACTCCTCCAAGGGCATCGATTACCTTAGTCACACCGGTAAAGTTTAATACAACATAATCTGAAATGTTAAGGTCTAAGTTCATATTTAGGGTATTAATACATCCTTGGATTCCCTGGTTGGCATAGGCACTATTTACCTTTCTCCGATATCCTAAAGAAGTTCCATCGGAACCATAAATCTCAAGGTAGGTATCTCGATAAATAGAAGTCATCTTAACACTACCGGTCTTCGTATTGATGGTAAGAACAATCATACTGTCGGAGTTTGTGGAGTCATCCATCTCATCTCCTCTCGCATCAATACCAATTAAAAGAATCTGCTTATAATCTCCAATATCGGCTTTTTTTACCTCATCGTTGGTTACAATTTCTTCTTCATTAAAATCCTTATCCTGGACATTGGACTCAAAATCCTCTGCTACAAACATACCGGCAATGCTCTTTCCAATGGAAGTTCTGGCTACATACTTAATTGCCTGATTTCTTAAAGAAGGCACCTTATAAATAACACCTAACAACACAAAGATTGCAATTATCAGGATTTCAACACCGATCAAAACGCCTCTTAACCGTCTGACGTTTTTATATTTCATTGGTCTCTTTTCTCTCTTACTCATGAATTATTCATCTCCATAACCATTTGGATTTTTTATCTGGAAGCGATAGCTATCCTGGCACATACGCTCAATTCCATATTCAGCTTTCCATCCAAGTTCCTTGGCAGCCAAAGAAGGATCCGAATAGCACGCGTCAATATCACCGGCTCTTCTTGGAGCAATGACATATGGAACTTCATGACCACAGGCCTTCTCAAAATTATGAATAACATCTAACACACTGTAGCCAACACCGGTTCCCAAGTTATAGGCAACGACTCCCGGATTCTCCAGAAGTTTCTTAACTGCTGCCACATGACCTCTGGCCAAGTCCACCACATGAATGTAATCACGTACTCCTGTACCATCATGCGTATTATAATCATCTCCAAATACATTGACCCTTGGAAGTTTTCCAACAGCCACCTTAGCCACATAAGGCATCAGATTATTTGGAATTCCATTGGGATCTTCTCCAATCAATCCAGACTCATGAGCACCGATTGGATTAAAATAACGTAATAAAATAATATTCCATTCCGGATCTGCCACTGCAAAATCACGGAAAATTTCTTCCTGCATCAACTTGGTACGTCCATAAGGATTGGTAACCGGTCCTAATGGGAAATCTTCCCGAATTGGAAGAGATGCCGGATTCCCATAAACCGTTGCTGAAGAAGAAAAGATCAGGTTTTTGCATCCTGCATTTCTCATAACATTACACATAGAAAGAGTACCAGAAACATTGTTCTGATAGTATTCCAATGGCTTCTGCACAGATTCTCCTACTGCCTTTAAACCTGCAAAATGAATGACTCCATCGATTTCGTAGGTTTTAAAAATCAATTCCATAATAGCAGTATCTGCAATGTCTGCCTCATAGAAAATAACCTTTTTTCCGGTAATTTCTTCTACACGGTCCAAGGCCTTTCTTGAAGAATTAGATAAATTATCTACAACAACTACTTCATATCCATCATTTAAAAGTTCCACACATGTATGGCTTCCAATAAAACCGGCACCACCGGTAACTAAAATCTTTCCCATAGTTTCCTTCCTTATTCAAATTCGCCTTCCTTGTATTTTTCCTGCCGAATCTCATCAATCAAAGCAAGCATAGACTTCATGGCCTCTTCCTCATCCGGACCACTCACAACGATTTCAACCTCGTCGCCTTCTCTGGTTCCTGATCCTAAAAGATTGAGCATCGACTTTGCATTCACAGCCTTTTGTTTGGTAATAAACTGAATGGTAGACTGATAATTCATGGCAAGTCCACTGATTTCACCGGCTGGTCGAAAATGAATTCCATTTGCAAAATCAATGATTAATTTCTGACTTAACATACTACTCTCCTACTCTTTTGCGTTTGTCTCCTCCTGATTGGTGGAAACCACCTGCACATGTACCGTAATCTGGGTGGCCAACTCCACACCTTCCGGTAAATTCATCGATACAATACAGGTATTATCTCCTTCTACCGCCTCAGACAAATCAACATACATGTCAAGGGTATTAATATCAATGGCATCTAAGTCTGTATCTTGTCCTGTCAGTTCAAATGTAATATCACTTGCATCGGATATACTTGCAGCAAACTGCTCCATATTTAAGTTCTTAAGTTTAATTTCATCCGGACGGATGGTATAAGAACGAACCTCATCCGCAGTAATATTTGCAATCAGATCTACATTCGGAGACTCATTCGGTCCCAATTGAACATTATCCGGCAGATAATCCGTGATGTCAATGGTCTTTTCTACATCTCCACTGGCCCCGTCAAGATTCATAATCTCTCCGGGGATCTCAATCTTACTAACTCCATTCACCGCAGTTTCATCACCCATAATGATAATGGTCTTTGGATCACTTTCAACATTCAAGAAAGAATATCCATCTGCAGGACGCCCTGTAGTAGAAAGTTCAATTGGAATCTCTAACAACTTATAGACGGTCGCTCTGGCACGAATCTTTTTCAGACTCATCGTCACATTGTCGTTGGTAGAAATCGTGATTTCCTTGCCGGATGCGTCATAAAGAATTGGAGTATAATTCTCCCGGAAGGTTGCTGTTGCCTCCGTTAGATCCACGCAAATAGCTACGCTTACGATTTCATCCTGAATAGACTTTGGAGCTGTTATCTCAATCGTATCATGATTTAACTTGGTAGCCGCATGATAATAACCACTGGCCACGTTACCCGTGGTAGTAACGGAAACATCATAGTTTTCTGTGGTTAGGTCTTCTACAGAAATCTCAACGGACTTGGTATTATCATAAATCTCCACGTCATCCTTGAGATTGAGGTTTCGAATGGACACATAAACCGGTACCGCATAGACAATCGACATCTCATCAATAGGGGCTGTTGCCATAAAATCATCTGCTCCAAGTGTAGTAATCACCGATCTTCTACCCCTTACACGAACGGTAGCATAAACGCTACTTTCCACGGTATAAACCTTTCCCTGTTCCGTTAAGGCTTCCGTACCTGTAATCGTAATTGGGACATTGTAGATCACCCTAGTAATCGTAGGATCCACAGTATTCGTAACCGCAAGCCAGATTAAGAGTGCAAAGACAACGGATATTAACTTGTACTGCCAATTATTAATCAGCTTTCGTAGCATCCTTACCCCTTCCCTTCTGTTTTTTCGTCTTCCATCCCTTTTTTTGGGAAATCGTAGACTTCTTGTCCTTCTTTAACTCGGTTCCATCAACCTGAAGCTTCTTAAGCATATCCCGAACCTTATCACCTGTAACATTATGATAGAGCCTGCTTTCATAGGCCAAAGAAACCATACCGGTCTCTTCGGAAACAATGATAATTAAGGCATCACTTTCTTCACTCATACCAAGTCCGGCACGATGTCTTGTTCCCAAACTCTTACTAATCTCCTGATTAGAGGAAAGAGGAAGGTAACAGGTAGCTGCCACTGCCCGGTCTCCTCGAACAATCACTGCACCATCATGAAGTGGAGTGTTGTGTTCAAAGATATTAATCAAAAGCTGACTGGTAACGATTCCATCCACCGGAATTCCAGTCTGCTCATATTCTGTGAGAACAGTCTTATCCTCCACAACAATTAAGGCCCCGGTTCTAGTCTTGGCAAGTTCAAAACTTGCTTCCACCAATTCATCTATGGTCTTCATAGAAAATCTCTCATCCCCATTCTTTCTGCTATCAATGGAAATCAGACCTGACAAGAAATTTCTACGTCCCAACTGCTCTAAGGCATGTCTTAACTCCGGTTGGAAAATAATAATACAAGCAAGGACCGCAACAGACAGGGTCTGTCTGGCAATCCACAAAATAGTAGTCATATCAAAGATTGAAGCTACAATAAAGAAAATTAAAACAACCGCAAGACCCTTAAACAACATCCAGGCCTTGGTATTACGAATCCAAATCATCAACTCGTATACCAAAAATGCGATGATTAAAATTTCAATTAAATCAGTGGCACGGAAATCAGGCGCTGCGAGATAGGTGCTTATGAAGTTTTTTACATAACTAATAATCTGCTCTAACATCCTGACTCCTTTCTATATCAATCTTCTCTAGAAACTCTCTTTCTCTTGCCGGCTTGAGGTCTGGCAGGTTCCTTCTTCTTTGTCACGTTCTTCATTCGTCTGGTATTAATTCTCTTTACGCTTACTTCAGGAGCAGCAATATTAATCTTAGGTACTGCCTTCACATAGTATACGTACTCGTCATCTTCAAATTGCAAATGCTCGGTTCTGGAATAATCTACCGAGAAAACGCAAATATTAAAGACTGCCGCAATCAAAGCTGCAATTACAGTTTGGATCACAAGGGAAGAAGTTTCAATATCGGTATTAATACTTAATACCACCTCTGCTCCAATAAATCCTGCCACATTACAGATCGCTCCCACAATGATTGCAATCATCCAGGCATGATCTACGGAACGGGTCCTTAAAATATAAACCACAATAATAACCACAGCGAAAACAATCATAGTGATATAAAATGTCTTATCTGTGAACATCCCATTTAAAAGAATATTCATTCTCTTAAGGATGCTATCTGAACTAACACTGTTAATGGTCACTGCGTTGTTGCTAACATAGTCCATCATCTTTTCAACCAAAACACCAAAGGCAACCGATACAATTGAAACCGGTGTTAAAGCAAGTCCCACAAGGATTGGAACCACATAAGGAATGTTTAATGCAAATGCGATTGGAACCATAAAGAGTACAAAGCCATCCTTTGGTGTAAACTTAAAATATAAAAGATACATCAGGACAAATAAGATTAGGGCAATGATTGCAAGCTCCATATTAAGTGCATATAAATGTCCCACAATAATCAAAGACAGGATTACTACAATCAAAGAGCATGGAAGAACTCCACACATAATGGAAGCCACGCCCACAACCGTTGGCTGAGTTAACATGGTCATATAACCAATCTTATTATTAATCACACAAAAGGCAATAAAAGTACATAAAATCTTAAACAGCGGTTTTAAATAAAATTCAAAATTACTATAAAACTGTTTTAAGCGTTCCTTAAAACTCAAAATCATCATCATTGCTATCGTTTCCTCCTGCTTTAATTTCCTTTCTCGTCAATTCTTCTTCTTCCAAGATGTCTCGAAGTTGCAACAATCTTGCATTGTACTTCCGAAGTCCCTGTCTGGTCTCTAAAAAGCGATGACGGTAAACGATATATGAGATCACTGTATAGACCGCAAGAAAAATAAGATATCCGATCAGTACCTTCTTACCGGTTTCAATTAGATTTAAGGTAACCACCTTTTCTAGAAAGCCTTCCACATCATATAAAATAGAAAGAACAATTAAAAGAACATACCCAACCGTTACCACAATCAAACTCTTAACCATGTGTAATCCTATATAATCACTACGAAAATACCGACTCATAGGAATTTCTTTTTTTCCTTCTCCCTGCTCATACATGGCAAGCCGGCTCATCAATTTAATCTTTTCTTCATTCAGCATGAAATCCTCCAAATCGCGAAAGAGCCTACTTCCGCTAATAAGTCATTATCGTTCAATATTATATCACAGTCTCAACAATTATGCACCAACTTCTATCGATTTTTTATAGGCAATCAAATAAAAAGTCCAAAAGAATCCGATCCATTCTTTTAGACTTTCTTTCTTAAATTCTATGATTGATTTCGAAACATTGCATAGCAATCCCTTACAGATGCTACTCCAATCAGAGAAATCCGATCTCTTTCTTCGATTAAATCCAAAGAAGACTTAGGAAGGATACAGGTTTTAAAACCTAGCTTAATCGCTTCCTTCACCCTTTGTTCTACCTGAGAAACAGAACGAATCTCTCCGGATAATCCAACCTCTCCAAACACAATGGTATCAGCTGGAACACTAATATCTCGGTAACTAGAAAAAATCGCCATAACCACAGCCAAATCCAAGGCCGGTTCTGTTACCTTCATTCCACCTACCACATTCACATAGGCATCATAGTCGGCCATGCCGATTCCCACTCGTTTTTCAATCACTGCCATCAAAAGATTTACACGATTGTAATCCGTTCCCGCAGCGGTCCTTCTTGGCATACCAAAATTACTTTTACAAATTAAAGCTTGTGTCTCCACCAGAATTGGTCTGGTTCCCTCTACGGTGCAACAAACCACGGAACCGGTCGCATCTGCCGGCCTACCACTCAGCATATACTCAGAAGGATTTAGCACCTCCACCAGTCCTGTGGACCTCATCTCAAACACTCCGATTTCATTGGTAGATCCAAAACGATTTTTCACACCACGTAAAATTCGATAGGAGGCATTCCTGTCTCCCTCAAAATAAAGAACCGTATCCACCATATGCTCCAGAACCCTAGGCCCTGCCACTGTTCCCTCCTTGGTTACATGACCTACAATGAAAATAGTAATTCCCAGTCCCTTGGCCATCTGCATCAAAGAATTGGTGGACTCTCGCACCTGGCTCACAGACCCCGGAGCCGCCGTTACATCCTCCCGATACATAGTCTGGATAGAATCGATAATAGCCACTTCTGGCTTCTCCCTTTGCAGTATCTCTTCAATCACATCCAGACTGGTTTCACAAAGAAGCTTTAAGCAGTCTGTAAATGGACCGATTCGATTGGCCCGAATCTTAATCTGTTTTAAAGACTCCTCTCCGGAAATATATAATACATGATGTCCCTTCTCAGTAAGTTTTTGACATACCTGAAGAAGGAGGGTGGATTTACCAATACCGGGATCTCCACCTACCAGGGTCAAAGACCCACTTACGATTCCTCCACCTAAAACCCGATCAAATTCCCCAATCTCGCTTGTGATACGATCCCTGGTATCCAAACTTACCTGAGATAATGTAGAAGGAGCCGTCATAGTCACTCCGCTTTTTGCGATAGACTTATGTCCGGCTCCCTTTTTTACTATGGGTTCCTCGGTGAAGGTGTTCCACTCGTGGCACATAGGGCACTGGCCCAACCACTTTGCAGATTCATATCCGCACTCCTTACAAAAGAATACGGAAACTTTTGCCTTCGCCATATCTTCTACCTTTCTTACTCCCCTATTATTTCTTTATAACCTCTACCTTGATTCCCTTGCCATTTGAAAGTGGAACATTCACTGTTAACTTTCCACCTAACATGGTCTTCATGGTACCTGCAATCACTCCGTCAATTAAAACTTCATAATCGCTATTCTCTTCTAACTCTAAAGTAATCTGTGCATCTGCTTCTCCATCTACTTCAAAAGAAACCTTTCCTGTTGTTTCATGAAAATGAAAGACCGAAGTGCCCGGAACTGATTCATAAACCAAAGCGCCATTTCTCTCTAATCTTGTGATCTCGTTATAGGTCTTTACCTTGTATGAATCGCCCTGAAAACTATAATCTGACTTCTTAGTTTTCTGCCCTAAACTGTAATCACCAAAGCTGATTGTTCCGTCCTGTTCTGTCTGAATTAAATTCGTTACTACTGGCATCCCGTAACCTCCTAAGTTTAATTTAAAGATTTCTCTTCGTTGATTTTAGTATACCTTATTTTACTGTGACTTACTAGATATATTTATTGTTTTTTGAGATAAACTAATGGTAACCCGATCCCCTTCTTTTATGCGACCATCCAAGACTGCCTCCGCCATAGGGTCTTCTAATTCCGTCTGAATCGTTCTCTTTAAAGGACGAGCTCCATACTTCTTATCAAAGCCTTTTTCAGCCAAATAATTTCTGGCAGCAGGAGTAATTGTTAAATCAATATGGATCGTTTCCTGTAAACGCTTCTCTAAACTTTCCACCATGATTTTTACAATTTCCTTCATGTTTTCTGGATTTAACTGATGGAAAACTAAAATTTCATCAATACGATTTAAAAACTCTGGTCGAAAGGCCTGCTTTAAGGAATCCATCACCCTTCCCCTCATATTCTCGTAATCTCTTTCTTCATCCTGCTTTGCAGCAAATCCCAACTGTTTATTATCTACAATCTGACTAGCCCCAATATTAGAAGTCATAATTAAAATAGTATTTTTAAAGCTGACCTTCTTACCATGGGCATCTGTTAAAATTCCATCATCAAACACTTGGAGCAAAAGATTAAATACATCTGGGTGCGCCTTCTCTACCTCATCAAATAATACCACGCTATAAGGATGGCGGCGAATCTTTTCACTTAACTGTCCACCCTCATCATAGCCCACATAACCCGGAGGAGAACCAATCATCTTAGCCACACTGTGAGATTCCATGTATTCCGACATATCTACACGAATCATAGCATCCTCACTGCCAAAGACTTCTGCCGCAAGGGCTTTTGAAAGTTCTGTTTTTCCTACACCTGTTGGTCCAAGGAAAAGGAAAGAACCGATTGGTCTTTTTGGATCCTGAATACCGGCACGTCCTCGACGGATTGCCTTAGAAATAGCCTTAATAGCTTCATCCTGTCCAACTACACGTTTTTTCAAACTGTCCTCTAAGTGTAAAAGACGTTTTGACTCTTCACTGCTTACCTGATCAACCGGAATCTTTGTCCACTCTGATACCAATTTTGCGATATCGAGAGAAGTAATGGTGGTTTCTATCTTTTCCTCACCCTCTTCTCCCTTCTCTAAAAGCTTGCTATACTTTTTATCTACCTGCTCAATCTTTTTCTTTAAAGCTAAGGCTCCTTCAATATCTTCATTCTTCATGGCATCTTCCAGGCGACCAGTTAAATCTTCCAGTTGAATCACCAATTTTTCTTCCTTGCTAACCTGTCCTGTCTCCGACATACTAGCCTTGGCTGCTGCCTCATCCATTAAATCAATGGCCTTATCCGGAAGAAAACGATCATGAATATAACGGTCCGACAAGGAAACCGCTGCCTCTAAGGCATCCTCTGTAATCACTACACGATGATGCTTTTCATAACCACTAACGATTCCCTCTAAAATCTCTAGGGTTTCTTCCCTGCTAGGTTCCGGAACCTCTACCGGCTGGAATCTTCGCTCTAAGGCAGGATCCTTTTCGATTCTCTTTCGATATTCATCTAAGGTAGTGGCACCAAGAACCTGAATACTACCTCTTGCCAAAGCCGGCTTTAAAATATTCGAAGCGTCTAAAGTCCCCTCTGCACTACCGGCCCCAATAATGGTATGAAGTTCATCAATAAAGAGAATTACATTGCCGGCACGTTCTGCTTCGTTAATAATCTTTTGCATCCGGTCTTCAAATTCCCCTCGAAACTTCGTTCCCGCTACAATGCTAGACAATTCAATGCTAATCAGTCGCTTTCCCTGAATCTGCTTTGGAACATCTCCCTTGGCAAGCCTCATGGCAAGCCCCTCTGCAATTGCGGTCTTACCTACTCCGGCATCTCCCACTAAGCAGGGATTGTTCTTTGTCATTCGTGCCAAAACCTGAACCAATCTTTGCAACTGGTCTTCACGACCAATCACCTTGCGAAGTTGCTTTTGTTCTGCCATAACCGTAAGGTCTCGTCCAAATTTCTCCAAAAGTGGGGTGGGACTTTGTCCTCCCTCCGTCTCTTGAAAATATTCCTTGTAATCCTGGATGTTTTCTCCCATGGAATAAACCAGATCCATTAAAATCTTCCTGACATCTTTCCCTGTGGCATCAAAGAATTTTCTAGCCTGACAACCCGGGTCCTTAATCATTGCAATCATCAAATGCTCGGTTCCCACTTTTTCTTCGTGGAAGACCTCACAGGCACGTTTTGCTTCTTCCATTAAATCCAAAGCTCTAGGAGAAAAGTTTAATTTTTTCTTTTTTCCCTTTCCCACATTCTTTTCTTTTTTTGGAGATAAAACATTCATAATATCTGAAAGTTCTATTCCATGTTTTTCCAGTACAGCCTGAGCTACGCTGTCTTGGCAAAGGGCCATACCAGCTAACATATGCATACTTCCCACAAAACCATCCCGCTCTGCTATCGCTAGGTTTTGTGCGTTATCAAGTACTTCCAATAGCTGCTTTGTATACTTCGTCTCGTTCAATCTATACTTCCTCCATATTCCTTGTAAATTTTTTCCACCATTGCAATGGCTTCCTCTTTCGACACATCCTTGCAGATTGCTCTGGCTATCACAGGTCTCAGACTCTCATCCAATTCCGATAGAGCCTTGATCTTATCTAAATCAATCGCAATCATGGCACCACTACGACGGTCCAGTTTCAAAAAACCGTCCTTCCTTAAAATTGCATAGGCCTTATTCACCGTATGCATATTAATACCAATCTCATCTGCCATCTGCCGAACAGAAGGAAGAGACTCCCCCTCCCTAAGTTCCTGAATCGCAATCGCACGGATAATCTGGTCGCACAGTTGCATGTAAATGGCTTCATCACTATTAAAGTCAATAGAAATAAACATCTGCCACCTCCATTACTGACAACATCCTATATGTTCTATACTTACTATAACATAGGGACCAGGATTTGTCGAACAAAATCTCATAGAAAAAGGCAGCTGACAAACTGTCAGCCGCCTTGCTTTTACTTATAAAAATCGAAATCGTCATCTAAACTTCCCTTGTCATACTGATCAAGTTTTGGAAGCATTCCGGTTTCCAAATCAGGAAGTTCAATGTCTCCACTTCCCTGTTCTGCATTTATCTTTGCAGACTGAGCAGATAACTCTGCTAAAATAGAATCCGTTAAATCAATATTAAGATCCGCGAAGATATCTTCATCCGTCTTTGGACTAGCCTTTGCTTCTGCAGGAGAAGCCTGCTTTGCAGCAGCCATAATATCCTTAATCGATGTGGTATCTTCCTTTTCCTTCTGAGCCTTTTCACTAGGACTTAAGTTTCTCTGAGTCATATCCATATCCGGAATCTCTGAGTCCTCTTCTTCCTTCACCCCATTGGCCTCTGCAAGAATACTTCCGATATCTAACTCTTCTTCCGAATCATTTCCAAAGATATCATCATATTCCTCATCTTCCTCCTGGATTGGTTTCGAATAATCCTCGTCAAACTCGTCATATTCTCCATCTGTGGTTTCCTCATAATCGTAATCATCATCAAAGAAACCATCTTCCTCATAGTCCTCGTACTTGGCACGCTTTTTCTCACGCTTGGCAGCACGTTTTGCAGCCTTTTCTTCTTTCTTTCTGCGACGATCCTCTAAGGCAGTATCTGCTGTATAAAGACCCTCATATTCTGCGCTGTTATATTCCTTGATCTTTAAAATCAAATGAAATGTTACAAAAAGGAATACCAAAAGACCCAAACCAATGATCACAATAATCTTATATAACTTCATAAGATTTTTATCTGTCTTAGCCTTATATTTGTCATAAGTTGCCTGAAGGGCATCGTAATTCTCATTGGATGCAACACCTACAGAATCATTGTAATCAATCGTATTAAATAACTGCAGGGTATTGTCTGCCGCATTATAGGAATACAAAGCAGTGGTACCTTCTGAATCTACAGCATAAACAAGATAGTAAGAAGAACCCTTGCCTAAGGTGTAAGCACGAATGGTCGCTCTACGAATCTTAATATCTGTAGGAAGATAGGAACTTGGCATATCTGTCTTAGTTCCTACATCACCAAAGGTATAACGACCTTCTACCACGGTAGAAGTAAGAAGCTTTGAAAATACCTGATCCGTACTATTGTAAGCATAAAAGTATCCACGGTTGGATCCTTCTGCATAAAGAGCAACCATCTTGGTATCAATAGACTTAATACATTCTACGGTTACTCCTTCAAAATCATAGGATTCCTTGGTAAAACCATTCGGAATACTAGCAGTTTCAGGAATGGTAGCTGCTACCGTCATCTCCTTGCCATTAATAATAACATCTAAACTACCCGGAGTGACAGCTGCCTGGGTTTCTCCTTCTGCGGTGCTTTCCCCTTCTGCGGTGCTCTCTTCCTCTGTTTCCTCCTCTGAAGGAGTGGTTGTCTCGCCTTCCAGCATAACATGGGTATACACATAGTAATCTGTGTGAGTCCCATCGGTTGCGGTAACTCGAAGCCAAGAGGTATTGTCTCCCGGATCCATGTCTGTCCAGTTCTCAACCGTTGTGGCATTTACCTCTTCCGTGGTTCCCTTAATCTGAATCTTTGTGGTTCCATAAGGGGCAATTGCCTCATACTTTAATACATCCGAAGAGAACTCTGGTGTAAGAGTTAACTCCTCTAAATTACCATCACTTAATACTCCATAAACCTTTAAATCGGTTAAGGAAGAACTTGCTGCATATGCCTTCGTAGACAGGAACAGGCACATAAGACATGCAAGAATTGTTAGTCCCAAAAGAGAACTAAACCTTCCCATCTTAGATAATCTTTTCATTTGTTAAAACCTCCTGATATTTAGGCCTCATCAATCGCCTTACCAATATCATGTCTCATATACTTATTATCAAAGGATACCCACTCTGTTGCTTCGTAGGCCTTGGCTCTTGCCTCTTTCAGATCCTTACCGGTTGCTGTAATACCAAGAACTCGTCCACCATTTGTTACAACCTTGCCATCCTTCCATGCAGTACCCGCATGGAAAACAAAATAATCATCCTTATCCTTAAAGGAATCCAGCCCCTCAATTGGGAATCCCTTCTCGTAAGAAAGTGGATAACCATCTGATGCAAGAACGACACAAACACAAGCATTATCCTCAAACTCTAATTCAACCTGATCTAAGGTTCCGTCAATACAAGCCTCAAAGACATCAATAATATCTGTCTTCATACGAGGAAGTACTACCTGAGCTTCCGGATCTCCAAAACGAGCATTATATTCTAAAACCTTTGGACCCTCCGGGGTAAGCATTAAACCAAAGAAAATAACTCCCTTAAATGGCCTGCCCTCTGCCGCCATAGCGTCAACGGTTCTCTGGTAAATGTTTTCCTTACAGAAACGATCTACTTCTTCTGTATAGAAGGGACTAGGTGAAAAGTTACCCATACCACCAGTATTTAATCCCTGATCTCCATCCTTGGCACGCTTGTAATCCTGAGCTGAACTCATAATCTTAACAGTCTTACCATCTACGTAAGAAAGTACAGAAACCTCACGTCCTGTCATAAACTCCTCTACTACAATGGTATTACCTGCACTACCAAACTTCTTATCTAACATCAAGGTCTTAACGCCTTCGATGGCCTCTTCTCTGGTCTGGCAAATCAAAACACCCTTACCAAGAGCAAGACCGTCTGCCTTTAAGACAACCGGAATCGGAGCAGTTTCAAGATACTCAATGGCCTTCTGTGGATCTGTAAATGTCTCATAAGCCGCGGTAGGAATCTTGTACTTTTTCATTAAGTCCTTAGAGAAAGCTTTGGAACCTTCAAGAATTGCAGCATTCTTTCTAGGACCAAATACTCGAAGACCTTCCTTCTCAAAGACATCTACCACACCGCCAACCAAAGGATCATCCATACCAATAATGGTAAGGTCAATCTCTTTTTCCTTAGCAAATGCCACTAACTTATCAAATTCCATTGCCTTAATGTCAACACACTCGGCAAGTTCAGCGATCCCTGCATTGCCAGGTGCGCAGTAAATTTTATCTACCTTAGGACTCTTTGCGACCTTATAAGCAATGGCATGTTCTCTACCACCACTTCCAACGATTAAAACCTTCATAACATTCCCTTTCTATTTGTGAAGTACTCTATGTCCAACAATCTTTAAACGGTCATTGGCAATATCATCAATAGCCTGTGGAAGAAGCTTCCACTCTGCCTGTTCCATTACTCTTTTCTGTAATACCTCAGGAGTATCATCATCTAAAATATCTACCGCCTTCTGGTAAATGATCGGTCCGGTGTCTGTTCCTTCATCTACAAAATGAACGGTGGCACCGGTTACTCGTACACCACGCTCAATTGCCGCCTCATGTGGCTTTAAACCATAAAATCCCTTACCACAGAAGCTTGGAATCAGGGCCGGATGTACATTGATGATTCGATTGGCATATTTCCTTACTAATTCCTTAGGAAGGACGACCAAACAGCCTGCCAGAACAATAAGGTCTGGCTCATACGCATCAATCCCTGCAAGATATGCCTGATTGAAGTCTTCTCTGTTTTCAAAATCCTTCGCCGAGATTACCTTAGCATCAATTCCCGCTTTTTCTGCTCGGTCCAAGGACTTTACTCCATGATTATTACTAATCACTCCAACGATTTCAGCATTGGTAATCTTACCTTCCGCAAGGCTATCAATAATAGCCTGAAGATTGGTTCCACCACCGGATACCAGTACAACGACTCTTAACATACTACTGCTTCCTTCTCTCCTGCTTCAACCTGACCAACAAGATAGCACTTCTCTCCTGCTGCCTGAATTGCCTTCATGGTTGCATCTACATCTGCAGGATCTACTGCAATAACCATACCAAGACCCATGTTAAAGGTATTATACATCATATGTTCTTCAATCTCTCCGGTCTTCTGAAGAAGCGAGAAGATTGGAGGAATTGGATAACTATCCTTCTTTACTACTGCACGAACGCCATCTGGAAGCATACGTGGTATATTCTCATAGAATCCACCACCGGTAATATGGCTGCATCCCTTTACCTTTACTCCGGCATCCTTAATAGACTTAAGGGCCTTCACATAGATAATGGTTGGTGCAATTAAAGCTTCTCCTAAAGTCATACCAAGTTCCTCATAGTAGGTATCTAAAGATTCCTTTGTCATCTCAAAGACACTTCTTACCAAAGAGAAACCATTACTATGTACACCGCTTGAAGAAATACCAATTAACTGGTCCCCTGGTTTAATATCCTGTCCGGTAATTAAATCCTTGCGATCTACTACACCTACTGCAAAACCGGCAAGATCATATTCATCCTCTTCCATTAAGCCCGGATGCTCAGCAGTTTCCCCACCTACAAGAGCGGCACCTGACTGCTTACAACCCTCTGCTACACCCTTTACGATAGTAGCAATCTTTTCCGGGAAGTTCTTACCACAAGCAATATAGTCTAAGAAGAATAATGGTTCTCCACCAGAACATGCAATATCATTCACACACATGGCTACCGCATCAATACCAATGGTATCATGCTTATCCATTAAGAACGCAAGCTTTACCTTGGTTCCGCATCCGTCTGTACCTGAAAGGAGTACCGGATCATCCATGTTCTTAATTTTTGCAAGATTAAATGCTCCTGCAAATCCGCCAATCCCACCTAATACTTCTGGTCTCTTGGTTCCTTCTACATACTTCTTCATGAGCTTTACCGACTCATATCCTGCTTCAATATCAACTCCGGCCTTCTTATAATCCATATTCATTCTCCTTCACTATTACTTGGTATAGTTCTTATATCCAACTTCCTGTAACTTCTGATCCTTTGCTACAACAGCATCCTTTAAGCCACTCTTGTAATCCTTTAACTTCTGTAATAATTCAGGATCTGAGGTAGCAAGAATCTTTGCTGCTAAAATACCTGCATTGGCGCCACCATTAATTGCAACGGTTGCAACCGGAATACCGGTAGGCATCTGAACGATTGAATATAAAGAATCTCTACCGCCCAAAGATGTGGTATGCATAGGAATTCCAATGACTGGCATAGGGAAGATTGCTGCGCACATACCCGGAAGATGAGCTGCCATTCCTGCACCTGCAATAATAACCTTATATCCCTTCTCCTCTGCCTGATTTGCATACTGGAAGAATTCCTCTGGTTCACGGTGGGCAGAGATAATATTCATCTCATAGCTTACTCCAAGTTCATCAAGGATTGCGGCTGCCTTTGCCATAACAGGCATATCCGAATCACTACCCATAACAATACCAACTTTTGCCATAATGTCCTCACTTTCCTGAATAAAAAATATTTTCTTTATTTGAATTCGTCATCTGAAAAAGGGACAAAATCACCCACTTTCAGACATACACATTATCCTATAATAATAACCAAAAATGCCTTGTTCGTCAATCGTTTCTTAACTATCTGCTTCTTCGTCTAAGACCTCATTTAAAAACTCGGTTCCTTTTAATACAAATCGCCCGTGTTCAATGATTGCCTCTTCGCTGCCATCCTTCATCACCACTGAGATTTTAGCAATTTCATTGTAAGGAATGGTAATGTCCGTATGACAACCAAAGTAAGCCTGTCCCGGATCAGTCTTTCTCTTCTTTGAAATCTCATTTTCCCTGGCCACGATTTTCTTGCCATCCGGATTAAATGTCTCCAGTTCTTCTTCATAAGAGTAACAGGTATCTCCAATAGCAAAATGAGGCCCTGTTTTTTCCATGATCAAAATCGGAAGCCGGTCTGAAATCTTATATTTTTTTGCCATAACATAGGCCCTGGTGTTGGTACCAATGGCAAATTCTCCCAAAGGAAGACTTGGATGGTGAAAGAGCAGGTTCTCCTGAATTAATTTCTTTCCATCCTCATCATTTGAAAAGTTCTTGCAGGAATAGTTCTTAACCATGCCATCCTCTATGGTAAGGGTTAAGTCCTCATAGCAGGTTCCATAAAGAAATACCTTGCTTACATGAATGACTCCCCGGGTATTGTTTAAAACCGGTGAGGTAAAGACTTCCCCTAAAGGAATATTTACGTCTGCCAGGCAGTTTTCAAAGCGGGTTTCCCCTTCCTTAATAGGATATAGTTCCACCCTCATATCCGTCTGATTCTTTCCCTCTCCCTTTACCAAGGCATAAGCGCCCCGATCAAATAAGTCGATCATCACCTGCTGGGCCTTTTGATAGTCCTCCTGATTCAAACTGTTAACCAGAATGGTTTCTTTGAAAATCTCAGGGAAATCAGGTCCAATCTCAGGAATCGGAAAGGCAATAATGGTAAAACTCCTTTGATCCCTATGAATATATGCGTCACTTAGTTCCATCACATTTTTCTGGTAAGAAAGCCATAACTTCTGCTGAGATTCGCTTAACTGATAATTTTCTTTTTTTATCTTTGGGGTAAAGCCTTCTTCCCCAAAAACCTCGATTACTGCCGGCCCACCTAAAAGGTTTGCCTCTTTTTTATAGGTTTCATAGGCATTTTTCATAACCCCTAATTTTCGTTCCACAAAGTCTCCATCAAAGAAAAGTGCCTTATCAAACCGATGATCCGCCGTAAATTGCTTGTTATAATCACAGGCTATATAGCCCGAATATTCTCCCGCCGGCCGATTGGCTGCCGAACATTTTCCACGGAAAATCACAGGGGAAAGCCCCATTTTTCCAAAAAGTTCCACCGCTTCTTTGATCATTCGTTCAAATCCAAGGGAATAACGAATATTCACGAACTTCTTAATGGAAATGTCCTTACCCGTAAGTTCAAAACCCTTATAATAGCCCTCCGTATAGGCTTTTGCCATTTTTTGAATTTCTTTTTTTGGAAGACTTTGGAGAAAGGCCGCCGTTTCCAGCTCATTGTCGCCAATGTATTCTCCGTAAGCATACAGGTATCGAAGATCCGTTAAATCGCTTTCCATTACAATCTTTGTGGCAAAATCCAAACTAGGATCTACTTGTTCTCGAATTCGATTTTGTACGGTAACATCACAGTAATCGCTTACATACCAGTAGATAGCCTCAAAGATTTCCTTGTCTAAAAGTTCTTCCTCCTCGGTGTCTACATAGGTGTTATAGATTCCATAAAGTTCCAACATAAGTTCCATCATGGCAGTGATTTCTTCCAACCTTCCCTCAAAAGCATAAGGAATGGCCATCATGCACTCTGCCGCCACAAATGAGAATTTGCGTCCAAGTTCCAAGCCCAGTTTTGATGACGCATAAGCCGGATTCATATAGGACGCCTCATAATGTTCTGACAGGATCGGTCTATACAAAGAATCGTAATATTTCTGAATCCTTGCCAAGTCCCATTTTGTCCAAAATTTCTCTTCTACATGTTCTAAAAGTTCCTGTATAGACACAAGAAAGGAAGCCGCAAGAGTAAAGTAGTCTCCTGCAGCTCCCTTCTTAGGTTCTTCTATCATTTCAACAAGCCGGCCATAGGCCAAGTCATAACGTTCCTTTAATTCTTCCTGAACCATCGATCATCCTCCTTACCTTACTCTCCTCTTTACAAATATGCCAGATACATACCCGCATACATCAACCATATTACAGCATTTAAGATGCTTCCTAACCAACTGTAGAACAGGTCCTTGTCTCGATCGGAAAAACCGGTAAGCCCTACGATAAATCCCCCTAAGGAAAGCACCAAAGACAGGGCCCCAAGCCAGCCTGTCACTCCTCCACCTTTTCCTGATTTTACAAAGGAATAGGCGACTGCTGCGACAAAGCAGACCAGGGACAATAAAGCCAGTACAAAAGAAATTCTTCCTTGTTTACTATTCTTTTTATTAAAAAGACTATGGGGTCTTCGTTTTCTCCTTACCATTACTCCTGTTTTCCCTTCAACGCTAAACTCTCTTTTTTTGCTTCTTCCCGTTCCTGTCTGCGAACCTTTAACTGGTGACGCACATATACTCGAAAGATCAGGCAAAAAATAACATAACCTATGATCCCTCCCAGAAGATTCAAGATCATATCATCTACATCGCACACGCCCACCTTGGTAATCAACTGAATAATTTCCACAATAAAGGTCAATTCAAAACAAAGAAGGGCGGTGGCATACCACTTACGCAACTTCCTTACCAAAAATGGCAAGAAGAAACCCAAGGGAATAAAAACAATTACATTTCCGAATATATTAATAAATGCCGGCCAAAATCCCAGATACTTAAAAAGTACGGGCATGCGACGAATTTCCTGAAATGGAACCAGATTGTAACGATAACTACTAGCGATTTCTCCACGGTGAAACATATCTGCAAGAAAGAGAAAATAAACCATGATTCCAATATAAATACCAAGGGTTATATGTCCTACTATCTTCCATATACGCATATATTCCGGTTTAATCATGTTTTACAGTTCCTTTCACTTCATTTTCTTTTCCCTAACTCACAATGGAAAAGGGGAGCTTTTGCCTCCCCCTTTTTCATCCGGTTTAAACCGTTATCATCCTCATTCTAAAAGAACTAAAACATGATCTCAGACTTTCTCTTTAAAAGTTTTCCGCCATTTACAATACTTAGTACACCTAACACGATACCACCTACTATGGTTACGATTCCAATAGCAATGCTTAATCCACCGGTGATTCCCATCGTCTTATAAGCTTTTTCTTCCATTCTTCTTCTCCTTATCCTTCTTGCAATTACTTTGCTGCACCGTACTGCTTGTAGTAGTCATCGATTCTTCCCTTGATTTCATCATCGATGACTACCTTTCCCAATACTTCCTTGTTATATAAAGCTTCTACTACATCCTCCATGGTTACAATCGCTGCGGTAGGGAAACCATACTTTTTCTTGATTTCATCCAAAGCAGACTTGTCACCCTCTTTTCCCTTTTCCATACGATTTAAGGAAACCATCAATCCCTTGATTTCTATGTCTCCCTGTGCCATAAGAATTGGGAAGGTTTCTTCAATAGACTTACCTGATGTGGTAACATCTTCGATGATTACTACCTTATCTCCGTCCTTGATCTTGCTTCCAAGAAGGATTCCTGTGTCTCCATGATCCTTAGCTTCCTTACGATTTGAGCAATAACGAATCTCTTTTCCATAAAGTTTGTCAAAAGCGATGGTCGTTGCTACGCTAAGTGGAATACCCTTGTAAGCAGGTCCAAAAAGAACATCAAAGTCCAAACCGAAATTATCATGGATGGCTTTCGCATAATATTCACCAAGTTTTGCCAACTGAGCACCTGTTACATAAGCTCCGGCATTCATAAAAAATGGTGATTTTCTTCCACTCTTTAAGGTGAAGTCTCCGAACTTTAATACTTCACTCTCCACCATAAATTCGATAAATTCCTGTTTATACTGTTCCATTCCTCTGGACCTCCTTCTATTCGAAACTTTACTTTTTCGTATTTTCCACGAACTATTTTTATCTTACCACACCCTACCGGTGGGTTCAATCCATTATTCTACACATCCAATGATTTCATTGATATCTTCAATTCCATGCTCCTTCATAAAGACCTCGATTTCCTCTACTGCCTCTACGGTTGCATAAGGATTGATGAAGTTTGCGGTTCCTATGGATACCGCAGTGGCTCCTGCCATCATAAACTCAATTGCATCTCTTCCGGTGGAAATTCCACCCATACCAATGACCGGAATCTTTACTGCATGAGCGGCCTCATAAACCATGCGAACCGCGATCGGTTTTACTGCAGGCCCTGACATACCACCTGTTTTATTGGCTAAGGCAAATTTTCTTCGATCAATATCAATCTGCATACCGGTTAAGGTATTAATCAAAGAAACTCCATCTGCCCCTCCCGCCTCAACGGCCTTTGCCATCTCAGCGATACTCGTAACATTGGGAGATAGTTTCATGATCACCGGCTGCTTTGCAACTTTCTTTACTTCTCTTGTTACCTCCTCTGCCACGGAAGGAACCGTTCCAAAGGTAATTCCACCCTTGGTTACATTCGGGCAGGAAATGTTGATTTCCAACAGGTCCGCATTGGTATCTGCCAATCGCTCTACCACTTCCACATATTCCGGAATGGAATGTCCACAAACATTGACCATTACCTTGGTCTCATAATTTTTGAGATTTTCCAAATCCCTCTGAATAAATACATCAATGCCTGGGTTCTGAAGACCGATGGCATTTAACATGCCACCGTAAACCTCGGTAATTCTTGGAGTTGGATTTCCGGGCCATGGCACATTGGCAACCCCCTTTGTTACCACAGCTCCCAGACGATTCAAATCCACAAACTCCGAGTACTCTGCACCAGAGCCAAAGGTTCCGGAAGCTACCATGATGGGATTTTTTAAGGTCACCCCAGCAATCTTTACACTTGTATTCATCTTACTTCCTCCCTAAAACTCAATCTCTCGGCCGGAAAAAACCGGACCATCGGTACAGATTCTCTTATTCTTTACATAGGAATGGTGGTCAACTTCTGTGGAATTTACCACACAAGCCAGGCAGGCACCAATTCCACAAGCCATGCGTTCCTCTAAGGACAAATAAGATTCCATCCGGTACTTTTCTGCATAGGCCTGAAGTCCCTTTAACATAGGAGTTGGACCACAAGCGTAAATCACACCTTCCTGAATTTTATTCTCTTCCATAGCATCAATAACGGTACCATGTACGCCCAAGCTTCCATCATCGGTAGCAACTACCACCTTGCCGTATTCCTTTAATTCCTCTAATAAAAATGTGTTTTGATCACGATATCCAAGCACAATGGTAATCTTGGCACCACATTCTTTTGCTGTCTTTGCAGCCTCCACAATAGGTGGAACCCCAATTCCACCAGCCACTAAAACCACCGGCTTACTTGGGTCAATGGTATAACCATTCCCTAAAGGCCCTAGGATTGCGATACTCTCTCCTGCCTGATAGTTGGAAAATTCTTTCGTTCCAGCACCTGCCACTCGATATACGATTCGTAATCGATCCTCCTTTTTATCAATCTGACAAAGGGAGATTGGTCTTGGAAGCAGACGAGACTTATCCTTGGTATAAATAGATATAAACTGTCCGGCATGTGCTTCTCTTGCGATTCCATCTGTTTTAATCCACATAGAGTATACTCCATCTATGAGTTTTTCCTGTGAAATCACAGTTGCCATCTGTTTTTTCTTCATCTTTTCTTCCTTTCCGGGACTCTTTTAGTGACCCAGTGCTTGATTAATATCAGCCTTCATATCAAGAACCGCCTGACGAGCTGCATCTGCGTATCCGGCTTCCCCAAACTTAGCATATGGTTCCTTGGTATATGCCGCAATGATTCCTCTTGAAGAATTGACGATTGCACCCAGTCCATCTTCGTTAAAGAATGGAACCAAGTCCTTCCCCTTTCCACCTTGCGCTCCATATCCCGGAACCAGGATGTAAGACTTCGGCATTACCTGTCTTAATACCTTACCCATCTTAGGATAGGTAGCACCAACTACAGCACCTACATAGCTATATTCATCACCCATGGCATCTTCTCCCCACTGGGCAACCTTTTCTCCTACCCACTCATAAAGTGGACGGCCATCAATTTCACGATCCTGGAATTCACCGGAAGATGGATTTGAAGTCTTTACAAGCACGAAGATTCCCTTCTTCTCTTCCTTACATACGTCTACAAATGGCTTGATTCCATCTGTTCCCAAGTATGGGTTTACGGTAGCGAAGTCCTCATCAAATGCAGAAAGTTTTTTTGAGCCTACCGTTACCTTTCCAAGATGAGCAGTAGCATAGGCAGCAGAAGTAGAACCGATATCTCCACGTTTTACATCACCAATCACAACTAAATCCTTCTCTTTTGCATACTTTACAGTTTCTTCAAAGGCGATTAAACCTTCAATGCCAAACTGCTCATACATTGCAATCTGAGGCTTTACAGCAGGAACCAGATCATAGATTGCATCAATCAGACCCTTGTTGTACTCAACAATCGCCCGGCCGGCAGCCTTCATTGTCTCGCCATACTCTGCAATCTTAGCATCTAAAATATGCTTTGGCAGATAATTTAACATTGGATCTAAGCCCACAACGATTGGAGCTTCTGTCTTCTTGATCTTAGTTACTAACTTGTTAATCATGGAATATCCTCCTAAATCTAACTTCATTGTACTTTGTATCGGCATAATTCCACCAATACAACCTTTGCAAATGAGTATACCAAAAGCCCCCTTAAATTTCAACGAAAAGAAGGTCTAAAGAAAGAAGTTATTTTTTTGATTTTTTTTAAAAAGTTATTGACACTTTCTAAGAGATTTGATAATATATCCTTCGTCAGCGATGACTTGACAGATATGCGCGAGTGGCTCAGCGGTGGAGCACCTCCTTGCCAAGGAGGGGGTCGCGGGTTCGATCCCCGTCTCGCGCTTCTTTTTTTACCCTCTAAAAGCCCGATAAATAAAGGGTTTGCTAAGTTCGGTATTTTCAAAAAAAGTCCAAGAGTATTTGGAGTATTTGTTGGACAGAAAGTTATAATAACTGCATTGATTTTAATAATGTCTGTTTTTGCAGTTATAAGCTATAAAAAAGTGATGAGTCTATGTAGATAGATTCATCACTTCTTTTATATGTAATAATCGTCCTGAGGTAGGATACGTTCTAGGAATTTCTTTGTTCGTTCTTCTTTTGGAGTATAAAAAATTTCCTTAGGAGTTCCACTTTCTATTACAACACCATCTGCCATAAATACAACTTTAGATGCAACTTCCTGTGCAAAACTCATTTCATGAGTAACAACTATCATTGTAATTCCCTTTTTCGCCACATTTCTAATGAGAGTTAGGATTTCGCCGACTAATTCTGGATCTAGTGCAGAGGTTGGTTCATCAAAGAGAATTACATCTGGGTCTAGTGCAACAGCTCTTGCTATGCCAATTCGTTGTTGCTGACCACCTGATAGTTGCGAAGGGTAGTAATTCTTTTTATCTAACATTCCTACCCAAGCTAATACTTCTTCAGCCTTTTTTATAGCTTCTTTGGTAGGAACTTTTCTAGCAGTTATTAAACCTTCAGTTATATTTTGAAGAGCTGTTTTATTTTGGAATAATCCGTAATTTTGAAATACAAAAGCGGTTTTTTTTCGTATTTGTAGTTTTTCTTTAGAAGATGCTTTATGTAAATTTACGGTTTGACCGTCAATTGTAAGTATGCCTTCATCAGCTTGTTCTAGAAAATTAATGCATCTAAGTAGAGTGGTTTTTCCGGAACCAGAAGGCCCAAGTAATACAACAACATCGCCTTTATTTACTTTTAATGAGACATCTTTTAATACTTCATTTTTTCCGAAATTCTTTTTTACATTTTTTATTTCAATCATACGTAGATTACCTCACTTTTGATACTTTTTTTAGAATATTTCTTTTCGATAGTTGAAAGAATTACTTCTAGGATTATAGTAAAAAACCAATATATAATTGCAGCAGCTAGATAACCTTCAACATAACTAAAAGTTTTAAAACATGGTATTAATGAGGCATTAGTTACTTCTAATACTCCAATTGCCATAACGAAAGAAGTTCCTTTAATAACACCTACAAGATTATTAATAAGTCCAGGTATGGCAACAGGGATTACCTGTGGAAGTATAATTCTTTTGAAAGTTTGAAACTTTGTAAGACCTACAGAGTAACCTGCTTCAAATTGTGTTTTTTCAATAGAATTAAGTGCACCTCGAAATGTTTCTGACATAGTAGTTATGGCAGCAAGTGAAAGTGCAAAGTATGCAACTATAATGTTATTTACTTTATTAACATCGATATTTAAATGAAAAAAATCAATAAAAGGACCGATATAGTAGGAAAAAAGTAGATTGTATATAAGTAATGCAACCATTATTGGAAGACCTTGATAAATTGTAATTAGTACCGTTAAAATATGTGAAATTACAGGTATTTTATAATATCTTAAAATGGCAATAAAAAGTCCAATGATAAGTCCAATGATAATCGCAACTAGAGTTAACTTAGCTGTTATTGGTAAATACTTTATTCCTGATTTAAGTGATTCAGTAAAGTTATCTAATTTAAACCCCATATTATGCAGTCGCTCCTTTCCTTCCATATGAAAATTTCTTTTCAAGCAAAACAAATATAAATCTTAAAAGCAAACTAAAAGATATATAGACGATTGCAATAAATAGATAAGACTCTAATTGATGTCCAGATGCTGCTCCTAAGGTATTTGCTCGTCCAAGAAAATCAACGACACCTAATTTAAATGCAATTGATGTTAAGTGAAAACATCCTATGGCTTCAGCTCCATAGCTTGGCAACGCAATAATAAATGCCTGTGGAAGAACTATTCGTAGGAAAGTTTGCATTGCTGTTAATCCAATGGAATATCCTGCTTCAGTTTGTTCCTTTGGAACAGCAAGAATGGCAGCCCTAAATTCCTCGCCTAGAAATGCACCTAAATTAAGAACGAATGTAAGGTATACAAAAATTAGTTTATCTAGATCATTTATGTTGATACCTATTTGTTCAAATAATGATGGAAGACCATAATAGATTACCATCATTTGAAGTAACATTGATGTTCCTCTCATAAAGGATATGTATACTGATAGTATTTGATGAATAACTGGAATTTTTTTAAGCCGTAGAATAGCGACTATAATTCCAAGCAGGGTTCCAAATAGAAGACCAACTAATACTATCTGAAATGTAATTAATAAATAAGGAGTAAGTTTTGGAATAATATTCCAAAACCTCTCCCATGAAAAAATATCTATCATTATTATTCACTCTTTTCTTCACTAGAAGATAACCACTTGTCAGCAAGTTTATCAAGTGTTCCATTATCTTTAAGCTGTTTAATAGCTTTATCTATGTCTTGCTGAATCTTAGTATCATCCTTGTTATAGATAATATATGCATTATTTACATCAATCTGGTCAGCTGCTTTAATAAAGTCTTTTCCATCACCGAATCGTTCGTTCATCTTTGCTATATCGTGAGTTTCTAAGCATGCTGCATCCCAAACACCTTTTTTCAAATTAAGTGCAGTTTGTTCAGATGTAGATGAATCTGTTGAAATAATTTCAATGTCTTCACCGTCATGTTCTTCATTCCACTTTGTAAGAATTGCATATGCATTACTTGTAACTCCACCAGCTTCAACTTTTTTACCAGCAAGATCATCAATGCTCTTGATTGAGTCATTATCTGATAATACAGCGATATTTGTGATGTTTTCTGAATAGTATTCACCAGAGAATAAATACTTTTCTTTACGTTCATCAGTTACTACATATTCGTGAACAGCCAAATCAATTTTGTCAGAATCAAGTGATAAAAGGATGTTATCGAAACTCATTGAGTCATATTCGAATTCATATTGATCTAGTAATTTATCAAGTTCCTCTAATACGGCGTAATCATAACCAGCTCTATCACCATTATCATCTAAGTAGCAGTATGGGAAATAGTTAATTCCGCTACCTACACGTAATTTTCTGACTTCAGATTTGCTACCTTTAGCACTAGCTTCTTTCTTGCTTCCACATCCTGTTAGTGAAGTTACACTTAATGCTAAAAGTGATAATGTTATAATACTTTTCTTTGATAAATTCTTAATATTCTTTTTCATATTTTTTACCTCATTTCTATATTTTTATTTGTTATGCCATTCTTCAAATTGCTTTTTGCAATTTAATGCTGATGGCGTTAAACATATTCCACCTGTTGATGTACATTTACATCCATTTGGAAGAGCTTTTCCTATTTGGTCAGCGCTATCTAATACCTCGTGATATGGTATGACTCCTGATCTTCCAGAAAGAGCTAAATCAGCAAATGTCACTGCTAAAGTAACAGCAGATACAACTCTACTTGTACATGGTTGATTAAAACCACCTGGAATAGGATCGCAAGGAAGACCAAGCATGGCTTGAAGTGTAAGAGAAGCAGCTGATTCTACTTGGGATGGATTACCACCACGAATATAAGTAAGTCCAGCAGCTGCCATTGAAGCACATATACCACACTCGCCAGTACAGCCTATTACTTCACCAGTAGGAGAAGTTCTTGTATAAGCAATTGCTCCAAATATTCCAGCAATTGCAATTCCCTCAAGAAGCTTATCTTCTAATTCTGGGTAGTTATCTGCAGCAGCTCTTAATACGCTATATATATAACCTCCTCCATTTCCCATTGGACCTGGAACAATCAATACTCCCTTTGACATTGTTTGTGCACAGAAAGCATATTCAAGAGCAGATTTAACAACGTCCCCAGCGTATATAGGATTATTTCTTGAATATGAAATCCATTCTTTGCAATGATAACCACTAAAAGGTGTTTCAAATACTTTTGAATCATCTTTTATGTATTCAGTACATTGCTTATGCATTGCTTGTTTTATTTTTTCGAAATAATTTATTACTTCATTTTTTGTCCAGCCTGTAAAGCTAGTTTCGTAATCAAGAACTGCTTCAAATAAACTTTTATTGTTTTCATTTGCATATTTTATTAAATCAGTGATCGAGTGAAATAGTTGTTCTTTTCGAGCGTTTGTGAAACTTGCAGGAAGAACAGAAGAAAATACATAATCTTTATATTTTTCTGGTATGTTCTCGATATCAGTTGAAGATTCTTTTATTAAATCAAAAACGGAAATACATCGTTCCCCGTAATATGATATTGGATAACCGTCAACATT
This sequence comes from Lachnospira sp. UBA3212, assembly GCA_002363615.1. GTDB lineage: Bacteria > Bacillota > Clostridia > Lachnospirales > Lachnospiraceae > UBA3212. The sequence continues at coordinate 121,646 of DEWK01000015.1, read as the reverse complement.
TATTATTTCCATCATGCCACCACCAGTTGAATTACCAGTTAAAGTAACTGAACATGAAGGTTTATCACAAGCATTTTTTGAAAGGATAAACTTAACGGCATTAGTATGCTTACTTTCTTTAATTTCAGAAAACTCAAATTCGTATTTGATATTTTCCTGTTCTAATATACTTTTGATGTCGAATAGTCTTTCATCATCTGGAAGTAATCCATATGCTCCAGCAAGCATTCCTAAATCTTCATTCATATGTCCATATGTCCCAGCAAATGATCCGTTTTTATCTAGAATTATATGTACACGTGAAGGCTTTTCACCTAGAAGTGAATATGCGCAATAACCTATTCTACATGGACCGGCTGTATGTGAACTAGACCCAGGTTGCATGATTGGTCCATAAACATCATTAAAGATATCCGGATAGAAAATTTTAGTACTCATCAATACTCCTTTCTGTGCTTGCTTAGCACATAGTTTATTGGGTTAGTTTGAACGCTAGCTAACTTGTATGGAAGTAAAACATTTTTTGATTTAAAAGTCAATATAATCGATGATACGTTAAATTGATTATGTGTGATTAGAAAAATTGATATATCAAAAAGGCTTGATTTTACTAGGTTTTTTGAGGTTGAAGAAAGAGATGTTTAAAAAAATAAAGTAAAAAAGTATTTACAAATTCCTTTTTTTGTTGTATTGTATTCCTTACATGTGAAACACGTAATAATGCGCGAGTGGCTCAGCGGTGGAGCACCTCCTTGCCAAGGAGGGGGTCGCGGGTTCGATCCCCGTCTCGCGCTTCTTTATTCGAAAAAATGGGCACCCTAACGGGTACCTTTTTTTTCATATAAAAGCTGAAAAACAATAATTAAAAACAATACTTTTGGAGGAAATATGAAAAAAATTATTAAGAAGTTTGTATTTATGACTTTCTTTCTGGCATTCATAGTCGGGATTTACGTATCAACAGCCTATGCAGATGATAGTCACACTAGCAGTATCACCATTAATTTTACCGCTGATACCTTGGACGTTCACAGGATTCGGCCTCAAAAAACCGGTGTCTATAATATTTATTTTAGTGAACCAGGATTCGTGGGAACTTATTATTGGTGTGACTCTTCCTTTTCCGGTAGCGTGGAAGAAGAACTTAAGGAGGGAGAATTTTTACCAAGTTTAGATGAAAGTGTCATTAGTTCCTCAACAATTGATACCGTAGGTGCATGGATCAACAGATTCTATATGGTATCCGGAAAGACCTATTATTTTGTACTTAAGTCTGATAATGACTGCACAAATACCTTGAATCTGGAATACTATTCATTGCTCCCGGATGAGCCTACGGTCACTGCTTTCGGCTTTGATTCTTCCAATCGATATACAGAATTGGAAGAAAATGATCTTTTAAACAACGCCATTCCCGGAGTATCCTGGAACAAGGATACCTATACGTTAACTTTAGATAACGTGTCCTCTTATTATCTTTTTTATTTTTCTCCAAAAAAGGATCTGGGCCCATTAAATATAGATTCCAAGGATATCGACAATTTAAAAACGATAACCATTGATATAAAGGGGCATAACTCAATCGAATCCAACAATAAGTATACGGGAGATATTTTCAGTACGGATCTTCTCTATGATTTAAACTTTACCGGAGAGGGAACGCTCCACGTTGTACCGTCAGATGCAGGGTCTGTAATAAGTAGTACAAATATAAGGATTGATGGTCCAAGTATTGATATAAGTCCCAGAGAAAACAATCAGATTTACTGCTACCTCATTGCCAGCAGGGATTTCATTGTAGAATCAGGAAGACTGCACTTTGATTACTATCCACGTTATATACATATTCCGGGATCGGACCGTGATTATATTCTTTACCCTAGGATAGAGGCTAATAATATTCTGATTCATGATGGATCTTTTCTTGCAAACTACCATGATTATACGGAAGATACCACGACCCCTGTAGAAAGCGAACCTTTCTTCCACGCTGATCATAATCTTGTTATTACAGGTGGTGCCTTTTTTATAGCCGCTAGCGAGCGGATTTTTCCCGGATATGATAACAAAACCATTTTCCGGGGCGTCGCAAATACTACCATTGACAGCAATCATGCTTTTATAAAAATAGCAAAACCTATTGACATCAGCAGTTTAGACATATCTATTAAGAAAGATACCTTTGCATATACCGGTAAGGAAATTAGGCCAGAGATAACGATTCCCGGACTGACCGAAGGCCTTGATTTTATCGTAACCTACGCTAATAACATTGAACCCGGAACAGCTACCCTTACGATTACTCCCAAAAACGAGGATGGCTTATTTACCGGAAGCAAGACCATAAATTTCCAAATTACAAATGAAGCGTCTTTTAATGTTAAAAATGCAAAAATCTCAGATCGAAGATATTATTACAGAATCATAAAACCCGGTTCAGCAAAAAAGGCAGGAACAGTATCTATTATCGGCTTAAAAAAGAAATCCCTTAAAACGATCCGGGTAGTTGCCAAGATTCGAATCAAGGGCATCTCTTATAAGGTTGTATCAGTTGGAAAAAATGCATTTAAAAACAACAAAAAAATCACCAAGGTAATCATTGGAAAGAATGTAAAAAAGATTTCTTCCAACGCCTTTCGCAAATGTAAGAAATTAAAGAAGGTTGTAATCAAATCAAAAAAACTTAAAAAAGTAGCGAAGACAGCTTTTAAGAAAGTCAAAAAGAACTGTAAGTTCACTGTACCAAAGAAGAAAAGGAAGGCTTACAAAAAGCTTCTTTCAAGAAAAGTATCATAAAAGAAAAAAATCGCCCGCGGGCGATTTTTTTTTTACTTCATTCCTATACTGACTTCCTGTGATTCCTCGCTGTAGTGCATCTTTTTTTCTTTCACATATGCTTTTATTTTATAGCAATAGGTATGTCCTTCTTCGATCCGGCTATCTGCATAAGATACTACCTGATTATAGTAAATGGTAGTTACCTTTTTATATTCCGCATCATCTGTCTTTCGGTAAATCACATAACCGTCCGCCCCTCGCACCTGATCCCAGGAAAGAATCATGGCCACATGCCTTGCGGGACCATGGGAGTTTAACTGCTTGGTATTTTCCACCCTTAGATTTTCCGGACTTGCAGTTTGGGCTTTCGCACTTACCCTGGTAGCCTTTGAATAAACCTTGCCTTCTCGGTTGCTACCATAAGCAACCATCTTATAGGTATATATGGTTCCCTCCTCTACCTCTCGGTCCGCAAAATATTTTTTCTTTGGGTTCTTAATAGTTGCATAAAGTTCGTAATCCTCCCCCTTCTTGCAACGATAAATAACGTATCCCTTAGCATCTGAGGTAGGTGTCCATTTAAAGCGAATTTGATTATAGGACATCTGGTAAGGAGCAAAATCCGAAACAGCCTCTGGCTGAACCGTTACCTTAATCGTAGAAAGGAGACTTCCATGATTCAAACAAATCACGGTCATTCCATACTTTCTTGCCACAATTTTTCCATTCTTTGTTACACCGGCAACACTACCCTTGGAACTATTATATCGCACGTCCGTATTGGTGGTAATCTGATAAGTTTCCCCGTTCCTTATGGAAAGAGCCGTTTTTTCCAAGGAAATACTCCGAATCTCTCGGTTAGCATCTGTCTTTTTCACACAGCGAACCTCTATGGTTTGGAAGCTGATTCCATTGAAGATAAAAATTCTGGTTCTACCGGGGCTGTTTAGGGTAAGGATTCCATCCTCTGATACACTGGCAATCCCGGTATTTTCACTTTGATAATAATAACCTTCTTGTCCTGCCAAATCCAGCGTTTGTCCCTTGATGGCAGAAAAAGTCAAGGGTTGATAGACTTGATCGATTTCAATATATCCATGATAGGTTTGATCATCTGCCCGGTAGGAGACCTCATAAAAGTAAAGTTCTGAAAGGCGGTCAAAACTGTAGGAATCGGTGTTTCTCACTCCCCGGATAATGGTTACTTCTCCCCCTTTTGGAACCGTGGTTAACACTCCGGAATCCGTCTGTGGGCTTTCATAGATTACGGCAGCACCCTTGGCAATGCCATCTTCCGTGTAGCCTGCCGTATCAATCTCTTCCTCCAGGGTTGGCATATTGTCATACACCGGAATCAAGAAGGTCTTGGCCTTTTCTAACTGGCCGGAAGCCACATAGGTATTTCGAACCGCAATGGATTCCTGCTGAGCTCCCGTAACATTGGTCATATACTGGTTGGAATACAGACTTCCATTAGGATTTACATTAAAACGAAGGAGATAACCGGTAGACTGACCATTTCCAAGGAAATGATCTGCAATATAGCTTGCTCCTCCCTTGATGGATTTTTCCGGACTCGTCCAAGGTCTTCCATAATCTCCTTCTTGGGAGGCCCAATTTAAGCCATTGGAAATCGGATCCGCTCCATCGGAAGCTCCAATATTATAAAAATTATAGATTCCGGTAATTCCTCCATGAGAACCTGAGACGCTATCAGAACCATCTCGTCCCACCTCTTGGAGAATTTTACTCGCTAAGTAGTAAGGACTGATTCCTGCCGCCACGCCTGCATCATAGATGACCTGGGCGTAGGAGGTTCCCTTAGACTCTGTTTTTTTTGAAGATTTCTTTTTGGATGCCGAAAGTTTTAATAGGCTTTCTTGAAAGGCCGGCTCCTCCAAAGTCCCCTCTGTTACTGCCTCCACCGCGGTTTCTGCCTCAGTGACTTCCTCTGTTACGGCACTGGTAACCGCTTCTTCACTTTGGCTTGCTGCCACTTCCTCTGTGCTTTCCGAAGTAGCTCGATTTGACTTCTTCGAGGAAGATTTCTTCTTACTTGTCTCATCCTCTTTTGTTTCCTTGACCTCAATGGAATCCTCAACGGTTTTTCCATCCATAAAACTTCCGGAAATAATTGCTTCTACTCCAGAAACCGTCTGACTACTATAGGAAATATCCTCAAAACAAAATATATTTTCCTCATTGATCCAATTTCTCGGATCGATAAAATAAGTCGCCAGATCCTTTGTAGTTTGGAACCATCGAGTAGAATCCTTAAAAACATAATTACCGGTTTTTGGATCGTAATCTCCTTCTGCCTGGCTCTTTAACAAATCATCTGCCTTATACCAAATCAGACAATGCCTGTCCTCGTACTCTGACTTTACAACCTCTTCAAAGTCCAACCCTGTATAAAGCGGGCGAAAGGTCCAATTGGGATGAGCCGCCCGAAGACTGGCTAATTTTTCCTCATAACTTGCCGGAAATCCACCGGATCCGATGTTTTTTGACCAAAAACTCGTCTGGCTTTCTTCCACCGCATCCGGCTTTAGCAATGGAAATACGCTAACTGCCATAATTCCACTTAATAATAAGGCAAGTGCTCGTGTTCTCTTTCTCATTTTAAAACCTCTATCCTAATCTCAAAACTCAGTCAGAACTTGTCCCTTGGCTGAGTTAAATTCCAGTGGCAACATTACTTCCCTCCGGAATGAATCCTTTTTCTAACATCCAGGCATAAAATCTGGTCCAACGTTCCGCGCTTAAAAACGTGGTTTTCTGGCCTTGTTCTTTGCATGCTTTCCAATCCTCTGAAAAAAGTGTAACTTCCTCTTCAAGGATTTCCTCAGATTCTACGGCCCCAAACCTCTTTAAGATTTTAGCTGCACTTTTTGGATAGGTCATGGCATATTGATTTCCCTTCTCCAATGCTTTTAAAAAAGCATCTATGATCTTTGCATTCTTCTTTGCCCATTTTTCAGTTGAGAAAATCACATTGGTACAATAATCCAGGGTCTCCACCTTTTCATTGATGGGTAGGAAACTTCCTGCATAACCATTTTCAAGTGCCCAGAGTCCTTGATCTTCCTGACAAAAGATTGCATCCGTGATCCCCTCTTCTAAGGCTTTCTTAATATCCGTTACCGCATTAGGAATGCATACAACCGATTCATAGTCCGCCCCTGAAGCCGCCATTACATCCGTCATCATTGCATCCTCTACTTCCCATTTATTATAGGAAAAGCGCTTTCCTGCAAGGTCGGAAAAATCGCTGATTCCCGCATCTTTTGCAGTAAGGATTCCCATATGATTCTTGGGGCAAAGGCTTGCAAAGGCCCGATAGGAAATTGCCCCCTCTTCAAATAAACTTTCCCCTAGCACATCCTGATCTGCAATTCCAAAGGTTGCCACTCCTGATGCCAACAATTCCTCCGGGGTTTGGTTTCCCTCTTCCTCAATCGTTAAGATAGAAAGCTCCAGCCCTTCTTTTTCAAAATATCCTTGCTCTAAGGCTGCATAAAGCCCAGCGGTTACCGCTTCCGGCATATAATCCAGGGCTACCACCACTTGGAAGCTTTCGGTTTCTTCTTTCTTTTTTTCCTTCTTTTTTTCCGCACTACAGCCGCAGATCGCGGCACACAAGGTACCGGCTGCGGCTGTAATTATGATTCTTTTTATGAACTTGTTCAAAATTCTCTTCCTCAATCTTATACATGATAGACAGCTCTTACGAACTGTTCATAGGTCATAGGTTTTCCAAACAGGTAACCCTGAATGTAACGACCACCTAATTCTGCAATATAATCTACCTGGCTCTGATGCTCCACACCTTCCCAGATTACCTTCATATCATACTTCTTTGTAATATTAATCAAGGATTGATAAATATCCTTCTCTAATGGAATATTTGTAATCTCATCAATAATACTCTTATCGAACTTAACCACATCAACCGGAAGCTGATACAGTAACTGAATAGAAGAATAACCACTACCAAAATCATCTAAGGCCATACGGAAACCGATTTCCTTTAAACGTTTTGCATGATACTGCACTGTCTCCATATTCGAAATAGCACCTTCCTCAGTAAGCTCAATCTCAAAATAAGAAGGGGATACCCCGTACTTCTGAAGAATTCTTGCATACTTTTCCGGAGAATCCTTATCTTCCAACTGTCTTCTTGAATAGTTACAAGAAACAATCTTAGGTTCCACTCCCTGATCCAAGAGTTTCTTGGTTCCTGATACCAGTTTCTCAAAGATTTGTAAGTCTACCTTTGCAACAAATCCTGTTCTCTCAAAATAAGGAATAAATTGTCCCGGCTGTAAAAGTCCCTTGCTAGGATGATTCCACCTGCAAAGCGCCTCACCACCACAAATCTCTCCTGTCTCTATGTCATACTTAGGTTGAACATAAAGAGCAAACTGTTCGTCAGCAAGACCCAAATCCTTATCTTTCTCCAACTGTTGCTCCCATAAGAGCTTCTGCTGCATATTCCCGTCAAAATAAGCAATGCTATTCTTTCTTACACTTGGAAGGGAATTCATGGCATACAATGCGTTATCGGTGGCGGTATCAATGTTATCGTCATCAAACAAATAATAAACACCGGTACGAAGAATAATATTTCTTAAGATTTCACTTGAAAATCCTGCTTCCTTGAATCCTTCGTATATAAACTTCATTCTCTTATCAATAGCCTCTGAGCTTCTTGCCTTAGCAAGGTAAGCAAACTGATCCGAAGAAACCCTTGCTACCTGCTCGCCGGTTGCACAATGGTTGATAATTGTAGTATTCAAGCACTTTAAAAGCTTATCTCCCACTACATGCCCGAAATTATCATTCAAAAATTTAAAGTCCTGAAAGTTAATATAAATCAGCGCATACTTTTCTCCACCATTCTTACTTAAAAGATGGCTCGCCTTCATTCGAAAGTTTGCATAGTTTGGCTGGCCGGTTACGGCATCTGTATAATTCAACTGATGAACTCTCTTATCAAAATTATGCCAAAGGTAAATCATTATGATCACTAAAGCTGCAACTGCAAACCAACTGACTACAGCCACCTCAAACGTATTCTCACCTAAATAGTTTGCCAACGAAAACGCTGGACACAAAATCAATTCTCTCATTCTCATCATTCTCTTCTTTTATTATACTTTGAACCACAATTTCTCAAAACTACTTCTCAGGAAAAAATCGTAGCATCTGAAACTTTCCTGTGCTATTCCCTAACCTCCCAATAAGGGCATACCACTACCACTAGTTCATTACTCATATTATAAAACAATATTTGACATATGCCTAGTTATTTTTTAAAATAAAACCAAATTTTTTTCCTTACATAAAAAGGAGGAAGTATGAAGTTTTTTTTAATAGTCGTACTTGTTTTACTTGCTATCATTGTAATTGGCGGTCTCGTTCTTTTTTATAAACTTTCCGATGTCTGGCATAGTCTCTTTGGAAACAAGTCTTTGCAAGAGGTTTCCAAAGAACAGGAAGATGAACTAGAGTACCGCCAAAAATCTATTTCCAATGTAGCTTCCCTGCTATTACCAAGTATTCAAAGTGATTTTCCTGAATTTTCCTTTGAAGAATATCGCCTTAGAACTGAAAACATGATCAAGGGTTGCCTTCTTGCCATCAGTAAGCAGGATCTTTCCCTAATCCCGGGTGGAGCCAATGCCGATCTCAAAAAGCAAATCGAGTTAATCATTGAAGACGATAAGTTAAACAACAAACAAACTACCTATGATGATATTGCCATCTACCGAACCGGCATCTCAGACTATACCAAACGAAACGGAGCCTGTACCGTGGTTATGCAAACCGCCCTCTCCTTTCATTACTACATCCTGGATTCCCAAGGAAAACTCTTAGAGGGTAAGAAGGAACGAACCACTCAGTCTAAGATTGAAAGTCGCTTGATCTACATCCAGGACCCGGATAAAATCGACCGAAATCTTGCAGCCAGAGAAATGTTGGGACTTACCTGTCCTAACTGTGGCGCCAGTGTCCGCACCCTAGGAAGTAAGCACTGCGAGTACTGTGGTGCCGGATTAATTGAAATCAATATTCACTCATGGACCTTCGGTCGCATGAAACGGCTTGTATAAAAAGTTATGGTCACCAGGCCATAACTTTTTTTGTCTACTGGGCTTCTATAAAGAATCCTGACTCAGATGGAGTTTCATCTCCCACATAAAGATGAGAGCAATCGCCAAACTTCTTTACTCGAAAGCAAGCCTGGCCCTTGATTCTTTCCTCTGTGGAAAGAAGGGTTACAGAAGTTGGTGCCACAAAGAATCCCTGCCACAAGGCTGGAGCGGAGATTCCAAGTAGGTGAGAAAGAATGGCAAAGGAAACCCCCAGGTGACAGAAAATCACAATGGTATCGGTGTTGGAGTGCTCTACTTCATAGTAAGCATCCTTGCGCTTGTAACCATAACCTGCTAAAAGGTCATCGATTCCCCGGCACACCTTTTCAAACTCTTCCTTTACAGGGCCGGTAGTCATGATTTCATCTTCCATCCAATGGTTGCGATCATAAAGCATATCTCGTTTGGTCCAGTAGGCAGGCATAAAGTCCCAGGGAATTCGGTTGTTGCCGGTTTCAGGATCCTTAATGTCTACATAGAATTCCTTGAGCCAGTCCTTTACCTCGGCGGTACGACCAAGCCTTTCAAGGGAAACATTGGCGGTATCCCTGGCACGGCCTAGGGGAGAAACATAAAAATCTCTCACATCCCATCTGCAAACACGGTCAGCAAGAAGCTTAGCCTCTCTCCAGCCCTTTTCCGTTAAGGAGTCTTTCACATAATCCGGGTCACCGTGTCGAATTAAAATAACTTTCATGGTATTTCCTTTCTAGGCCTGAGCCTCCTCCTCATCTAAGAGGGATTCAAATTCATTTAAGAGTTCCTCAAAATAATCAAGAGCTAAATCAATAGACTCCTTCTTTGACATATCCACATCGGCAATCTTAAGCAGATCAATTGGGTCCTTAGAGCAACCGCCCTTAAGGAATTCCTTGTAATCTGCCACAGCAGACTCGCCCTCATTGAGAATCTTCTTAGAAAGGGCAATGGCTGCAGAAAATCCGGTGGCATATTGGTAAACATAAAATGGTGTGTAAAAGTGTGGGATTCTAGCCCACTCCATGGAAATTTCAGGGTCGATGATCACCTGATCTCCAAAGTATTTTTTATTCAGTTCGTAATAGTTTGAAGTTAAAAGCTCAGTGGTTAGGGCCTCTCCCTGTCCCACCAGGGCATGCATGTCACGCTCAAATTCTGCAAACATCGTCTGGCGGTAAACCGTTCCTTTAAACTCATCAAGGAAGCGAGTAATCAAATACATGCGCTCCTTGCGACTCTTGGACTTACCAAGAAGGTGGTGCAAAAGTAAGGATTCATTACAGGTGGAAGCCACCTCTGCCACAAAAATTTTATAGCCGGAAGTTGCAAAGGGCTGGTTTGCGTTAGAATAGTAGGTGTGGATGGAATGACCCATTTCGTGAGCTATGGTAAAAACATCGTCCATGGTGCCATTGAAATTTAAAAGCACATAAGGGTGAACCCCATAGGCTCCCCAAGAATAAGCACCGGAACGCTTTCCTTCGTTTGGATAAATATCCATCCAGCGATGATCAAAGCCCTCCTTTAGGATTTGGAGATATTCCTCTCCCATAGGAGCAAGGCCTTCTAAGACCATTTCCTTTGCCTCTTGTAAATCAATGGATCGATCCTGACCGGTTACCAGTGGCACATAGATATCATACATATGCATGTCTTCAAGCTTTAAGGCACGCTTTCTAAGACCAACATAGCGATACATCAGGTCCATACGGTCATGGATGGTATCAATTAGGTTATCATAGACGGATTCCGGGATATTTCCTGCAAATAAAGCCTTGGCCCTTGCCGACTTGTATCCCCTTGCCTTGGCATAAAAATCAGCCTGTTTGGCATTGGAATAAAAAAGGGAAGACAAGGTGTTCTTGTAACGGTCAAACAGGGCATAAAGATTGGTAAAGGCCGATTTGCGAAGGACCGGATCATCCTTTGTCAAATAGCTGACATAAGTAGCTGAGCTAAGTGGGTATTCCTTTCCCTGGCTGTCAACTGCCGGTTCAAACTTGGCATCTGCATTATTAAACATGGCAAATGCATCGCTTGCAGCAGAACTTACCTGACCTGCCATAGCAAGAATTCTTTCCTCTTCCTTTGAAAGAACATGCTTCTTCTGGCGGATTAATTCCTCCATTCCTCTCTTAAAAGGCAAAAGACGGGCATCTTCTTCCACCCAAGAAAGTAGGGTATCCTCCTCCATTCCTAAAAGTTCCGGAGAGGCAAATGATACCGACTGAGAATAGACATTCATTAACACATCCGCCTTAGAAGCCAAGGTCTGATAGGTGGAATTTCCAAGATTTTCATGCAACTTCTGGTTGGCATACACATAAAGACGATCCAAGGTCAACTCAAAGGCATCCATCTTTAAGTGAAACTCTGCAAATGCTTTTTGATCCTTGCTAATTTTTCCTGCATAAGAAGGAAACTCCTCTACTTCCCTGGTTAAGCGGTTGTAATCCTCTTCCCAATCCTGATCTTTGGCATAAAGGTCCTCAATGGCCCAGGTATCTTCTTTTTTTAATTCTTCTCTTTTTAACATAGTACTTCCTTTCGTTTACTTAATCAGTTTTGAAATATAAGGAAATGATGGATCTTTTGAATCCTTTAACAAACCAAACAGGATAGATTCCAGTGGTAATACCAAGGCTCCCTGATTTCTAAGGCAGTCTAAGGCAGCTTTACTATCCTCTCTTCTTCTTGAGGATACACAATCACAGGCAATTACCGGTGTCACACCCATGGAAATAAGATCGAAAGCAGTATGAAGCACACAAATATGCGTTTCCACTCCGCAAAGAATTATATACTTCTTATCAACTCCCTTCACCCAATCAGCAATCTCCTGGTCTCCCAAACCGGAAAAAGTGGTTTTATCTAAGGTTGGAAAAAGCCCCCGATAATTTTCCTGAATAGAAAAAATAGTATCTCCCAATCCCTTTGGGTACTGTCTTAAGGCGCAGGAAACTACCCCAAGTTCCATGGCCCCTCTTAAAAGCTTAATGGTATTGGCAAGCACTTCCTCCTTGCGGTCCATAACAGGAAGAAGCTTCTCCTGCATATCAATCATCATCATTCCTGTGTTTTTTACTGTCATCTCCATTATAAAAATCCTCCTGGTTGTTCTGGCAGATCTTCCATGCTATACTAGCCCTTGGTAAAAAGCCAAACATACCGTTTCATAATACCAAAGAACCCATGCTTTTGCAAGAAATGAGGACAGATGGAAGCAAGAAGAATATTTAAAATTTATCCAACTATTAGCAAGGAACTTTTTTTAAAACTAGTCCCTATAAAAGAAGCCTGTGGCATCAATCTATACCCGGAATCCTTTAAGGAAATCCTGGCAAATACTTCTTATCCGGCTTGTATTGCGTTAGAGGAAAAGGATCAGATTCTGGGATTTTTAAGCATCTTAGAAATTTCAAAGGAGGAAGTCCAAATTTATCCCATGGTAGATCCCAACTATCAAAGACAGGGGATTGGAACAAGCCTGATTGCAAAAGCCTTAGAGGAATTAAAAAAAGAAAACCCAAACCTAAGACTGCTTTTACCGGTAGATGATACCAATGCCTTGGGCTTATCATTTGCAGAAAGCCTGTCTTATCAGAAAAAGGACCGAGAGCTTGCTATGAACCTGAGGGCAAAGAAAAGGAAACTAAAAAAGAATTATCATTTTCACATACCACCAAAAATTAAAATTACCAGGGTGGATGGAAGAAACCTAAAAGCCAGGCTCTACCTAGGAGGCAGGCTTTTAGGAGGCTGTCAGTTTACCTACTTTAACGAAGATCTAAAGGGATTTGTCTGTATTAATCACGTCTTAATCAAAAAAGAAGAAAGAAATCGAGGCTATGCCTTTTATCTTTTATCAAAATCCATGGCCTTTTTAGCTAACAAGGACAAGGACTGTCAGTTTATTTTACACCTGAAAGAAAGCAACGGTCCTGCCAAAAAGCTTTATGAAAACCTAGGGTTTACAAGTTTAGAAAGCATCTCCTATTACGAATTGTAAGATTAAAAAAGCTATCTGCCACTACTGACAGATAGCTTTTTTTTAATCTAATGTTCCAAGTTTGGTAAATGGCCAATAACGGAATACCGCCTTACCTAAAATCTTGCTCTTTTTCACATAAGGATTTACCCAATATCTTGAATCTGCGGAATTATCTCGGTTATCCCCTAACATAAAGTAACAATTGTTCGGAACGGTAAAGACCATATCCTCTTCATCCTGTCCCCAAACCGCGTCGGTGGCATACTTATCATTAAACTCCTTATCATCGATATAAATCTTTCCCTTGGTGATTCGAATGGTCTCACCGGGTAAACCAATAATACGTTTAATGTAATACTTGCTTTCATCATCCGGAAATTTAAAAATGACAATATCTCCACGCTTTGGATCCTCAGTTACATAAGCAAAACGATTTCCAATGACCCGATCTCCCACATCAATGGTATCAATCATAGATCCTGATGGGATGGTTGCATTCACAATCAAATAGGAATTAATAACGTAAGCGGCCGCAATTGCCACTACAAATATCATAATCCAACTAATCAGTTCTTTTTTCAAACTATTCTTATTCTCTTCCACTAGTTACCCCTTTCTAGAACGACTCCTTATTTTTATAAGCCTAATCATTTTAGCACAAACCATGGAAAATGAAAAGAGCAGAAGAGATAAATATTCCCTTCCGCCCTTACTATAAGAATAATGTTTATCGATTATACGGTATAGCCCATCAAATCTTTATCAATCGCCTTTGCTGCATCGCGCCCCTCCCGGATTGCCCAAACAACAAGGGACTGACCTCTATGTACGTCACCCGCCGCAAATACATGCTCCACATTGGTAGCATAGTTTGAATCAGTCTCCACATTGGTTCTCTGATTGGTTGCTACTTCAAATGCTTCTGTAACGTAATTCTCAGATCCTAAGAATCCTGCTGCGATTAAAACTAATTCACAAGGAACCTCTTTTTCACTGCCCTCTACAGGCACCATCATCATACGACCATTTTCAGCCCTCTTAGACTCTAAGGAAACAAGGATTACTCCTCTTAACTTTCCTTCCTCATCCTTTAAAAATTCCTTAACCGTTGTCTGATAGATTCTTGGATCCTGTCCAAAGACGCCAATGGCCTCTTCCTGACCATAGTCTGTCTTTAAAACCTTTGGCCATTCCGGCCATGGATTATCTGCCCCACGCTCCACTGGAGGCTTAGGCATCATCTCTAGCTGGGTTACTGACTTACAACCCTGACGGATGCTGGTTCCTACACAGTCATTACCGGTATCACCACCACCGATGATGACAACATGTTTGCCCTTGGCAATACTACTTGGCTTTCCATCAAAAAGCCCCTTGGTTGCCTTAGTCAAGAAATCTACCGCAAAGTAAATTCCCTCTGCATCTCTTCCAGGAGCCTGAATATCTCTTGGATTAGAGGCACCACAGCAAAGAAGTACGCGATCAAACTCTTCCAGCAATTCCTTGGCAGTCTTGTCCTTCCCTACATTTACATTCGTTTCGAAATGAACGCCTTCTTCTTCCATAATAGCAACCTTACGGTCGATGATTTCCTTCTCTAATTTCATATTAGGAATACCATAACGAAGAAGACCACCTACCTTATCAGAACGTTCAAACACAGTAACCTCATGACCACGCTGGTTTAACTGATCTGCTGCCGCAAGTCCACTTGGTCCGGAGCCTACAATGGCAACCCGCTTACCGGTTCTTACCTTAGGAGGATTTGCCTTGGCATATCCCTTCTCATAGGCACGCTCAATAATTGCATATTCATTTTCCTTGGTGGAAACAGGATCTCCATATAAATCACAGGTGCAGGCCTTTTCACATAAGGCCGGACAAACACGAGAGGTAAATTCAGAAAATGAGCTGGTCTTATGAAGTCGCTCATAGGCCTCCTCCCACTGACCACGGTAAACCAAATCATTCCACTCAGGAATCAGATTATTTAAAGGACATCCTGAGAACATTCCTCCAATCAATTTTCCTGCCTGGCAAAACGGAACACCACAGTCCATACATCTGGCACCCTGTTTTCTCTGCTCTTCTTCAGAAAGAGGAGTATGAAATTCCTTATAATTTTTAATTCTATCTTTTACTGCAGCTGCTGCTGCATTTTTTCTTTCATAATCTAAAAATCCGGTTGGTTTTCCCATTACTTCCTCCTTTCCTACTGCTTCTCTGCTAAGAAAGCATTAAATGCTTCTAACAAAGCTTCCTGGTGATCACTTGTCTGCTCATCAAAGTAAGCAATCTTTTCCATTACTGACTCATAATCATATGGAATAATCTTCTTAAACTTCTTGCTTTCCTCTAAGAAGTTATCAAGGATTTTCTTTGCCTTGCTGGAACCGGTTGCTTCATAATGCTCTTCGATCATCTGCTTTAAGTCCTGTAAGTCCTTCTTTTCAGTCACCTCACTGACCTTTACAAGTTCCTTGTTGATTCTGGTATAAAGCTTGTGATCCTCGTCTAACACATAAACAATACCACCACTCATACCGGCAGCAAAGTTCTTACCTGTTGCTCCAAGGATTACCGCACGTCCACCAGTCATGTACTCACAACCATGATCTCCGACTCCTTCCACAACCGCAGTTGCTCCGGAGTTACGAACACAGAAACGTTCACCGGCAATACCATTAATATAAACAGAACCGCTGGTTGCACCATAAAGAGCAACGTTACCAACAATAATATTTTCATCTTCCTTAAATTGACGCTTGGCAGGTGGCATTAAAACCAGCTTACCGCCTGATAATCCCTTACCAAAGTAGTCATTACTATCTCCGGTTAAGCGTAGGGTTAATCCCTTAGGAATAAAGGCACCAAAACTTTGTCCTCCGGCACCTTCACACTCAACGACAAAGGTATCGTCTAATAAGCTATCTTCTCCAAATGTCTTAGTGATATCTGAACCAAAGATTGTTCCAAAGGAACGATCTGTATTCGTAAGTTTTACCTTTACTGCTTTGGTCTTTTCTCTAAACTCTTCCTTCTGGATTGCAACTTCTTCATCTGAACCACTAAACCTTGTACTTAAGGCCTTCTTAAATTTCTTTTCAAGAATGGTTACGTCTGGTCTGGACTCTAATTCAAAGTCATAAAGGTCTTTCTTCAAATAAGTCACTCTATGATCCTTATATCCATCATATAAGATACCGGAAATATCTACTTCTGCAGGCTTTCCGGTAAGACCCTCTTTTCTCTTTAAGCAGTCCACACGACCAACCATTTCATCTAAGCTGGCAAAACCAAGTTCTGCCATATGCTCTCTTAAATCCTGAGCAATAAACTTCATAAAGTTTACAATATACTCCGGCTTACCGTTAAATCTCTTACGAAGCTCTGGGTTCTGGGTAGCAACACCTGCAGGACAGGTATCAAGATTACATACACGCATCATGACACATCCCATGGTGACCAATGGAGCCGTAGCAAAACCAAATTCCTCTGCTCCAAGAAGGGCAGCGATTGCAACGTCACGTCCATTCATTAACTTACCATCTGCTTCGATCACTACACGATCACGAAGGTCATTGTAAATCAAGGTTTGATGAGCCTCAGCAAGACCAAGCTCCCATGGAAGTCCGGCATTGTGAATAGAGTTTAATGGAGCCGCACCGGTACCACCGTCAAATCCAGAAATCAAGATCACTCCTGCTCCCGCCTTAGCTACACCGGCTGCAATTGTTCCAACACCTGCCTCAGATACCAACTTCACAGAAATACGAGCATCTCGATTGGCATTTTTTAAGTCATAAATCAACTGCGCCAAATCCTCAATGGAATAAATATCGTGATGAGGTGGTGGAGAAATCAAGGCAACACCAGGGGTAGAATGTCTGGTCTTAGCAATCCAAGGATATACCTTCTTACCAGGCAAATGACCACCTTCCCCTGGCTTAGCACCCTGGGCCATCTTAATCTGAATCTCTTTAGCAGAATTTAAATAACGACTAGTTACACCAAATCGTCCGGAAGCTACTTGCTTAATGGCAGAACAACGGCTGGTTCCATCCGGATCCGGAGTAAGACGATCTTCCTCTTCTCCACCTTCTCCGGAATTTGACTTTCCGTGAAGCATATTCATGGCAATCGCCATGCATTCGTGCGCTTCCTTGGAAATAGAACCGTAAGACATGGCTCCCGTCTTAAATCTCTTTACGATTTCCTCTACACTTTCAACCTGGTCAAGTGGAATCGGATCATTTACCTTGTTAAATTCCATTAGACCACGAAGGTTCATGCAATGAAGGTCATCGGTTAATACCTTGCTATACTGCTTATATAAATGATAGTCATTACGCATGACTGCCTGCTGAAGCAGGTAGATGGTCTGTGGATTGTAAAGATGCTCTTCCTCTCCACTTCTTTCCTTATGACCGCCCTGACTATCCAGGGTATTATCCGTTCTAAGTCCCAAAGGATCAAATGCCTTTGAGTGCTTCTGATCTACGGAACGCTCAATGTCCGCCATGGTTAAACCACCGATTCTTGATACGGTATGAGTAAAGTATTTATCTACAAGCTCATCGGAAAGACCAACGGCCTCAAACATCTGTGAACCCTTGTAAGACTGGATGGTAGAAATACCCATCTTAGAAGCAATCTTTACTACTCCGGAAATGATTGCCTTGTTGTAATCATCTACCGCTACATAGTAATCCTTGTCTAAGAGATTGTTGTCGATTAACTCATGAATACACTCCTGCGCTAAATATGGGTTAATTGCTGAAGCACCAAATCCCAAAAGGGTAGCAAAATCATGAACTCCCTTTGGCTCTGCAGTCTCAAGAATCAAGGCAAGACTTGTTCTCTTCTTGGTTCTTACTAAATACTGGTGAAGACCGGAAACTGCAAGAAGAGAAGGAATTGCTACGTGGTTTTCATCCACACCACGGTCACTTAAAATTAAAAGGTTTACCCCATCCTTATGAGCCTTGTCTGCCTCTACAAAGAGGTGTTCCATTGCTTTCTCCAAAGAAGTGTTTTTGTAGTAAAGAAGCGAAATCTCTGCAACCTGGAAACCGGAAACCTTCATATTCTTAATCTTCAAAAGATCCGTACTGGTAAGGATTGGATTTTTAATCTCAAGTACCTTACAGTTTTCCGGCTTTTCCGCTAAGATATTGCCCTCTTCTCCCAAATAAAGGGTGGTAGAGGTTACTACCTTCTCTCGAATCGCATCGATTGGTGGATTTGTTACCTGCGCGAATCTCTGTTTAAAGTATGAGAAAAGGTTATGGTTCTTATCTGATAAGACAGAAAGTGGAATATCACGTCCCATGGCTGCGGTAGCTTCTCCACCGTTTTGTGCCATAGGAAGAATTTCCTTCATTAAGTCTTCATAGTGGTATCCAAAGACCTTCTGAAGCTTTCTTCTCTCTTCCTTATTGTGCTCGAGAACTTTCTTGTTTGGAATCTTCAAATCCGCAAGGCGAACTAAGTTTGAATCTAACCACTCACCATAAGGCTGCTTGGTAGCATATAATTCCTTAATCTCCTCATCTTCAATCAGACGACCATTTTTTGTATCAACCAAAAGCATCTTTCCCGGACGAAGTCGATCCTTCTTTACGATTTTTTCAGGTGCAATCTCAAGAGCACCTACCTCAGAAGATAAGATTAACTTATCGTCATCGGTAATATAGTATCTGGATGGACGGAGACCGTTACGATCCAGTACTGCTCCCATTAAATCACCATCTGAAACGATAATAGAAGCCGGTCCATCCCATGGCTCCATCATGGTTGCATGATAATGATAGAAATCCTTACGCTCCTGAGACATGGTAGTATTGTGTTCCCATGGTTCCGGGATACAAATCATAACTGCCAATGGAAGTGGCATACCACTCATCACAAGGAATTCAAGGGTATTATCAAGCATGGCACTATCTGAACCATCTTCATTAATTACCGGAAGTACTCGATACAAGTCTCCCTTTAGATGCTCAGATTCCATGTTTTCTTCTCTTGCCTTCATATTATCGGCATTTCCACGGATGGTATTGATCTCACCATTGTGAACCATAAAACGGTTTGGATGTGCTCTCTTCCAACTTGGATTTGTATTCGTTGAGAATCTTGAATGCACAAGGGCAATTGCTGATTCATAGTCTTGGTCCTGTAAGTCTGTAAAGAAGGAACGAAGCTGGTCTACCAAAAACATACCCTTATAAACAATGGTTCTACTTGAGAGAGAAACTACATAGGTATCTTCATTACTCTGCTCAAATTCACGTCTAACAATGTATAAGCGTCGATCGAAATCAAGTCCAATTTTTACATCGTCCGGCTTTTTTATAAAGCACTGCATAACATTAGGCATACAATCATATGCCTTCTTACCGAGAACATCTGGATTACAAGGAACCTGTCTCCATCCAAGAATACTAAGTCCCTCTTTCTCTGCAATGATCTCAAACATCTTTTTTGCCTGGTTACGCGCTAATTCTGCCTGTGGAAAAAAGAACATTCCGATACCATACTCCCGCTCTTCGGGTAAAGAAAAGCCGAGGGTCGAACAGGTCTTCTGAAAGAAGCGATGTGAAATCTGGGTTAAAATTCCTACACCATCACCTGTTTTTCCCTCGGCGTCTTTGCCGGCTCTATGTTCTAATGTTTCTACGATCGTAAGTGCGTCTGCGACTGTACTATGAGTCTGGCGACCTTTGATGTCTACGACAGCACCAATTCCACAGTTATCATGCTCAAACTCCTTGGAATATAATCCAAAGGAACGAGCATCCTGCTTTGATACATTCTGCCCCATGTGCATATCCTTTCTGTTTCATAAAACATTATTCTTTTTCTCAAACAAACAAACAAATACGTTCCGTTTGCCCAATTGGTGAGATTATACAACGTGATTTATTATTTGTAAAGTCTTTTCTTTTGCTCAAAGCCAAAAAATAAAAAAAAGTTTCCCCCTATCACCTAATTATAAAGAATTATTATTGGAAATATTTTTTCTTTCGTAAGCGGACACATGTCCGTATTGTGCGGATTTTTTATACATAAAAAATCCCATGCCCCTTAGGACACGGGATTCTTCCCTTTTATTATTTTACTCTAACCTTTACAACCTTAGAATAGCTGCCATAAATCTTCTTACCATTTGACTTGTAATAAGCCCTTACCTTTACATAATAGGTAGTTTTAGAAGTTAACTTCTTAATGGTTGTCTTTGCCTTCTTTAAGGTTGCCTTTTTCTTATAACCAGACTTTTTCTTAGTGGATACATAAACCTCATAACCACTTGCCTTTTTATTCTTCTTAAAGGATACAGTTGCCCTCTTTTTGCCGGCCTTTCCCTTTAACTTTGACACCTTCTTTGGAACCAAGGCCTTAATGGTATTGCTCTTATCTGAAGTCAAATGAGAATCACTTGAAAGTGCAAGAACATAATAACTATATTGGGTGTCTTTGCTTACCTTTTTATCGGTAAAGCTAGTGTCTGAAACAGTCTTATAAAGACTGTAAGTTCCATCCTTCTTACTGCGGTAGACCTGATACTTCTCGGCATCTTCTACTTTTTCCCAGCAAATCTTAACCTTATTGCTAGCACTTACTAACTTAATCTTAGGGCTTGCAATTCTTACATAAACCGTTACGGTGGCTTGTACACTTAAATCATCCTTAGCACTTATTGTAATGGTACAGCTTCCTGCGCTAAGGCCGGTAATGGTTCCATCGTTTGCAACAGTCGCAACCTTAGGATTTGAACTGGTATATCTAAGATCCACGCTTGAACCATCACTACTGGTTCCGGTAGCATTTACCTTGGTATTGGCATTAATAGAAACATAAAGTTCACTGCTTTCTGCCTGAATGGTCATGTTTGGAACAAGACCTACCTGGCTAGTCTTAAAGCTTGTAAAGTTAGACTTGGTAATATATTCAAAATTACCCGATGGCTTTAAGGCTGTGTTTAATAAATATCCATTGCTTCCCTTTTCAAATGCAGTTACTACATTTAGGGAATCATCCGTATTTAATACGCTAAGCGGAAGACTTGCTCTGGCAACTCCATCCTCTACGTCTCCTTCTACTTCTGTGGTTCCATTTACCTGGAAGACTACGCCGGTACATGACTTGTTGCTAACAGAAGCCTTTAAGTAAAGGGTATCTCCCTTCTTGGTCAAACTTGGTTCTGAAATATCATTTGCCTTCTTGTAATAACCCAGTGAGTTTATTAATAAATTTACGGATGCAAACTGCTTGTCCAACCAGTTTACTCTGGTATTTAAGAAGGTTTTAATCGATGTAATGGATTGCTCAAAGTTTTCTGACACTACCGGCTGTCCGCCCCAACCCTGTCCATATTCCTTATTATAGGTGTAAGACCATCTGCGATCATTTGCAGCACCGGCATTCTTCAGATACTCATAATACTGATCAATTATGCCGTCTTCCTTAATCATATCTTCTATGATTGGGCGTACTTCCTGATACTTCTCATAAATCTTTACAAGGAAATATGGATCCTTCACCAAGAGTCGATTCCACTGGTAAGACTGATAGGCTTGCTCGTTGGTGAAATACTCGTTGGTGGTATGCCAGGTTGTTGGCTGATTGGTGTCAATATTATACATATTGATATTTCCCCAGCACCAGTCAAAATCCCACTGTGGTCCAATCTTTGCGAGTCCATCTACATCCTTGTAGAAGAAGAAGGAATTTTTCATGGAATCCCAGTTCATGGCGTACTCTACGAAGATAAAATTATTCACCAAACTATCCATATCAAAGATTTGGCTGTAATGCTTTCCGTCATAGGTATCTGAAGTAAAGGTAGTTGCTCCTGTGCTAGAAGCCCATCCTGTACTTGTTCCATTCCAGTTCCAGTCATATTTACCGGTATTGGTTACCTTTTTCTTGCTATCACTATTTCTAAATACAAAATCATTGCTGTGAATTGCATATTCAAAGCTCTGGGTTAAATCCAAAGCTCCCTTATAAAGGCTGGTATTCTTAAAGCTTTCTACTGCTGCCACCTGATTCTGTGCATCCTCTCCCGGTTCAGGAGAACTGAAATACAGTGGCTGAAGGTAATTGGTAGCAAGAGAGGCTACAGTATTGGAATCAATATTATAAAAATCCATTTCTACCAAATAACCACCCGTAGTTGCAGGAAATGCTCCGATGCCGTATTTCTCGTCGGTGAAATCAAAGGTAACGCTTCCGGTTCCGGAATCATAAGTCACCTTCTTTTCATCAATCCAGGAATAGTCTGAATACATCTTTTCATTGATGGCATCCTCTAAGGCAGAAGCTGCATTTAACTTGTTGTCCTCTTCACTTGCGTCTGCTTGATAACTTGCAAGGCTTGCATAATAACCGGTGTTTTTCCAAACAGCTTCATTATTATTCGCCTCATAATTGGCAACTGATTCTGCTGCATCTTCTCCCACACTAACCCAATCGGTAATATCGATTCGGCCCTCGTCTATTCTTCTTTGCTCGCAAAGTTGGTAAACACCTTGATATTCTCCATTGTAAATCATGGTGACGTTGGTCGATTGAAAGAAGAATTCAGTTCCAATCTCTCCAGAAAAATCATAGAGTAACTTATTTCTTAAGAGGGAATGATCAATATCATTTGCAAGGAGTACCCAGTGCTTACTTTTCACTCCGTCTCCCAAACCTAAGAGGTCTGTCTTTTTGTCCAATTTTAATTTAAATGGTGTTTTGGGTCTGCCTGCCGTAGAATTTCCACGCACCTTTAACTCGGCAGCCCCTGAATAAAATGTCTTTGGCTTCGTATAAATACTGTTACCGGTCAAATTAATCGTTACATCGTGGCCAGTTTTGGTTCCGGTTTTGTTGTACTCGGTTCGGTAATCTTCATAGTCAAAATCCTCCGAAGTGATATACATCACCGGAAGACTTGATACATATAGACTGGCGGTACCATAGGTTTCCCCATTGGTATCTCCCTTTACGGTACATGTAATAAAATGCTCATCTAAGCTATCACCTGTTGTTACACTGTTTCCGGTTTCTGAAAGGATTTGACTCTCGCGTTCTACTTTGTTTGTGCTTGTATAGGTGTCGGTATAAGCCGTCCACACATACTCTGCATTCTCTGGTCCACCAGTAACCGTAATGGTATCTCCTAAGGTAGAATACCCTGTAAATGAGATTGGCACTACCGAAACCTCTCCTCCTCTTGCAAATACGGAACCTAGCCCTGAAAAGTCTGAAGAGCCAAAAACCATAGCGCAAGCTAGGATAGCTCCTACTGCTCTTTTTAAACTCTTTCTGTTCATGAAAAACCTCCTATTTTTTACAACCCTTTATTCATTCTCGCCTGTCTTTTCTACTACCTGTCCCTCGCTTGTAAATACAGCGTAAGATGACTTTGCGATTGGTTCATAGTTATTGGATGGCTGAATCTCACTGTTTTCAATGTAACCGGCATCTCCCTTCTCATAAGCAGTTACAACATTTAAGCTTCCATCCGTTGTAAGTACAGACGCATCCACACTAGCACTTGCCTTTCCCCCGGAAACGGTTGCTTCCACTTCTGTGGTTCCATTTACCTGGAAGACAACCTTTGTACATGCCTGATTGCTTACCTCTACTTCAAATTCTACCATATTATCTGTTTTTGTTACACTTGCTTGTGTAATATCACCGGCTTCCCCGTAGTAACCAAGGGAATTGCTCAGACTATCCAAGGAAGCAAACTGGGTATCTAACCACTCTACCCTACGCTTTAAGAAATTACGGATACTTGCAATCGATGCGGTAAATTCCTGGGATCTTGCACCCCATCCATAATATTTGTCATTGGTATAGGTAAAACTCCAGCGACGGTCATTGGCCTCACCTGCCGCTGTTAAATATTCCTCATACTGGTCTAAGAGTCCACCTTCCTTGATCATGTCTTCAATGATTGGACGAATCTTTTCATACTTCTCATAAGCTCTTACAAGAAAATAGGGATCTTTTACCAACAAACGATTCCACTGATAAGACTGGTAGCACTGCTCGTTCGTAAAGTACTCAATAGTGGTATGCCAGTCAGTTGGGTAATTGGTGTCAATTCCATACATATTGATATTTCCCCAACACCAGTCAAAATCCCACTGTGGTCCAATCTTTGCAAGTCCATCCACATCCTTATAGAAGAAGAAGGAATTCTTCATGGAATCCCAGTTCATGGCATACTCTACGAAAATAAAATTATTTACCAAAGATTCCATATCAAAGATTTCGCTATAATGCTTTCCATCATAGGTCTCTGAGGTAAATTCTGCCTCTTCGGTCGTAGACTTCCATCCTTTGCTCTGATCAAAGTATCCATCTGCGCTTACTTTCTTTTTCGTATCACTGTTTCTAAATACGAAGTCCTTACTATGAATCGCATACTCAAAGCTCTGGCTTAAATCCTTTGCTCCCGCATATAAGCTTGTCTCATTAAATGACTTCACTGCTCCAGCCTGATTTTGCACTCCGTCTCCAATTTCCGGAAGACTCACATAAAGTGGCTGCTTGTAAGCTGTGGTGAGTAGTGACTGGGTATTTGATCCAATGGAATAGAAGTCCATCTCTACCACATATCCTCCTGTAGTAGCCGGAAATTCTCCTAACTTATACTTTTCGTCTGTCAAATCATAGGTTAACTCTTCCCCATTGGCTTTATAGGTGAATTTTTTTTCATCGATCCATGCGTAATCACTACACATGGCCTCATAAAGAGCATCTTCTAAAGCATCTACCGCTTTCTTCTTGTTATCTTCTTCTGAAGCGCTTGCATCATAGCTTGCTAATTCTCCAAAAATTCCGGTATTCTTCCATGCTTCTGCCTTATTCTCTACTTCGTCCATAGCAATGGCTTCTGCAGCATCCTCGGAAATCTTTGCCCAATCTGTTATGTCGATTCTTCCTTCTGCTATTCTTCTTTGTTCACAAAGCTGATATACTCCCTCATACTCTCCATTGTAGATTAATGCTACATTGGTTGACTGAAAGAAGAACTCTGTTCCAATATCTCCTGAAAAGTCATAAAGCAGTTTATTTCTTAAAAGAGAATGGTCGATATCATTTGCAAGGAGCACCCAGTGCTTACTTGCTACACCATCTCCCAAGCCAAGCAGGTCTGTCTTCTGATCCAACTTTAATCTAAATGGTGTTTTTGGACGATCTACGGTTGAATTTCCACGCACCTTTAATTTTGCTATTCCATCATAGTAGGTGCTGTCATCCGTATATTTTGAATTGCCGCTTAGAGCCATACTTACTTCATGATAGTCTTTCTCATGACGATCCATCGCATCTAATCGATAACTCTTGTATTCATAATCTTTGGAATCCACATACATAACCGGAATGCTTGAGACATAAACAGTTGCCTTTCCATACTTACTTCCCTGCTTATCTCCCTTTACCGTAACGGTGATAAAGCATTCCTCATCTTCTTTTCCCGTCTTATATGAGTTTCCTTTTACTTTTAGATCTTTTTTTGTTTCTTTTTTATTTGGTGCGGAGGCCGATACTCCTGAGTAAGTATAATAAGACTCTACCCATTCATATTCTGCTCCCTTGGGGCCGCCTGATACGGTTAAGGTATCTCCCATGGTATTGTATCCACTAAAACTCAACTTACCACTTTGGCTTCCTACCGAGGCTGTTTTTTTTTGACTGCCTCCTGCACCATCACCTGTGTTACCCCCAGTTCCCTTTGAAGCATTATTAAGCAAAATAATTCCTGCTCCGCAGGCGGCCACTACTAGAACCACCAGTGCGATTAATCCCTTCCTTTTCATGAAAACCTCCCAATGTTTCTTTCCATTAACCCTTTCATCGACAGCAATTACCCCTGCTGCAATAAGCCTGCCTATGAGACATTCGGCCTTCTTATACTCTGACAAAAAAAGCTATAAATTTGATTTCTAAATCATAATAATTATACTACAATAAAATCTCTTTGCGTTGAAGTTTTGAAGACTTTCAGAAAACCTTCACATTGGTTTCTTCACTAATAAGACAGCGGCCCAGCCAGACGCCCCTCTCACAAAAAAATTGGCATCCTAAGATGCCAATTTTTATCATTACATAGTAAGGAAATCTCGAATCTTCTTACTACGAACAGGATTCTTTAATTTTCTTAAAGCCTTTGCCTCAATCTGACGGATACGCTCTCTGGTTACGTTAAATTCCTTTCCCACTTCCTCCAGAGTTCTTGGATGACCATCTTCCAGCCCAAAACGTAAGATAATAACCTGACGTTCTCTTTCCTTTAAATCCTGAAGCAAGCCATCAATATGCTCACGAAGCATTACAGATTCAACATTCGCTTCCGGCGTTACTGTATTGTTATCTGCCACAAAATCTCCAAGGTTTGAATCATCCTCTTCACCGATTGGAGTTTCAAGAGACGCCGGCTCTCTGGCAATCTGCATAATATCAAGTACCTTCTCCTCAGTCATACCAAGTACATCTGCCAACTCCTTAGTAGAAGGCTCACGACCAAGATCAAGTGTAAGCTTACGCTGCATCTTGCTAAGACGATTAATGGTTTCAACCATGTGGACAGGAACACGGATGGTTCTTGCCTGATCGGCAAGGGCACGAGTAACAGACTGACGAATCCACCAGGTGGCATAGGTTGATAACTTGTAACCCTTCTCGTAGTCGAACTTTTCAACACCCTTGATCAAACCGAGGTTTCCTTCCTGAACCAGGTCAAGGAAAGACATTCCCCGTCCGGTATATCTTTTGGCAATACTGACTACCAAACGGAGATTGGCTTCAATCAATCTCTGCTTGGCAAACTCATCGCCTTCAGACTTTCTTTTTGCTAAGGCTACCTCCTCTTCAGTGGTAAGCAAAGGAACGGTACCAATTTCCTTCAGGTACATACGAACAGGATCCTCTGTTCCGATACCTTCCAAAAGTTCAACCGCTTCCATGTTAATATTTTCTTCTTCAATTTCTTCAAAATCTTCATCTGTAGGTTCAAGATCAAGGCTAGCTTCCAACTGGGACTCATCTATATTTTGAAGAACATCAATTTTTTTACTTTCCAGGTAACTGTAAATGCCATCCAGCTGCTCTGAGTTCAGTTTCATATCCTTGAAGAATTCCTTAATTTCTGTTACTTCAAGAACACTCTTCTTCTCCTTTCCCATTTTCACAAGCTGGTCAAGTTTTTCTAACATGATATTCTGATCTGCTTTTTCCACTCTTCTTATCCTTCTTTCTAAATTGTTTACGTTTTCCATACGTACCAAACCGTACCATTTTTTCAATCATATCCTCTTCAATTTTTACGGACGGACAAAATTTTTATCCACAGTGAAAGTCGCAACCTGATGTCTATTAATAATCTCCACTCTCTTCTGCTTTCCGCCAAACTCTCCATCCAGAACCCATGGAACCCGCTCCTCAGATTCAAACACAATCTTACTTGCCTTAAAAACTACGACACTCTGGTCTTCCTTCACCTCCTTGGTGATTGCATAAGAAACCAGATTATTAAGATCCAATGGATTTTTAAGTTTACGGATTAATGTAACTTCAAAGATACCGTCATCCAAGCCAATGTTCTTACCTGTGATACCCTTAAAGCCACCCACCGAATCAGCATTAGTCACCATACCGTATATAAAATCACCTTCCATTGTCTGACCATTCGCAGTGATCGTCATATGGCTGCTTTTGATGTTGGTAAACTGCCGCATGCCTTCAATGATATAAGCCTGGTGTCCCAGAACATTCTTTAGCTGTTGAGAAGTTGCATAGGATACTTCCGTAAATGCTCCAAAAGCTGCCACATACACAAATGATCTGTCATTAAAGGTTCCCATATCTACTTTATAAGGGACGCCCTTTACAGCTAACTTTGCAGCTTTTGTCATCGATTTTGGAAGCTGAAGACCATTCGCAAAATCATTCGTAGATCCAGCGGGAATATAGGTAATCGGCACATCAATACCTGCAGCCATAAGACCTGCCACGACTTCATTCACCGTTCCGTCTCCTCCGGAACATACAATAGCATCGTAAGTTCCCTTAAAACGTATCACGGTAGCCTTCGCGTCATTCCTCCCCTGCGTAGGATGTATATTCACATCAAACCCTGCACTCACCAAAATATTCACAATATCCAGCAAATGATCCTTAATCTGGCCCTTGCCAGAATGAGGATTAAATACGAATAAAATCTTCTTCATATGTCACATCTCTCCATGAAACGAAATTCTCTTAATTGTAGCACAGCTTTTTCTGTAAGTCAAAGAAAAAGCCTATCTCCCTGCCAGGAAATAACCAGCTTTATAAGGCTCTGGTGTACTCTCTCAGGTAATTACATTCTTCCTCACTCATTAGAGGAGCAAGATGTTCATAGACAGCCTTCTGATAATTATTTAACCACATAAGTTCTTCGTCTGTCAAATCTGTTTTTTCAACTGCATCTAAATCGATCGGAGCATAGGTTAAATTCTCAAACTGATAAAAAATACCATGTTCCGTTTCTTTCCACGGAACACATAAAAGTTCATTTTCAATGCGGATGCCATACTGACCTTCCAGATAAACTCCCGGTTCATCGGTGGTCACCATACCCGGCACAATAGCAACCGGCATAAGGTCCTTAGACACCCGGTAACGAAAGGCGTTGGGAGATTCATGGACTCCCAGTACGTGCCCCACTCCATGTCCAGTACCACACTTGTAGTCAACCCCTTCCTGCCACATAATGCCTCTGGCGGCATAATCTAGGCTTACCCCAGTGGCACCTGCCAGAAATTTTGCATGCATCAGATGGAGCCAAGCCTTTAAGGTCAAGGTGTAGTTATGTTTCATTTGCTCAGACACCTGTCCCAAGGCAAATGTCCTTGTAATGTCTGTGGTTCCTCGCATATAATGGACGCCGGAATCTACCAAGAGGAAGCTTCCCCCTTCCAATCTGCGATTATCCCCCTTGTTATGGTTATAATGCATCATGGCACCGTTACTGCCATAGGCAGAAATCGTATCGAAGCTAAGCTCAATATAATCTGTGATTTGCGAACGCAAATGATCTACATAATCGGCTGCATCCTGCTCCCGCAGTTCTTGCTGATCGTACCGAGTCTTTACAAAATGCATCAACCGGGTCACACAGACTCCATCCTCCAGGTGAACCGCCTTGCTGGCCTCAATCTCCACTTCATTCTTTAAGGCCTTTAGCATAAGGGTTGGATTTGTTTGGTCCATGACTCGGTTCTTCATCTTCTGCCAAAGCAAATAGGAAACCCGGTTAGAATCCGCCAAAATCTTCTCACCCGGATGTTGATTTAGATAATTGGAAAAATCAGTTTCAAAATCAGTATACTCACAAACTGTGATATTTTCTTGTTCAAGGGTCTCTTGCAATTCCCGGCTAAGGGATTTTTTATTCAAATAAAGGAAACAATCCTCCTTAGTCAAAAGACAGTAGGAATAAAAATAAGGATTGCAGGAAATATCGTTGGCCCGCAAGTTGGTTAACCATGCGATATCATCTAAGCTTGTAAGCAGATGAATTCTGCAATTTGCCTTCGCCATGGCTTTTCTTACCGCAGCAAGCTTCTCACTCCTCGTCCTTCCGGCACTCGACAGAGGCAGTTCCCAGATTCCACTATAAATGATATCCGGACGATCCTTCCATGCTCTTCTTATAAAATGCTCATCATAGACCACTTCTTTTCCACTAAGGATTGACAAATGATCAATCACCTGTCTTCCCATGCTCTGGGTCAAATATTCTCCATCAATGACTACCTTTCCCGGACTTTGGGAAAGTTTTAAAAGATATTCCATTAAGGAAGGTGTCTCCGGTTCTCCCATGCGCATTAGGCTTATCCCACTTCCTAACAATTCCTGGTCCGCCTGCACAAAATACCTTCCATCTGTAAATAAAGCTGCTTCTTTTCTTCCAACCACCACCGTGGCATTCGAGCCTGTAAATCCACTTAAATAAGTGGGATATTTAAAATGCTCACTCACATATTCACTATCGTGATCATCTGAAAGAAAAGTAGCAAAACAAGCAATCCCCTCCTCTTCCATCCATTTTCGCACTTCCTCTAACTGTCGTCTCACTTTTGTCTCCTTTATCATTTTCATAAAAATAAGGAGGTGCAAAGAATCTTTCTAAAAAAATTCCTTAACACCCCTTTCAAAGCTCAAACCACAAATTTCTAGCGACTCGTTCTCCTCTTCCTAGTGGGTACAAATTCTCCATTATTATAATGCGCCAACATGCGATTATAGGCTTCATTATAATCATCCGTATCCATCACTTCTGATTCAAAGCAATTTTCTGCCTCTCCAAAAGAAGGAACTCTTCCTGCAAACAAACACCGCACATGATATTCTCCAAAATATTCCAGTGCCGGTTCTGAAATCAGTTTCGCGTATACCTCTCGCACCTGGCTTTTCACCAAAATCATCGCTTTCGCTTTATCGATTTGCTTATCAGCAACTACACCATCAGCAAAACTATACTTATCAACTGTTAACCGATCCAACAAAGGTTCTATCCCTATCTTTGATGAAACATAACGTTCTGTCCCCCGAATACTTACGAATGTTGTTTCTTTTTTCTTTTGAAGTAAATAGATGGCATCTTCAATATCTTGAATCTTTCGTTCCATCTTGCCTTCTCCTTTCCTCACATTAGGAATCATCATTCTTATGGTCCATAAACCAAGCGAGGTAAAACTTTAAAAACTGTATAGATTGTACACTTTTTTCGATAAAACCCCAAAACACTTATTGATATTTTACCACATTGTACAATCACTGTCAAAAAAAGCTGAATTGGAATCCGAGCCTGGAATCCGAGCCCCAAAATTGAAATTTTAAATTCCACCTCCCGACTCTTGAAATATGTACAAGATATTGGTATTATGAGTATATTATTGAAAGAGGGAGGTTTTGCAAATGAAGATTAATGATTTTCAGGTTAAAGATGCACAGGCTAAGAAAGAAATGGAAAAGAAATTAGATTCTTTCAAGCTTGAGAAAGTTCTTAGCCTTTGGTATTTCGTTCGTTCTACATCTAAAGCTACTATTGTAGGAAGTAAAAACTTAAGGCAAAAAAATTGCTTCTAAATCACTTTATCACTTTGATGGTTGATTTAGAAGCACTTTTTTTTGAAAATCAGATATTAATTATTTGCTAAAAAAAATGAAGTTAGAAAAATATTCTCTTAAGGTTAAAAACGAATTACTGACAGATGTTTCTGTAGATTTTCGTCAGGGTAGAATAAGTCATCTGCTTGGACAAAATGGTGTTGGAAAATCATGTTTAGCCAAATCATTTTTAGGACGTTATCAATATGATGGACAGATGCAGTATAACAAAGATAGCATGGTAGTGATAGGCAGTTATTCGAATATTCCTACTGAATTAAAAGTTAAAGATGTCTTGAGTATAGCTTCTGGACGATGCAAAAAAGAACTGTTAGATGAATTGGGTTATAGATTAAAGATTGAATTGATTGATACCCATAGTAAATTAAAAAGATTGAGTGATGGGCAAAAACAAAAAATAAAACTATTATATTATTTATCTTGTAAACCTGAAGTTGTGATATTAGATGAGTTCACAAATGCTCTGGATAAAGAATCTTGTAAAGAAATATATTCTTTCTTTAATGAATATGTTAAAAAAAACAATCTATGTACAGTAATAAATATAACTCATAATTTATCGGATTTAGAGTATATGGATGGTGATTACTATTTATTGCACAATAAGAAAATTGATAAAGTGCAAGATAAAGAACAGATTATAAAATTATATGTTGAAGGTGATTGATATGCGCGTTGAATGGAGAAGAGGGATTAGAAACTATTATTTTATTTTGATGGTGGCGGTGAATATTCTCAATGTTCTGCTCGGATATATTTTGTTAACAACAATTGATAAGGTTGAAAAGGTTACATTTCTAAATTTATGCGAAAGCGTATATACTGTATATACACAGTTTGGAACATTACTTTTTTCGAGTATTATTATTATGCAGTTTTATAATGATTACAAAGAAAAAAACGTAGTTTTTTATATTTCGCAAAAAAGAAATGCAATAACTTATTTTTTCTCTAAGTTTTTTGTGGTTTTGAGTGGAACAATTGCTGGAACATTATTTAGTACACTTCTGATATGTATACCGTATGGTGAATTAAGCTGGATTCCAGTATTGTTCTTTAAACTAGAAGCAGTTATGGTTTATTACAGTATTATTATGTCAACTATAGGATTTTTGTTTGAAAACTTTTTGGTTGGATTTTTTATTAATTTTTTTGCTTGGATTATAGGAATAGTTGTTTCTGATATTTCTGTTGGATTTGAAATGTTTGCGTATTATGATGCATCTTCAACTGATTATGCAAAATTTGTAGAATTTTTGGATGGTAAAAAATATATTTTAAAATATTTAACTTATGTTGGATTCAATTATTGTTTTAATATGGCGGTATTTGCCGTATGTATTTTGCTCATATTTATTTTAAGAAAGAGGTGGTTGAAAAATGGAATTTAAGCATATAGCTATACTATTAACAGAAGATTGCAATGCAAGGTGTAAAATGTGCTGTGACAGCAGAGGTGTAGTGAGAGGAAAAACTTTAACAAAACAAGAGTTAAAGTTATTTTAGATAATATAAATAAGTGTGTGAATATATCACATATTGGATTGACGGGTGGGGAACCACTGCTTTATCCAGAACTGTTAGATTATATTTTTGACTATAAATTTGATAGAAAAATTACTATTTCAATTAAAACCAATGGATTTTGGGGAAAAGATATTGAAAAAGCCGAAAAAGTAATAAGTAAATATAAACAGAAATTGTCATATATATCTTTGAGCTATGATGAGTTTCACAAAGAGTTTATTAATGTACAATCATTGAAAAATATTATAATTACAGCCAAGAATTATAATATTCCAACGGATGTTGTAGCGTGTTGTTTAAAAAGTACAATGTCTCCAGGCGATATTCTTAATGAATTGGGTGAAAGTGCATACTTAACTAAGTTTTGTTATCAACCAGTCATATCAACAGGATCTTGAAATCTGTTTTCGGAAGAAGAATATATAAAACTATTAGATGTAAATAAGGATGTTTTAAGGTGTACAGCTACTGTTGAACCTGATATCTTGATAAATCCTAAATTAGAAGTATATCCATGTTGTTCTCAAGTTATAGAGAATACTATATTAGAAGTTGGGAATTTGCAGGAAAATTCATTATCTGAAATTATTGACGGAATTAAGCACAATTATGTTTTTCATACTATATTTACGGAGGGTTTTTCCCCTTTTATTAAGATATTAGATCAGCTATGCATTAATTATCCAACTTAATTAGCTAGTCCTTGTGAATTTTGTGAATTTTTATTTAAAAATGATTGGTTTTTAAGTAAGCTCCAGGAAATAAAATATTATGAAGATATTTAAGAAGAATGATTGTATTGTTTCAGTCGATGAAAACAATAATTATCTTGTGAATTATCATGATGATTTTTATAGGATGAAAGAAGAGGAATTTGATGAATATTTTGGATTAGACGGTTTGAAATATAAAAAAGAAATAAAAGATGCACCTATTATATGTTTCATTATGGTATTAATTATATTAACTACGATTATTATTTTTTTTCTTAATGAAAAGTATGTAATTATAGATAGGAATTTTCTTTGGGCAAATCTTATAGTTATAATTAATATTTTTATTCATGAGTTGGGACATGTGTTTTTTTTAAAGCTTTTTTTTCATGAAAGTAAAGTAAAAATGGGTTTTAAGATAATCTTTATATATCCGGCGTTTTATGTCGATACGTCAAACACATATTTTTTACCCAAATACAAGAGAATTATTGTATATCTGGCAGGAAATTTTACCAACTGTTTATATCTACTTATTTGTAATATTTTTTTTAAGAGATTGAATGAATACAATTATTTGATTATGTCTACTATATTAATTATTTTTTTGCCAATCATTAAGAGTGATGGTTATTATGCATTCATGACTCTTATTAATAAATATAACTATCAAAAAACAAAAGTAAAGAATATCATTGAAGATACTATACGCGGCATAATAATGTTTGTGGTACTGTATTTGTTGTCTTATATGAATGTTAGATTATAGAGTGGCCTTACCGATTGAACAGAGCCAGTAAATTTATACAACAATAGACGCTTTACTTGAGTAATATATGATAGCTACTGGCCTTTGCAATGGTAGAAGGATCTTTTCCAAGCTCTCTACCTATATCGATAAAGGTATCTCCCCCTCTGAGGGACATTTCAATGGTAACTCTATCATCAAGCGTTAGATGTGCATTTTTTGCCATGATTATTCTCCTTGGCTAACGCCATCCGGACTCTGATGCTGAGCTATAAATATACCATAACATGGGTTTTGCAATGCTAAGTTCTGGTATATGTTTTGCAATACTAAGTTCCCGTTTTAGGCTGCATGGACTGGAAGTTAGAATTTCAATTCACCCTGTCAAAAAAAAAGCAAAAAGTAAACCAGTTCGCTTTGGGGAAACGAACTGGTCTACTCTTGAAAAATTGTTTGGGATAAAGGATATATTATGAACAAAAAATAACTGGATGTCTATTTGAATTTGAAGGTAACTTCTTTACCACCAAGAGCCTTCTTGAAAAGTTTCTTATAAGCCTTTTTCTTTGACTTAGGTGCAATCACTTTTACCTTCTTTTTAATGTTGGAAAAAGCTGAAGTCTCAATGGTCTTAAGCTTCTTCCCCTTCACTGTGATCTTTGCTAACCTCTTACAGTTAGAAAATGCATAAGCTCCAATCGTCTTCACATGCTTGCCGATCACAAGGGATTTCAAGTTCTTCATTCCATAGAAAGCATTCGCTTCAATTCTCTGAACCTGATACTTTACGCCACCGATTACAACGGTTGCAGGAATGGTAACTGACTTTACATCTTTCTTCTTTACTCCGGTAACTACTGCAAAAACGCTCTTACCGGTCTTACTATAGGAAACAACTACTGAATAAATCAAATTACCTTTTATAGCATTCGAATTTGTTGTAGTTGTTACAGCCGAATGAACAATTGTTGTTGTAGTTGTATTTGTATTTGTTAAACTACTACTTACAGAATAGTTACTAGTAGCTACGGGATAAGATGCAAAAGCACTTTCCATCTTTTGATCCCCATACTCAATGGTATGTGTCTTTGAAAATGATGTACTGCCTTTTAAGAAATACTCATAAGGTAATCCTGCTCCTGCATAAGCAGCATCCCATGTAGCATCCACGAAGTAATAAGTACCATCGATACATACTGCGTTCCAGGCGTGTGCTCCGGAAGAAACTCCATTATTGGCTGTTCCAACCACGATACGATTATCCACGCCAGCTACTAATAACATTCTGTAGAGTAAATTCGCATATCCCTGGCAAACTGCTT
Organism: Lachnospira sp. UBA3212; assembly: GCA_002363615.1. Classification (GTDB taxonomy): domain Bacteria; phylum Bacillota; class Clostridia; order Lachnospirales; family Lachnospiraceae; genus UBA3212. The sequence continues at coordinate 86,253 of DEWK01000015.1, read as the reverse complement.
TGCCATTGTTCAATGCTCCATAGGCAGAGTACTGAAGTGTGTACTCCTGATTGCCTACATTATCATAATCATAGATTACATGACTCGTCACATAATCATAGATCACTTTCGCCTTTTGATAATCTGACTTTCCAGAGATATTTAATCCATTGATTATCTGTGTAATCTTCTGACTAACCAAATTCTCCTGACTGGCATTGGTATAGTAAGTAACATCTCTTCCAACTACTGTTATCCTGAGATTATCTCCTACAAGATTATACCTAACATTCAAATCAGAAGTTCCTAATTGCCAACGGATATAATCTCCTTCATCGGAAACTCCGGTATGCATATAGGCACCCTTCCAAATCTGATTCACATAAGTAGCAATGGTACTTTCCAGTTTGCTCTTACTCACACTGTCATAATCTCCAGTAAAAGTAGCCGATACAGAAAAGTCAGTGTCACGTTTTTTAAAATGATTACGAAGTGTCGCAACTGCTTCATTAATGGTCGACTCAGTTGTTTTTGCAGCAGCAACGGTTTCAATTGTATCAGTCGTTGTAAACTGTCCAACAAGGAACAGAACAACTATTAAATAAATAACTGTTCTCTGCTTCATACAACCACCAGTTCCTTTTTAATCCCAAAAAACCTTTAGTTCCCAAAACATATGATGCATATCTCTTTGTTGATAGTTATATTTTAACATAAGTCTTAGTGAAATTATACTGATTTTGCCATTCAAACTTGTACACCCTGTACAAAGATTATAGCCAGTGGCCACACCAGAAGGGCCGACCCAAAAAAAGGGGTTCGAAATCCGAAACCCTTTTTGCTTACATAAAATTATTGAAGTTTTGAATATTTCTTAGCCAGTAAGTCATAAGACAGGGGACCGCCAAACAAATCCAGAGCAGAGCCCACGGTTGCATGGACATGATCCTTGCCAAACTGTTGGATTTTATCCAAGTCCTCATACGAATGAATTCCACCTGCATAGGTGAGAGGACGAAGATCAAACCGGCCAAGATAAGACACCAATTCCTGATCAATCCCTGCCGACTTACCTTCCACATCTACGGCATGGATCAAAAACTCCGAACAGAACGGCGACAGCCTTTTTAGAAGTTCCAAAGTGAGCTCTTCTTCCGTGAACGTTTGCCAACGGTCCGTCACCACATAGTATTTTCCCTGGCGCATGCGGCAGGAAAGATCCAGCGTGAGATGATTGGGGCCTATGGCTTGATTCATTTGATGAATCCGATCGTAAAGGATCTTGCCATCCCGAAATACATAAGAAGTCACAATCACGTGGCTGGCACCGGCGTCCAGAAACTCTTTGGCATTATCAGCTTGAATACCTCCTCCAACCATCAGTCCTCCTGGGTAGGTGGAAAGAGCAAGCATCGCCTGAGCCTTGGTATCCTGATAAAACTCCGAGTCCCGACTATTTAGGAGGATTACATGGCCTCCAGACAAGCCGTCCTTTTTATAAAGGTTTGCATAAAAGGAAGCATCCTGACTGGAAACAAAATTATCTACCGCCTGATTTCCCTGATCCTTTAAGGAAGAACCCACAATCTGTTTCACTTTTCCGTTATGAATATCAATACAAGGTCGAAATTCCATTTTATCCTCACTTTACAGTTTCAAGCCAGCCTTCTTAAATACCTTCTTGTAGCTGGATAATTTCTTCTTAGGTGCGGTAAGTTTCGCCTTCTTTGCAGTCTTTGCAAATGCATTCTTACCGATTTTCTTAGCAGTAAGCTTCGTTGACTTCACTACTACAGTCTTCAACTTCTTACAGCCATAGAAGGCGTTCTTGCCAATCTTCTTTACGTTCTTGCCAATGGTAACCTTCTTTAACTTCTTACACTTTGCAAATGCATTGTTAGAAATTGCAGTAATCTTGAATTTCTTATCCGAGAACTTAACTGTAGCACCAATGGTAAGCTTCTTAATATTCTTGTTGTTGGTCCTTAAAAGAGTAACCGTATTAGTGCCAGTTACCTTGTAAACCATTTTCTTAACAACAAAGACACTACCTACTGCAAAATTAGTGGCAGTCGTGTTAAGGGAAGCAGTGTCAGTAACTGTTCTGCCCAAAGCAGCAGCAGCCTTGGCATTCTTAGAAGTATCAATTAAGTCCGTTCTTGCACCATCGAAGGAAGTATTGGAAATATATTCAACACTGGATGGAATAACAAGAGTTTCAATGGTACGGCAATCCTTGAACGCATTGTCACCAATGGTAGTAACGGTTTCAGGAAGGACAATCGTTGCAAGGTTGGTACAACCAGAGAAGGTATCATTTTCAACGGTTGTAATACCGGAAGGAATATTGATGTTGTGAAGAGTGACACAACCCTGAAAGGCACCGGTGCCAAGCTTGCTAAGGGTTTCTCCAAGGAAATGAATCGTATCAAGGTTTGTTGAACCAGCGAAGGCATAGCCCTCAATGCTTGTAAGGGTCACAGGAGTAGTTAACTCATGAAGGGTACTGATCTCTGCAAATGCATAGGCCGGGATCGTTGTAATCTGAGTATTCTGGATGTTTACATTAAAGTTTTGAATGTGATAGAAACAGTACTGACCGATGCTTACAACCGTGGAAGGAAGTGTGGTATAGATATTATCCACATAAGCAAATGCATAATTTCCAATGGTCTGTAAAGAAGAAGGTTCTGCAAATCTGAAAATACCATTTAAATAGGCATTGTAGAAAGCATAATCTCCGATACCGATAGCTGTGGTAGGTAACAGGAAACCTCCCGAAGTACGACAGCTCTCGCAAGCATAAGCGCCTAGGGTTACGATTCCTTCCGGAATTACGTAAGTACCATTGTAATGAACAGGTGCCTTGCGAACCAGAGTCTTTCCATCCTTACTAACTAAAAGTTCACCGTATCTGGAATTACCCTCTTCCATGTCTGTAGCATAAAAATCATTCGTAGTAGTAAAATATGCAGTATTTTTTGGACTGATATAAAACTTCTGGATTGTACTACAAGAAACAAAGGCATCTCCGGAAATATAGGTGAGCTTTCTTGGAAGAGAAAGGATTCCATCATCAAGTGCTGTTCTAAAATTAAGACGACTGGTATCAGAAAGTGTGATGGTCGTATCATCGCACTCCCAGCTTGCATACGCATCCATAGAAGTAAGGGCAGTATCATAGGCAAAAGCCTTGCTACCAATACTTGTGATGGTATCCGGAAGAATTACTTTCTTTAAAGAAGTCCAACCAGAAAAGACATTGTCTCCGATTCCTGTAACGGTAACTTCTGTCAGTTCCTTGGTTTCCGGATCTTCGTAAATAGCTTTTGTAGGAATTACCAGGGTTTCTACACGAATAGAATCTCCTACAAAAGAAGTTAAAACTCCTTCCTTACTGGCACGGAAGTTGCTGGTGATTCCTGCAGGATAAGTAACCATCTCACCGGCTGGTACATCTGTTTCCTCTTCTAAGCTTTCTGTTACATCAGCGGCAGCTGCCACAATCGGGCTCTTTGACGAAACCCCTAAACCTGCGAAGGTCAAGCTTGCAGCCAAAAGCAAACTAGCCGACTTTAGCATTTTCTTCTTTCTCATGTTTTCTTTTCCTTTCCAAACAATTTTTTAAAGCATCTTCCAATAGTAGGAAAATGCTGTTGGGATGGCAAAATGATTTCTCGCCTCCTCTATATCTACAAAGGTCAAACCAGATTCTTCCTCTAACTCATCGATTTGCACACGATATCCCGTCATGTGCCACTCAATATGAGAAAAAATATGTTTTGCCTGACCCATAGGAACAATTTTAAGGGCATGATAGCCATCCAAAAAGAGAGCTTCTCTTACCTGATCCAAGTCAAGTTTTCCCGGTAACGAAGGCAGTTCATATAAACCTGCCAAAAGCCCCTTGTTGGGACGCTTTTTTAAAATCACCTGGTCTTTTCTGCAAATAAGAAATACGGTCATTTCCTCAATTTTTCTTGGCTTGGCCTTGGCCTTTACCGGAAATGCTTCCTGCAAATGGTCTTTTCTTGCCTGACAACAAAAACTTAAGGGACATTTGTCACAAAGTGGCTGGCCACTTGGAAGACACACCAGAGCCCCCAAGTCCATGATTGCCTGATTGAAATCTCCCGGACGATCGTTTGGCATCACAAGTCGCAAGGCATCCTCCAATTTTTTTTTGGTTTTTTGCTTGCCGATATCCGAATCATCCTCGGACAAACGAAAGATAAGGCGAAAGGCATTGCCGTCTACCGCCGGCTCCGGAATGCCGAAAGCCATGGAAGCAATGGCACCGGCGGTGTAAGACCCAATGCCGGAAAGGGCATTTAAAGCTTTCACGTCCCTTGGAAGTTCTCCACCATACTCTTCCATCACCTGCCTGGCTGCCTTTTGCATGTTACGTACCCGGCTATAATAACCAAGTCCCTCCCAGAGTTTTAAAAGTTCATCCTCCGGGCAGGCTGCCAGGTCTGAAATCTCTGGCAGCCTTTCTAAAAACCTTGCATAATAAGGTTTCACCGCTTCCACTCTGGTTTGTTGGAGCATAATCTCCGACACCCAGGTGTGATAGGGGGATATCCCCTCTCGCCATGGAAGCTGGCGTTTATTTTGATCGAACCAGTCAAGGAGCGGTTCAATCATCTGTGAAAGATCAAATTCCTCTAACACTAAGTTTCCAACTTTCTAAATTATTCTTGGTTTTGCGCTTCTGTTAGATAAAGTACCACGGCAACAATTCTTTGCGCACACTCTCTTGCCCGATCTTCAGACAAAAAGCCCTCTTCCATGCCCTTAAGGATCCCCTCCTGATCGGCAGGGATGCCAGGCATAATCAGGTCATTTCCGGCAGCGGCGCATCTCCAAGGATCTACCGGAGGAGTGGACTTACCAGGGAAAAACGTGGTTCCCCAGTCGGTCATAATCATTCCCTCAAAACCAAAATCCTCACGAAGTACCCTGGTACAAAGATCATAGGAAGCAGCCGAGTGGAAACCATTGACATGGTTGTAAGAAGTCATAATGGCCAAAGGCTTTCCCTTCTTAATGGCAATCTCAAATCCGCGCAAATAATTTTCTCTGAGATTTCGTACCGTCAACTTGCAATCCACGCCCATACGATTTTCCTCACTATTGTTACAAGCAAAATGCTTTAAGGTTACCGTACAACCAGGCACCGACTGCACTCCCTGTGTCAGGGCAGCTGCAGTAAGTCCGCTTACCACAGGGTCTTCTGAAAAGTACTCGAAGTTTCGACCGCAGAGAGGATTTCTTTGAAGATTCATGCCCGGAGCCAACCAGAAATGAACCCCAAAGGATCTCATCTCTTCTCCAATCATCTTACCTACTTCTTTTAAAAGTTCCAGATCAAAGGTCTGGGCTAAGCAGGTACCGATGGGAATAGCGGTAGAATACTGATAATAATACTGACAATCCGGTCTCTTCTCGCTTCGAATCAGTTCACCACCTTCGATATTTTCCAAAAAGCCCAAAGGATACACCTGACCGGTGGTCTCATTCGCCTCGTAGCGTGTCTGGATTCTAAGGCCTGCGGGACCATCTGCCATAACCGCAAGAGGAATTCCCTTGTGGGCAAGTTCACCTGTGGTTTCACCGGCGGCACCTGGCACATGAATGCCAGCAACTCCTACATTTTCCGCCCGACCACCCGGCTGTCCGCAAAGAACCTTCGCCAATTCTTCTCTTGTTAAGCCGGCAACGATTTCCTTAGCTTTTTCCTTTGCCGCCTCATAGACAGGATTTACTTCTTTTTTCTCTTCTGACGCATATAGCCCCGGTCTTGGTGCAAAGATAATCCGTTCAAGATTGGCTTTTCCTGCAATCTCTAAATATCTCTGCTCCTTGCCATAAGGCTTGTCCCCCGGATCAAGGGTCTGAATCTCTTCTCTTCCCTTGCAAATGCTGCTTGTATGTTCTAAAAGCACCTGAGTCTCAACCTCAATCAACTTATGGAGGGAAGCATTTTCCAAGGACTCGCCTACCCAAAGGCCATAGTCTCCCGCCTCAAGAATAAAGCAATCTCCCTTCTCATGGAAGGACGCCATGTCCTTTGCTGAAAATGAAATGGTCACTTCCTGCTTTTCTCCCGGCTTTAAAAGTCCGGTCTTGGCAAATCCCACCAATCGTCGGTACTCTTTCTTGCAAAGTTCCTGTGGCATAGACACATAAACCTGCACCACTTCCTTACCGGCATATTTATTTCCCACATTAAAGACATCACAAGTCACATGCACATGCATCAAGTCCGTGGTTACTTCCTTCACATCAATCATAAATTCCGTGTAAGAAAGTCCAAATCCAAATCCATAGGCCGACATCACATCAAAACTATCAAAATACTTGTAGCCCATGTAGATATCTTCCTTATATACCTCCTCTTCCAGATTCTTACTAATGTGAGAAAACTCCATGGCTTCCGGATATTTCTCATAACTAGTCCCCCAGGTGGCTGTCAGTTTTCCGGATGGTGTGACCCTTCCCGTTAATACATCTGCCACCGCATGTCCAGCCTCCATTCCCGGCTGGGAAATATTCAAGATGCCCTTAACATGTTCCTCTAACATAAAGCGTGTCACATTGATTGGACCACCTACATTTAAAAGCACCACAACATTTTCCACATGGTCGCAAAGGAAATTCAGATTCCGGATTTCCCACTCAGACAGCTCGTAATCGCCCTTGGCATCTGTTCGATCTTCACTTTCTCCGGATTTTCTGGAAATCACATAGATTGCCGTATCGATTCCCTCTATGTCTTCTTCCTTCACATCTCTTCCCATTGGCATATGCCACATGTGATCCGTATAAAGTGCAAATTCGTCCCCCGGACGTTCCCCATCATCTACCGCCTTCCAAATTTCTTCTCTCCAGGCCTGTCTTCTCTTTTCATACAAATCCTTATATTCTAGGATCCACTTGGTATTTACAAGCTTCACATCCTCTTCTAAAAGTCCATCATAAATTGAAACCGTAGCTCTTGAATTTACATCCCCACTACCGGTTCCTCCCTTGTAAGGATGAAGTGCGCCACCTCCAAAAAGTGCCACTTTTTCTCCCCCACTTAAGGGAAGAAGACCTGTATTCTTCATTAGGACCATTCCCTCTGCAGCCACATATCTAGCTAAATTCCGATGATCCTTCTCCCAGGAAAACCCTTTCTCATCCTTTGTTCCAGAAAACTTTACCATAAAACCCTCCTCCAATCAGGATTATTGCCCACTTTCCAGGGCTGGAAAACGATTTTTTTATCGCATACGAAGATAAGTATATCAAAATCCTTATCAAATTCCAACCTTTTCCGGTAGATTCCCCTAAGATTCAAGAGTAGCATTTGCCTCTTATTTTTGTTAAATTTTTGACAAAAATTGGTTTTTGTATTGATTTTTCTATACAAATTATATAAAATATAGTCATTGAACAAGCAACAAACATCCCAGGGGGATTTTCCCTGGTGGATGAAATATGAATTTCGCTTGTGCGAAAAGGAGGTCAAAATATGTTTGATTTAACAGGTCGTGTAGCAGCAGTCACAGGTTCTTCTTCAGGACTTGGCGTATCAATGGCGAAGGCACTTGCAGGACAGGGCGCCAGCATTGTTCTTCTTGCAAGAAGAAAAGAGAAACTTGAGGCAGTTGCTGAGGAGATCCGTTCCACCTATGGTGTTGAAGTTCTTCCAGTGCCAACGGATGTAACGAATGAAGAATCCGTGAAAGCAGCCGCAGCTGCAGTTAAGGAAAAATTCGGTAAGGTTGATATCTTAATCAACAATGCCGGTGCTGGTCTTACTATTCCAATTGATCAGATGACCTTAGACGAATGGGAGAAGGATATGAAGGTTGACTTAACCGGTGTATTCCTTATGACCAGAGAATTTGGTAAGTTAATGCTTGAGAAGGAATATGGACGTATTATCAATATTGCTTCTATGTATGGTTTGGTTGGTAACACTGCTCTTCCATCAAGTTCTTACCACGCTGCAAAGGGTGCCGTTGTTAACTTTACAAGAGCAACCGCAGCTGAGTGGGCTAAGAAGGGAATCACATGTAACTCTATTTGCCCGGGTTATTTTGGAACCGAGCTTACTGAGGCAACCTTAAGCTCACCTGAATTTACTCAATACATGCAGATGACTGTTCCTGTTGGACGTTATGGAAAGCTTCCAGAAATTCAGCCGGCTGCAGTATTCCTTGCATCTGACGAGGCTTCTTACGTAACAGGTGCTATTCTTCCTGTAGATGGTGGATATACCTGCGTATAATAAAACAAAACTCATTTTAAGGCAGTTTGCAAACTTGCAAACTGCCTTATTTTTTTAATCAACCCCCTGTAGCACAAAAAATCCCCGGGCCAAGGCCCAGGGATTTTATTCTTACTTCTATTTTTTATCTGCCAAAACCGCCCTGTCCGGGACCACCGCCCTGAGAGCTTCCAACACTTGTTACTCCAGTAGATGAAACATTCACCGTCTGGAATAAGGTTGAACCATAATAGATACTATAGCTTCCACTCTTCAAAGAAGAATCAGAAAGAATGATATTCTGGAAGCTCTTACTTGGTGTTGCAGAAATAACAGTATTACCGGTAGAATCCTTTACGGTTACCGTTGTATTTGCTGACAAGCTGGAATTAAATGTGATATTTAATACCGGCTGGCTGGATGCAGTTGGAGCGGCTACCATGCCTGCAGAACCCGATGCAATTAAAGTACCGCCGTTTACCACGCACTTGCAATTGACATCGCCGTAGTCTAAAGCACCGTTACCACCATTGGTAGGACCATCAACCACGGTCTTGCCTCCGGTAATGTAGATGTTACCATTCGAATCTAAGCCATCACCTTCTGCATTCACATAGATGTCACCACCAGTGATACGAAGCTCATAGTCAGTTCCAAGAGTTCCGTCCACCCAAGTAGTATCACCTGTACTAGTTGTACCACCATCGGATACATTAAATCCATCATCACTTGCTACCACATCAATCTCTCCGCCTGTTACGGTAACAAAGATACCTTCGATGCCTTCATAAGAAGCGGTGATGTTGATCTTACCGGCAGAAATATTTACACCCTTGTCGGCGTGAATACCATCATCCCCAGAGGCAAGATTCAGGGTACCACCCTTGATTACAATGTAACCATCGCAGTGAAGAGTATCATCTGCATAATCATTGTTGCCTTCTGCCTGCATGCCCCAGCCAACATTCTGAATGGTAGACTTAGAAGTCTTCGTAGAATCGGCATTGATGGTTCCTGCACTTTCAGGAACAGTGATAGAAAGACCTGCCTTGATACACTTGTAGCTACCTTCGTCGCCTGTAGTACTATTGGCATTCAAGGTGGTAGCGGTTAAAGTACCGGGATTTAAGTATAATGTACGATAAGCAGAGATGCCATCCCCTGTGGTAGATACAAGGGTGTAAACACCACCATCAATGGTCATGTTTCCAAGGTCAGCAAGCGTAGAATCCTCTGCCACATCATCCTCATCTAACGTGATCTTTACAGCATCCTCCACAGAATAAACCGTAAGGTTAGCATTGTAAAGAACCATGTCTGTCTTAGCACTAATTCCATTATCTCCGATTGGAGTGGTCGAGTTACCGGCAACAATTGTCGTATGAATGATATTTAATGCATCTGTACACTTGATTGCCTTACCCTTGGCACAGACAATGTTAATCGTTCCGCTTCCATTGATAATACAAGGCGTCTTCTTGCAAAGAATACCAACCGGGTAACCATACTCGGTAGAGCCATCTGTGGTAGCCGAAGTACTAACTACAGAACCGGTATTGGTAATCGTGTTTGTCGTTTTGTCTACTGCTGTAATGATAACCTGTGTTAAAAGATCCGATGACTTAACCTTGATCACGCCTTCGTCATCTGCTTCATAGATCACCTCATCCTCTGTATCAAGTTCACCACTGGCCTCTGCAGTTAAGGTCACACCATTTAAAATGATATGTACAGAACCTGCGGTTGTAGTTAAGGTATTGTCGAGGTCTACCTCAATGATAGCAGACGATTCTGCACCATCTGTAGTAATTTCATAGGTTCCCGGAACCTCGATGGTAAGCTTATTCTTCTTAGAAATCTTAGCGATTTCAGCACCATCCTCATTGGTAATCACTACCTTAGAGGAAGGGGCATCCCCAAGACTGATCTGAGTTGCTCCCTCAGCTGAGGTATTCGTATCTTCATCTGTTAAAGTGTATGAAGTCGACTCCACATAACCGGAAGTTGACTGATCTGTACCAGTGTTTGTATCTGTAGTATTGGTACCTGTACTTGTGGTATCGGTACTTGTAGAACTGCTGGTATCTGTACTTGTGCTGCTTGTGCTGCTTGTACCGGAATCAGCAGTTTGAATGGTATAGGTGTAATAATTTGCACCCTTCTTAGCAGTTAAAGCCTTTTTTAAAGAAGAATTGGTTACCTTTGTGCCATTCTTTACTGCATACACAATCAAAGTCTTAGTGTTAGAAATCGTAAAGGTCTTAGTCTTGTTAGACTTGATCTTCTTAGAGCTAGCAAGTTTCTTAGAGAAAGAATAATAAACCGTATAACCCTTCTTGGCTTTTACCTTTACCTTTAAGGCAGAACTTGCAGTCTGACTTTTCTTGGAAATCGTATATCCACTTGCCTTTACAACCTTTACCTTTAGCGTTACTTTTTTACTGCCATACTTTACAGTAATCTTAGCAGTACCCTTTTTCTTAGCGGTAATCAATCCAGTGGATGACACACTGGCTACCGACTTCTTGGAAGATTGAAAGGTGAGCTTAGATGCATTGATATTGGTCTTCAACTGATAAGTACTTCCAACGGACATGGTTTTTGTTCCGCTGGCGTTTTTTAGTTTTAAAGTTGCAGCAGATGCTTGGATCTGCATTCCGAAGCTTGCCATGATAATTGCTAACATCAAGGCCAGGCAACGTTTGAATTTTTTAAAATCCATAAAATTCCCTCCTTTGAATTTAAAAACTAAAACGATACTTTTCGACACAATCTAAGCTCTCCCCCTTAGAAGGTTTCTTATCGTACGTTTATACTCTATCACATCTTTGTGAAAAGAATCAGTTCTTATGTGAACGTTTTGTAAAAAACACCTTAAAGCAAAGAGAAAGAAGGCAAAAAAAATCCGGTCACACTTTTGTGCGACCAGATTCTCTTATCTGATATGCTGAGGTAATTTTTCTACCGGCATCTTATCTTTTTCTGCCTTGCAAATACGTTCCGCATATTCTCTTAACTTGTTAACAATCCACATATAGGCCGGTTTTCCAATGGAATAATCCGCTTCTGCGAACATATCAATTCGTCCATCCTCACGAAGCTGCTCTACTTGAGCAAACTCCTTTTCATGTCCCGGCGGATAAATTGCGAAGGTCGAACCTCCGTTATGGTGTACCAAAGCAAAGGCGGGAATATCGCTTGGACCATCTGCAATATAAATCATATTCTCAAATGGTACCCGGCGCAGTTCGTGAGCCAGCTTTACATTCACGTCAACCCCTTTTCCCTTATTGATTTCAAAAATCGCACGGGTCTTTGAGGTATTATCAATGGTATAACCAAGTTCTCCAATAATGGTCTGCCCCGGATTATTCGGATCCTCTTTTTCAATCAACTCGCAGCCCCACACACCGTTGACTTTATCTGCGATAATAGAACCCAAAATCACTTCACGCATTCCGGTACTTACGATATAATGCTCCACCTTAATATCATACTTTTGATATTCCGGTTTCTCTTCAATGGCGGCACGAGTAGCCTCAAAAATCTCAGGAACTCCGGGATAAAACTTCAAGTCCTTTCCGGATTCACGAAGCACTGCATTGTTCAATCCCGGAAAGGTTCCATTCTCTGCACAATGAATAAAATGATTCAAGTAGATGGTATCCGGATTTACCTTGACATTCTGCTCGTCCTTATATTTTTTTGGGAGGGCATTCACCTCGTTCCAAAACTGCAAAGGATCCACCTGATACTTCTCAAAAATTGGATCCTGCATATATCCGTTCACCAGGGTTTTATCAAAATCCCAGATGACTGCAAGTACATTAGCCATAACCTCATCCTCTACTTTCTAAAACAAGAATTATTTTACAGTAACCTTAACTGTCACCTTCTTCTTGCCATTCTTTACTGTAATCTTAGTTGAACCCTTCTTTACACCTTTAATAATACCATAGGAATCAACTTTTGCAATTTTTTTATTCTTAGATTTATAACTAAATTTCGTCGTTGCCTTTGCTGTCATCTTCTTAAGAGCAAGTTTCTTAGTCTTACCTACTGAAACAGTAACCTTCTTAGACTTTAAAGTAAAGGTCTTTGCTGTCTTAGCTTTCTTAACTACGGTAACTGTAATCTTAACCGACTTCGTATTGTTGGCAGTCAAAGTAATCACAGCCTTACCAAGGCCCTTAGCCTTTACCTTACCATTAGAAGTTACCGTAGCAACCTTCTTCTTTGAAGTTTTATAAGTAATCTTATTACCATTGCTTGCGGTAGCCTTAATCTGAAGCGTCTTACCCTTCTTTAAGGTAACCTTCTTACCAAGGTAGCCCTTCATCTTTACGGATATGCTTCCTTCCGGCTCAACAATAACAGGAAGATCCGAAACGGCCTTTGTTCCGGAAATCGTTACGCCATCTGAAAAGGTAGCTACTGCTGTATACGTTGTAATTCCCTTTGTAGTTGTGGTTGCAGGAGTAGTTACTGCTGCAGTAACATTTGCCTTCACCCGCTCAACGTGAGAAGACTCTCTCTGACAGGTTCTAATTGCAGTTGCCGACTTACCATTGGTAGTGAAAATAATCTTATAATCGCCCCAGTCATGACCAAGAGCAGCCTTTGTTGTAATATCAGCAGACTTAGAAACAATAATATTATCCTCGGTTGTAAAGTAAGCAGTGTATCTGGTTACTTCACCCTCTGTACAGGTTGCCTGGCTGAGCACAGTAGACTCTATACGATCTGCAGTAACTTCCGTGCTGGTCCAAGTTGAAACATCAACTAAGCTAGCAGTAGCAGAAGTCCTGTCTTCGGAGAACTGAAGGTTTTCAACTGCTACAGAATCCTTATAGGTAATTGCAGCAGGAGTTAACGCCTCATCATAGATTTCAAGATCATCGATGGCACCGTTAAATGGGGTATCCCAAAAGTTTACACCAAGATAGATTCCGGCATCCTCAGTAATTGTGCTTGAAACAGGACCATTTCCGATTTCTTCTCCATTTAAGTAAAGAACACCTCTACCATCGGATACAGAAAGAATCATGTTCTGCCAGGTATTTAACTTACCCCTACCGGTGACACTCGGTACTAAATCATAGTAGGCACTTGCATGGCTCCATACCATAGGTCCATTGGTATAAGAATCCTGCCAACCCTGAAGGGCCATGGAAATCCAGTTTGAAGCTTCGCTGGTTTCATTTGAAACGAATACGGTTGGAGTATACTTCGTAGTTGCATTAGCCTTATACCAGAATGAAATTGCATAAGAACCTGAAACGCCAAGATTTCCTAAATAAATTCCATCGCTTCCTGCCCCTGTAAATGAAACTGCCTTATCGTTAGAATCATTTGTGGCATTTCTACCGGCTACATAAGTAGGAGTAGATGACTTTGGACTATTTGTTATCATGCTACCTACTGTCTTTCCATTTCCAATGTTTCCATTGAAATTATAGGTAGTAGTTGCACTTGGAATGCTAATAATGTCTTTAACTGCTGTATCGCCGTCTGCTAACTCAGCAATGGTCTCAGGGCTAACTACCCCATCATAAATACTAAGGTTATCGATTAAACCGTTAAATGGGGTATCCCAATTGTTTACACCAAGGTAGACGGTAGAACCTGAACCAATGTTATCATTGACAAATCCGCCACCCACTCGGGTTCCATCTAAGTAAAGCGTTGCAAATCCGCCGGATACCGTCAGAATATAATTCTGCCAGGTATTTAACTTCACGGCGTTACTATTGGTAATTCCGTTATACCAAAAATTAAGGCTACTATTGCAGCTCCAAATAGTTGGTCCATTGTTTACGCTTGCTGCATCAACCTGGGTTCCAAGTGAAAGCCACTGAGCATTCTCATCTGATAAATCACTGGCAATAAATACCATAGGAGTATACTGGGTGGACGTCTTGGCATTTGCCCAGAATGAAATGGTAAAATCGTTAGAATTTAAGGTAGTAAGCTTAATACCGTCGCTACCTGCTCCTGTAAATGCTAAAGCCTTTCCGTGCTTTCCATCTGCATACTGAGGTGCCGTATTCGATGCTACCGAAGTAAGAACAGAACCAACGGTACTTGCTCCAACTGCAAGACCATCAAAACTATAGGCCTGTACTACCTTTGCATCGTAGTCAATTGATGAAGAAAGCTTTCTTCCCCAAATTGCCACATTACTTGCAGCAACTGTAAATGCAGTCTCTGTCTGTCCATTTACAATCTGGCTCTGGGTAACAAGTCCCTGGTAAGCAACCTTATTGGATTCTCCACCCTGATAAAGATTCAAGGTTAAATTCTTTCCACTTACGGTCCAGGTTCCTGCCAAGGCACCGCTAATGGTTCCATCACTATTTAAATAAACTGTTTCTTCTGTTTCTACTTCAAGACTTGCGTAATCATTATCATGTCTGTGAGTAATCACGCCATAGGTACCTACCAAGTCAGAAGTCTGATAAGTAGAATTATCTACAGCAGTACCTCGATAATCTGCAGGATCTGCTACAGGCCAGCCGGATTCACTAAGATAAAGCTCGTGAGTACGAACGTTGTGCCACTCAGTACCATTGTTGTATCTGGTGTGATAAACCACGTACATTCTGCCGTCGCTATCTACAAATGCACTGTTGTGTCCCTGAGCAACTTCACCCATACTCATACCATCAAACTGGTAGTTACCCATTAACTTATATCCCACATCTCCATGGCCAACTCCATATTCGCTAACGTATGGGGTATTACCATCCTGATCTACATAAGGTCCTGTAATCTTCTCGGAACGGAAAACTCTCATGCTATAACCACCGGTAGCAGTTAAACCTTCATAAGAGATAAACATATACCAGTAGTTTCCCATCTTCACGATATAAGAAGCCTCACCGGAAGTGAAAGATCCTCTACCGGCAAGTCGAATACCCATATAAGGATCAGATGCAGTTCCATCGCTGGTATCTGTATCCAAAGAATAAGTATAAGTGTAATCACGAAGTCCGGTTGAGCTATCCAGCTTCAACATATAAATACCGCCGGACCATGAACCGAAGGTCATCCAAAGATTTCCATCCTCATCATACTTAACAGAAGGATCAATGGCATGGGCACCATAATTGGTATTCCATGAACTTCCACTCAAATAACGTGAAGCTACCTTGGTATCTCCTGTTACCTTCTGATAATCTGTTCTGCTAAAATTAGTAACGCTGTTATTGGTAAAACCGGAATAAACAACGGTACCTGCATAAGTCCAGTTACCACTCAAACTATCTGCTGTCATCATGATAATAGAAGAATGCCAATCTATTCCGTTTACAGACATATACATACACCATTTGCCAAGTGCAGTATTGTAAATAACGTCCGGTGCCCAAAGGTTACCATTTGGAGCATAACTTGAATCCCCTGAGGCAGCCCATGCATATGCAGTATTGGGAATAGAAGTATGTCCACTTGCAGTGGCACTATACTTTGAATAGTTTTTATTCTCGCTATTAATGTTATTGGTAAAAGTAGTCCAATCAATTAAATTCTTACTCTTAGCCCATGCCATATGAGAGCCGAAGATATAATAATATCCATCATCTCCCTTAACAATCGATGGATCGTGTACCGATACGGTATTGGTTCCATATGCTGCTTCTGCTTCCATCTGCTTGTCACTTGCAGGCCAGTAAATTCCGGTTCCAACTGCAAGCGTTGCCGTAAGCAAAAGACTTAAGCCTTTTTTTACTAGCTTGTTTAGTCTCATAGTAAAACTCCTTTCAAAACAAATGATAACTCAAGGCAAAAAGTATAATTACACACTTCTCCACGTTATGTCCAGCATAACATATTATCTGTGTTTTGAGTCTGAAAACCATGTGAAAGTACCGCCTAAAATTTCACACAAATTTCAACATTATCAACAAAAAAATCACCTGGCCTAAGCCAGATGATTTTGTATCGTTACCTCTATAAGATTTCCGGAAAAAAGGGTGATCCAATTTAACCCGCTACATAATTCCAGTTGATTTTATCTATGACATTGACGGTAATTTTTGCCTTTGCCTTACCATTCTTTACGGTAATTACAGCCTTACCCTTCTTCTTTGCCTTAATGACACCATAAGAATCTACCGTGGCAACCGACTTCTTATTAGATTTAAACTTATAAGTAGTCGTAGCACCGTTTGTTAGCTTCTTTACAGGAATCTTAGCAGTATTTCCTGCAATAAGAGTAATCTTAGTTTTCTTCAGCTTCAAAACAGTAGCCTTCTTAGCCTTCTTAACAACCTTTACGGTATAAGTAATGGACTTACAATTAGGGGCTGAAACTGTAATCTTAGCTTTACCAACCTTCTTAGCCTTTACAAGACCCTTCGCAGTTACGCTAGCTACCTTCTTGTTCGAAGAAGCATAAGCAAGCTTGCTTCCATTAGATGCAGAAGCCTTAATCTTAAACTTACTTCCCTTCTTTAAGGTAAGGCTCTTTGAAAGATATCCTGCAGCCTTTGCTGTAATTGTACCCTGCGTACTTGCAGTACTTGTGCTTACAGTATTTGTAGTTGTGCCTGTAGTAGAAGTACTTAACTCACCGGTCTTTCTACCCCAAATGGTCATATTATTCGTACTAGCAGTAAAGTTTAACTGGGTGATACCACCGGAATATGGGAATCCACCAAACTTGTCATAAGACAAATGACCCTTAAAGACATTACCTCCAATTTTAATAGCAATCGTCTGACCATTGATTGACCAGGTTCCTGAATAGGCTCCACTAATGGTACCATCTGCATTTAAGTTAACCGTTACCTGCTTCTTCACTCTTGATGAAGCTGCTGTGGCATTATAAGATACGGCACAAGTGTGGTAAATAATACCATACTGGCCTGCAACACTGGAAACACTATAATCAGAAGTTGCTGCCACCTCGCCCTTATAATCGGCACCGGATACTACCGGCCATCCATCTTCATTCATAAACATCTCGTGAACTCGAACGTTATGCCACTCTGTATCATTGTTATATCTTGTATGGTAAACCAAATACATCCTACCATCGCTATCTACCAAGGCTGAATTGTGTCCCTGGGCCACTTCACCGGGAGTCATTCCGGTCCACTGATAATTACCAAGTACCTTATAACCAATGGAACTATTCACATTATCAAACTTACTTGAAGTTGCTGAATAATTCCCCTTCTGATCTACATAAGGTCCTGTAATCTTCTCAGAGCGGAAAAGTCTCATGTTATATCCACCGGTAGCAGAAAATCCACCGTAAGAAACAAACATGTACCAGTAGTTTCCAATCTTAATCAGGTAAGAAGCCTCACCTGAAACAAAAACTCCACCACCGATGTGGTAACCCATATAAGGATCGGAACCACGACCATCTGAAACATCCTGATCGAAAGAATAAGTAGTGGTGTAATCACGAAGACCTGTGGAAAGATCCAACTTCAAAAGATAAATTCCCCCTGACCAGGAACCATAAGACATCCAAAGATTTCCGTCCTCGTCATACTTTACGGAAGGATCGATGGCATGGGCACCATAGTCTGTATTCCAGGTAGTAGCCGTACATGCAGTTCCATTATCATAACAAATATAAGAACTTCTTGTATAACGAGAATTCAAAGAAGTATCTCCGGTGACCTTTGTATAATCGGTCTTTGTATAAGAATGATTTCCTGAGGTATTGTTGGTAAAACCTGAATATACAACCGGTCCCACATAAGTCCAGTCTCCATCTAACTTATCTGCAGTTAAAAGGACAATGGTTGAATTCCAGGAACAACCATTGATACTCATATACATGGTCCATTTGCCAAGGGCCTTGTTATAGATAACATCCGGTGCCCAAAGGTTCCCACTTGGATTATATACAGAATCTCCATCATTTGACCAATCAAATGCATTGGCGAAAATGGTCTTATAATCTGTATTAATATTATTTTTAAACGTTGTCCAGTTCACCATATCCTTGCTTTTCGCCCAAGCCATATGAGAGCCGAAAATATAGTAATAACCATCATCTCCCTTTACAACAGATGGATCGTGTACGGATACACCTGCTACGGTTGCCTCTGCTGTGATTGGCTTACTGGCAATCCCTACAGACAATGCCATAGTTCCTGCCATAACAAACGCTAATGCCTTGCTAAATAGTTTTTTCATTTCTGTCCCTTTCTTTTTCTACTTTAGAAGATGCCACTAGTCAAAGGCTAGTAGCATCTTCAACTACGTGCGAGGAAAATGATATCATTCTTTATTTAAAAAAACAATCATGAACCTGCACAATTATTTAATCAATAACTCCCAATTTTCTATGAAAACGCTCAAACAGAAAAGACAATTGACACTTCCTATCCTTTTAGTAAATCTTAATATTGTCTACTTTGGTAAGGCCATTTCCTCGACCGGATAAGATATACATGCCGGTTACCTTAGTTTGACTTCCTGAGATTGCAACATTTCCGCTATATAAATTAGTATCTCCATTGCTAATGGTCAGCGAAACGGTATTGGAATTTGAATTTACCACCAAGGTGATATGTACCCAGGTATTTGCCGGAATTTCAACTTCCTCACTACTATCATTAATCAAATAGGTGGTACAACTTCCATTTGCATTGGTTTTCGTAGAAAGTTTTAAGAGGTAGTTATCGGTGATTCCCGAATTATTTCCCACTAAATCACTTACGGAAGAGGTAACCAAAGCAAACTGAGAGTTAGAACGATTTGCTACATTTCCGGAGGTAATGGCAAGATCTGCCTCAATCACATAACTTTCTCCACTTAAAGAAGAGGTATCAAAGCTTCCTGCACCTCCACGGTTACCGGAACTGCCATCCTGCTTAAACTGAAGGAAGTGATTTTCTCCTTCGCTTCCAATGGAGATTCCTCCTCCCAAGTTGCTAGATGCAAATAAGCTGCTTACATCACTTACCGACTCATAGTCTTCCCGGTAAGCACAAACAACCTGAATTGGGAAAACAGTAATCTTATAAGTTCTCGTATCACTTTCAGTACCCTTGGTAATGGTTGCTGTTAAGGTAACAAACTGAGTCTCTGTTTCCGCCCTTGTTACAGCCCCAGTCTCTACATTGATTATATCTGAATCAGAAGATGACCAGCTAATGGTATAAGTATCTACACTGGTAGGAAGGGTAATGGAATCACTCTTTACCGCGGTAGACAGGGGAATCTCAAGTCCTAATACAGTCACCTCATATTCCTTGGTAAGAATCTCATCCCCTAAGGAAAGGGTTGCTGTTAAGGTAACGGAAGTATCATTAATCACCTCATTTACCTGACCTGCGCTAGAGATTACCTTCTTGTTGGAAGAAGACCATTCCACATCAGCAAGTCCGGCCTTACTTGGAAGCTCAATTGTGCCTTTGCTAATGGTTTCCGGAAGAGAAATCTCCCGAATATATCCACTGACAACCACTGTAAATGTCTTGCTTGTGCTTGCTCCATCCTTAGTAATGCTTGCGGTTAGGGTAATGGTCTCAGAGTCCTCAAGACGTCTTGTTACCTTGGCATGATTATCTTTGATTTCAATGGAAGAAGAATCTGAAGAAGTCCAGGTAATGGAAGAAGCATTCTTACCAATGGTGGTAAGGGTAAAGTCCTCTGTTACGGTACTTGGAAGGGAAAGGTCTCCCGCATCTTCCGTAATGGCCTCCTGGCCGGACTTTGCGGTAGCGGTACCCTTACTGCCCCAAATCACAACATTATTGCTACCTACCGCACTAAAGGTCATGGTCCTGGTTTTGGTCGCATCTTCCACATTGCCATAGGCAAAGACACCTTCATAGGTAATTCCATTGATGACAAAACTTGCCATCGGACTATCTCCTTCAAGGCTCCAAGAACCACTTGCTCCGCCACCTCCAATGGAACCGTCCGCTCCTAAGGTAAGGGTGGTGGAACTTGCTACCGTACCGTTTTTCTGGGCCGGATTCATATAAAGATACTCGTAGGTACCTGCAATTTCCTCACTGGAATAAGCACCGGTAGAAATACTATCCTCATTATACTCATAAGGTGCCACGCAAAGCCATCCATCCTTACTGGTGTACATCTTATGTACTCGAACCTGATGTCCTTCTCCTGAATTTTCAAAACGGGTATGGTAAACCAAGTAAATGCTTCCATCGCTATCTACCAAGGCTGAATTATGTCCCTGGGCCAGGTATCCCTTGTCCAGGCAATTTAAGGTATAGCCGGACATTAAACGGATTCCCACATTACCGGTAACCACACCTGTGGTATTGCTTGCCGTATTAATAGCAAGATTTCCTGCCTTATCCTTATATGGACCGTTGATGGATTTCGAACGGAAGAGTCGCATATTGTATCCACCGTCTGCCACTAAGCCACCATAACTAACAAAGAGATAGTAGTAATCTCCTGACTGAATCACATAAGCACCCTCTCCGGAATGGGCACCGCCTCCTGCTACCCGAAGACCCATATAAGGATCCGAAGTTGCTCCATCACTATCATCGGTATCATAGTCGTAGGTGTAGGTATAATCACGAAGACCGGTTTTTTCGTCTAGCTTAAGGCTATAAATTCCGCCAAACCAGGAGCCATAAATCATCCAGAGATTTCCCTCTTTGTCATACTTTACTACCGGGTCAATGGCATTATTGCCATAGTACTTATTCCAACTTCCTCCGCTTAAGTAACGGGAAGCACCGGAAAAAGTGCTGTCCCCCGTGGCCTTTACATAATCGGTATTGGTGTAATAATCGTAAGAAGAACTGTCATTTCTAAAGCCGGAATAAACCACTTCTCCTGCATAGGTCCAATTGCCGGATAAACTATCTGCCGTCATCATAACAATCACTGAATGGTAATTATCTCCATTCACAGACATATACATACACCATTTCTTTAATTCCTTGTTGTAGATAACATCCGGTGCCCAAAGGTTCCCGTTTGGGGCATAGGCCGTATCTCCACCATTGACCGAGGCCCATTTAAAGGCCTTGTTTGAAATGCTGGTATGTTTTGCATCTACGCTGGATGAATAGGTTGTATAGCTGGCATTTTCACTGTTAATGTTGTTGGTAAAACTGGTCCAACCCCTTAAGTCCTTGCTCTTGGCCCATGCCATGTGAGAACCAAAGATATAATAATACCCATCATCTCCCTTTACGATGGATGGGTCGTGAACAGAAACCTGGTTGTACTTTACGGTATAAGTACAGCTTGCCGTCTTACCATTGTCTCTGGTTGCTGTAATCACGGCGTTTCCCGCCTTTAATCCGGTAACTTTCCCGGATGCATCTACGCTTACTACGGAAGGATTTGAAGAAGTCCAGGTAACTCCAATTTCCTGTCTGGTACTGGCACTTGCCGTATCATAGGCTTTTAAGTTTGTCGTTTTATAACCCTCTCCATTAATCACAAGCGTAGCCTTGCTGGCACTCAGGTAAAGACCACTTCGGTCCGTGGTATCCACGCTTGTTGTTGTAGTGGTAGTGGTACCGGTTCCTTCATACTTTGCCTTTACTGCTGCCGTGTATTTCTTTACACGAATCTTAATGGTCTTTTTTAATTTTTTGTTGACCTTTGATTGAACAGTAACCTTTGCGGTTCCCACCTTCTTAGCGGTAATCACGCCCTTCTTTGACACCTTTAAAACCTTCTTATTTGAAATCTTGTAGGTTACCTTCTTGCCGGCCTTTGCCGGCTTCACCGTCACCTTAATCGTGGTCTTTTTGTACTTGGCAGGACCACCAACATAAAGTATCTTAGACGCCCCTAACAGTGAACTTTTCACCTTTACTGACATCTTCTTTGGCTTTACAGCCGCCTGCACCGTAGACGGGCAGACACTTACTACAAGTGCCGCTGCCATCATGGCAGCAAAAAATCGTTTTACTTTCTTCATATGCATAATAAAACCTCCAAACCTTAAGCTATTCTATCTTTACCGGCGGGCTTTACCTGTCGCCTCCGGTAATCCTCCTTTATAATCTTGTAGGCTGCTGAAGTGAGCGGTACACCACAAAGCATACCCGCTGCCCCAAAGAGTCCTCCACCTATGGTAACCGCTGCAAGCACCCAGATGCCCGGCAAGTCAATGGAGGTTCCTACTACTCTTGGATAAATCAGATTATTATCAATCTGCTGTAAAATTACAATATAAACTAAGAAAATCAATGCCTTTACCGGAGACACCGTTAGGATTAAAAATCCGGACAAAAGGGCTCCCAAAAATGCACCAACTACCGGAATCAGGGCGGTTGCCGCAATTAACACTCCGGTCATCAAGGCATACGGGAATCTCATAATGGCAAGTCCGATTCCACAAAGAGAACCTAGGATACAGGCATCCGTAAACTGCGCAACCAGGAATTTATGGAAACAGTCATCTACCAAAACACAAAGTTTCACGAACTGATCTCCCCTTGGAAGATAAGTACGAATCAAACCGGAAAACTGTCTTCCCAATTTCTCCTTTTCAGCCAAAATATAAACAGAAAAAATCAAGCCAATCAAAAGATTGGTGGCAAGACTGATAATACTTCTTACCGACCGCATCACAATGGAAAATGCACCGGTTGCTCCACTAGCCACAAAACTTGCCAGCTTATTCATGAGATTATCCAGATCCATCCTATGCTGAACATAGTCCATGGCCTCCCTGGCATAATCCCCCACATACTTATTCTTAGACAATTCCTTTAAAAATTTGGTATTCCACTCCAAGACATTTTTCTGAACGGAAGAAATACTTTTTACAAATTCCGGAATCAAAATTACCAACAACAAAATCACCACGAGAAGCACAGTCAAATAGGCAAGAATCATACAGATTGGACGCTTGGCCTTTTGGCCCTTTCCCTTAGTAATTTTTTGATAAGTTCTCTCATAGGAAGACATAATAATATTCACCACAAATGCAATGATGGCACCAGTCAAAATCGGCGTTAGAGCATTTCCCAAAAGGGATAGGAGACTTGCAATCTGAGTCCAATAATGGATGATTAGAAAAAGAATCAGAACGACCAGGCCCAAGGGAATGTACTTCTTCATTTGCTCCCTGATTTCCTTCATAATCTACCTCTCTTTATTAACGAAGAATCGCAAAAATTACCGTTCCCACATACATACCAATCATAACGATTCCTTCTTTTCGATTAATCTTCTTATCAAAGGCGATAAAGGAAAGAACCACCAAACATGCAACAATTAATATGATCAGGTCATAAACCGATGCCATCACCATGGTAATTGGATGAATGGTACTTGAAACTCCCAAAATCATCAGGAGGTTAAAGATATTGGAACCAACCACATTTCCCACGGCCATATCTACCTGGCCCTTTCTCGCTGCAACCACTGAAGTTACCAACTCCGGAAGAGAAGTACCACAAGCAACGATGGTCAAGCCAATCAAGGTCTCAGACATACCAAAAAATCTCGCAATTTCCTTGGCACTGGAAACAACCAATTCGCCTCCACCTACGATACAAACAATCCCCACAAGTAAAAGAAGGAAGCACTTCCAATAAGGCAAGTCCTTGGTATTCTCTTCTTCCGTTGGATTCTTCATAGCGGCATGAATCAAGTTCCAAATATAAGCGACCAAAAAGATTAAGAATAAAATTCCTACCACTCTGGTGATGGTTCCCACCTTCATATTCATCTTTCCGTTAAAAATCGTCTTACTAAAAATAACGGAAGAATTCGTAGCGAATAATAAAATAATGGTAATTAGAACAGAAATCGGGAAATCTCTTTTTAAAATATTCGTATCCACCGAAACCGTGTGAATAACGGCACAAACACCCAATACCATTAAAAGGTTAAAGAGGTTTGAACCGATTACATTACTAATGGCAATCTCGTTAGACCCCTTTAAGGCAGCGGTTGTAGAAACCGCAAGTTCCGGAGCACTGGTTCCCATAGCCACAATGGTTAAACCGATAATCACCTCCGGCACCTTAAGTTTTTTTGCCAGGCTTGATGCTCCATCCACAAACCAGTTGGCCCCTTTTACCAAAAGGACAAAACCAACCAATAACAACACAATTTGTAAAACTACTTCCATATTTTCTACCTTTCTATTTTCTCGTCACTTTTTTAAACTCTTCCAGTAATAATCTTGGGTGAATCTGCACCCCCCGAATCACACGATATGCCGGAAGGAATATCCTGGCCCATGTGTGTTTATAAAAATAAGGATAATTACTCTGAATGGTTTTTTCATCCAAGAAAAGTCTTTCTTTGATATAAATCAACCGGCTCCATCTAGCATCCCAACCTTCTTCCTTTAATTCATTAAGACGGTTACCTACCAGATTTCCCACATTTCCAAAGGTTCCGGATCCCAGCATATAAGCATAGACCTCCAAATCCTCCTGGGTCATCTCCCCCTCGTCCTTTCCAAAGGCATGCCTTGCAAGGCTTTCCATCTTTCTTCTAAAGTCCAGCAAGCCGGTCTCTTGCAAACGTCGATTTAAATATTCCTCATCCATCTTTCCCTTTGCCTGTAATATGACATAGATATCAACGATGGTTCGGATTCCACAACCGGTTCGATCAAAATGCTTGTAGGCATGAGCTAAAAAATATACATACTCTTCCTCATCTGAAAAATGATAGGCATACTTAGAACCTTCGTCCAAAATCGCATGCTCCCAAGAATTTTTAAAATGCTTATAAACCTTGTGACTCTCTGAAAATAAGGCATTGTGCATCTCAAAGTTATAATGAGGTTCCTTTACAAAAGATTCGTCATTAGACACCAGGCTTTTGACTTCATAGCCAAGATTTTTCATAATCTTTATCATCTTTTCCTGGCTTTCCTTTTTGCTTCCCTCTTTCAACTGATATCCGCCTCCCGGCATTTCTTCCACCTCGCCATAGAGAATGTCGTTGTCTGACATAAAGCGAAGTCCAGGCTTTGGATAATAGTTTTTAATTAAAATGCCCTTTAGGGGCAGGTAGGATAACCCCTCCTCCTCTAAGGCAGAAAGAATTCCTTCTCGTTCTAAATCAAAGGACACCTCCCGATAAAGGGTATTGTCACAGGCACTCTTCCATTCTCTAACAATGGATTCCGGCAAGGCAGCAAGAAGATTATCTCCTAAGCCCTCATAGGCAACCGCCAAAACATCGTTGCTTTTGGCCAGTTGGTAAACCTGGGAAAGTTTACAAGTCTTTGGAAGCTCCTTCACTTTTTCCCCATGCAATCCCTTTTGAATTAAGCCTGCAAGATAAAGTCCCGCTTCCTTGGATATCGTCTGGCTTTGAACTTTCTTCGTTTTTCTATTCCGAATCCACCCAACCATAGGTCGAAGGATTTTCTTGGTCCTTAACCAGCCTCTCCAAACAGGGTGGAGAAACATCCAAGCCCCCACAAAAAACCGGTATTTCCATCCATTCATATTGATCTTTTTATCTTTTCTGTAAAAAGAAATCAGCACCCCCAGGATCTGCTGTTCACTGACATATTCTTTTTCCAGGCAGTTATCTCCCCGAATCAAATAGCCATCCGGTAGCACTTCTACCACACGATGTAAAACATACTGTTTCTTTCGCTTGAAAAGTGCAACCTCAAACCGATGCAACCTACGTGAAACCGGCTTAACGATAATGGTATCCCGCCGATCCTTCAACATAGGCCACATACTATAGCCCTGAGTGGTGCTGATATAATATTTTTCTTTTTTTAAAGTATCCTCAATATGAAGCCCCATATCTTCTCTCATCCTTTAAACTTATTCAAGACGATTATACCAAAGATTTATGGGAATTGAAATAATTTTATAATGCTTCTGCGATAGTTAAAACTCTGGCAGTTCCGGTTACCGTAGTTCCATCCGCTGTTACAGCATATGGGGTTACCGTAAATGCAGTTTCAAAATTGCTATTGGAAATGCCATTAATTACAAGCGGTGCAGAATACTTTGCTTTTCCATCACCAAATGCCTGTCCTACCGAATATTCAGAAGTTCCTTCATAGGTAGTAACATTTACCTTGTCAATCAAAGTGCTTGCGGTTACATCCAGGTTTGAGGTCTTTTTTCTTCCCTGTAACTTGTATGAAATCTTGTAGCCAATCTTTGCATAGTCATCATCATCAACTGCTGTTAAGATACGAAGACTGGAACTTACGCTATTTGCGTTGGTTGTGGCAGCAAGCTGGGCCTTTACAGTAAGAAGCTGATCACTTACAAACTTAGCATAAGCGGATCCACTGGTTGTATCTGATGAAAGTGGAGTGGTAAGTTCTTGATCCGAATACCATCCTCCAAAAATCATACCATCCATGCTTGGAGCTGTATAACCGGTAGCGCTTCTATAACTTGAAATGTCATTGTATGACACACTGGTAGTATTTTCTACCACTGTAATTTCCGTTAAGTCGGTGTACTCTCCGGTCAAGTGTACATCATAGGATGTACCATTCGCAAATTCTTCATTACCTGTAACAGATACATTCCATACAGCAGTATCGGAACCTGGAACATAACCCTTAATCGTTAAGTTTGCACCGCTCTTTTTAATTATAAGATTCAGATCCGTATCTTCAAATACCGAACTATCAGAACAAGTATTTTGGGTAAATACAACATCACTGGTATTCCATCCGGTATTGTTTCCACTTCCTGACCAGAACCAGTAGCCACCATTACATACAGCAGTAAAACATGATGAACCATCTTCTGAGAAAATCTCAAAGGCCACATTCTCAAAGGCATTCTGATTGATTGAATTATATGCATTTACATGTAAGGTGTATTCTAAGGTAAAGTCTCCCTTGGTTGGAATGTTGGTAGAACGATTTGTGAACGCTGGGCCAATGGTTACTGTCTCATTATAAGAATTCTCTGTATAATTTGCGTAATCATAAACGTCAAGTTTTCTACCCCACATAGCAGTATCATAATCCGCTTCACTAGCAGAGAAGGTAAGAACCGTTTTATCTCCTAAAACTCCGGGAACCAAAACACCCTTGAATTCTTCTCCTGCCCAGTTACTTACTCCAGCTATGGTAAAGGTAATATAATTAGTGCCTGATACCGCCCACGTACCTACATTCTTACTTCCATCATAGATTTTTCCGTCTATGCTGAAATTTAAGGTATAAGTGCTAGCCAATGCTCGTTTTTCGTAATCAAGATTATTTGGATCGTGATCAACCACTTCATAGGTTCCTGCAACCTGTGAAGCTGTTATCGCAGTTGTCGATAAGGTTTCACCGGCATATGGTGCAGGAGAAGCCTCTAACCATCCCTTGCTATCCAGATACATCTGGTTTACACGAAGATTGTGCCCTTCTGTTCCATCATCATATCTGGTATGGTAGACCAAATACATCTTACCATCGGAATCTACAAAAGCTGAGTTATGACCCTGAGCAACCTCTCCCTTAGCCATAATCCTATCATCTGACCACTTGTAATTACCTAAAATCTTATAACCAATATCTCCATTCACATTAGAATAATCGTTACCCGTAGAATAAAGATTTACACTAGATGAACCACTCTGATCTAAGTATGGTCCCTTAATACCTTTCGAAGAGCGGAATACTCTCATATTGTATCCACCGGTAGAAGACAAGTAACCATAAGAAATAAAGAGATACCAGTAATTACCAACATTCATCAGGTAAGAGGCCTCTCCTGATATTCTATAACCACCTGCAATATGATATCCCATATATGGATCTGATGCATAACCATCATTATAATCGGTATCATAAGTGTAAGAAGCGGTATAATCACGAAGTCCGGTCGCTTTGTCTAATTTTAGTAAATAAATACCACCAGACCATGAGCCATAGGACATCCAAAGATCTCCATTCTCATCATACTTTACACAAGGATCGATGGCATGTGCACCATAGCTTACATTCCAAGTAGAAGCACTACATGCAGTTGTACCGTCATAATAATTAGTTGCAGTGGTAATATATCGGGAATTCAAGCTTGTATCGCCGGTTGCCTGAGTATAATCCGTCTTTGTAAATGAATAATCTCCCGAGGTATTTCCGTTAAATCCTGAGTAAACAACCGGTCCTACATAGGTCCAGTCTCCATCAAGAGTATCTGCCGTTAAAAGAACAATAGATGAATTCCAAGAACAACCATTGATACTCATATACATGGTCCATTTGCCAAGGGATTCGTTGTAAATGACATCCGGCGCCCATAAATTTCCGCTTGGTGCATATACTGAATCACCGTTAGCAGCCCACTCAAAAGCGTCTGCAAAAAGAGTTTCATAATCTGTGTTGATATTATTGGTAAAAGAAGTCCAATGAATCATATCTGAACTTTTCGCCCATGCCATATGGGAACCAAAGACATAATAGTATCCATCATCTCCCTTTACAATAGATGGATCATGGACAGAAACCCCAGGGGTCGCTGCATCTGCCACTTCCGGTTTTTCCGCAATCAACAAGCCAGAAAAAGTCATCGACATTGCTGCAAGTGCTGCAATGATTTTCTTTATATTTTTCTTCATTCTTTTTCCTTTCTTTGTAATTATTTGCCTTTTATAATACGTTAATTACCAAATTCTTAAAACCCTTCGCTAGGAGTCAAGACTCTTGTAGTTCCGGTAACGGTTGTTCCATCAAGAGTAACAACGGAAGGGGTAATGGTAAAGTTTGTTGAAAAATCTGCCTGTTGAATATTAGATAATACAACAGAGGTAGCATAGGTTACCGGACTTCCAAAAACTTCAGATACATCAACCAAACCAGATGGTGTACGAACCTGTGTATATACCCTGCTGGTAGTAATCGACTTATCGATTACCTTGCTACTGGCCAAAGTTGCACTGACATGAATCATAATCTTTGAATAGTTTAAGGTATCCACCCCTGTAATCACTCTTAAATTCGTTGATTCACTTGTTGCAGTAGTTTCTGCAGTCACCTGAGCTTTAATGGTCAGTACTTCATCATCTACAAACTTAGGATAAGCGGTTCCTGATACAGTACTTGAGCTAACTGCTTCCTCATAGTTTGCATCCTGATACCATCCGGCAAATACATAACCACTCTTAGTTGGAGCGGTATAGTAATCTTTGCCGGAATTTACATCGGAACCTCTATAACCGGTAATATCACTGGCCCCGGTAAATGATGCAGAATTAATTGCATAGCTACAATATTCAGAGGTGAAGTATAATCGAATATCCTCCCCTGTTGTAACCTGGATAATTGTATACTGATCATAACTTTCAGAACTTCCGGCAGGTGTGAACTTTTCAAGTACCTTCACACAATCTCCTGCTCTTGAAATCACATATTCAACGCTTGCGCCATCATACTGACCATAAATATCAGTGGCAGGATCTGAAGATGCACTTGCATCATTGGCTGAATCCGAATCTACCCAACCGTTATACTCCAAGTCGTTGGCATCACGGATAAAGGCAGCTGTACCTTCATTAAAAGCACTTCCCCATGCCCAGTTATCCGTTCTCATAACAAGATATTCAGAAGCAGAACTACGAGCTTCATCGGTAGTTACTACTGCAATCGGAGCATAATAGAACTGATTGCTTTCTGTTTTTTCGTTGTCCACAGTTGTGTACTGACCGGAATCACGGATTGTCATGGCAAATCTAGCAGTGAAATCCCCGCTGAAAGCATAATCACTTGAACTATTTGCAAAGAATCCTCCACTTTCCACTACTTCACCAATATCGGTGCTAGCGTCCAATAATACAACCGGATTAAGACTTTCATCTGTACCATTGGTATCCACAATATAAGAGAGGTCATCCGCATCAAGAGCGTTTGCATAAATCTGGAAATCATCCACATATCCGGTATAACAATTTCCATCATCTAAGGATGCTCCGGCTCCAATGGTAAGAGATCCCATGGAAACACCTGTAAGGATAGTATCAAAATCTGAACAATCTGCTGTTTGTTCTACGGTTAACTGACCATCTACATAAACACTAACCTGGGTACTTGTATAAACATAAGTCAAGGTGTACCAACGATTTGCATTCCCATACTTGTTGAAGTAGTTATACTTGCTATCTACTGGATTGCCATCCACCCAGCCGCCTCCCGGGTAGTAAGCCAGATAATTATTACCGGAATCCATTCTTTGAATAAACCCTGTGGTTCCATCAAGATAGCAATATCCAATCTCTGTATCCTCATCTTTTCCATAACCAAGTTTAAAAAGATAATTCCAATCCGAATATTGAACCGTTGGGCGAACTTTCATGCTTACTGTAACTGCCTGAGCAGTTTTAAGTGTCATGAGTAATTCGCTAGAATAAGCTCCGAGTGCGGATGAAATATAACTGACTCCCACCGAACTGTCCGTACCGGTAAGGTTTGGAGACAATGCAAGTACCTGATTGGTAGAATCATCCGGATCTGCCACCACGCTTGCATCACCAAAGAGGGTAAAGTCAACGCCATCCTCTGTATAGGTGGTTTCACTGGTTGTCCCATCAAATGTCAACTCCACATATGGTGTGACTTCCTCAATATTAAGGTCAATATCGGCTGCTCCAACCGCAATCGGTGTTGCCATTGTCATACTCGTTGCCAGGGTTAGGGCAATCGCCTTCTTCATGTTTTTTCTCATGAATACCTCCTTTTCTTTTTCAGTGTAACTTAAATTATAACTGTCTTAAATCTACCACATAAACACCTATTTTTCTACTCAAAAAAACCCTCTTTTTTCATCTGATTGATCAAATGTTCCACGTCTTGCAAGGACTTTTCTTCACTGACCTCGTAGTGGTTTGCAATCTCCCTTGCTACTTCTTCCTTGGTTTTTCCTTTCTCTAAACCTTTCCAAATTTCTCCCCCTACCTGATTTAGTTTGACCATCCCATGAAAGTATTTGCTTGCCTCTCCTGTTGCAATTACCACATACTGTCCCGCTAATTCTCTTAAGACAAATCCTTCTTTTATCTTCATCTTCTGTCGTCCTCACTCTCGTTTAAATCTTTTAGCTTATAGCCTGTCATTCCCTCCAAACATACTTCCACAGCCTCCTTACTGATATTGCAGGATAATTCATAAACCGGAAGATTTTTTAGAAGTTGATCCAATAGGGAAATACTTAACATCGCCCCTTCCTGATTTTCCGGAAGATAAAACTGACTAAGCAAGGTAGTTAAGGCATCCTTGCTTTCCAGTTTGCGAATCTTATTCTCCTTTCCCCGTGTCACAATGCAAATACGCTTTAATTCCCTTTTGCAATTCTTCTGCCAGCCTTCTTTTCCGGCCCATGGAGTCCCATAAACAAAGCAGCTATCATCCTTCACCTGTAGAATTGGCTTGTCTCCATTCACGATTTCCACCGCATCCCCCAGGTATTTCTTCCACAACTTCACATGAGTGGACTTTCCTACTCCGCTTCTGGCAGTAAATAATATTCCCTCCCCTAAAAAAGATACTACTGCCCCATGAAAAAGTATTCTCTCTTTTTTGGGAAGAATCTCTCCCATCTCCCTATGAATAGCCGTGGTCTCATTCATATCCCGAGGAAATTCCGGTTGATCCTTGCAGGCACGGGCGATTTTTTCTTCCGTCATCTTAATGGGAATTGCTTGTCTTGCCTCTTCCTCTTTGATCTGATACTCCTTGGTATACCTTACAACATCCTGATTCTCAGCATAGATTTCCCAGTCCAAGTCTGCTACTCGCATATAAAAATGCTCTTTCAGTTCCATCTTGCTTCCTCTCTAACAATCCTCTAGAAAATTCTTCCCCACTTCTCTTCCGTGGAGGTTTCACCATTCTCCGAAGCCTTTGTGGTTTCTTCCTCTTCCGTTCCATCCAAATTTCCGCCATCAATCAGGGTACCCCCTGAGGAATCCGACTGACTATCGGAAGAGTTTGACGATCCGGAAGATGAATCTGATGAAGTGTCAGACGAAGAACTTGATTTCTTTGACTTACTCTTTTTCTTCTTTTTGCTATTCGATTTTTTCGATGCTTCCGTAGACTCCTCAGAAGAGTCCTGGGCAGAAACATCTACCTGAACCTCGATTCCGGAGTCTGAATCCTTCACTGCAATTACCTCTCCCTCCTCATTGGTTTCTGTTTCCTGTGCGGCATCCTCCTGGGGCACCTCCAGGGTTGCCTCCTCTCCTTCACTAGCTCCGGATTCTGTTTCCAAAATTGTGGTCGCTTCTTCCTTTGTGCTTGTCTTTTTTTCTGAAGTACTTTTTTTCCCGCCACAAGCGGTTGCCCCTAAAGCAAGTGTAAGCATCATCAGGCCAATCAGCGCTCTCACCCTATTTTTCATCTTAACTTCCTTCCTTTTCTCTCGAAAGCGAAAAGTCCCAGCTGGAAATTGGTCCAGCTGGGACTTAATCATCTTAGATTAATCGTTGATATCGATTTCTGGTTCTGGATCTTGGATTGGATCTCCCTGTGTAAGACCACTTGTAACAATTACATCCATATTTCCTAACTTGATTACGTCCATCTTTGGCTCTTCATATTCGAATTTATTCATGTCATCCTCCTTGTTTTTTACTAATTCATTCTTTATTATGCTGCAAGAACGTCACTAATTTTAATTGTTCTTGCTGAACCAGTTACGGTTGTACCATCAGTTGTAACATAAGATGGCGTAAATGTAAAGTCTGTATTAAAATCTGCATTCTTAATATTAGTTAACTTAAGTGGAAGTAAATAGGCTGCATCGCTTGAACCAAATACGGCTGCTGCTGATAATACTTCATCTGCTGTTCCATTCCAAGACTTTACACTTGCATAAGCTGTAGTTAATGTGACAGACTTATTCTTAGCAGTATCTGTACCTGAAAGAGTATAACTAATATCTAAGGTAACCTTCTGATAGTTTAAGGAATCAACTGCAGTAAATACTCGAAGTGATGTTGTATCTGATTCAGCTGTTGTAGCTGCTGCTAACTGACCCTTAACTGTAAGAAGTGAATTACTTACAAACTTAGGATATGCAGTTCCAGTCGTTGTTGTGCTTGCGATTGGTGTTTCATAATTTGAATCTGAATACCAACCTGCAAAGATATAACCAGACTTAGTTGGTGCGGTGTAGGTTGAAGTTTCGTGGTTTCCTGCATCTGTTCCACGATATCCGGTAATATCAGATTCTGCTGAATATTCGATCGAATTAACTGTAAATCCGCACTGGTCAGTACTGAAGTAAATCTGAAGCGTTGTATCTGTGTAATCTACAATTGCCCACTGGTTATACTTATTCGTACCATCCGTTAAGATTTCCATCACTTTAACCTTATCGCCTGCTCTGCTGATCACATACTCAATCACGTCACCCTCATCAAATGTTCCGGAAATATCAGAACATGCTACTGCATCATTCGATGAATCTGAGGTAGAAAATCCGTTATCCTCTAAGCCATTCATTCCCGTCATTGAAGTAGCAGTATCGACTATTTTTACAGTTCCTGGATTTGAGTTCGTCCATCCGTAATCATCAATTCTCATTCTAAGATATTCTGTATAATAACTTGACTCTACACGTTCATATGCATTCGTCACAGCAACTAATGGGCCGTTCCAAACATTACTTGCAAGTTTGCTATCTACTGTTACAGAAAATCTTGCTGTAAAATCACCGGTAAATTGATAATAATCTGAGAAATCAGTCCAGAAATTTCCAGCACTAACTGAGTCATCTAATGATGTCATATCACTTGATACACTTACAACATCATCTGTATCCGTTGGATTACTTAAAATATTTGCAATAACAGTCTCTGCATCTGTCATTGCTTCCTGCTCTTCTGTAGTATAAGCATTACTGTCCTTTGTATATGCTACTGCAGCATTTACAGGATCTGACGCTTCAGCCAATAAACGAATCTGATTACTTGTTAAGGCAGAATCATATAAAAGCACATCGTCATAAAGAACCTGTGCATCAGGATCATTCCAGTCGTATGGCTGTCCAGCACCAAGCATAGCGGTATCTACTCCCTGGAAGAAGGTCTCTGAACCTGCACTTAAAATTCCTAAGATACTATTATCATCAGTACTGAAAGCCTGGATATCTGTGGAATTCATAAGTGTTCCATCTACATATGTATAGATTTTACCGGTCTCTCCCTCGTTACCATTAGCTACAATAGTAAGAGTAACCCATTTTTCTGTAGATAAGCCACCAAGTACAGTATTCATATTGGTATTATCACCATTAAACCATCCTGCTGCATTCCAAACTGCAGTTCCTCTAAGTTCTGCCGCAAATACAGGCCATGATGTAGGATTACTTGTAGAATTCATTACAAAAATAGGTGACCAAACAGAATACTTATCTGTAACTAACTTAATCTTTGTCGAGAAAGTCAATCCCTTGTTAGCAGATGTATTGATATCCTTTGCAACATCGTTAGCATTAGGAAGTGACAGATAATTGACACGCTTTGTTGCAAGGTCAGCTGTTGATGCATTATCAAAATATCCATTCGTTATAGAACCACCACCTACAATCGTACCTGTTCCTCCAACCGAACCCTTATTCGTTATAGTGGAATCACTGAAATCAAACGCATACAATAATCCACTTGATGGTAACTCAATTGTAGTAGCTGCAGAATCTGCACTTGCTACAATTGGTGTTCCACACACCATCGCCGCTGCCAGTGACAGGGCGATACCTTTTTTCAATTTCTTTTTCATAGAATATCCTCCTTTAACTACTTTCTATCTTTGTGTACCCTCTCCAAAGAATATAATCTAACAATATAGAGAAATTATACTATAACCAAGAGAAAAATTCAATTTTTTTGTTTAATATTCACATGGATTTTCTTGTATTTTTTTTGCATTTTAACATAATAACAATTTTAGCAGAATTAACAATCATATTTTCATCAAAAATCCCCGACAGCAACTTGGCTACCGGGGATTCCTCTATCTTTTATTTTCGCCCAACATTATCAATTTCTTCCACGCTTCCGCCACCGTCATCATCCTCTGCACGGAATTCACCTTTCTCTACCAGACGAAGGAAAGCATCCACTACATCCGAGGTAAGCTGGGTTCCGGAAACATCCTTGATGATGGAAACCACCTTCTCAAAATTCATACGCGTGCGGTAAGGTCGCTTAGAATACATGGCATCAAACGTATCTGCCACCGCAATGATTTGAGCAACCCGAGGAATCTGATCTCCCACCAATCCGTTGGGATAGCCCTTACCGTCCGGCCGCTCGTGATGAGCACCGGCACCAACCGCCAACTCAGGCATGATTGAAATTCCCTTAAGGGCATTATAGCCTAGGGCGGAGTGAGATTTAATAATCGCATACTCTTCATCCGTAAGCTTGCCCGGCTTGTTTAAAACCTTGGCAGGAATGCCAACCTTGCCAATATCATGCATAAGGGCAATGTTATAATAACGTTCCACGGTGTCCTCGTCATAGCCCAGCTCCTTGGTGAGCATGGCCGTGTATTCGGCAACTCGAGTAGAGTGACCATTGGTGTACTGGTCTTTCATATCGATTACCTTTGCAAATGCTTCCACAATTTCTCGAATTAATTGTTTCTGTTCGTTGGCTTTCGCGACGTACTTCCTGGTCCTGCGATAAATTACAAGAAGGACAAGCAGGATGATTACACCCAGAATCAAAAGACCAATGATAATCTGAAACCACAAGCGTTCCACCAAGTGTCGATTCTTGTTGATGGTCACAGATAATTCCTTGCTGACTTCCCCTTTCGGACTTTGAAGAGACATAAGAAAATGATACCTACCGCCTCTTAAGTGGGTATAGGTGATTGGCATTAAGTCACTTCGTTTCACCTGACGAATGTCTGTATCAAACCCTTCCAGTTGATAGTTCACCTGAGGATTCATTAAGGAATAATTAAACACGTAACTGTAGATGGTTACACGGTTTGCAGTAGAAGGGACATCAAATTCTCCCTTCTTGTTTGGATATACAATTTTTCCATCCACTTCAATATAGGGAACCTCCATCTTAAAGTCCGTAACATGCTCGAACTCTTCGTCCATGTTCACCTTGGCAACGCCTGTGCTTCCTGCAATATAAAGAGTGCCATCCTCAGCCAGATAGCTGTAGGAATTTGCTGTGGCAATGCAAGGAAGACCATTGTCAGCGCCATAGTAAATAGTGGAATAGCTGTCACCGGAAAGCAATTCCTCCACCTTGGCCACGTAAATACCGTTACTACTAAGAACCCACATCTCATCCTTCTTATTCTCATAGAAATCAAAGTTGTTGGAATAAGGAAAATGTGATATGACCGTAACTTTTTCCTTGGTGTCTAAGTAGCAAATGGCATTCGAAGTGACCATCCAATAGATGTCACGGGTTACGTCCTTTTTGATTCGCATGATTACATCTGAACTTAGGCCATCTTCCACGCCGTAGTGGGTAACTTGGGTATCTTTGATTACATAGAGGCCGCCACCATCGGTTCCTAAAAGAATTCGTCCATCTGACATTTCCTCTACCGTTAAGATTTCCGTGTTTACAATACCAAATTCCTCATCATAAACCTTTACAATCTCTCCGTCTCGAATCACTGCAAGACCACCGGTACAGCAAACATAAATATCTCCATTCCGGGATTCCTTGATAGTTCGAACTCGCTCCGAAGGCAAGCCATCTGCCATGCCATAGGCCCTGACTTTTCCCTCATGATAGCAAACCAAAGCCCGTTCCCCATAAGAAGAAATCCAAAGTCGCCCTTTGCTATCTTCCACAATCGACCGAATCCGGTAACCCTCAAACATAGAAATCAAGTTCACGTCTTCTTCCACAAGGTCACCGTAGATACATTCTTCCACCACAAATGACTCTTCTACTCCATCCGCCCCCAGAATTTTCAGGCCTCCTGTTTGGGTGCCTACAAAGAGTTTGTCCTCATAAAGACAAGTGGCATAAACCACATCCTCTTTTAGTCCATATTTTTCGTATACATCGCTAAACTGGTTTGGCACAACCTTCATCACGCCCTGCTTAGAGGAAGTAAACCAAAGATTTCCCAAATAATCTACCAACATTTTATCCACAGATGAATTCATCGGCAGGTTATCTACCTTGCTAAAGTTTCCCTGTTTGATGTAACCAATTCCATTGTCGGTACAAATCCAAACCATTCCATCCACAAAATAGATGGAATTGCTGTAATACAAAGGTGAGATATCAAATTCTTTCAGGATACTTGGCCCCTCATTCAAATTCACATAATAAACATTGGCTTCGGTGGTGCCAAGGTAAACGCATCCCTTTCTCGTGGGATCCGCCATAATCGAGCGCACACCAAAAGCCCCAAACTCCTCGGCATTATAGTACTGCTCAAGTTTTCCATCCTTGAGTACAAAAATAATATTACCTCTTGTAATTCCATAGATACTATCATTCGGACCTTTGGTGATTTGTACAATGTACTGGTTGTTTAACTGTGGCTCATCTATCACATGGAGCTTCCCCTTCTCATCCACATAGGCCATTCCCTGCGTAGTTGCCAAATAGATTCTTCCACTGTCATCTTCTAAAATATCAAGCACATACAAGGAGGATAAGCCATCTTTCTTGTTGTACATGGTGATTTTTCCCTGTTTCATCACCCCCACACCGGAATCATTCGTCCCGATCCATAGCCGGTCTTTGCTATCCACAAACAAACTTACTACACTTGCAATTCCCAAAGAGGAGTCCATTCGTTCAAAAGTATTTCCATCATAACGAATCAATCCACTATAACTTCCAATCCACAAAAAGCCTTCCTTGGTTTCCGCAATAGCATTCGCCTCTGACGTAGGCAAGCCGTTGGTATTGTCATACAAGACCGGTGAAAATCCTTCCTGTTTTTGACTGGTATCCACTGCAATGGTATCTTGATTTATTAATATATCCTGTCCATAGGCTGCTAAAAGCACCACCTGATTGCATACATACCAAACGCCAATTACAATAAGCAAAATATACGTCACCTTTGCAAAGGGGACGGAATCTTTCCATTTCTTCATATTATCCCTCCTCCACAAGGTTTGTTCTAAGAGAAAAAATACCTTTAAAAATATTATAGCACATATTTTACCTGATTCTAAAATACAAGATATAGCAAAAAAAATACAGCCTCCGTTCCCAGCGGAACGAAAGCCGTATATAGAATCATAAATTAAACATTACCCTGAGCCTTCATAGCCTCAGCAACCTTTAAGAAGCCGGCGATGTTAGCACCATCCATGTAGTTGGTTGGTGTGCTGTACTCAGCAGCAGCATCTGCACAAGACTTGAAGATGTTAACCATGATACCGTGAAGCTTGCTATCAACCTCTTCGAATGTCCAAGAAAGTCTCTCAGAGTTCTGGCTCATCTCAAGACCGGAAGTAGCTACACCACCTGCGTTAGCAGCCTTAGCTGGTCCATAAAGCATATTGTTAGCAAAGTAAACATCAATTGCTTCCGGAGTAGAAGGCATGTTAGCACCCTCGCTGACAGCGTAAACGCCAAGCTTAGCAAGGTTCTCAGCACCTTCCTTTGTAATCTCATTCTGAGTTGCACATGGAAGAGCGATATCAGCCTTAGCTGTCATACCTGTCCATACGCTACCTTCATGATACTCAGCGTTAGCATGAGAAGTACGCTCAACATATTCCTTGATACGTCCTCTCTCAACTTCCTTGATCTGCTGAACAAGTGAAAGTTCAATTCCGTCCGGATCATAGATGTAACCGTTAGAATCAGAAACAGTAACAACCTTAGCACCAAGCTGAGTAGCCTTCTCAGTAGCGTAGATTGCAACATTACCTGAACCAGAAATGATAACAGTCTGGCCATCGAAGCTCTTACCGTTAGCCTTTAACATCTCATCTGTGAAGTAGCAAAGACCATAACCTGTAGCCTGAGTACGAGCTAAAGAACCACCATAGGTAAGTCCCTTACCGGTAAGAACACCGCTCCACTCGTTGCGAAGTCTCTTGTACTGTCCGAACATGTAACCAATTTCACGAGCACCTGTACCGATATCACCGGCAGGAACGTCAGTGTCAGGACCGATGTGCTTGCAAAGCTCTGTCATGAAGCTCTGGCAGAAACGCATCACTTCAGCGTCACTCTTGCCCTTAGGGTCGAAGTCAGAACCACCCTTACCACCGCCCATAGGGAGAGTAGTTAAGCTGTTCTTGAAAATCTGCTCGAAACCAAGGAACTTAATAATACCGCTGTATACTGAAGGATGAAGTCTAATACCACCCTTGTAAGGTCCGATTGCAGAGTTGAACTGAATACGGAAACCACGGTTTACCTGAACTTTGCCGTTATCATCTGTCCAAGGTACACGGAAAATAATCTGTCTTTCCGGCTCAACGATACGATCGAATACACCAGCCTCAACGAGGTCAGGTCTTCTCTCAACAACCGGTTCAAGTGAGGTAAATACCTCTGTTACAGCCTGGATAAACTCAGGCTCGCCTGCATTTCTCTTCTTGACTGTCTCAAGTAAGTCAAGTAAATACTGATTCTTTAAAGCCATTTTAAATAGCTCCTTTCATAATAAAAATATAGCCTAATGCTAAAATAAAACCAAACGTAAAATTGTATTCAATAATACAATCTTTACACACCGAACATAGTATCTCACAAAACCAACTAGAATTCAATAAAAAAATGAGCAATATAAATATTTTTTTGAAAGGCTTTAGCGGGCGGATAGATAGACGCGCATCTCGCCTTCTCCGCGATTTCCCCAAGCGTGGTAA
The DNA here is from genome assembly GCA_002363615.1 of Lachnospira sp. UBA3212. Lineage (GTDB taxonomy): Bacteria > Bacillota > Clostridia > Lachnospirales > Lachnospiraceae > UBA3212. Next base: position 46,317 of record DEWK01000015.1, on the reverse strand, counting down.
GGCACAAAGGTCAATTTGGTAGCCTGGAAATGAGGTTTCTCATAAGGAGAATACAAGGCCTCGGTCGGCGATTCCTGAAGGCGATAGCCATTTGCGATAAGGTTATTTCCGGAAAATTTCCAGGTGGTGGACGGATCGATTGCAAGCTCCCACAGGTGTTTTCCGTTATCCGCTTCCTCTAGGCAATATACAAATGGGCCGTAGGTTACAGCTACTTTTCCAATGTTTTCGGATACTCGAGGATCGGCCTGGATAAGCCTTGGCCCAAAGGTGAATTTCAGGGAAAGCACTGTGTCTTCCTTGATTTCAAAAGCCAGGTAGTTTGGATAGTTTGAGTCCTTGGTCTCACCGCAAAGGACCTGAGCCTGATCAACCCAGGCAGGCACGCGAAGGTAAAAGGTAAAAGCCTTTTTTGGACTTATTTGAATGGAAAGGCCGCCATCTTCAAACAAACTTTCCTCCACTGAAATTTTTCCGAAATCCGTATCCATGTCGGCACCGATTAGGAGGTGAAGGAACAGTTCCTCCTCCCCACTGGTGGTAAGGTAGTCTCCAAGGCCAGAAAGGAGTCTTGAAATATTTGGTGGACAGCAGGCACAGCCAAACCATTTTTGGCGAACAGTCTTTACAAAGTTCATGCGCTCATCCCCGTGAACCCGGTCGGGATCCACCTCCAGAGGATTCACATAAAAGAAGCTTTTTCCGTCTGCTGCCATGCCGGAAAGCACCGTGTTATAAAGGGCACGCTCCAGGACATCCCCGTACTCCTGCTTTACCGAGAGGCGAAGCATCCTGTGGGCAAAGAAAATCAGACCTATGGACGCGCAGGTCTCCGCATAGGCCATGTCATTTGGCAAGTCAAAGGCGGAGGTGAAGGCCTCGCCCATGTGGGTGGACCCGATGGCCCCTGTCACGTACATCTTTTTCCTTGTGATATCTTCAAATAATTCCCGGCAGGCCAGGCGCAAGCCTTCGTCTCCCGTTACCCTGGCAAGATCGGCCATGCCACTGTAAAGATAGACCGCCCGCACCGCATGGCCCACCGCCTCTTTTTGTTCTCTTACAGGCAAATGCGCTTGCTGATACTGGTACTTCAAGTCCTTGGAAGGCTCCTCACCCCGCTCCAAATCGTAGTAGTAAGGGCGCTCTCCCCTGTGATCCACAAAGTATTTGCAAAGAGTCAAATACTTGTCCTTGCCGGTCTCCTCGTAGAGTTTCATTAAGGCCATTTCCGCAATTTCATGACCCGGATAGCCCTTGCGGTCCTCTTTTACGAACCAGTCATAGATAAAGTCCGCAAACCGCTCCGTTGCATCAAGGAGTTTTCGCTTTTTGGTGGCATGATAGTAGGCAATGGCGCCCTCACACAAATGCCCAAAACAGTATAGTTCGTGCTTGTCTCTCAGATCCGTAAACACCTTGTCCGGATCGTTAATGGCATACAAGGTATCCAAATAACCATTTTCCAACTGTGCCTTGCAAATAAGTTCAATGGCCGAATCCGCCAAGGCTTCCAGCTTTTCATCCGGATGGTTAGCCAGGGAATACCCCACCGCCTCGATCCACTTATATACATCGGTATCTTGGAAAATGAACCCATGAAAAGAATCCTTCTCGCTGTCTTTCGGCAAGAATTCCCACTTGTCCCGTGGAATTGGATACTTGATTTTGGTTTTTCCCTGAATCTTCTCTGCTGCCAATTTAAAATTCCGAATACAATAGGAAGGCGCTGCCCCCGGCACCTGATCATTTAAGGCGTCCCACTGATAAGGAATCACCGCTGTTCTAACAAACTCCTGCTTTCCCTTCCAAAACGGATCTGTTATTCTTACTTGATTCATAAAGACCTCCTTTATTCATTCCTTCTAACCCTTTGATTATAGAAGAAAGACCGGGGTAATCCCATAGGGAAAGGTTTGAGTATGTTTGAAAAGGTTTGGGGACAAAAAATGAGCTATGTCAAACGACATAGCCCCTATCAATCTTTTCAAATAACAAATTAAACAGGATTGGTGTTTGCTTTTTTCCTATAACCCTATATGTATCATCGAAATGATTTTCAAATGAATATATAAAATCACCAATTTCTTTGCGAACGATTGCGTGTGTCTTTTCTTCGGCTGTAATGTGCGTTCTTAATTCGCTCATAAAATTTTTGTATCATTATTGGTAAGGCTTTATCCTCCTAAATACTATCGTTGAATTCTTCATATGGAACATTCAGATTCAAATATCTATCATGATGTGATACTTGTTTTTCTTTTGGAGGTAGTTGTTTCCAATCTCCATATATATTGCTCAATAAGACTTCTGCTTTTTCCGGACCATAAATTTTTAATCCTTCAAAGTCATAAAGTTGTGGTGTTCCAAAAATATCCGCTTCCATTATCTCACGAAATCCCCATGCTCCCACAAGATTTCCTCCAAATTTATAATCATAAATTGATTTACTTTCACATAACTGATTAATTTCTGTGCTTAATCTTTTTTCAGAAACAATTTTATCAGGAATTTTTTGAACACCCCATAATACAGCATTCTTTACAAATGACCTGGTCGGACTTATCTTTATTTTTCTCATTTGCAAAAGATTCAATTTTGAATTGATTCTTTTATAATTTTTTTTGCATTCTTCTTTTGTATTTCCTAATCCATCTAATGGGAAAATATCTATGTAGACTCCGCGTACAAGCTTTATCCTGGTATTTTCTATTAGGGTTGTTTTTGTATCGTATAATTTACAATATGGAAATGTGTATTTTTTATCAGGAGATAATGGACTTTCTAGTAGATATTGATTCTTGATTTTTTTTCCATTTAGTAATTCACATAATCTATTAAAATCTTCACGAGGCATCCCCACATCTGCGTCATCATCCCAAGGAATAAATCCATGATGTCTCATTGCACCTAATAGAGTTCCACCAATTGCATAATATTGTAGATTGTTTTCCACACAAAAATCATGAAAATCACTTAAAATCATACATATACGTTTTTGCAATTTTTTTGTTTCATTAGAATAATATTCAGAATTCAAAATTTCCTCCTTTTTTACTATAAAATATTTGTTTTCTGTAATGATACTATATTCGCCATAAAAATATACATAAATTCTTTTTAATTTTATTTATTATAATCTAATGTATTCTTAATTATTTTTGTAGTTTCTGGATCTCTCACTTTGTTATTTATTCCAAAAACACTAAAATAAAATACCATAGATGATGGTGAGAATGTTTGTGTTACAAAAGATAGACCAGATACTACTAATAATCCAATTTTTTGCCATGATTCTACTTTTTTTATGTAATGATGTATAATATACACTAGAATTATCATCCCTATAATACCAATTGTATTTATTATATAAGTAACACCATTTAAATAAACTTTAGGTGGAACATTTCCATATCCAGATCCCAATAATTTAACAAGAAAGTTTTTCTGCAAAAACAATTCATATCCATTACCAATTCTCGCCTCTAAAGCGTTGCCACCCCCTGCAATATTAGTTGTTGTAAATCTATTAATAACATTTTGTATAAAAGGTAATCTATATAATAAAAATCCAATTAATATTGAACAACTCAACATAGTAAGTGTCCTATAAATATGCTTCTTAAATTTAATTAAAAAACACAGAATATAAATAAGTAATATTGCAACTAGACCTATACCTGATCCTGTACATATTATTGCAATAGTTACAACTACTGAGTCCTTTATGCTATCACTTCTAAAAAGAGAGATTATCAAAAAATTCAAACAATAATTAGCCATATGTGATGGCTCTAAAAAAAATGCTGATGGTCTAAATAAACCAGCTGATATCATAGAATATCCATTTATATAATCTTCATTCCTTGAAAATAATTGAAATGGATTTGATATAACAATCCCAAAGATGAATGCCAAACGTTGAATCACTATGAAAACCGTACATATATATATAATTTTTTTTATGTAACTAATACAAATATCTATATCAAAATACTTATTTTTCAACCCGAAAAAATACATTATTGATATACTCACAATCATTTTAATGTATCTAGATATAACACTAAACACTGAAATATCAGTTCCTAAAAGTATAATCATTATAGGTGTTATGATTGTGATATATATAAGAATATATATTATTTTATTATTATATACTTTTGTTGATATACTAGTTAAGAAAAATAATAATAACACAAAGGTTGCTAAATCTAGACCAGGTAATAAACTCTTATATACACTTAACAACGGATATAAAGCAATAAAAACAGAAAAAATTCCTGATAATCTTTTATAAATTGCATCTTTTTTATCATATAATCTCAAAACTTAACACCATCCTTAATTAAAAGAATCTATATAATCCCTCATAATCGAAAATATCTCACTTGAGTTGAATGGACCAAAAAATCTTTTATTATCATATTTAAATATCTCTATGCTTTTGAAAACGATCTTATCTAACGAAATGAAGCAATTACATCCGAAACCCATACTTTAAATGAATCATAATGAGATAAATACACAATTAAAGATAGTGCCTTGATTGGATTTTTACCTTTTACTGCCATATACCTTTTCATATAAAAATTTTCTATCTTCTTTAAATCACTAATATTTTCATCATTTAGACCAATCAATTCCGAATGTTTTAGCATCACCGTAGCCTTATCTTTATTTCTTTTTATTATTTCTGAACGAACTGCGCTTGTTTTTTTATTACTAGGACTACTGTTATTGCTATGCCTTCTAAAATAAATCAGAGGTTCATTCAAAATATATGCTGACTCTGTGATAATTCCAATCATCCAAAGAGCTGCATCATGTGCCAGTTCTTCATACCAAAGTTCTTGAATAATTGGAACCATAGATTTTCGAAAACACAACGTACACCCCGGTCGTGGAACATCAAAACTTTTTCGATTAAATACAACTTGCTCTAAATAGTTATTATGATACGGTTTTTCATACTTAGATGCAATTCTAATCGAACCATCTTCATATTTGGGAATTAAATTACAAGCCAACACATTAATATACTCATTTTGTTCCATTATTTTACACATTTTTTCTATTTTTTCTGCAAACCATATATCATCTTGATCTGCACAAAATACAACATCTCCTGAAACCTTAAAAAAACTATCATAAAAATTTTTTTTCCAGCCTTTATTATGTTCATTTCTGTACACCTTCCAACCAAATAAATTATGACATTCTACATAATCCTTTATAATATCATAAGTATTATCTGTTGAGCAGTCATCAACGATTAAAACCTCATCTGGCTTTCTAGTTTGCCGCACAATACTATCTAATTGTTCTTTTATATATTTTTCTCCATTATAGGTAGCCATAATAATCGATACTTTTAACATTAATTCATCCTTCTTTAATATATAATATCAATCTATAATTCATTTTAATATGTCAATTTTTAGTTTTTACTATTTCAATAATATCTTTTCCAAATAACAATAATGTTATTAGTAAATAAACAGCTAAATATACAAAACATGCAATCCAATTATTTGTAATATTAGTGATTGCATAAAATGAAATCATCATTAAAATTAAATATAAAAAATTCTTTTTCCAATGTAACCCATATTTTTTTATTAGTGATCTTTCAACTATTATGTACCATATCATTAATGTAAAAACAGATGCCATAGAAATAGCAGCTGGTGTTTTAAAAATATAATATGCTAAATAGTTTGCTAAAGCTGATAATACTAATATACAAACACACTTAATAAAATATTGGACGACCCAACCAATAGTTTTATAATAATTATGCATTACTATAGTTATAGTACAACTAACAGCTATACCAGGAAATATAATTCTAAAGATTTCTAATGAATCTACATATTGAGGAAGAAATCCATATACAATATAGCAAAGTGGAAAAAATACCAGCATACATCCGTAAATCAAAACCAGCACAGCACCAACCAGTTTTGAGTATGTTTTTTCTAGTATTTTATCATCTACACGTTTTAATGTTGGATACAACACAGTTGATATAGCCGAAATGGCAGTTGTAATCAAATTTAACATACTATATGCAAATGCATATATCGCATATGTTTTAATATCAAATAACAAACTAACAAACTGTCTATCAAGTGTTAGAACTAATGACGAACACAGACCAGCAAGCAGTAACGGAAAACCTAGTTTAACAAAATTAAACATTTCTTTAAAACTATGTCTAGTTTTTATCCCAAAAGTAATATCTCTATAAGTATATACATACCAAATAGCCAGCACCACCATAATAACATCATACATTACAAGATAGAATTTATATGATATGCAACTTGGTAAAATATATGTTAAGACCCACATAACTAACAAAGATACAATTATCAAAATAGAATTAATAACATTTCTAATTGACAATTCCGAAAACCGGTTTGTTATTTGAGAAATCAATTGATAATAATTAGTAACATTTATTGCTAATAAATAGACTGCTTCACATATAAAAATAAATTTATACTCACCAACAAATATAGTATATGTTATTAATGTCACTATTATAGAAACAATCAACTCAACAATAAAGTAAAACTGACTGTAATATCTGAAATCCTTCTTGTTTAATTCTTCATAATTTTTGTCACCAAATTTTAAATATATACCATCAGCTAATCCAAAATGAAATAATCCGACATACGAAGCATATAAGGTAAAAGTTTTATAATATCCATAATCAGTTACACCAATAAGTTTAGGTAACAAAAAGCCAACTAATATACCAGCTATCAACTTAAAAATATTGCTTAAAGAAACCTTTAATATATTATAAAAAATATTTTTTTTTCTATTCATATTTAACATCCATGACAGACCTATATTCAATAATTATAGTTCATATAACCCACAAACTCTTTTTAATATATTTGAAAAATTTTTTTGATTAATAATATATTAAAACTAATTTTTTCCAAATAAAATTTGTACTATTATAAATCATTTATAAATAACTTTTTATAACCTGACTTTTCAATAGATTCAGTATATTTTTTTTCTGCATATTTAATTGCATTTTTTTTCAACTGATTGAAGTATTCAACATTCTCTTTAGCTCGCATTATCGACTTTCTAAAAGATTCGATTTGGCTGAGTTTGCAAACAAAACCACATTCATATTCTTCTAAATTTTGCCAAGGAGTTTGATCTGATATAATTGGTATACACCCAACTGCTAAAGCTTCATAAATTACATGTCCAAAATTTTCTCCTTTAGTAGGGAACAAAAATATATCATTATTCGAAAAAACATCTAAAACCTCATTCGGTTTTAGTTCTCCTTGATACGATACTGAAATATTACTAGGCAAACGTTTAATTAAACTTTTACATTCTTTCCAATACCTCTTATCTTCACATACACCATAAATCGAAAATTTAATGATGCCTAAATTTTCAGAATCAAGAATTCTTAATGCGTAATCAAGATTTTTTTGGGGGCATATTCTAGACAAAAACACTATTTTCAATGAGTTTAAATTCCTTTTCTGAGATATAATATTTACCTTTTCAATCTTTCGTGGTAAATCCTCAGCAATTATATATCTTGAAACATTATTTTTACCTATTTGTTTAATGGCATCATCTCGCTCCATTTCCGAAGTAAATGACCAGACAATATTCTTAAACATACCAATACTTGAAAAAATCTTTAAAAACATTTTTTTCTTTAAAATTTTAGACTTCATCGCCCCTTCTGAGAAAACCCCCATTGAAGCGATTACAATATTTTTATTCTTTTTTTTCATTTTTCTATGGAGAATTAAAAGATTAATAGAATTAATCTCAAATAATCCACAAGAATAAATAGTATCAAATTTATTATAAAATTTTTTTAATGTCTTACCACAATAGTCCTCTTTTTTAGAATACATAACATATGCATCATCTACTTTGACCCACTTATTTGTTAAAATCCCTTTATAAGAGACCGTTTCACCTAAGTCAAAATTCTGAGTATAAATATATATTTTTTCATTTGCCCCATATGCATCAACAATATTTTCTAATGTTCTCTGAGGACCACCACTTCTAAAGCCAGGCTTATAGTAAGGGATTAGTACTAATATTCTATTCATTACCAATCACTTTCTCCAAATCATTTTATTAATAATTCCAACATAACTTTGAATAATTTTTACAATCTTAACTGATACATTATCTTCAATATAAGAAGGAACATCACTTGCATCATCACCATTTTCATGCATACTTACTGCTAAATCCACCGCCTGTAGTATCTGTTCTGATGTAATAGAACCCACAGTAAATACACCTTTTTCCATTGCCTCCGGTCTTTCTGTAGAAGTACGGATTGATACGGCTGGAAATTTAAAATATGCACTCTCTTCTGGTACTGTTCCGCTATCAGATACTACGCAAAAAGCATTTTGTTGCAATTTATTATAATCGAAAAATCCTAATGGTTGATGCTGAATCACACGCTCATCAAATTTGAACCCTCTCATTTCAATATATTTTTTGCTTCTTGGATGACATGAATAAAGAATAGGCATGTCATAAGTTTCTGCCATCTTATTTACTGCATTCATTAGTGAAAAGAAATTGCTTTCTATATCTATGTTTTCTTCTCTATGAGCAGAAAGTAAAATATATTTTCCCGACTCAAGTCCTAAATCATCTAATACATTGCTGGTATTGATGTTATCAATATTTGCATCAAGAACTTCTGCCATAGGGGATCCAACAACATACGTATACTCTGGCTTTACTCCGCTGTCTAAAATATATCTCCTAGCATTTTCTGAATAGCATAAATTAACATCGCTTGTAACATCTACTATTCTTCTAATTACTTCTTCCGGAAGATTTTCATCTTTACAACGATTTCCTGCTTCCATATGAAATACCGGTATTTTTAGTCGCTTAGCCGAAATTACTGAAAGACATGAATTAGTATCGCCTAGTACAATTAATGCATCTGGTTTAACTTTTTCCATCAATTCATACGATTTAGATATTACATTACCCATGGTTTGACCCAGATTATCGCCTACAACCCCAAGATAATAATTAGGTGCACGAAGACCTAAATCCTTAAAAAACACCTCATTTAGAGTATAATCATAATTTTGTCCTGTATGAACTAGTATATGATCAAAATACTGATCACATTTCTTTATAATTGCAGACATTTTAATAATTTCAGGTCTAGTTCCTACGATAGTCATTAAACGAAGTTTTTTTATAGATCCCATATTATCTTCTCCTCTTTTAAAATTAAATATCATAATGTGGATATATTTCTTTGTGTTGTCTCATCCATTCTCCTAATTCCTTTACCATTATTTCATAGCTTGGAATCTGATAATCAAAGCTCTCAAAATTTGTTCTTATCAGCGACTTATCAGCAATGAATTTATCTGAAGGATTGATAACTATTGGTTTTCGCCTTATTTCACAATTAAACAATTTAAGTAATTCATACTTGTTAATTGATGTTGCTGGTACCATATTGAATAATCCATGTGCCTTTAGCTTAGTCGCTACTTCTATTGTTTTAGCTAATTGTAATGTTGTCTGACCGGTCCATATTGCACCTGTAAATCCATTTACTGGTCCACTTTGCTGCATAAACCAATTTAAAAGACCTATACCGCTAGGTTTAATATCTGGTCCAACAATAGAATTTCTTAAAGTAATATTTTTTTTATCATTTAGTTCACCCATTGCTTTAGATTTATCATAAAACAATTCTCCATCTGGAACTGAATTCTCTGTATATCCACCTGTTTTACCTGAAAATACACAATCAGTACTCATCTGAATTATTTGCGTCTCAGTCCCTTTCGTTACATCAGCAAGAAAATGTGGTAAATATCCGTTAATTAGTACGGCTTTAGCATGATTATTTTCTGCAAACTGATTTAACAAACCGACACAATTAATCACAGCATCATATTCTCCATCATTAACCGTTCGTTTAAGCATTTCAAAATCTGTAGCATCACTAACGATTGTATTAACAAACCGTGATTTTTGCCTAGCTAAACCATTAACAATATGTCCTTGCTCTTTCAAATATATTGAAATAAGATGGCCAGCCATACCATTGCATCCTATAACCAAAAATTTCATATTATTTTCTCCAATTTTCAAGTTCTTGTTTAATATAATCAAGTGTAAGAAGTTTCTCTTTAACTTCCTCTACAGACATCAGTCTTGTATTATTACTGTTAAACTCTGTAAGAGTATTTCTTTCAGTCTCCCCCTTAGTAAAATATTTATCATAGTTTAATCCACGCTTATCACAAGGTACCCTATAAAAATTACCCATATCAAAAGCATGTGTACATTCCTCATTTGTAAGTAGTGTTTCATACATTTTTTCGCCGTGGCGAATACCAATAACCTTGATTTCATGACCCGGATCAAATAACTCAACTGTAGCTTTTGCCAATGTCTCAATTGTACAAGCTGGAGCTTTTTGAACAAGAATATCACCTGACTCACCATTTTCAAAAGCAAATAGAACCAAATCTACCGCTTCAGGAAGACTCATAACAAAACGAGTCATATCAGGTGCTGTCAGAGTAATTGGCTCTCCTTTATGAATCTGTTCAATCCAAAGCGGAACAACCGAACCCCTAGAACAAAGTACATTCCCATATCTTGTACAGCAAATTTTAGTTGTCTTTGTTGTACGACTTTTAGCAACAATCACTTTTTCCATCATAGCTTTAGAAGTGCCCATAGCATTTACAGGATAGGCTGCTTTATCGGTAGAAAGACAAATTATAGTCTTAACATTCTCTTCGATTGCTGCGGTTAAAACATTTTCCGTTCCAAGTATATTGGTTTTTACTGCCTCAATTGGAAAAAATTCACAGGAAGGGACTTGCTTCAAAGCAGCTGCATGAAAAATATAATCCACATCATGCATTGCATTCCTTACAGATTGAATATCTCTAACATCGCCAATATAAAACTGAATTTTGTCTGCAAATTCAGGAAATTTTGCTTGATATTCATGTCTCATATCATCCTGTTTTTTTTCGTCTCGAGAAAATATACGAATTTCGCCAATATCTGATGATAAAAATCCGTTCAATACGGTATTACCAAAGGATCCTGTACCACCAGTAATCATCAATGTTTTTCCCTTAAAAAGTTCGTTGTTCATTTAAGATATGCCTCCATCTCATCCATTAGCATTTTCTTGTTGAAATGTTTGTTATAGTAATCAATAGCATTTTTTGACATTTGGTTACGCTGTTCATAATTTAAATCAATAAAATGCTTTATATTCTCAGCAAGTCCGAGTACATCCTCAGAATCACTACAAAATCCACACTGAGCTTCATTAACTATTTCTTGTACTTCTCCATCTGCTGAAACCAAAACTGGCATTCCGCACGCAAAACAAGATTGTGTTTTGGCTGGAATAGTCATTGCGTACACCTCGCTTTTTGAAAGTGTAATTAATGCTGCATCACTCCACGCAAAATACTCTGGAATGCTCTCAGCCGGTTGTCTCGGTATAAAATTAAAATACTCATTTACATTCTTATCTGTAATATGTTTTTTTAATTCATCTTCATATCTTCCGTTACCTATAATGTTAAACCTAACATAAACATCACATTTTTTTAATTCAGAAGCAGCTCCAATTAATACATCTAATCCCTGTGCCGTTCCAAGATTTCCCGCAAATGTCAAATTAACATTACCATCATCTGGAATTCCAATACTATCTTTTTTTTCTCTTTTTTGATAGAATTCCTCAGCATACTGAGGCCAAAAAACTATTTTTTCTTTATTAACACCTCGTGCATTAATTTTATTTATAAAGCTCTTTGAAGATGTAAAAATGATACTACAGTGTTTATAAATATAATCGACCATAGTACCAATAGAACCAAGAAATATCTTGTTATGAACACCCAATACTACTTCAACATTTTCAGGCCATAAATCCGTTACGTAAATATAACAATTAGCTTTAAACTTTTTGGCATACTGCACTCCTACTAGTGCTTGTGTCATCGGTGAAACTTCATATATAAACACTTTATCTGCCTTAATATTTGTTCTTTGTACCCATTTATATCCTTCAATTACAAATGACAAATAATTCAACGAAAGGTTTAATTTTCCCTCTTTTCGTGGCTTTATTGGTAAACGAATTATGTCAATTCCATTCCAATTTTCAGTCCTATTATGATCGTAATCATAGCCATCATAAAATTCACCTTGTGGATAATTAGGAATTCCGGTTATAACCGTTACTTTATATCCTCTATTAATCCATTCTTGACAAATATCATTAATCCTAAACTGTTCTGGATAAAAATACTGAGAAATCACCAAAATATGTTTTTTGCATTGACTCTCATCAACACTTATACATTCAGTTCTTTTAATTGAATCTCTTAAGTTTACCTTTTGATAATCAATTCCCTCATATTTTGATAATTGCTTTGCATATACATTATTTCCAAAAGCTTTATTTACTAAACCACCAATTTTTCCAGGAATCTTTCCACCAATAACTACCGCAGGTTTTAAAATTTTAGTAATTTTAATATTTTTACCAAAAACTTCAGCAATATTTTTAACCATCTTACTAGTATTAGACCATTCAGAATTCTGTGGAATCAATACAACAGCAGTATCTTCATGTTCCTTTATAAGCATAATCTGACATAAAAACTCACATAAATTATCAATATGGAGCATAGAACGTTCATTATCCACATCTGGAAACACCGGAAGTTTCTTGGCAAGTTTAGCTAAAATCGGATAATTTCCTTTTGAGCCTTTTCCATATATCATCGGTGGACGCAATACAATAACTTTAAATTTATCATCTGCTAAGTCTCTTACTGCTACATCAGCCTGAAGTTTTGAATCTCCATAAAAATTAGCTGGTACTGGCACAGTATGTTCATCCACCACCTTGCTTTTACCATATGAGGCAGAATCGCCATATACAATCATAGATGACATAAAAATAAAAGACTTCACACCTTCTACTTTAGCCTTCTTTGCTACTTCCAAAGCTAGATCTGTATTAATTGCATAATATTTTTCCTTAGTATCCGCATCTACATTTCCAACATCTGCGTGAGCTATTCCTGCAACATGATAAACAACATCATAATTCGAAAAATCTTTTTCTCTCCAGGAACCATCAATCATATCAATTACATCTACCGTTAGATTATCACCATAGTTCTTTACAGCATATGACATAAAAGATTCACCAATATATGAATCCGCGCCTGTAATCAATACTTTTTTATGAGAAGTTAAATCAACCTTAACAGACTTTTTAAATCCTATTTGACCAATCAGTTCATCGTCTGTCTTATTGGCAGTATACTTACGTCCAAATTTCTTAATCTCCCCAGTTCCACCTTCAACAACACTATCATCGCCTTTAAAAACTCCAATAGAACCAAGGAAACATTTAATATCCATCATTAGTCCAAGATGCTTTACATACTCTCCATCAAGCTTAGCTTTTACCGGGATTTCTAATTCATCTCGACCATTGATTTGTGCCCATCCTGTAAGGCCTGGTTTAATATCATTAGCACCATACCGATCTCTTTCCGCTGTTAGGATATCTTGATTCCACAAAGCTGGTCGTGGTCCAATCACACTCATATTTCCAATGAAAATATCCCAAATCTGAGGTAATTCATCTAAACTGTGTGCACGAAGAAACTTCCCAACCCTAGTAATATACTGCTCCGGATTCGATAGCATGTGAGTCGGCACATCATGAGGAGTACTCATCTTCATAGAACGAAATTTATGTAATTTAAAATATTGTTTATTTTCACCCACACGTTTTTGAGTAAAGAGCACCGGCCCCGGATCATCAATTTTAATTGCAATTGCGATTCCGACAAGAAGAGGTGATAACACAACAAGACCGCCAAAAGAGAGAACAATATCAAGCCCTCTTTTGACGTATCTTGAATACAAACCTTTTTTCACATTACTATTCCCCACAGCTTTTAGATGTCCACACTTTCCGTCTGCATTCTCCGGTTCACTCTCATCTTCTACAAAGATAACTTTCTTCCCTTCCATAGGATTTTTCTCTCCGACCTCATCCTCATAACGGCTACTTTTCCTCTTCTTTACAGCCACTAATGAGGTAACTGCAAACGCTGTACCAATCACCACAACGGCAATTTTAAACATCTTACTTATGTTCTTTTTCTTCATATCCGTATTCCTCAAGCATTTTACTTCGATACATACGTACTCACCATCTCTTTTAATTTCACAATCATCTTTTCTTCCTTGTTGGCATAGGCCAGATCCATTAGGCTTTCCAGTTGCTTAAGAAAAAGGTCTACGTCAAAAGGAATTGGTTGTCCGATATGAATCAGTTCATTTTCCGTGGTCTTGAGGCCTTCCTCTGCCATTAACTTCTCTTCATAGAGCTTTTCACCCGGGCGGAGGCCGGTGAACTGAATCTTAATGTCCTCGTCCACCTTTAAGCCCATCTGGCGAATCAGATTTTTTGCCAGGTCCACAATCTTAACCGGACTTCCCATATCAAGAACAAAAATCTCACCACCCTTGGCATAAGTACCGGCCAGCATCACAAGACCTACAGCCTCTGGGATGGTCATAAAGTAACGGATGATGTCCGGATGGGTAACAGTCACCGGTCCACCCTTCTCAATCTGCTTACGGAAAAGTGGGATCACCGAACCGTTAGAACCTAAAACATTACCGAAACGTACTGCAACAAACTGGGTTTCAATATTTTGAAAAACAGAGCCGGTGCCGTCTTTATCGGCATTTTCCTCGCCCAAATGGGTGAAGATCTGAGGAATCTCAGAAGCTCTGCCGGCTTTAATCATGTAATCAAAACTTTGGATAATCATCTCACAAAGACGCTTGCTGGCACCCATAACGTTCGTTGGGTTAACAGCCTTGTCTGTTGAAATCAAAACAAAACGCTTACAACCATGTGTCATAGCCGCATAGGCTGTTTTGTAGGTTCCAATGGCATTGTTCTTAATGGCTTCACAAGGGGAATCCTCCATCAAAGGAACATGCTTGTGAGCGGCTGCATGATACACAATGTCCGGATGATACTTTTCAAACACCTGATACATCTTTCGGCTGTCTCGAACCGAACCAATCAGGGTGACCAGATTTAAATCAATATAATTCTCACGAAGTTCATTTTGAATCTCGTAGGCGTTATTCTCATATACATCAAAGATAATTAACTGTTTTGGGCCGTGGGCTGCAATCTGTCTGCAAAGCTCGGAACCAATGCTTCCACCGCCACCGGTAACGAGGACAACCTTGTTATTTACAAATTCATAGACTTCCCGCATGTCTGTACGGATTGGATCACGTCCCAAAAGATCTTCTACAGAAACCTTCTTCATGGCACTGACAGATACCTTGCCAAGAAGGAGCTGATACATATTAGGGAGATTACGAAGTTCGCAGTCTGTCTGCTGGCAAATATTTAAAATATCTCGTCGATCCTGTGGAGAAGCACTTGGGATTGCAAGAAAAATCTTATTCACATTGTACTTGTCCACATTCTCAAGGATACTGTCACGACCACCGGCAATTAAAACACCGTCGATGTAATGTTCCCACTTGTCTTCGTTGTCATCGATGATTACCATGACACGGCCGTTGATATCCGGAGAACGCTTAATATCTCGAAGAATTCTTCGTCCTGCTGCTCCGGCTCCGATTAACATGATTCTGGCATCATCCTTGCGTTTTCCATAATTACGAAGTCCTCGTCCCTCACGAAGTAGCAGAACAAATCGATAGGCAAACCTCGCCGAAAGAATCGCAACAAATTGCATGATTCCTCCCATGATGTAATAGGAGATTGGCATACGAATTCCCCAAAGGATGGTCGTCCCCACCATAAATAGGGAAGAAATCAACGACGATATGGTAACTCGTTCCAACTCAATATAACTGGCAAATCGCCAGACACTGCGATACAGTCTTAGAAAGATAAACAGCACGATACATACAAAGGTATAAATCGGCGCAAACCAAAAAAATCCATCTAAAAATTTTTGATCTATCTTTGAAAAAATGAAATCAAATCGCAATAAAAGTGCAAAGAAATAAGATGCATTCACGGCAAGAATATCATAGACTACTAAAATAATCGTAATTCTACTGACTTTTTCACCTTGCAATGCATCTTTCATTTTGTTGATTATTCGATTTGTAAATCCCATGACCCCAGTTGCTCCTCGCTAACTAAAAAACAAGTTTTACCCGATTCAAATTAGCGTTTCTTAGTTCTCTATTTCACGTAAAATTCTATCATACTTCACTAGCATCGTCAAGAATCTACGTATCCGAAATGTGACATATTTACTAGGGCTTTAACGTTTTCACATTTTTTTGGTTAGAAATGTAAAACCTGATCACAGATCTCTAAGGCTGCTTTTCTATGGGTCACAATTATGACAGTTTGATTGGTCTGTTCTTTTAGATTTTCAAGTACTTTTTTCTCCGTCTCCGCATCCAGAGCAGAGGTAGATTCATCTAAAAGCAGGATGGGCGCCCCACTATAGATTGCACGAGCCAGAGCGATTCGCTGGGTCTGCCCCTCTGAAAGTCCACGGCCACCTTCTCCTAAAACGCTGTCTTTTCCTTCCGGCAGAGCATTTACAAAGTCCCAAGCGCAAGAAAGTCTAAGCGCCTGCTCCAGTCTTTCCTCATCCACACTACTTACTTGGCCATAGGTAATTCCCTCCGTAATGGTTCCCGATAAGAGGAAATTCCCCTGCGGTACATAGGAGAATAAACCACGGTCTTTTGCACTTAGCGCCTTTGTTTTTCCATCCCTTAACACCAAGGTTATGCTTCCCGAATCCGGCTGATATACCCCAAGCAATAGCTTTAAAAGGGTGGATTTTCCAATGCCCGACTTTCCGGTAATGGCAATAAACTCTCCTTTTTTTATGGTAAATGACCTGTCTTTTATGGCCGTGACACCATCAGGATAAGTAAACTGAAGATCTTTGATTTCAATGGAGGATAGGTTCTCGTAAAGTTTTTTACATTCCTCCTGGGATTTTCTATGTAGGCCTGCATCTTCCGGCAAGTCCTCCACCTCCCTCAATCGTTCGGCAGAAGCTATCATAGAATAAAACCTCGGCAGGTAACCGCTAATATTGGCAAACGGTGCCTGAATCTGTCCAACCAAAGAAAGGACTGCCGTTAAGGTTCCATAGGTTAAGCTTCTGGTTAATATTCCATAGCCTCCCCAAATCACCCCCAAAAAGTAGCCTCCCTTCATGACAAGGCTCAAGCCGGCGTTGCAAAGTACATAAAAGGCATTTCGCTTCATGCGTACCCGCTTGTGCTCCTCCAACTTTTCATTGGCCTCTGCCACTATTTGATTTTCTTTTCCAAAAGATCGAATCACCAGGATATTTTGAATGGTCTCCTGCAGGTAGGACCTTGCTTTTCCATCTGCCTCTTGCACCTCCTTGTGCAAGCGCTTCATCACCTTTCGAAAGGCATAGGTAACCAAAAGCATTAGGATGCCACCAAGCAAAAAGATCAAAGCAAATCTTGAATCTAAAACCAACAAAATCCCTGCCGCTCCCACCAGTTTTACCACCATGGAAATAACCGCAGGTAAGATTTCCGTAATCTGATTTGCAACCACCAAGACATCTCCCGTCAACCGATTTAAAAGCTCCCCGGAATGAATCTTTGAAAGACTGGCGTAGTCCCTGGTAAGAATCCCTTGGTAAAGTCTGGCCTTAAACTTATTTTCAAGTTTGGCCTTGCTGCGCTCCTCTTCCCTTCGAATCATAGCCGCTAACAGCAGTTGAAGTACCATAAGAAGCCCCAGCAGAAAGAGTTTAAAAAAGAAATCCTTCCGGTCTCCTAAAACGGCCGCATCCACCACTGCCTTCATAGCCAAGGCAAAGATTACGGAAATGGCAGATTGCAGGGAGCATAGAACAATTAAAAGCAGAATTTCCCATTTGCCCCTTCCTGCCACCTGATAGAGCCAGGAAAGTGTCCCTTGCTTATTTAGTTTTTGCTTAGGACGTCTTTCTTCCATACGCTTATGCCTCCTCTAATTTCTTAAGGAAAGACCGGGTCCGTTGGTTGTTGGAATGATCAATCACATCTTCTGGTCGTCCCTCTTCCACGATCACCCCACCATCCATAAAGATCACGTGGTCTGCCACCTTCCTTGCAAATGCGATTTCGTGTGTCACAATTACCATGGCCATCTTTTCCTTGGCCAAATCCCTTAGGATTTTTAAAACACCTGCCGTAATTTCCGGATCCAAAGCCGAAGTCGGCTCATCAAAAAAGAGAATTTTAGGATGCATCGCCAGAGCTCTTGCAATGGCAACCCTTTGCTTTTGACCACCGGAAAGCTGGTCCGGATAGGCATCACACTTATCCTCTAACCCTACTTTTGCAAGGAGTTCCCTAGCCTCTTTTTCTGCCTCTTTTTTCTCTCTTTTTAACACTGAAACCGGTGCATCCATAACATTTTTCAGGACCGTATAGTGAGGAAACAAATTAAAATTTTGAAAGACCAGACCATAGGTTTCCTGGACTTTTTTTAATTCCTGCTTTCCTCTATATATCGCTTTTCCCTGCTTGCTTTCACAAGCCACTTTTCCTTCATAAATCAAACTGCCGTCATCCATCTGCTCTAGCATGGTTGCCAGACGAAGGGTGGTGGATTTTCCGGAACCGGATGGTCCAAGAATGACGCACACATCCCCCTCCTTTACCTGAAAGGAAATATCTTTTAAAACCGCTAAGTCCCCATAGGACTTTTTCATATTTTTTACTTCTAAAATTGCTTTGCTCATAATTCTCCTCTACTTCTCTTCCACCTTTTCAATGGCCATGGCAATGACAAAGTTAAAGATGTAATAGAACAAACCTGCTACAAATAAAGGTACGATACTGGCATTGGCTGCTGCCACACGCTTAGCTAAGGTAAACATCTCCGCATAAGCGATGGCAAAGGCCAAAGAGGTATCCTTTACCAAGGTAATAACCTCGTTGGTAATCGGCGGAATCACCCTTCGTACCATTTGCGGAAAGATGATCTTCCAGAAAGTCTGTAGCCTTGAATAGCCTAAGATAAAGGCCGCTTCCCTCTGTCCTTTTGGCACTCCCTGAATTCCGGAACGATAGATTTCCGCAAAGTAGGCTGCGTAGTTTAAGGTAAATCCGATAATTACCGCCCAAAAACGGAAGTTTGCACTGGTGGCAATTCCAAAGGCGTAGTAAGGTCCAAAGAAGACCACTAATAGCTGAAGCATCAAAGGAGTTCCCCTCATAATAGAGATGTAAATCCTTGCAATCCATCGAAAAATTCCAATCTTTGACATTCGAACCATGCAGATTAAAAGTCCCAAAGGAAGCGCAAAGAGGAGGGTTAAAACAAAGATGGAAACAGAAGCAAGCATTCCTTTAGAAAGCTGCTTTACCACGGAAAGGAAGAAGCCTAGCCCCTTCTTTTTCTGTGACGGTTTGCCGGCTCCATCCTGATCCAGCAAATAAGCGGCATCGGTGCCTTCTTTTCCAAGACAGGCGGCATCGGAAAGTCCCCACTTTTCTGCAATCCTGGCAAAACTGCCATCTTCAAGCATGTCATCCAGGTAACCCTGTACCTGATCTCTCAGTTTGGTATTTCCCTTCTTAAAACCAATGCCATACTGCTCGGAAGAAACCCGCTCTTCAAGAATTTCAAAGTCTCCGCCACGATTTTTTACCTGATAACTTGCTACACCGATGTCCATGCAGATGGCGTCCACTGCCCCGGAATCCAAATTCAGGAAGGCAGAATTATAATCTCCCACCTCCTGAAGGTCTGAAAAGCTTTCACATAAGGCAAGGTTTTCCTCACTGGCATCTTCCCCTGTAAATGCGGCAAGGGCCGAAGAATCTGCCTGCACCGCCACTACTTTTCCGGCAAGATCCGAAAGTTTTTTGATTCCGGAACCCTTTTTAACAATGACTACCTGGGAATTATCGATATAGGCCTTTGACCAGGTATACTTGTCTTCTCTTCCGTTAATGGTAAATCCATTCCAGATACAGTCAATGGAACCGGTATTTAATTCCATATCCTTAGAATCCCAGTCGATTGGCTGTTTTACCAAGGTCCAGCCGGCACGCTTGCAGACTTCTTCTGCCAGGTCTAAATCAAAGCCGATATACTCCCCTTCCCTGTCAGGATCTGCATATCCATAAGGGGGAAATTCCGCATCAAAGCCCACCGTGAAGGTCTTTTCTTTTGCCTCTCCCTTTATGCCAGCCTGGCTAAACAATAGCCCAAGGACAAAAAGGAAAATCCCAATTTTTAAAAATTCACTCGTATTATTTTTCATCTTGAAACTCCTAATCCTTTATTGCTTTCTCCTTTTTTTACTGTATTTTCAAAGGATTCCATACTTGATTTTCACCCTCTGAATTTTTCCAATGAGACTCTCCCCGAAAAAGATACAAAGGGAGGCTCCCCCGGCATGTGCCAAATCATAAGGGGCCCCGGCCAGATACACCGCCCGTAGAGCTTTTGCCGTGACTCCATCCGCATCAAAGCCCATGCCGGAGCTCATAATCAGGGAGGCAAAATTCATAATTCCCCCGTAAACAATAAAAGTGACAAAAAAGGTGAAGATCACCATGGTTAAAAGGTCTGCCGTTAGTTTTTTCCTTTGAAAGAGACAGCCTGTCACCAGACCCAAAGCTCCAAAGACATACAGCCACCAGCCCAGGTATTCGGAAAGTTTTGCCCCTCCCTGACTAACCAAAAAAATCGTAAATCCCAAAAGTTCTGACACTAAAATAGCAATCACCGGCCCCATAATCACCTGAAAGGAAGTCCTTACCCTCCTGGTACTCTCTTCAAAAAGGGATTCTGCCTTGATATCTGTTCGGTTAAAGGCAAGCCCTGCCAAAAAACCGATGAGACCCCAGCAAATCATTTGCCAAGGGGTCCATGGTCCTTGTCCATCAAAGACGTTACACAATAATCGTCCCAGAGCCCCCACTAAAAATCCCGCTTCCGGTCCCAAAGAAATTCCGGAAATCACCACCAGGGCGGTCCCTGCATGAATGGGAATGGTGTGGGAACAAACCACATTTGCCCCTACCGTAAAGCCTGTCATGGAGGCAATCAAAACCACATCCCTTGCCCTTGGTTTTCGGTATTCAAAGACCAAAAAGAAGGGGAGAATCACCACAAGAAGAATCAAAAAACTCATAAGAATATAGTGCTTTTGTTTCATCAATTTTAAAAAGACATAGAACAGTAGCGGAAGTAAAACCATAATAATTACAAGGGCCAGGCGCTTTCGCTTCTTAATGTTTTCTAAAAATGCCTTTTCATCAAAGCATCTTCTTGCCACCTGTTTATTCATAGGCGCCTCCCAAAATCGCTGAAACCGCATCCTCCACCGTGATGCAATCCGGAAGAATGCCCTTGGTCATAATGGCCGTCTCCGTGGTAAAAAAAAGATTTTCTAAAAAGAAGCTTCTCTTCTTGGCTGCAGTCACAATGTCTCCCTGAAACATGAAGGCGCAGTGGCTAGCATACTCTGCTGCAAATTCCATGTCATGAGAGACCATCACAATGGTCTTTCCTTGGGCCTGTAACCTGCCTAAGAGTTCTGCCAGAGTTTTCTTCCTTGCTGCATCCAGCCCCTTGGTGGGTTCATCTAATAAAAGAATATTCGGATCGGTTAATAGGATTTTTCCCAAGGCCAGACGCTGGGCCTGTCCCCCTGACAGGTCATAAGGATGTTGTTTTCTACAATCTTCCAGTTCCAAGTCTGAAAGCATCTGATTGACCCGTTTTATGATCTCTTCCTGCTTTAAGGATTCCCCTGTTCCATAAGAGACAAAAACTTCTGCCAGTTCCTCTTCCGCATTAATCTCTGTAAATAAACTTCTTGGGTTTTGTGGCAAATAGGCAACGTTTCCTACCGCTTTTACCTTCCCCACCTTAGGCTTTAAGATTCCTGCCAGGCATTTTAAGAGGGTGGTTTTTCCACTACCATTTCCTCCCATAATGGCCAAAAAGCTTTTTTCATAGACCTTTAGGTTTAATTTTTTTAAAACCTTTACATCCTTTTCATAGCTAAAACTTAGTTCCCTTGCCTCAAGGGCCAGTCTTTCTTTTTTTACTTCTTCCTGCTTTTTTTGTTGAGCAAAAATCCTTGGTCCTTCTTTTTGCAACCAACTTCTGCCTTCCCGAACAGAAACCGGCATCCCTTCTTCCTTGTTTTTTGCCGTTTCTAAAAAGATTCGAGAGGCCGCAGGAATTGCCCCAAAGATTGCCAGGTTCTTTCCGTGCTCTTTCTTATATGTTTCAAAAAGTCCCCCTAACTGACTAGGAGGAAGTATGTCAATCATTCTCCCGGCTTCCATCACTAAGACGCGGTCTGCATAGGGAAAAACCGAAGACAGGCGCTGTTCCGAAAGGATAATGGTGGTAGAGAGTTCCCGGTTGATCTGCCTTAGAACATTCATAAATTCCCTGGCAGCTCTTGGAGAAAGCTGGTTGATTGGTTCATCCAAAATCAGGATTTCCGGATTCATGGCCATGACGGAGGCTAATACCACCAACTGGCGCTCCCCTCCTGAAATCTCTGATACGTTCTTTTCATAGATTTCCTTGATTCCAAGAAACTCTGCGATTTCCGCTGTCCTTCTTCTCATCACATCGTTTGGGGTTCCCAGGTTTTCCAGACCAAAGCTTAGTTCGTGCCATACCTTATCGGAAACCACCTGGCCGTCTGTATCCTGACCCACAAAACCGATCTTGCTTACGCTCTCCAAATCCTCCATCTCTTCGATTTCGATCCGGTCTCCCCAGCCGGAAATATAGGTCATACTTCCACTTCCCTTTCCGAATGGGATGTGGTTCTTTTTCATATGGGATAAGAGGGTGGATTTTCCACAACCTGACTCTCCTGCAACCACCAAAAATTCTGACCGCCTAACAGAAAAACTCAAATCACAAAGAGCATCTTTTTCAGCCCCTGGGTAACGAAAGCTTACCTGATGAAATTCTAAGATTGAATCTTCCTTCATGATGCCCTCCTTTCTTTTTCTTCTGCAATCACATCTACAATCATTGGGACCAAAAAAAAGAATCCCATAAGGATTAGGGCAAGTAGCTGCCTTTCTCCCTCTAATTTTACATGTATTTCCGGAAAATACTGGACCTGAAATCCGCCTCCCAGTCCTACCACCAAAGGATAGGCCCCAAGGACCGCCAATATAAGTCCCATTCTCCCATCGCTTCTTCCAAACTTAAAGAGATGGGCACTAGTCCTCTTCTTTAATCCATAGCCCCTGGATTCCATGGAAATGGTGGTATTCATGGAATTTTCCAAGGACCAGGAAACTACAATCGATAGTTTCTTTACTGCCAAACGACTTCTAGCCCAAAGGCTCATGTCCTTAGGATCTCGTCCCAGGCCTTTTTGTGCATCTCCCACTTCCTTGTATCGCTTTACAAAAAGAGGAAGCATGCGAAGGGCCATGGATAATACCAGGGCCACCGTTGGCAGGATTCGACCAAACAAGTAGAGAAATTTTTCCGTATCGATCATGGAACTTGCCACATAAAACCAGGCAATCACCCCTAAGACCATACAGGCGGTTACTCCGTCAAAAAAAATCATTTCTAAGGTCACCGGCAGGTCGTTGATATAAAACAAGGCCGTGACACCGTTGTGGGAAAATAGAGGTATGATCAAGAGGGAGGAAACAAGAATAGGAATGGCAAGGACTGCCATTCCTTTGAAAAATTTTCCCCTATAGAGGTAGCCCCCGTAGACCAAAGCCAGGCTTAGGGATAGACCTGCCGTATAAGGATTGATTGCGCACATGCTTAGAATCAGGGCGATGAGAATATAAATAAAATTTACCACAGGATGATAGTCTTTAAATTTCTGCATGCCCCCTCCTCTCTTATCAAGTCATGGATTCCTTTGTATAATCTACGGTATATTTCCAGACAATGTCCTCTCCGTCCTTTATTTGATAGCTGCTTGCCCCCTGATTTGGTGCGCTTCCATTTACAAAATACAACCATCCACTGTTATCTCCCGCTGCAAACTCCGGCAGGTTTCCTATGCTTCTTACATAATAGGAGTCATAGCTTGCCGTAAAGCTTGCATCTATCGCAATGTCGTATTTTTTGCAGGCCACCTGTAAAAGCTCATAAACCGTAGTCCCTTCCTTCACCTTTACCTTCACCGTGCTTAAAAGATAGCCACTTTCCGGAACAAATTCCCTGTACTTTTCCTTCAGAGATTCCGGATTTTGAACCAGTTCCCTTACGTCAATGGTAAGACTGCACTCCAAATAAGAATCTGTGGTGCTTTCTTCCTCCTGACTCTTTTTGCTGATACTTGACTCTTTCTTTTCGGTCTCATCTTTACTGGCTGCCGCACTACTTTCCTTGCTGACCTTGGACGTGGACTGATGGGTTGTTGTAGTGGCTACCGTCGTCGTTTTCTTATTCCCGGTCTTTTTAGTGCTGGTAGACTTTTCTTTCTTACTTGTCGTCTCTAAGCTTTTGCTTCCGGTCTCCTGAGCCTTGCTTTGAACTTCCTTCTCATCTTCCTTTTGACTTGCCTCTTCCTTCGTGGACTCCGATTCCTCCGAGGCTTTATCGGTTTCCACCACTCCTTGAGGACCCACCGTACTTGTCTCGTCTTGGAAAATGATCTTTACATTCCCATCTTTGTCCTTTACTTCCCCTGTCTTTACCAGTTCCGATTGTTCTTCCTTATAGGTTTTTACTGATTTAAGGTGAATATTTTTCACTGACAATAAGATGATTCCCAACATCATCAAAAGTCCTAGGATCCACTTAATATTTTTTCCTCGTCTATTCATTTCTTCCATCCTTTACTTCATATGCTACATTTTATCATGTCATGAATTTCCATACAAGACCGAGTCTGTAAAAAAGAAAGACCTGACGACAACTCTCTTTTGTCGACAAGTCTCTTTTGAAAGCTTATACTCATTCTCTCACATGCCAAGAACCTTTCTCTATCCTTAGCTTTTTCGTGGCCCTTACCCTATGTAAATAGTTTAGCAAAAATCTTATCTCCATTTTTTACAAAGATTCCCTGGGACTTATACATTTTCAATAAAAATGCCCTTTTACAAGATCGACTTCACCTTAAAATCCAATCCTTCAATGGTTTCCTTAATCACTTCTTTGCTGCTATCCCCGTAGACCTCTACCTTAGCCGAATTTCTAGAAAGCTTCACATGGGCAATCACATCCTCAATTTCATTTAAATGCTTTTCAATCCGGTTCTTACAGTTGTTACAGTGCATTCCCTCAATCTCTACCTGATACACCTTTTTGGGCTTTCCAGTCAAAGTCTTTTTGGGAACCTTTTCCTTTGGTCCGCCACAACAAGATCCCTCTCCCTTTAAGTGTGTAATGGTACTTTTCACAGCCGGAATCAGGATTACAATTAATACGCCTATAATAAGCAGATCTTCCATCTTTCTTTCCTCCTGACTAGAAACAGGCAACCCCAAGGCTGCCTGTCACTCCTAATAATGTGTAAATGAGGTGCAAACTCAAGATTCCTTCTTGCATGCACAAGATTCCAACTCTTTTTTTGCTCTGGCCTTTGCACAGTTTCCTGCCATCGGACAGCCAATACACTTCGTGCCTCTTTTCTTTTCCTTATAAATGTAATAACATGCTGCTCCAATCAGGCAAAGCAAAACCACAATGATTATAATATTTTGAATAATTGGTGGCATATTATCACCTCACAGTTCCAATTTTAATTATGCACTTAACTTGTACTCAGCCTGCATCTTCTTCTTATTTGCACGGATGATGTATCCAACAATTCCGGCAAATACAAGGATTGCGACTAATCCAGGGAAGAATCCGGCACCAAGCTTACCGGTTGTAATTAAGGTTCCAACCTGGAATACCAAGTATCCTACGGTAAATCCGGTAGCAAGCTGTAAGCCGATTGCTCCCCAAAGCCATTTCGCTGACTTCATCTCTGAATTCATAGCACCAAGGGCTGCAAAGCAAGGTGGTGTATAAAGGTTGAACATTAAGTAAGCAAGTGCTGCTACTTTTGTAATTCCTATAACAGCTGCTACGCTTCCACCTGCACCACTGGCCATCTCTAATTCTTCTGTATCAATAAAGTTTGTAATTACAAAACAGGTTGCAATGGTTCCTACTACGTTTTCCTTAGCAATAAATCCAGTTACTGCCGCTGCAGCAAGCTGCCATGAAACAACACCAACCACCGGAACTAATAAGTATGCAAATGGATGTGCAATTCCTGCAAGGATTGAGGTACTCTCTGCTCCCTCTTCGATTGCCTGGAACTTCCAGTTAAAGGTTGACATAATCTGTACCACAGTATTACATACAAGAATAATGGTACCGGCCTTAATGATGTAAGCCTTTCCTCTTTCAAGCATTGACTTGGTTGCATACCAAAGGCTTGGAAGCTTATACTCCGGAAGCTCGATGATGAAGAATGACTTTCTATACTTCATACCGGTGATTGCCTTGATTAATAATGCCCCTAAAAGCACAAGTACAACACCTACTACATAACATACGAATGTGATCCACTTTGACTCCGGGAAAAATGCTCCCGCAAATAATGCGATTACCGGAAGCTTCGCTCCACATGGCATAAAGGTTGCAAGCATGGCTGTAGAACGTCTTTCTCTTTCGTTACGAATGGTACGACATGCCATGATTGCAGGGATTCCACAACCGGTACCAATGATCATCGGGATCACTGACTTTCCTGAAAGTCCAACTCTCTTAAAGATTGGATCAAGTACTACGGTCGCTCTTGACATATAACCGCAGTCTTCCAGGAGTGCAATTAAGAAGTACATGACCATAACAAGTGGTAAGAATCCAACTACGGCACCTACACCACCAATGATACCATCTACCAAAAGTGCGCTAAGCAATGGGTTTGCATCTGCCATCTTATCTCCAACCCATCCCTGGAAGGTCTCAATCCATCCTACCAAATAATCAGCAAGATAGGTTCCCAGTGTGGTCTGTGAGATGTAAAATACTAACCACATGATTCCTGCAAAAATAAGAATACCGGCAATCGGATTTGTTACTACCTTATCAATCTTATCTCCGAAGTTCTTTTCTTTTGTAAGTACCTTACGGTTTTCTACTTCCTTAACAATACGATTCACAAAATCAAAACGCTTACGATCGGAAGCTACTACTGCTTCCTTATCTAACAAGTCAATTTCGCCTTCATCATAAGGTGCCTTCTGACCCTTACCTTCCAGTTCAGCTGCCGCCTTAACCACTTCCTTCAATCCTGACTCTGAGGTTGATACAGTCTTGATTACAGGGCACCCAAGTTTCTCTGACAACTTCTTTTCGTCGATGGTATTTCCCTTCTTGTCGTTGATGTCACTCTTATTCAGTGCAACTACAACCGGAATTCCCAATTCCATCAACTGTGTTGTAAAGAATAAACTTCTGCTTAAGTTTGTTGCATCCACAATATTAATGATTGCATCCGGATGCTCATTCTTTACATATCCACTTGTAATACTTTCTTCTGATGTAAATGGTGACATAGAATACGCACCAGGAAGGTCAACTGCAATCAGTTCCTTTCCTGATTCATTGTAATTCTTTTTAATTACACTTTCCTTCTTGTCAACTGTTACACCAGCCCAGTTACCAATTTTTTCGTTGCGGCCGGTTAATGCATTATACATAGTTGTCTTACCGCTATTTGGATTTCCCGTTAACGCGATACGCATACCAATTCCTCCTTATCCTTTTCTCTTTTATATGCTCATTCCCTTTCCAGAATTTTTCATATCATAATTGATGCTGCAAGCTCAGGATCAATGCTATATCTGGCATCCTTAATTGACACTACCAGATTTTTTTTCTTATCCACTACGGTAATTGGCTCCCCACTATAACAACCCAAGGAAAAGAGAAATCCCTCCATTTCTTCATCTCCCCCGGTATCAACGGCTTTTATAATATATTCTTGTCCAAGAATTGCTTCATTCAGATCCATTGTGTTTCCTTTCACTAACTTATATTAGTTGTTACGAATCAATATTATTATATTGAAATCACCCCAAAAGTCAATAAATTTATTCGATTTTTCACATTATTTTTTCACTCACCAAACAAAAAAAGCCCTTCCTTTCCATTTTCGGAAAGGAAGGGACCTTAATTCCAATACTTTTGGAACTAAAAGCCTGGGTGAAAAAAACAGTTAGATATTTTCATTTTTTAAGAGGTCAGGGAGAGAATCGCTGCGAATCTGACGACCGGAAAGGAAGGCAGTTAATAAGGAAACAAAAAGAATTCCAAAGACTGCGATTAAGATTCCGGTGACCGGAATGTAAAACCTGAAGTTTTCCATATAATTGCTTAAGCGATAAATAACATAGCTTAAGATGCATGCCACAGGAAATCCCCACTTAAATCCCACATTGCTGTATACCAGGCTTTCATAAAGAATCATTTTCCGAATCGATCGATTGGAAAATCCCACAGATTGTAACATGGCGTAGGTTTTACGCCGAAGCTTTATGGATACGGCTATGGAATATGCAACATTTACCAAAATGATGAACGCCATAAGAACCGCAAAGCCACGGCTTAAGGTCTTTACCACGATTTCAGCTGCCACGGCATTTTCCTTTTTCGTGGCATTGTCCAGCAGGGATTCCTTAAGACTTGGATCGGAGGCCAGGATGGTTTGCATCGCCTGATAGGTTTTATTGTGATCCTCACTTAGGAAGGCAAATACCGTTTTTTTCGGATACTGCTTTTTAATTTGCTTGGAAACTAGAATTTCATCTATGGCGGAGCAAGGATAGAAAACTGCTACATCCTTTGATTGAAAGGAGAGAGGCAGTTTTTTTATTTCTGCCACCACGTTTAGGTGGCCGTATCGATCCCTGTCACTTTGGTAGGTATCATACTTTAATTGCAAAGGAAAGGATCTTGAGGTCACGCACTTAATGGTCATCCTTCTTGAGAGGGATGAATTGTCTGAATGAATGGTTAAGTAATTGTACATAAGACCAACGTAGTTTTCATCCCTTTGGTAATAGGATTTATCCAGGTTATTTTTTTCTACTAATTTTTTATAGGATTCGTCGTCCAGAAAAACCACTTCTGCCGAGAGGCTGACGCTGCTGGCCCAGATTTCTGTTTGCGCCACATAGTAATCATACTTGTCTGTGATGTTTTCGGCGGAAAGTTCAAATGTCATTTTCCCCAAACTGTAGGCACAGGCATCCGTAACGCCCTCCGCCTGTTTTAACCGGTCTAAGGTTTCTAACCCGTCATCCACCCGGTTTTTGGTTTTGTAAAGAATGTCTGCGGTTTCTTCCGTAGACACAGCCACCTTTACCAGTTTTTCAAGGTAAGACTGTAACACCATGGAACAAATAAAGATAACAACTCCGGCAAACACTGCAAGTACCGGGCCTCGATGTTGCTTCTTGTTTCGCGCGTAATCTTTTCTTGCCAGGTCCGCCTCAAAAGCAAAGATTTTCTTTGAAAGTTTGCCGGGCTTTATCTCCTTGTATGACAGGACAACATCTGTCTTTTGCCGAATGGCTTCAATGGGATTTAGGTTCATGGCCCGAACGGCCGGAATGTAGCAGGAAACAAGGATGGTTGCTAAACTGATTCCCACCGCCACCAAAAGGGCCTGCAAAGTCACGGAAATCTCAAGTTTTATGCCAGATCCCAACAACTGCTTGATTCGGTCTTTAAGGAGGAATAAGACTATCTTCATAAAGGCCGTACCTAAAAGCAAGCCCAAACTAATGCCCACGATTCCAAGGCTCAGGCCTTCGTAGATAATGGTTTGCTTTAGCTGCCGTTTGGTTGCCCCAATGGATTTTAAGATTCCAAACTGCTTGGTCCGCTCTGCCACCGAGCTAGAAAAAGAATGATAAATCAAAAACACGGAGGCAAGTAGCACCAGCAAAAGGAAAATAAGAATAATTCCCAAAAAAGACGCAAACTGAGTTTTATTTTCTGAGTACCCGTAGTAGCGCATCAGCTTTTCGTGTACCCGCCAGTAGCCGGTATTATTTTTAAATCCTCCCCTGAGGGCAAAAAGCCAAGGGTGCTTTACATGATAGAAAAAAGTGAAATCTCCATTCCCTTTTCCCTTGGTAAATGCCGTATAAAAGCTTACCTTGCTTGATTCCAGTTCTGAATCCAGTTGTTTGTAAACACCCACAATCTTGTAGGTGGTGGATACGCCAGACTGGTTCTTATTATTTTTACTGGTTAAATCTAAACTAACCTGGTCCCCCACCTGATAGGGAAATCCATTTTTTATCAGTCCCTTAGGGATTAGCAGTTCTCGGTCATTTTCCGGAAATCTCCCCTCTAACAGTTCAATGGTCAGGTAGTCTGTAATATTATCCTGAATGGCTGTAATCTGGATGGAGTCCTTGTGGGCATAAGGGTCTATCACGGTGAAATCCGTCCAACCTACATTTTCCCAGTACGTGTAATCGGCAATTTCATTTTCTTGATCAAGAAAATGAATATTATCCCTGTCCATGTTGGAAACCTTCTGCTGGCCATGATAGCTGCCATCCTCTAAGGAAGTAATCTTTTGAAGAAAGCCAAAACCCGTGCAGACGCCTTCCGTTACCATGGTAAATAAGATCATAGAAACGGTGATTCCCAGGAGGGTTACCAGA
Source organism: Lachnospira sp. UBA3212 (assembly GCA_002363615.1). GTDB lineage: Bacteria > Bacillota > Clostridia > Lachnospirales > Lachnospiraceae > UBA3212. The sequence continues at coordinate 15,522 of DEWK01000015.1, read as the reverse complement.
GTTCGTATTTTATTTTTCTTTAAGGTCTGGTTGGTATATTTTTGAAAAACATACATGGCTTTCTCCTATCGCTTTCGAATCCGTTCATCCCGAAGGATTCTTCCATCTTCTATGGAAATCACCCGGTCTGCTTGAAGGGCAATGGACTCATCATGGGTGATCATCACCAGGGTCTGTCCATATTTTTCATTGGACACCCGAAGGAGGTTTAGGATTTCCTGCCCATTCTTAGAATCCAGATTTCCGGTAGGTTCGTCTGCCAAGACGACCGCCGGTGCATTCATAAGGGCACGTCCAATGGATACTCGCTGCTGCTGGCCTCCCGATAGCTGGTTTGGCAAACTGTAACGTCGGTCCTCGATGCCAAGCACCTTTAAAAGTTCTTCTAGTCTTTTTTCATTCACCCGTCTTCCGTCCATTAAAACCGGCAGGGTCATGTTTTCTGTCACGCTAAGGACCGGAATCAGATTATAAAACTGATAAATCAAGCCTACCTGACGGCGACGAAAGATTGCCAACTGTTCTTCCTTTTGGGCATAGATGTCTTGACCATTCACCCAGACCTTTCCGGAACTTGGCCGATCCACGCCTCCCAACATATGTAGCAGGGTGGATTTTCCGGAACCGGAAGGCCCAATGATTGCAAGAAATTCTCCTTTTTCCACTGAAAATGATACATCATCTAAAGCCACTACTTTTCCATATCCGAAACCATAGACTTTTTTCAAATGCTCTACCCTTAAGATTTCCATCTTCTGCTCCTTTTCTTAGAACCTATCATAGCAAAGAAAAGTGACACTCCCGTGACAGTAAGAATCCCTACTTTCTTTATAGAATGCCCTTATAAAAACGAATCACAAAGCGGGCGCCACCCTCCGGGGCATTTTCCGCGATAATGGTTCCGTTTTGTGCTGCAATTACGCTTCTTGCAAGGGCCAAGCCAATTCCCACGCTCCCGGGAGAGGCATTTTTCCCCTTATAGAATCGTTCGAAGAGATAGGGAATGTCTTCCTTCACAAAGCCTTCTCCCGTATCCCTTACCACTATCTCTGTAAATACAAGAGTCTCTCTTGCCTGAATCTGAATTTTTCCCCCGCTTGGGGTATGCTCCATGCAGTTTTTCACCAGGTTTCCAAGGGCTTCTACATTCCAAGCCATATCTCCCTGAACGGTCTCTTTGTCAATCTCTGTTTCAAAGTCGATCTCCCTAAGCTCCATGCGAACCAGGAAAGGCTCCACGGATTTTTCTACCAAATCCCTTACTAAGAGTGTGTCCTTCCTGAATTGCACCGTTCCCGCATCAATTTTTGACACTTTTAAAAGTGCCTCGATTAGCCAATCAATTCTTGCCAAGGAATTTTTTATGTCTCGAATCAGTTTGATCCTTCTTTCTTCACTTAAGTCTTCCCGACTTAATAAACTGATATTTAGATTCATGGCGGTTAAAGGGGTCCGAAGCTGATGCGAAATATCTGCAATGGCATCTGCCATCTTGACCTTGTCCTTTTCTAAGGAATCCGCCTGCTCCATCAGGCGAACCATCATTTTTTGAATCTCACTTTGCAAGATCGACAATTCTCCCTCCTGGCAAATGCTAATACTCAAGGCCTCGCTTCCATGGAGTATCTGATCGATTTGCTCACTTAGGACTGCTATTTCCTGATAGTGTAGTTTCATAAAATATCTCCACACCAAACATAAGCAGGCTCCGCAAAGAGCTACCAGTATTCCAGCCCCTTTTCCCTTCCAAATTCCCGTAACCATGGAAAAGAAGGCTATGATTCCAAAGTAGATCCATGCCTGTTTTCGAATCTCTGAATTTTTAAATATTCCCATACTAGTCCACCCGATATCCCAGTCCTCGAACGGTTTTTATGATCTTTGGATGTCCCGGATCATCTTCGATTTTTTCTCGTAACCGTTTGATATACACCGTCAGAGTATTGTCATTTACATAATCTCCGGCAATATCCCAGATGTCCTCTAAGAGTTTGTTTCTAGATAAGAGTCGTCCCCGATTGACAATAAAGATCTGAAGAAGCTTGTACTCCAAGGCAGACAGACTGATCTCCAGACCATTTTTACTAACAAGGCCACGATCCGTATCCACAAACACATTGCCCAATCTTACCTGATTTCCTGAGGACTCGTATTTTCTCATGGCATTCTTAATGCGAGACATCAGCTCTCTTGGCCGAAATGGTTTTGCCACATAGTCATCCGCCCCTATATCAAGACCGGTAACCACACTTCCCTCGTCCCCTGAGGCCGTCAAAAAGATTACTGGCATGTCATAGTTTTTCTTTACGTACTTGCAAATCTCAAAGCCATTCCCATTTTCCAAGGAAATATCAAGTAGGATCAGGTCGTACTGACTTCCCTTTAATTTCTCTAGCGTCTCCCGCTGACCTGGGGTGTGGTCCACCTCAAACCCCTCGATTTTTAGGTATTCCGTCAATGAAGTTATAATTCCCAAATCGTCCTCTACCAATAATAGATTCATCTCAATTCTCCCATAAAAAGTATTCAAAACTTTTTTCACTATACTCGATTTTTTTTCTTTTTACAACCTTAATTGCTAGCAGCCCCCCTGAAAAGCAAATAACCCATTCGGTTTTACCGAATGAGCTATCGCTTTGGGTTGGGTTATCATTTGTTTCCCAGTAAAAGGGGTCCATTTTGGACGAGCCGGGCGGAGTGTAACTGGGAATATACTCCGCCGGGATATCCATGGATTCATGTTGGAGAGATCAGCTTGCGCTGATGGGAATCCATGTCTTAAAAGACTCGTGTGCAAGTCTAATAAGCAAATTATTGATCGGAGCTATCACTTGCTCCACTAAATACCTGGGACAGGCTTTCTTGATTTTCCTCAAGAACCTTTAATACATATTTATCCCAGTGTCTTGCATCCTGGTCACTATCGCCAAAAACATAATCTTCTTGTCCATAGTCAATAACATCAAATCCAGGAATGGCCTTGCTGGCACCCTTGGTTCGATAGGCAACTGCATCCGCAAGACAGAAGCTTACGCTGCCATCCGTATAATCTACCCAAGAAGTAAGGTCTGTTCCACTTGCTTCTGTAGAATCACCGTTTGTAGTTTGAGCTTCTGCTTCCGGCTTTGTAACTAAAACCGCTCCCTCCACATACTCTCCATACATTTCATCTAAGTATAGAGAAAGGGAATCGCCAAGAATTTCAGATGGAACGTGTCCACCATCCCACTGCCATTCAATCTCGCAGTCTACACCAGCATTCAGCATAGCAATCTGAAGATTTAAGGAAGAAAACATAGACATGTCGCCTTCGGATGCTCCCATAAGGATACGAACCCAGGTAGAATCATTCGTATCCTCAGCTCCAATATAATTCAAAGGATCGTAGAGTTCTACGATGTTGTTACCATATTGATCTCCTGCCTCTAGTTCGGCAATGTCCGTCTGATAAGCCTCAAGCATTTCTTCAAATGAAGAATAATTAGAGGAATCCGTCTTAGAACCAGCTGCCTGAGTTGTACCTGCATCCGGAGTTCCCACATCCATGGCATCTCCCGTAGAGTTTGCAGCTACATCGCTGTTTTCGATTGCAGTCTTATCTGTGGAATCTCCTGAGAAGTCACCGCCCGGGCCTCCTCCTGAGAAATCACCGTTTGGAGCTTCCCCTGAGAAGTCACCTCCTGGGCCTCCTCCTGCAAAGTCACCGCTTGGGGCTTCACCGGAAGTATCTCCACCCGGTGCTCCGCCCATGTCACCTCCTGGGCCGCCTTCCATTCCGCCGGAAGATGATTTGGTGTATCTACCCTCTAAGAAGGCATTCGCCTTATCTTCTAACGTCATGGCAGCTACTTCTTCATCTGAAAGAGCATGTCCTTCTGAATCGAACCATGTCCAACCTTCTGCATAGTCTAAGTTGTCTAAATAGTTTTGAAGGTTTGACTGGAATTCTGCAAGATAAAGAGTCAGATAAGTTCCTCCATATCCATTGGTGTCAGAATATTTTTCGGTATCATATTCGATGGTTAAGTCAATGGTATCTTCCATGTCTCCATCTTCATTTAAGTCAAAGCCAACTTGTGACTCTTTCACGCTTAATTTTTGATTGTTGATATATTCCATGTATTCTGCCGATAAATACTGAGCCATCTGGGTCTGGAAGTCTGTTCCAAAGTCATAGGTGGTGTCCATATAGTATTCAAATGCCATGGTCATATCTGCTTCTGCAAGGGATGTAATTGCTGAATAAGCGATACAGCCCCACATTCCGTCGGAAATCTCATAATCCTTGTCATCAATGGTGACTGTGGTGGAATAAGATCCGTCCGATAACTTGTATACTCCCACCGCTCCGGCTTCAATTTCATAATCATAGAAGTCCGGGTTGTTTGAGGTGGCTGCAATCATGGTTGCATGTGCTCCACCTCCGGAACCTCCGGTGGATACAAAGTAATCCACCGAACCCGGGAGATTTCCTAAAAGAATATTGTATTTTACATAACGAACAGCGTTCTTCTGATCTACTAAGCAACTTGGTGCATCACCTGTGTAGGTGGTGTTCCCCTCTTCATCGGTAATGCTGTCCTGCTTTCCTCGATTTCCACAGGACATATTAATATATCCCTCGGAAGCATAGGTAGTTGCTGCAAGGGTATTGGTGGAAGAAGAATAACCTGCTGCACCGGTATTTACAACCACAGGTGCGGTAGCAGCGGTATATACCTGCCCATTGGAACTTGTAACCTTGGCATCATAATCGATTACCAAGGAACCTTTTACTCCGTCACCGGCATCACCTGCTCTTACATCGGCTTCTCCATCCCCACTGGTGTCGATTCCCTTTACATAGGCACCAGGAACACATACAGAAAGCCCTTGTTGATCTTCTATCTCAGGATTTGTGACCGCACATACAATGGAAAGCACCCATGCATCTGCATCAGATGAATATGTCCATTCTTGATCTTCGTTATTCGCCAAGTTTAAGGCTTTTTCAATTGCTAACTGATCTTCTGTTTTCTCAGCACTTGTATTTGAAGACTCTGTTTTTTTACCGGAAGAATTCTTCTTACTGGAGGAAGAACATCCTGCAACACAAGTGACAATCATCGAAGATGCCAGAAAAATTGCCAAAAATTTTCTTCTCACGTCAACTACCTCCTTTTTTGATCATGACAAGACTATAACAAAGAAAGATTGAAGTTTTATTGAAGATTTTTTCAATCTTCTTTCAATCTTCCTTCAATCTTCTTATTTTACAATTTCCCTGGAGTTGATTAAAATGAAGATAAGGAGGCGGTGTTTATGAAGCTTTTACTTGTGGAAGACGAAAAAAGAATGGCAGATGCAGAAACAGAGCTACTTCGCCAGGAAGGATATGACGTAGATACCTTTTATAACGGAGAAGAAGGGCTGGAAGCTTTTTTAAGTGGCGTCTATGATGGAGCAATCCTGGATGTTATGCTTCCAGGCAGGTCCGGTTTTGAAATTGTTTCTGCCGGACGTCATCACCAGATAAAAACTCCTGTTTTAATGCTTACTGCAAAATCTGCGGTTGCTGATAAAGTCTATGGTTTGGATTCGGGAGCCGATGATTACCTGACCAAACCATTTCAAGTGGAAGAACTTTTGGCACGTATTCGAGCCCTTTGCAGACGATCCTTGCCTTCGGCAGATGGGAGTTTAAAGGCCTTTGATATTTCCTTATCTAAAAATACCAATACCTTAATTTGCTCTAGCAGTGGCAAGGAGGTTCGCTTGTCTGAAAAAGAATTTCATATCTTAGAATATTTTATTGCCAATCCGAAACAGATTGTAAGCAGAGACCAGTTAGCCCTGAAAATCTGGGGATATGATAGCGAAGCCGAGTATAATAATGTAGAAGTCTACATATCATTTACCAGAAAGAAATTGAAATTTATTGGAGCCAAGGCCGAGATCAAGGCGGTTCGCGGCATGGGATACGAATTGAGAGGGTAAGATGTTTAAAAAGACAAAACGAAGGGTTCGAGTGGTAATCATGTCGGTTTTTTTGGTGATTTGGGTGGCTACCCTAATTATCATCTATACCTCCACCGAGACTAAAATCCAAAAAGAGAATAAGGAAATGATGCAAATCTATGCAGATACCTACAGCACCCATGGTCTTCCTCGCACAGGTCCATCCCCTGACCTTCCTGATATTTCAGAGGATGCATCCAGTGATGGGAAAAAGCCTTTGAAAAAGAAGAGCATCGATGACTTTAAAGATAACCTGACTCATCGTTATGAGCTTTCTACTTTTTTGGCCGTTATTTTTGATGAATCCGGAGAGGTGAAAGAATTCTCCAACCAGAAAAATTCTGACTTTTCCGACGAAGAGCTTCAAGCCTTTGCCAAAAAACTTTTGGGAAAAAAGGAGTATGGAAAGTCTGGGAATATGGTTTATCTGATTAGTAAGGGAGAGGACTATACCATGGTAACCATGATGGATGTTACCGTGATTGAATCTGCCATCGATACCCTTTTGACCTATATGCTGTTCTTTGGCGGAATCTCCGTGGTGGTTATGTTTGTTCTTTCCGCCCTGCTTGCCTCTTGGGTGGTTGTTCCCTTAAAAAGTGGTTATGAAAAACAACAACAATTTATTTCCAATGCAGGTCATGAATTAAAGACCCCTATTTCCACCATTGATGCCAATGCGGCACTCTTGCAAAGAGAAGTAGGAGAAAATAGCTGGCTTTCTAATATTGTCTATGAAAATAATCGTATGTCTGTGATTGTGAAGGAACTTTTAGATTTAGCAAAGCTCGATCAGGCAAAAATCCCTTTGCAGGAAGTGGACCTAAGTCAAACCGCCTTAGCCTCGATTCTTCCTTTTGAAGCCAAGGCCTATGAAGAGGGATATGAATTAGAATATCAAATTCAGGATACCATTCATATGAAAGGTTACCCTGATCAGTTAGAAAAGCTTATTTCGATTTTGCTAGATAACGCTCTTAATCACGCCAGCAAGAACGGTAAGATTCAGGTAGTCTTAGCCTCTGAAAAGAATACCATTACCATTTCTGTTTCTAATCCCGGAAAGGAAATTCCGGAAGAGGACCGAGAAAAAATCTTCGAACGTTTCTACCGCATAGATGAATCCCGAACCGGAGGCAACCACTATGGACTGGGCCTTTCCATTGCCAAGTCCATCGTTAATAACCATAAGGGAAGTATTCAGGTTATATGCAAGAATGGAATCACCTGCTTTCAGGTGACCTTTAAAAAATAGTAAGATTGTACATGCAAAAATAGCAGCGACAAATCGTCGTTGCTATTTTCATCCACACTTCTCCCCTCCTAGCCTAGATAGCTTGCTGTTTTTTCCATCACGTCTTTTAGGATTTCAAGATTTTTTAAAGAATCCTCCACTTCCAAGGAATGATTGGCTCCTTCATATCGGTAAATCGGCACTTCCTGTTCTTTACTGATTCGAAAGACCTCCTCCACCCGGCTCCAGGGATCCTGATCTCCTAAAAAGGCAATGGCCTCCTTCGGCTGAAATTCATAGGTTTCCTCTAATGGGGTATATAAAATCTGTCGGCAGGAAATCTGGTGTTTCTTTGCATAAGCCGCCGAAATAACCGTACCGATACTCTTTGAAATAAACAAAATTTCCCGGTATTTTTCCCATTCCACCTTTGCCAAACACGCTTCCGCTTGCCTGTAAAGATCCAGAAAGGTTTCTCTCATCTTCTCTTTATCTCCCCGGATATTTCCACCTGCAAACTTATAACTTACCTGTATGGTATCAAGGTATCCAGCCTCATTGGCCACCTGTTTCGCATAGTAAAGCAGGGGCTTATCTACGTGATAGCCGATTCCGGGAAAATAAACTGCTAACTGTTTCATAATAATCTCCTTGTATCCAAAGAAGAAGGGACTGTCTGATCTACAAACAGTCCCAGCCCCTTATATTCACGGAAAGAGTTGAAGGGCAATTTTTATTCTCCAACACTATCAAAGTAGCCATCAATATCTGCTAAAACCTCAGCTATCCTTGGATATTGATAAACAAAGGATTTCACAATCTGTCCATCATGACTACTAATATCTACATAAAATTCTGTCACTCCCTGAAGATAGTACTTTAAAAGATCTCGCTGATCATAGGTTGGTCGGCAGGAAAGATCAATTCCGTCATTAATAATCCGAATGTTTCCATAATTTAGAAAACTCATCAAAATATCCTTGGGGGTATAATCTTTGGGAAGTTCATCCCCAATAATATCATAAATGACCTGGTGCTCTAAGACACGACTATACTGGTCTTGACTAAAGTCCAATAACTTTCCATCTAAAAGCATATAACCCGCTTTTCTCCATTCGTAGGTTTGTCCAAATGCGTCCAAAGCAGCATACATTACTTCTTTCGCCTTTTCGGTAGGTGGATAAGCCATATGAATCCTCCTTTTTAATCCTTCTTTCACCTAAGCCCCTTGGTTTCTTACTAATACTTTAACATAAGAAACTTTATAAATCTGCCAAAGACTTTTCGCATGTCTCGCAATTATGCACAAGTCCGTACAATGGATAACATCTTTCCATAACCGACATCAATTATAATACAAGTTTAAAAAGAAAGCAATCCGGTCATTCTTAATGCAACTGATCCTCTAACCGATCCTTGTTCAGATAAATTCTTCTTTGAAATTCTCTTACATCCTTCATCTTATACTTCTTCACACTAAAACGAATCCTACCTCCCGCATATTGAATCTCTAAAAATGATTTTTTCAAAATAAAGAATCCTGCAATCATACAAACGCCAAGCACCAGTCCAGCAAGAAAGATTCCCTGACCAGGGTTTTCATTGAGACTGGAATTAGACCAAAAATAACTAGCTAGCATTAAAAGAACCGCTCCAACCAATAATCCATATGGTTTTAGATCCGTGATTTTACAGGCAGTAATATCCTCTAAATCAATAATATCTTCCTGATAATGCACATCCAAGACTCCACTTTTTATACAATAATATAATCGTTCATTGGTAAGTACTGCATCTTCTCTGGCAAGTCCATCCCCAGATAATATATTTTGCACCATTCCATTCTTTAAAGAAAGTGCGTCTTTCTCTGTTCCGCTTATAAAGCCAATCGCTCCGGTTGTTGACTGATATTTACTCATAAAATTCCTCCTATTCTAGACTTCACATATTCTCTTTGACGAGCTTTTCCTTCATAAATCTGTCTTTGAAAATCTCGAATATTTTTCAAACCATACTTTTTTAAACTTAATTCAATCTTGCCTCCAGCATACTCAATGGTCAGAACTGACTTCATACGAATGGCAAATACAATGAACTCAGCTACTCCCATAAGAACCATAAAAAGTGCAAGATCCTTAGAACTTCCTAACAGAATCAATCCTAATAGCAGGAAGATTCCTCCACTTAGTAAAAGTCCGTAAGGCTTATAATTAAAAATTTTGGTACCGGTAATATCCTTCAGATCAACGATTTCTTCCCGCTTTTTGATCATCAGGATTCCCTGTTTTGCGGAATAATAAATCCTTCGATTGGTTAATACCGCATCTTCCTTAACAAAGCCCTCTCCCGATAAGATATTCTGGACCCAACCGTTCTTCAAGGAATATGCATTACCTTCATCTCGGTTAATAAATCCCTGGGCTCCCGTATAGGAAGTGTAATTCTGCTTAGCCGCATTAGGCGCCGCTCGCTTTTCAAACGCAGGCCTTCCATAAAACTCCGGTTCCACCGGTTCGATGACCTTTTTCACTTCCTCTGTTTTTGCCTGTTCTTCTGCTTCTGCTTTTACTTGTTCTTCTTCCATCTTAAATTCCTCCTTCTATTTACAACCCAACAAGTTTATTTGACTATATCTTAAACCTTGAACTGGTCTATAAAAAGGACTTCTCGCATTGCAGTTTTTTTTGTTTTCTACATTATCGGTATCGGTTTGATGTTACACAGAGGGTGAACCTGTCACTGCCGGATTTATAACTTTTCAGAACGCCTTTCTCCAGCACATCCTTCTGTACCTTATTACCTGATTCATCCTTAAGCTCTCCGCTCTTGACGGTAAATGATAATGTTCCGTCATGCTCTACATTCGTAACCTCAAGTGTTAAGGTTGATATGGATATCCGATCTCCCTTCAGGCACTCCTGATCATAATAATATGCATCTGCCGTCTCCCCGTCACTTGTACTGTTAACAGTTACGGTTGCCCATGTATTGTTATCGAAATACTGACGCAGACCATGATAACAGAACAAACCTATAACGGCTAATATGACGAATATTACGATACAGACTTTCAAAACTTTCTTCTTCATTATTCTTCTCCTCCGATATAACCTTTGGACTTTCGTCCAAAAGTTTATCTCTATATATTCGTCGTATAATTACATTCCGGATACCCAGAGCACCCCCAGAACTCTCCGAACTTTCCATTTCGAAGTTTCATCTGCTTGCCGCATCTGCTACATATAGGAATGATTTTCTGTCCCGACTCGAACAACTCCATTTCATCCTTCAGATGCTCATACACCTGCTGCGTCATTCTTGAATCCTTCAGAGCTCTATGTGCTCCATCTATGGAGATACCAAAATGCGTTGCAAGGTCTGTCAGTCTTCTATGAGCCATCTCTGGCATACATTTCCTGGCTATCAGAACTGTATCAATGTAATCATTATCCGGCACAGCTCCAAAAATCTCTTTACAATCTCTATAAATAAATGTCAGATCGAATGCCTGTATGTTATGTCCCATAAGTGGTAGATCTTCTATAAAATCAATAAACTTAGGTAGTACCTCTTCAAATGTAGGCTCATCCGCTACCATGTAATCATATATTCCATTAACAGCACTGGCTCCTTCGGATATATGACATTCAGGATTTACAAGAGATGAGAATTCATCTACTACTTCTCCACCCTTTACCTTAACTGCAGATATTTCCACCACCTTATCAGAGTGTGGAGAAATGCCGGTAGTCTCTAAGTCAAATACAACATAGTCAGAAACAAATGTATCAAGTTTTGTACCTGTTTTACTACTTAACATATGCAATCCCCTAGAAAAATTATTAATTTGTATTGTATCATAGATTTCCACCTCCGTCAGTAACCTCCCTATATAAATAATACGAAATTATTTTTTCTTGGGAACAGCGTAAGTGCGGAGATATGACAGTAGAACTGTCTGAATACGAAAATCTTCAGTCAGGTTATCCATTACTTACATCTTCGAGAAGTGGATTAATGTTTCAAAATGATTTCCGTGATAAAACTTCTACCGATAATCAAGAAACGTTATTTAGCGTAGTTCCCTACGGAAAATGCACTTACCGTCATATGAGTGATGATAATATATTCCATTTCAATATAAATGAAATTGTTGAAAAAGGCTTAGTGAGTAGGGAATATCCTGTTTTCGATGCGAGCGAGAATAATAACTTATCATTTTTAATACAATACTTAAATTCAAGTCCAGAGTTTACGAGATTTTGTACACAGAGAAAACTTGGAGGAACAAGAACGAGATTATATTATAAGAATTTATGTGAATTCCAACTATATGCTCCAAGCAAAGAAGAGCAGGACAAAATTGCCGGGTATTTTTCCAATCTCGATAACCTTATCACCCTTCATCGGCGTGTGTAAAAGCAAATGAAAAGGAGGGCTTACATATGAATACAGCGACAGTTGATAGCAAAACATTATTATTTTGCGACTATTACAAACAGTGGATATCTGTCTATAAAGAGGGTGCCATTAGACCTGTAACAATGAACAAATACTATATGGCCCATCGTTGGCTTATAAAGTTAATTCCTGAACTAGCCATTAAAGATCTTGACAGAATCACTTATCAAAAGCTACTTAATGATTACGCTCGTGAGCATGAACGCCAGACTACAATGGACTTTCATCATCACCTAAAATGTGCAATTCTTGATGCAGTAGATGAAGGTTTAATTTCCCGTGATCCAACGAGAAAGGCAATTATAAAAGGAAAGCAACCTCGCGATAAAAAGACCAAGTACCTTAATCAATACGAGTTACACAAATTACTTGATGACCTATCACTTACACCAGAAATCAATGCTGATTGGCTTATATTACTAATTGCCAAAACGGGAATGCGTTTCTCAGAAGCACTCGGATTGACACCAAAAGATTTTGACTTATCACATCAGGTGGTCTCTGTTTCGAAGACATGGGATTACAAAGGAAATGGAGGATTTTTACCTACAAAAAATCAGTCTTCTATTAGGAAAATTCCGTTAGACTGGCAGACAGTCATCCAATTTGCGGAACTGCTTAAGAATCTTCCTGAAGAACAGCCTATTTTCGTACATGGCAACATTTACAATTCCACAATTAATGATATTCTTGCCAGACATTGTAAAAATGTTGCTATCCCAATCATCTCAATCCATGGTCTCCGCCATACGCATGCATCTCTGTTGCTATTTGCCGGAGTATCTATTGCCAGCGTTGCAAGAAGATTGGGGCACTCAAATATCACAACCACACAAAAGACATACCTGCATATTATTCAAGAATTAGAGAGCAAAGATATAGATATTATTATGCGTTCTCTTTCTACACTAAACTCTTAAAACCTATTTACACATGCCGATGTTAAAGAAAAGCTTGTAGGATTATCCCACAAGCTTTTCTAATTCCCATCTTATACAAGTAATAAAAGGATTTCCGGCATAAGTACCTCTTTAAAATCTCGAATCAATGCTCCGTTGAATTTAAATTTAGGCATCGCATCCGGTGTTGCTTCCTTGTACGCAGCATAATCTGCTTTTTCTTTTAATTTATTTTCATTTGCAAGCTCACCATCTTTGAAGTTATAAGCTTCATACTTCACATCATCAAAATCGATGAACCAACGCTTCGCAAATGCCTCAATTTCCTTATCGATAGCAGCATATCGCATTTGGTTAATTGTAACGGAAATATCCTGTCCCATGAACTTTGCTTTATCTCGCTCTATTTCATCAAGCACTTGCATAAACAGTTCACTAAGTCTAGGATTGTTTTCTGCATATTCCTTTACAATTTCTTTGATTTGAAGCATTTTATGTTCAAAATCAACTTCATCAAAATCATTGTCATCTTGATTCAAGAAATCTACAAATCCCTGCAACAATTCGACAATATACTCAAAGTCAATCTTAAACTTACTATATGCAACCAAATCATAATCATCTAAGATTGGATCATCGTCCTGATCATCCGTCTTATCCACTTTCAATTCTTCCATTACATTCTTATAGATTGCCGCATAATTGTCATAGTCTTCCTGCGAGAACTGGTAATCATCAAGCATCTTAGAATCAAAGGTCGAAAAAGATTTCAAATGTGCAAAATCATGGTCCAAATCCCTAAACAGTCTTATGAATGTCTTCTTCTGCTTTTTAGATAATCCCATGACATCATCCGGCGTAGGCGCAAATGTACGAATTGTCTTTAAAGATAATGTAAAATTATCTAAAACAGTATCCCAATCCTCTGCAATAGCATTTCCAATTCCACCTTTAGAATACAAAACCAAAGCATCATTAATCTTTTCCTTGTACTCTTTTGGTGAGCGGAATGTAACAATCTGTCCATACTCCTTATTTTGATCGAATAAGCGATTTGTTCTGGAAAACGCTTGAATTAATCCTTGCGGACTCATTGGTGGTCGATCAATAAACAAAGTAGAAAGACACGGTGCATCAAATCCGGTTAATAGTCTATCTACCACAATAACCAAATCAATCTGTTGTTCACGATCTCTATATCGTTTTTCTTTTCTGGCAAGCCGATCGTTGAGATTTCCATTATAAGCTCCAAGACCTTCAATTTCATACTTCGTCCCAAAAACCTGATTATAATAGGACAAGTATCGCTTCATCGCATCCTGATTTGACTGCGAAGACTCTTCATTTTCTGACACAGAGAATGTAATCGCTACCTTTGGAAAGTCTGGAAGCGCTTTTTTGACATCCTCACTAATTTTTAGCTCATCCTCACCTTTTTTAATATTAAGAAGTAAATCATAATATTTTTGAGCTACAGCAATTGATTCAACCGTAAGCATAGCTTCATATGTCTGTCCCTTACCGTTTTGCATTCCAAACTTAGCAAGCGACTGATTTAATATGACATCAAGAACATTTCTCATGTGCTTCTCACTATGATAATATGCATCTTCCTCGTCTTCTGGCAAACCTTTCGGACCAAGATTCTCAACATTGAAACCAAGTACAGCACCATCATGAATAGCTTCCTTAATCGTATAGCTATGCAAGCATGGTCCATATAGTTCCTCTGTTGTCTGAGCCAAATCACCCTTCTGTTCATACTTATTTTCTTCAAAGATAGGTGTACCAGTAAAACCAAACCAGAGTGAATGATTAAAGAATCTCTCAATATCACGTTTTGTCTGTGGGGTCACTGCTCTATGACACTCATCAACCACAAAAGCAACCCTTAATGATTTAATCTTGTCATATTCTTTCGTTCCTTCTTTCAAGCGGCGATTTATCATCACCTGCATTTTCTGTCGTGTCGTTACAATCATCTGTCTGTTATCATCGCTCAATCGCTTAATAAGAACACCTACATTATCTGTATCATCAACATCTATTGTGTCATTATCAGCATATGACTGAAATGCTCCTTTGGTCTGCATATCAAGGTCTTTACGATCAATCAAAAAAACTGTCTTCTCTATGGATGGTATATCCATAAGGAGATTCCTTGTTGCTTTATATGAGGTCATGGTTTTTCCGGAACCTGTAGTATGCCATATAAATCCAGACTGACCTCTTTTAGATGCACTTCTCATAGCTTCAATTGCATGAATTTGATAAGGTCTCAAGATAAGAAGCTTCTTCTTATCGTTATCTAAAACGGTATATTTTGTCACCATTTCATGTGCTTCAGGTATCTTTAAAACTGACTTTGCAAACTTAATATAATCACATACCGGTAGATTTTCATGATCAATCCATCCGGTCAAAAACTTCTTATTAAGCTCAGTATCTCTCGCCGCTGAGAAATACTTTGTATCTACCGCATTACTTACAACGAACATCTGAACGTTAGAAAAAATGCCATGAAATTTTCCTTCAGCTATGTACTTCTTAATCTGGCGATAACCGTCCATATATGAATGATCTTTATTCTTTAATTCAATATGGATCAGTGGAATACCATTGATAAGCAACGTAACATCAAAGCGTCGATCACGACTATGCTCATCCTCTTCGTCTGCAAATGCCTGATACTGGTTAATCACCTCATAAACACTTGTACCACCAGCAATATGCTCATTATTCATTACTACTAAATGAAGAGTTTCGTTTCCTCTTTGAACATGAACATATACTTTTCCATTTTCTCCAACAAGCCATTTCCCTGCATCATAAAATGAAGCATGTGACAAATCATTTTTTACTTTAGCAAACTCGGATTCAGATAAAGGAGTATCATTTAACTTAGCCTGAATATTACAACTCTTCAGAGCC